>DATGGK010000170.1:0-55726 GCA_035308565.1 Planctomycetota bacterium | reverse complement strand
ATCATCCGTATTCCGCAAAACGAAAAACTCATCCCCAAAAAACCGCCGCGCGGCGCCGTCCACGCCTGCGAAATCGAATACGCGATGGGCAATCTTGGCTACAACAAAGTCTACGCGTGGACGACCGAAGATTACAAAGTTTCGTTCACGATGCAGTCGTATTTCGCCAATTTCATCAAAACCGGAAATCCCAATGGGGCGAACGTGCCCGCGTGGCCCAAATTCGAATCTGGCCAGCGGCAGATCATCGACGTGAACACGAGCGCGGAGCCGGAAAAAGTGCGCGCGCGGTATGAGCTGTTTGATCGACTGGAAAGCAAGAAATAAAGTATATATGCATTGCGCATGTGCAGAATTGCGCTGCGAATCTTGAAGATTATTAATGCCATTCGGCGGCTGCTCCACCTTATATAGGCGGACGCAGAGGAGCCGGCTTATGACACACCTGAGGCTATCCGTATTATCCGTCATCGTTTTCGCTGCGCTGATGCCGCGCGCGGCATTCGCGTTTCAGCCACCCAACGGCATGGTGCGCGTCAATAAAGTGACCATGACCGATTCTACAAACGGTGGCTTGTATTCCGCTGCGATCGATCCGGTCAATGGCTACGCCTATTTTGGCGGCAAGCATTTTATGAACAAAATCAATATCAAAGGCGCGCAGCCGCTGACCGTGGCCAGCGTGGCGGGCAACTCGCAATTGGTGGGGCTGGTCGATCCGGCGGCGGGATATTGTTATTTTTGCGCGGGCAGCGTTGTCACGCGGTTTTCACTTGGCGCCGGTGACGCTGCGCCGGCCATAGTGGATACGCTCACGATGAGCAACAGCATCTTTGGAGGCGTGATCGATACGTCCGATCCGAACCCGGCGAATCACTACCTTTATTTTCTGTTGACTGCAACGCCATGCATCATTTCGAAAGTTTCAGTCGCCACGTTCCAACCAGTCGCGTCGCTGCCGCTGAACGCCGGCGAGAACAACTTTCGACGAGGGGCCATCGATACAAAAAATGGTTACCTCTACTTCTGCGGTCCGGCTGCCGCCACCGCAAACCCGTCGGTGGTCAAGGTGGCGCTGGGCGCGGGAAGCAGCACACCCGTGCGCATTGGTTCCGTGCAATTGGACAGCCAGCCGTATGGAATGGGAGCGATGGTCATCGACGTGGCGCACGGCTATGGCTATTGCGGTACCTATTTTCCAGCGGCGGGAAATTCAACCATTCCCAACGTGTACAAGATTTCGCTGGGCGCCGGCAATGCTCCGCCAAGCTTGATTGGATTGGCGACGCTGAGCGCCGGCACCGGCGCGTTAAACGGCCCCGACGCGCAGGAGCGCGAAATCAGCACGGGCGTCATAGACGTGACATCGGGAAACGCTTATTTCGGCTGCGATCACACTTATCCGGCCAAAATCTTTCAAATCAACCTGGGCGCGGGAAACGCTGCGCCCGTCGAAACGGGAATGCTGCAATTGGCCGGCGGCACTCACGCATTGGGCGAGCCGAACGGACCCAACGATGGCGAGCAATACTCGCCACGCGTAAGCGACGAGGATATCGAATACGGCGAAATCTTTCACCAATCGTCGGTGATCGATCCGACACGCGGCGACCCGACGATACCGGGGAGCCATTACGCTTACTTCGGATGCGATTCCTACTCTGGCCAAGTCACGAAGGTCCTGCTGCCGCCGCCGGCCTCGACATTTACCTGGAACGGCGGCGACGGTACGTGGGCCATTGGCGCGGGCGGGTGGGATTTGGGAAATTGGACGGACGTGGGCAATGTGGTGATCGGCAAAGGGACCGACACTTCCGGCACGCTGACTATTTCGTCGAGTGTCAATCCAGCGTCGATCACCTTCAACGCTCCGCAATCGGGCGCGTACACGCTGATGGTGAATGCGGCAATCGAACTGGGCACGCCCGTGACGGTCGGCTCCGGCGCGGCGATTCGCGGCACGGGGGGCTCAGTCAATCGGCTCGTTCAAACGACATCGACGGGCGTCGTTTGGCCCGGCGCGGCGTCGTCCGGAAGCGCGGTGCCCGCGAGCGGCGAGGCGCTTACTGTGCTGGGTTTGGACATGAGCGGCGGCGGGACGCTGAAGATCGCGCTGAATGCGGTGAGCGCGAATAGCACTCAGAGTCTGATCGTGACTGGACCGGCGTGTACGCTCGGCGGCGCGCTGTCGCTGGGCGTTCCGCCGGGGACAGCCAGCGCCAACACGTATACCGTGCTCAGTTCGGCCAGTCCGATCGCGGGAACTTTTTCGACAATCAAGCTCAACGGCGTCGTCGTGTCGGGCGCGTCGCCGGTGAACGTTCAATATTCAGCGAATGCCGTGACGATCAAACTCACGGGCGCGGTCACGCCGGTGACGCTTGAAGATTTCGCGGCGAAAACAGAAGGCGCTGGAATTTTGCTGTCGTGGAGCGCCGTCTCCGAATTTCAAAACGCGGGCTTCAACCTGTTCCGGCGCGCGGTTCAAGCGCCGCGCACCTCAGTAAGCGGCCAACCAGAGCCGCGCACCTCAGTAAGAGGCTGGACGCGAGTGAATTCGTCGCTCATTCCGGGCCGCATCAGTGCGCCGGATCTGAAAAACTACTCGTACTGCGATTGGTGCGAGCCGGGGATTTACGAGTACAAGTTGGAATGCGTGAGTATCGGCGGAGATTGCGAGACGTATCCGCGTCGAGTCGGGCCGGTGGAACTCGATCCGTTAGTTGAAACGGCTGAGCCTGTATCGCGGGAGAATCTTGCGGCGTTGAGCATGAGTGTCTACGCGCGAGACGCGCGAAGCCGAAGCGATGCGTCGCGCGCTCAATTCGCCATGTTCGCAAGCGCAGCGACCCCTCAGCCCCGGCCCCCCTCCCCCAAGGGGAGAGGGGAGAACGGCGGCCTCCTCTCCTCCGAGGGGAGAGATGAAAACGAGAGCGGCGGCGCTTTGCTTTGCGAAACACATACAGCGGTATCCGTGTGCTGCAATGCCGCGGCGCGCTGGTTTTCGGGCAGCGGTTCTGTTTCATCATCCAGTTACGAAGCTGCGAAAATGCTTTACGCGGCTCCGGGCGTGTACTTCATTCCGCAAACGATGCTGCCGGTTGACTACGACGTGCGACATCTGGCGATTCAACGTGAAGGGCGCGTCGTGGCCGCGCTCGCGGTTCTGCCTGGCGGAATGCTCGTTTATGGTCCGGGTTACAACGACGACTACACGAACAAAGACGCGCTGTTTCTGCGCAAGACAGGGGCGGAAACGCTTGCCGGAAACGCCGCGAATGCATCCGGGTTATTTGGCGGCACGCTTGCGGCGAGTGTCACCACCTCCGCGACGTTCACGCGCGAATTCCACGATGTCTACTTCGATTATGCGCTGCGCCCGCTGAATTATCCGCCGTGGTTTTCGAGCCAATATCTTAGCGGCGGGACGGCGCAGGATTTTTCGGTGGAAACAGCGCTTCCCGCGGGCGGCACGGCAGCGTTGACATTGAATCTCTGGAGCTTGACGGAGGGCGGACATACGCTAAATGTCGCACTGAATGGAACGCCGCTGGGCCAGAGCGTGTGGAACGGCGGCGGCCAAATGCTGCAAGCTGCCTGTGTCATTCCAGCCGGAGTATTGAATGACGGGAGCAACACCGTCAGCCTCATCACGCTGGATGACGGCGCGAATTCCGCGCAGCTTGCGCTGCTGCATTCGATCAGCATTTCGTACACGAAAGCGCTTGACGGCTCGCATGCACTGGAGCTGATCGCGCAGAATGCGTCGAATCAGCTTTTTGAAATCAGCCACGTGCCGGCCGGTGGCGCGTGGGTTGTGGACGCTCGATTCCCGGATCGCGCGTCGCTGGTTGCCACGGAGACACAGCCGCAGGCGGACGGCACGTTGCGGCTGCGCTTCAGCGCAAGCGGCGGAGGCAGCGGGCGATTTTTGGTCGTCCCCGTCGGGCAGGAACTTCAGCCGCTGTCGATTGTGAAACGGCAAATCAAAGCGGTGAAGGCGTGTGCTTACCTCGCGACGGGACCGGCGCAATTCGGCGCGGCCGTTCAGCCAATGCTGGCCGCTCGTTCGAAAGAAGGCTTGCGCGCGCAGTTCGTCGATCAGGAGCAGCTTTTCGATTATTACGGGTACGGGCGATACGGTCCGAACGCGATCCAAAATGCGGTCCGCTCATCGCGGCCTCAATATCTGTTGCTGCTGGGCCGGACGACTTACGATTATTTGAATTTCAGCGGCAACAACGTCGAGCCGCTGTGCCCGACGTTTTTGGTGTCGACGACGTTCTGGTCGCAGGCCACGTCGGATTCCGCGTTCGGCGATTTGGGGCTCGGCTTTCCTGAAATAGCGGTCGGACGCTTGCCGGTCAACGATGAATCGGAATTGAACATGGCGGTGCAGCGGATTCTGGCGTATCGCGGCGCGCCGCAGTCCGGCGCGCGGATTCACGCGGCGGCGGATCGTGCCGACCCGACCACGGCGGATTTCCCGGCGCAGGCGGATGGGTTGAGCCAGGCCTTTCCCGCGATGAATTGGCAGGCGAATTATCTGGGCGTGACGGCGCAAACGTCGCCGGAGATTAATGCGAACCTGACTGCGGCGGCCTGTGGCGGCGCGGATTGGATTCTCTATGTTGGCCACGGAAACTCAGTGCGCTTGGGCAACGAGGCGCCGCGAATCCTGGATACGGATTCGGTGCAGGCCTGGACGGGAAACGTTGTATTCCTGCAATCGACCTGCAACGCAAACTGGATGGCCAAGGACGAAGACGGATTCCGAAGCATCGCCATTCAGGCGCTGGTTCAGCCGCAAGGCGGAATTTGCGCAAGCATCGGAAGTTCAACGTACATGAATTCGGATTTCGGCGTCACGTTTATGCGCGAACTAATCTGCAACGCAAACGCAGACAATCAGCGGTGGGGAACGGCGCTGTTAAAAGCTCAGCAATGGGCCTATGCGATGAGAAGCCAATCCGAGTTTTATGAAGACTTGAGCCGGACGGAGCAGATTTTTGGCGATCCGGCGATGCGCGTGTTTTTTCAGCTGCAAAAAGAGGCGCCGCAAGCGGCCGCGGATGGCGGCCGTTTTTGAGTCCGAAATCTCGAAATCGCGCGCGTGTTTCAATATAATAACAGCTTGCCATTGAATTTTTGGGCAAGTGATTGCCTTGCGTCTGAATTCCACTATATTCCGTGAACGAATTCGCCGATTGCATTCACTAAATCGAACGGCCGCACGGGCTCAACTACACATTATTTAATTTAAAGGATGGGAACATGCTGTCAAATTCCACGCGGAGACCTTGGATGATGTTTGCCCGAAGCGGGGCAATCGTGCCTGCGCTACTGCTGGCGGCGCTGTGCATTTCGCGGACAGTTCACGCGGCTTACGCGCAGCAAGGGGCGAAGCTGGTGGGGACGGGGAATGTGGGCACGGCGTTTCAGGGACGAGGCGTGGCCATATCGGCGGATGGCACTACGCTGATCGAGGGCGGAGCATCCGACAATAGCAATGTCGGAGCGGCGTGGGTATTCACGCGGAGCGGCGGCGTGTGGACGCAGCAGCAAAAACTGGTGGGCACTGGAAATGTGGGGGCAGCGCTGCAAGGCCTTTCGGTTGCACTCTCTGGAGACGGCAATACTGCTCTAATTGGCGGCTCTAGCGACAACGTCTCAGTCGGGGCGACCTGGGTTTTTACGCGGAGCGGCGGGGTGTGGACTCAACAGGGCGCTAAGCTGGTCGGTACGGGAAGCACCGGAGCTTCGCAGCAAGGGTACAGTGTTTCAATTTCTGACGACGGGAATACTGCCTTGATCGGCGGTTATGGCAATAACGGCGATAACGGTGCATCATGGGTCTTTACGCGCACCGGCGGCGTGTGGACGCAGCAGGGTGCAATGCTATTGGGGACAGGAGGCGTGGGGTTTTCAAGACAGGGGAGCAGTGTTTCGCTTTCGTCCGACGGTAATACGGCCTTAATCGGCGGATATGCGGATAATAACACCATCGGCGCAGCGTGGGTGTTTACTCGCAACGGCGGAACGTGGACGCAACAGGGCGCAAAGCTCGTCGGCACCGGATTTTTTAGTCCCTCGCCGGGGCAAGGCATAGGTGTTTCGCTTTCGTCTGACGGGAACACGGCGTTGATTGGCAGTTACTCTGGTGGGGTCGGTAGCGACGTCGGCGCAAGCTGGGTTTTTACGCGTAGTGCTGGCGTGTGGACACAACAGGGGGCCAAGCTGGTCGGCACAGGAAATGTGGGCAACTCGAATCAAGGGTACAGCGTTTCCCTTTCGGCCGATGGGAACACGGCTTTCATCGGGGGGCCTGGCGATAATTCCAGTGCCGGTGCAGCGTGGGTATTTGCCCGCAGTGGCGGCGTGTGGACGCAGCAGGGTGCTAAACTTGTTGGAACGGGAAGTATTGGAGGCGCGAATCTAGGCTTTTTTAATGGCACGGCGCTTTCGCGCGACGGCACGACGGCGGTTGTTGGAGGATACCTCGATAACAGTGCGCAAGGCGCGGTGTGGGTATTCGCGCTCGACCCGAAGCTCACCGCAACACTGGCGGCTTCACCCAGTTCCCTGATGCCGGGCGGGACGATTAATTACACGGTGAAAGTCAGCAACATCGATACGGTCACGAAGACCGGCACTGCGTTTAATTTGACGCTGGATCCGAACACGACGCTCAACGCCGGGACGTTGAACTCCTCGCCCTATACGATCGATCAAACAGTGACGGCGACGGCGGGCGTCGCACTTCCGATCACAATGGCGGCGGTGGACCCCGATGTCGGTGAGACGGCGACGCTGGTTTACAGCATCAATGTTCAGCCGCAGCATGGGACGTTGGGCGCGGTCAGCGGCACGGGCGTGACGTACACAGCGACGGCGGGATACTCGGGTTCGGACAGTTTCACATTCAAGGCCAAAGATGTGCATGGCGTTTTTTCGAATGAAGATGGCGTGGTGTCGATCGTGGTGACGCTGCCGGCGCCGATTGCGGTGAACGATCCGAATTATCAGGCCGGCAAGGGCACTCCGCTTACCGTCGCCGCCGCGCAGGGCGTGCTCGCCAACGACACGGTGAATTTTGCAACGATCGTCAGCTTCGGCGCGTCGACGGGCACGGAGCAAACCACCCTTGGGGCCAACGCGTCCACTTTGCAAGGCAACAGCGTCTCGCTTAATGCAAACGGAAGTTTCGGCTACGCCCCAGCGCCCAACTTCGTTGGCGCCGATTCGTTCAAATACAAGCTCAGCAACAGCAGCGGCAGTTCGACGGCGACGGTGACGATCACGGTGTTAGCGCCGCCCGTGGCGGCAACGGACGGCATCAGCCCGCCGTATGCGACGCCGGTGGGGCAGCAGTTTGTGCAAACTGCTCCAGGTGTTTTGGGCAACGACACGCTGAATGGCGCAACGCTCAGCAGCTATGGCGCATCGACCGGCAGCGAGCAAACGACGATTGGAACTGCGACGCCGACGGCGCAAGGCGGCAGCATTGTGCTGAATGCCGACGGCAGTTTCACGTTCACGCCGAAAGCGGGTTTTTCGGGCAACGACACGTTCAAATACACAATCACGAACGTGGCCGCGTCGAGCACCGCGACGGTGACGATCGCCTGCACGCTGCCACCGCCGGTCGCCGTCGCCGACCCAAATTACCTGGCCGGCAAAAACACTCCGCTCACCATCGCCGCCGCGCAGGGCGTGCTCGGCAACGACACACTCAATGGCGCAACCATCGCCAGCTTCGGCGCGTCCACGGGCAACGAGCAGACGACCCTCGGCGCCAACACGCCTACCGCGCAAAGCGGCAGCGTCTCGCTTAATTCAGACGGGAGTTTCGGCTACGCCCCCGTGCCCAATTTCATCGGCACCGACACGTTCAAATACAAGCTCAGCAACAACGGCGGCAGTTCGATTGCGACGGTGACAATCACGGTGCTCGCGCCGCCTGTGGCCGTGGCGGACCCGGCGACCGGCGTCACTTGGGCCACGCCGGTGGGCAATCAGTTTGGGCGCACCGCCGGCAGCGGCGTGCTTGCTAACGATACATTGAACAGCGCGACCATCACCAGCTATGGCGCGACGACTGGCCTCGAGCAGACGACGATTGGCACTGCGACGCCGACGGCGCAAGGCGGCAGCATCGTTGTGCAATCGACCGGCGCATTCACGTTCACGCCGAAGGCGGGATTCTCCGGGAACGACACGTTTAAATACACAATCACGAACATCGCCGGTTCGAGCACCGCGACGGCCACGATTTATTGTGATGTGTTGCCCACGGTGACCGGCACCAGTCCCTTAAACAATGCGACGGGCACCAACATTCAGGCTCCGGTCACGATCACATTCAGCGAACAAATTACGACGACAGCGGCTTTTGCGTTCACGGATACGACGGCGTCTTCGAGCGTGGCTTTCGCGCAAAGTCCAACCGATGGCAATCCGGGCACGACGTTCACGCTGACGCCGTCGAGCAATCTAACGCCTGGGCATTCTTATACGGTGACGGTGCTGCACAATCAGACCGCGGACGTGGATGGCGGGCTGTCCATGCCGGCCCCCGATTACACGTTCTCGTTCACAACGCTGCCGTTGCCCAGCGCGTTGAACGATCCTGACACGCAAGGCGGCCGCTACCAGGTCACCGCCAACATTCCCATCGACACAAGTCTGACGGCCACGCCATCGTCGGTGCTCGACAACGACACGCTCAACGGCGGCGCACTTTCCACGTACGGTCCCACGGGGCCGACCGCATCGACTCCAATCGACGGCACTTCGACGATCTCAAGCCAGCAGGGCGGCACCGTGCTGATGCGCACGAATGGAACGTTCACTTACACGCCCAAGCCGGGCTTCACCGGCACGGACGCGTTCTTCTATAAGTTGCACAACGCCTCGGTCGTTTTCCCGACTCCGGACCCGCAGGCGCAGGTGTTAATCAATGTGACCGGGCCGGTGGTGTGGTTTGTGAACAACACAGTCGCCTCGTCCGGCAACGGAACGCTCAGCAGTCCGTTTAAGGATTTGACGAACATCACCAATGACGGCGCGGCGTTGCATCCGGCGGCCGGGGCTGTGTTCTTCATTTACAACAGCGCGACGGCGTACACGGGGCCGATCACGCTGTTGAATACGCAGAGCATGATTGGCCAGGCGGCGGCGGGCACGTTCGCGTCGCTGACGGGTGTCACCGCCACAACGTATTCTGTGGCGCTGCCAGCGACGGGTACGGGCACCAAGCCGACGATTGGAACCGGCGCGATCTTCCCGGCATCCAATAATGTGATCAATAGCTTCACATTGTCGCCGACGACGACCAGCGGAATCATTCTGAATACCGACATCGGCAGCACGGGCAGCGTCACCAACGTGGACATCGCGTCCACAAGTACCGGCTCAGCGGTGTCGAGCAACGCGACGTTCGTGGGGACGCTGAATTACACGACCGGCACGATCACGAGCAGCGGCAGCAACAATGTGATCAATCTGCTCGGCGCGTCGAGCGGCTCGATGACATTCTCGAATGTGAGTGTGTCGAACACCGGTTCCGCTTCGACGTTGAACGTCAACGCGCACACGGGCGGCTCGATCACGTTCAGCGGCACCAGTTCGCTGGGCAGCACGGGCGCAAGCACGGGCCTGGCGGTCGCCGTGACAAATTGCGCGAACACGACGGTGAATCTCGGCGCGATTAATCTTCAGCCAACGGGCGCGGGCGCGACGGGTTTGAGCCTGACTGGAAACAGCGGAACAACGGCGGTGAACGCGGCGAGCGGGACGATCATAGTCTCCGGCTCGGCGATCACGGTGTCGGGAGTCAACGCGCTGACTTTGCCGCTGGGAACCGTGACGTCCACTGGCGGAGCGAACGGCATCAACATCGGCGCGGGAACGAGCGGCTCGATCACCGCAACCGGTGGCGCGTTGAGCGGCGCGGTGGGCGTGGAATTCAATGTGACGGGTGGGACATGTTCGATCACGTATCCCGGCAACATTACGGGTGGCAACGGGCAGCATTCGGTGAACATCTCCGGCGCGACGGGCGGGACGATTGCGCTGAGCGGTTCGGTGACGGAGAACGCCGCGGGGGCGGGCATCAGCCTGACGAACAATACGGGCGCCACAATTAATTTTAGCGGCACGATCACGGCCAGCACGGGCGCGGCGACGGCGTTCACGGCGACGGGCGGCGGGACGATTTCGGCGACGGGAGCAAACAGCGCGCTGACGACGACGACGGGGACGGCGTTGAATGTGGCGAACACGACGATTGGGGCGGGCGGGCTGACGTTTAAGAGCATCAATTCGACGACGGCGGGTGGCAATTCGGGAATTGTGCTGAATACCACGGGCAGCAGCGGCGGGCTGACTGTCACGGGAACCGGCACGACAGCGGGGTCGGGCGGGACGATCAGCAACAAGACGGTGGCAGGCATCAGCCTCACCAGCACGACAAATGTGTCGCTGAGCAATATGAACGTTCAGGCTAATAGTCTGGAAGGCATAATCGGTACCAGCGTCAACGGATTCAGCATGACGGGTTGCTCCGTGACGGGGAACAGCACGGCGGCGAATAACCGCGACGGAATCAAGCTTACGGATACGACGGGAGCAGTCAGTTTCGTCAACGACACGGTGACGGGAAACTTCAACAGCAATGTACAATTGACGACGAGTCCTTCATCGACGGCCGTCATGACGACCTTGACCGTGACAAACGGCACCTACAGCAGCAGCACGCAGAACGCTGGTTTTCTTGTCGATCTTCATGGCAGTCCTTCGCTGTTGACGGCGTCGGTGAACGGCGCGACATTCTCGGGGAATTTCTCAAAGGGGATTCAGTTCCAGCACAACGACAATGCAACAATGGGCAACGGCGTTGGGGCGCCGGCCACCGGAACGATCACGGTCAATAACTGCACGTTTACGAACAACGATGTCGCCGCGAGCTTTGAGAGCGGCGGGACAGGTGGCAATGGGTCCGCGTACTATCGCTTCACCAATAACGCCACTATCATCGGCAGCCATAGCCTTGCCGTCAACTTTGCAAACGGTTCGACGGTCGGGACGGGGACGTTCAAGGTGTTCTGCGACAACAACCACATTGGCACCAACAACGTTCCCAATTCGGGCGCAGCAATCGGCGAAGGAATCCGCGTGTTCATGCAGGGGCGCCAGACTGCTACGGCCACGATTACCAATAACGTGATTCGCGCGCTTTACAACGGAGCCGGCGGATTCGATGCGCGCGGCATTGACGTGGAGGAGCTCGGCTCCTCGAACACCGGCCAAGGACCGACGTCGCTCGACGTGAAGATCACCGGCAACGACGTGGACCAGCAGTACACGGGAGCGTCGTTCAACAATCAATATGCCATCTACGTTGCGGCGGATGGACAGGCTAGTGGCTCAGGCTCTAACGTCAGAGCGGAAATCCACGACAATATCGTTCCAACGCAGGTCGCGTCCGACAGCAGTCCGTGCGGCGGCACCGGCGGCTGCGCCATGATTTGGATTGAAACGGTTAGCAATGCAAACAATCCCGCGGCGGCGCTGTATAACGCGTTCGGCGACGCCAGTGTGAATGCGGCCATCATCAACCACAACACGGGCCTTGCCGGGAAGACCCAAGCGACGCAGAGCGGAGCCGGTCAACCGGCAGTGACGTTGACCGGTACGCCGCCAAACACGGTCGCACTGATGTACGCGCCGGGTGGAGTGGAAGCTGCTAACGCTGTCGCGCAACATGTCGTTCCAATAAGTGTCGGTGACGACACACCTGTGTTGGATCCGCAGATTGCAGCAAATCCATGCCCGTGTGCGGAACAAAAAAAGGCAGCGGCAGCGGCGCGGACGGCGGCAATTGAGAACGCGAAGCATCGTGGCGAAAACTCGAATACGTTGACGCAAATACAACTGGATAAATTGGTCTTCGCCGCACGTGCACAATGGGAGGCCACGGGGCTTTCGGCCACACAACGTGCAGTTTTGCAAGAGGTCAAGTTCGAAGTCGCGAACCTTGGTCCGTGGCGCTTGGGCGAGGCGGGGAATGGAGTGATTCGGGTGGATGCGAATGCGGGCGGGCACGGATGGTACATCGAAGGGGAGGAGGGAGGGGGGAGGGGGGAGGAGAAGGGCCAATTCCCCAACGTTCTGTCTTCCACCCGATTCTACACGACGCCGGAGAAGGCGCCGGCGGGGCGGATCGATCTGCTGACGACGATCATGCATGAAATGGGGCACGCGCTGGGGTTGCCGGATGAGTATGATGCGCGGGCGCGCGACTCCATTATGTATGGGTATCTCACCAAAGGTGAGCGGCGCTTGCCGGCGAAGGGTGATTTAATTCAAAATTCAAAATTCAAAATTCAGAATGGACAGCGCGGAGCAACGGACCCCGGAGGGGTCAAAGAAGGTAGCCGGGGGTTGAGCAAAGCGATACCCCCGGATTCGGAGGAAAGAACGAACTCGACCCCGGAGGGGTCGCAGAGAAATTCACGTGGGCGCCGGGAATCGTCTGCGACCCCTCTGGAGTCGATAGAAATTCTCGCTGGGCAATCCGGGGGTATCGCGCTTCGCGCTCAACCCCCGGCTACCCTCTGTGACCCCTCCGGGGTCGGGCCAGAGCGGAGTACCGCTCCTTGGCGCCCGGCGGCGCTGATCGTTGCGCTGGCGGGAATTTCGCTGTTGTGGCGTTCGCGGCGCGCGGCCGCGTTGGCGTTCGTCGCCGCAATGAGCCTCGCTTCGTCGGCGCAGGCCGCAACGACCGTCAGCGTGCCCACAAATCTGGCCGGAACCCGGGGTTCGCCGTTGAGCGTGCCGGTGTCCGTGAGCAATGGCGCGGGAATCACGGATGCGACGATTGTGCTCTCGCTGGATGGGACGGTCTTTTCGCTTTCGGGCGTGACCGTCAATGCGGCCTTGTCGGGGGCCTCGTTCACCGGTTCGTCATCCGGCAGCAATCCAATCCAGATTACGCTGACGTTTCATTCGTCCACCCCGCTGGCCGCGGGCAGCGTTACGCTTGGAAACGTCAATTTGAATGTCCTCCCCCCAGCGCCCTCCGGAACAAGCGCGTTGCACTTCACCAGTTCGTCGCTCAACGGTGGCGCGATTGCGTCGGCAACCTCAGACGGCTCCGTTATTCTGGGGTTGTTCGAAAACATCGGCAACTTGCCGCCCGGCAAGAGCACGACCATCACCTTCACCGCGACCGTCGCTAATCCGACGACGCCGTCGAACGCGCCGACCGTTTCGCAGCAAGGCCAGATCACCGCGACGAACATCACCGGCACCGTGTTCACCGACGATCCGAACACGCCCGCGACGCTGGGCGATCCGACGGTGACGACGATTGTCCACGCGCCGACGATTGCGACGATCACGGCTCCCGCGAACGGCAGTTACCGCGCGGGGCAGAATCTGGATTTCACGCTCAATTGGACGTCCGCCGTAAATGTGGCCGGCGGCGTGCCTTCGTTTGGAATCGTAATTGGAACAACGACGAAAAATGCGACGTATATCTCAGGCACTGGCACGACCGCAACGCTTTTCCGCTACACGATCTTGGCGGGCGACAACGATTCCGACGGCATCGCGCTGGTTTCACCCGTGGCGCTCAACGGCGCGACGATTGTCGATGCGAACAACAGCAACGCGGCGGTGTTGACGTTTACGCCGCCAAACACGACGGGCGTGCTGGTCGATACGACGGCGCCGACGATCGCGAGTGTCACGCCGCCGGCGAACGGCAGTTACCGCGCGGGACAGAATCTCGATTTCACGGTGAATTTCAGCGAAGTTGTTGCGGTAAATATCGGTGGGGGTGCGCCAACGCTCAGCCTAACTGTCGGAGCGACGGCGCGCAACGCATTGTACATTTCCGGCAGCGGTTCAACGGGGTTGCTGTTCCGTTACATCGTTCAGGCCGGTGAGAATGACAGCGATGGCGTCGCTTTGACTTCGCCGCTCGCATTGAATGGCGCAACAATCACGGACGTTGCGGGCAATGCAGCTTTGCTGACGTTTACTCCGCCGGCTACGAACGGGGTCGTGGTCGACACGATAGGGCCTTCGATTACGGGAGTTATTCCGCCTTCGAACAAGACCTATGGTGCTCCGCAGAATTTGGATTTCACAGTTAATTTCAACGAAACCGCAGTGGTCAACACAGGAAGCGGGACGCCGGGAATCACGCTGACTGTGGGCTCCAACTTGCGAACAGCCGCGTATGTTTCAGGCAGCGGCACAAGCTCGCTTGTTTTCCGCTACACGACGCAAGCGAACGAAGTTGACAGCGATGGAATTGCGTGCGCATCGCCGATCATCCTTAACGGCGGCACGATTCAGGACGTTGCAGGCAACAATGCCGCGCTGGCATTTGCCGTCCCGAATACCAGCGGAGTGCTGGTGGACGGTGTGGCGCCCGTAATTACCGCAATTGCCGATCCCGGCAATATGTATTTCGGACTCGGGCAGACCATTCCGTGTGTACTCACGTTTACTAAACCGGTCACAGTGATCGGCAGTCCGCAGTTGAACTTGACGGTGGGCACAACGACGCGAAGCGCGTCGCTGGTATCAGGCAGCGGAACCGCGACTTTGACATTCCAATATACGGTGCAGGCCGGAGATCAGGACAACGACGGAATCGACATGCTTTTTCCGATTGTGCTCAATGGCGGATCGATCAAGGACGGCGTGGGAAACAACGCCGTGCTCACGTTCCAGTCAAACACGGAAAACTTTCAATTGACAAGAGTGGACGGAATTGTGCCCACGATTACCAGTTTGACTCCGCCGGCGAACGGCATTTATCACCTCGGACAAAATTTGGATTTCACCATGAATTTCAGTGAGCAAATTGCGGACAACACTTTCGGAGGGACAAAGTTCTCGTACATCCTCATAACAATCGGATCGACCGTGCGTCAAGCGAACCAAGTGCCCAATGTCTCCGGGGTTATTTTCCGTTACACCGTTCAAGCCAGCGATAACGACGTCGATGGAATTACGGTATCGTCGCCGTTGGTCCTAAACGGTGCATCGATTGTAGATCAGGCTTCGAACAATCTTGTCCTGACCTTCACGCCGCCCGATACCACCGGCGTAAAAGTGGATGGCGGAGTTCCCGCGATTTTGACTGTGATCGCGCCAGCCAATGGCACGTACATCGCAGGGCAAAACCTTGATTTCACTGTGAACTACAGCGAAAGCGTCAATGTCACAGGGTCGCCCTCAATCCCTCTGACAATCGGAGCCGCCTCCCGCAATGCAGTTTTCGTCTCCGGAACCGGAACGCCGGCGCTGCTGTTCCGCTATACGGTGCAGCCGGGCGATAACGACAGCGACGGCATCGTCGCATCATCGCCGCTGGCATTGAACGGCGGCACGATCAGCGATGGTTTCAACAATGCGGGATTGACGTTTACCCCGCCAAACTCCAACGCTGTGCTGGTCGATACGACCCCGCCGACAATCGTCAGTGTCACGCCGCCGGCCAACAAGACCTACATCGTCGGCGATAACGTTGACTGGACAATTAATTTCAGTGAGCCGGTGAACGTCGTCATCACCGGCGGTTCGCCGCGCATGTCGATCTTTTTCGGCTCATCGACGAAGAACGCGAATTACATTCAAGGCAGCGGCACAAACGCGTTGTTGTTCCGGTACACCGTTCTCGCAGGCGACTTCGGCCCTGACGGCGTGGCGATCAACTCGCCGCTGAATTTGAATGGCGGAACCATCAAGGACGCGGCGGGCAACGATTCAACGCTGACATTCGTATCGACGTCACTGCCCAACCAGATCGCCATCGACGGCGTGGCGCCGACGATCACCAGCGTCGCGCCGCCGGCGAATGCGACCTACGTCGCCGGACAGAATCTCGATTTCAGCGTTAATTTCAGCGAGAACGTCGCGGTCAGCGGCACGCCGCAGCTTTCGCTGGTCGTCGGCGCAACCGCGCGCACAGCCAATTACGTCTCAGGGACCGGCTCGGCCGCGCTGCTGTTCCGCTACACGGTCCAGCCCGGCGAGAGCGACACGGACGGCGTCGCGCTGAGTTCGCCGGTGGCGCTCAACGGCGGTACGATCAAAGATATTCCGGGCAACGCCGCCGTGCTGACGTTCACGCCGCCCAACACGGCCGGCGTTTTGGTCGATGCGATTCCGCCGACGATTGCGAGTGTCACGCCGCCGGCCATCGGCAGCTATCGCGCGACGATCAATCTCAATTTCACACTCACCTTCAATGAAGCCGTCACGGTCAACACCGTTGGTGGCACGCCGAGCCTGAGCTTGACCATTGGAGCGGCCGCGAAGAATGCTACGTACGTTTCCGGCAGCGGCACGACGGCGCTTTCGTTCCGCTACACGATTGTGGCCGGCGATAATGCGCCCGCCGGCATCGTGGTGAATTCGCCGCTGGCTTTGAACGGCGGAACAATCCAGGACGGCGCGGGCAACAACGCGGTGCTGACGTTTTCCGCGCCGACCACCAGCGGTGTGATCGTCGATACGACGCCGCCGACGATTGTCAGCGTCACACCGCCGGCCAACGGAAGCTACCGCGCTGGACAAAATCTGGATTTCACGATCGCGTTCAGCGAGAACGTGCTGGTCGCCGGCGGCGTGCCGAGTTTGAGTTTGAGCATCGGCGCGGCGTCGAAAAATGCGGCATACGTTTCGGGCTCCGGCACGTCCAGTCTGCTTTTCCGCTACACGATTGCGGCTGGCGACACTGCCGCCGCGGGTATCGCGCTCACGTCGCCCATTGCGCTCAACGGCGCGACGATGCAAGACATTGCGGGGAACAGCTTGGTGCTGACATTTACGCCGCCGAACACCACCGGCGTGCTGGTCGATACGACGCCGCCGACGGTGCTTTCGATCGTGCGCGCGGATTCCAATCCGAGCAACGCGGCGACAGTTCGTTTCACGGTGAATTTCAGCAAAAGCGTGAGCGGCGTGGATAACGGCGATTTCGCGCTGGTTCAGAGCGGCGTCGCGGGCGCGAGCATTGCAAACGTGAGCGGTTCGGGCAGCGGGCCGTACACGGTGACAGTCAACACCGGCAGCGGCGACGGCACGCTGGGTTTGAATCTCACCAATAATTCGTCAATCGTCGATCCCGCGGGGAACACGCTCAGCGAAGTGCAGACGGTAACGATCACCGGCGCGTCGGGGTCGTTCACGCTGAGTTTCAACGGCAGCGCACCGACGGGGCCGCTGGCCTTCAACGCCTCGGCGGCTCAAGTTCAAGCCTCGCTGAATGCGCTTTCGACTATCGGCGGCGTGGGCGGATTTGTGTTGGTGAATTTGTCCGGCGGCGTGTACACGATCGAATTCGCCGGCTCGCTGGCGGGAACGAATGTGCCGCAACTTCAGGCGACAGGAATCGGTGGAGCGAACGCCACACCCGGCACGATTGCGGACGGCGGAACATTTGCCGGCCAAGTCTACACCATCGACAAAACGCCGCCGTCGACCCAAATTTCCGCGCCGTCCGTGACGATTACAAAGGGCGGACCGGTCGTGTACACGATCACGTACAGTGACGCGAATTTCAACGCGAGCACACTCTCGCAAGCCAACGTGTCGCTCAACGCAACGGCGGGTGTCAACGTCGGCAGCGTTCAAGTTACCGGCAGCGGCCTGACGCGCACGGTCACGCTCAATTCGATTAGCGGCGACGGGACGCTCGGCATTTCCGTTGTCGCGGGCACCGCGTCCGACACGGCGGGAAATCTCGCGCCCGCGGCCGGGCCGAGCGCCACGTTCATCGTGGATAACACGCCGCCGAGCGCTCAAATCGGCGCGCCGTCGGTGACGAACACGCTGCACGGGCCAGTGAGCTGGACGGTGACGTACAGCGACGCGAATTTCAATTCAAGCACGCTCGCGTCTGGCAACCTCACGCTCAATGCCTCGCCGGGAATTAACGTCGGCACGATCAGCGTCACGGGAAGCGGGACCACGCGCACGGTGACGCTCGACAACATCACCGGCTTCGGCACGCTTGGATTTTCGATTGCCGCCAATACCGCGACCGACCTTGCGGGAAATGCGGCGCTGGGGGCGGGACCAAGCCAGACGGTGCAAGTCAACTCGCCGCCGACGATCACCGGCACGCTTGCGAATCAAGCGGTCAACGACAACGCGACGATTCAGCCGTTTTCGGGCGTGACGATTGCGGATGTCGATACGCCGCCGCAAACGCTGAGTGTCACGTTCACGCTCGACGATCCCGCGAAAGGCACGATCACGTCGCTCAACGGATTCACCAATGCCGGCGGCGGATTATACACGTTCAGCGGCATCGCGACCGCGGCGACGACGGCGATTCAAGGTGTCGTTTTCACGCCGACGCCAAACCGTTTGCCCGTCGGCAACGCCGAGACGCTCAACATCGCGCTCACGGCCACGGATAATTTTTCGCCGGTTGTGAACGACAACACGACCAGCGTCGTGATCACGTCGGTCAACGACGCGCCGTCGAACGTGCAGACCGTGCCGTCGCTGTCCAGCATAAAGGAGAACGATTCGATCACGCTGCTCGGCACGTTCGTCGATCCCGACCCGCAGGACACGCACACCGTCAGCATCGACTGGGGCGACGGAACAGCGGCGAGCGTGCAGCAACTGGCGGCGGGCGCATTTAGTTTCAGCGCGCCGCATCAGTACCTGAACAATCCCGCCGGCCAGCCGCAAGGCAGTTTCACGATCAAAGCCACCGTCACCGACGCGAGCAATGCGAGCGGCAGCGGTACGGCGAGCGTGCAAGTCAACAACGTCGCGCCGAAAGTGACGATCAACGGCGCGCCGGTCGCTTCGGTCGAACCGGGCAATGCGATTGCGCTCACCAGCGCCGTCACCGATCCCGGCACGCTCGATACATTCACCTATGCGTGGGCGGTGACGAAAAACGGCGCGCCGTTCTCGACGGGCACGAGCGCAAGCTTCAGCTTCACGCCAGATACCGATGCAACCTACGCCGTTTCACTCACCGTCACCGATTCCGACGGCGGAACCGGCAGCGCATCCGTGACGATCGCAGTGGACACGGTGCCGAGTTTCCTGAGCGGCCCGGCGGCGAATCCGAATCCCGCGGTGGTGGACCTCGCCGTCGCGTTCTCCGTAACGACCAGACCCGCCGGCGCCATTGTCACGTGGGATTTTGGCGACGGAACTCCGAGCGCCGCCGGCGCGAACGTCTCGCACATTTACACTGCCGCTGGAAATTACACGGTCACCGTCTCCGCGAAAAATCCGCGCACGGCCACGACTACTGCGGCGACGCTGGCGCTGACCGTCGGCGGCGGCAGCACAATTCCCACCACGCTGCCGACGCTCTTCACGCGCGGCATCGTCGCCTTCAATCCCAACGGCGATCGCGTGACGCTGCTGAGCGCGTTCCAGCTTCAGCCCGGCCAGGCCATCGCCGGCCAGACGCTGACGATTTCGATCAACGGCTTGACGCGCACGTTCATGCTGGACGCGCACGGCAACGCCGTCAGCGCCGACGGCCGCATCCATTTGCGCGGACTCCATTTCACGCTCAAAGGGGCCACTGGCAGACTGTCGCTGAATCTGAAAGGAAATCTCAAACCGGATTTGTCAAGCGGCGTGACTGTCGATGCCGCCGGCAATCCGGTGAAAGCCGTCGTGGAATTCACGCTCGGCACAAACGTCTACAGCTTCATCACGCCGCTGCAATTCAAGCACTCGGCGGCACGCTTTGGATTCCACTAAAGTACTGGGTGCTGAGTCCAGAGTAACGGCGGAGAGGCGCTTCGCGCTTCGATACCCAGTCCTCACACGCTTGCGTCAGTGCTTCCCGCTCCCGCTTTGCGGGCCGAGTTTGTTCACTTTCACTGTGTAAACAAGCGCCGGATTTGCAAAATGCGAGGTACCGTCCAGCACCACGATCACGGGAAAAATCAGCGAGGGATTCGATGCTGTCTTGCTAAAGCCCAGACTTTGCAGCGGAACGAAAAGATTTCGATTCTTCACTGCGAAAGAAAAATTCGCCGTCGAACTGCCTTTCTTCGAGCGCAGCGAGAAGGATTTGTCGCCCGACGTTCCCTTCTCGCTCAGCGTCAGGCTCGTATCGAATCCCCCGATGAGAATCCGCACGACTTTCCCCGCCGGAAAAAATCCCGGCGGCAGCGGGATTTGGCCGGAGAGCGACAGGTTGTCATTGGCGCTTTTCACGAAGCTGAACCCAAGTTTGACTTTCGTCACCGCAAATGTGTCTTGCGACGCTTGAGCGTTGACGACCAAATCGACGCTTTGTGTTGCGCTCGCCTGCCCGTCGGACGCCGTCACGGTCACGACGTACACGCCTGGCACGGCAAAAATCTTCGAGACGCTCGCGCCGTCCGCGACGGTTCCGTCGCCGAAATCCCATGCGTAATCGAGTGCGTCGCCATCCGCGTCCGTGGCCTGCGCGGTGAATGTAAGCGCCATGCCAACTACCGCAGGATTTGCCGACACAGTCGGCGGCGACACGATCGCCGGCGCGTGATTCGTGCCGCTGCCGACGACGATCAGCTTCAAATTCTTCGAATCGCTGCCGCCGTAATTTGTAGCCGTCAGCGTCACGTTGAACACGCCGCTGGCCGTCGGATTGCCGCCGATGTCGGCGCCGTTCAGCGCCAGCCCCGCCGGCAATCCCGTTGCGCTGAACACTAGCGGCGCGCTACCGTCGGCGGTGATCGTGTACGCGAAGGCCGCGTTGATTGCGGCCGTTGCGCTCAACGCGCTGGAGATCGCCGGCGGAATGGCGGGATCGACGTCGAGAGTGGTCTGCGCGTTCGTGGTTGTGTAATCGACGGCGTCGTTCGGCGTGAAGGTGACGCTTAACGTTTGCGCCAAACCGGGCGCCAGCACCGTGGCGGGCGCGGGCGTGTACGTGAACGTGCCGGGAATCGGCGCGCTTGAAAACACGTCCGCTGCGGTGGCGCTCAGTTGCGTCTGATCCAGCGGCACGCCGGCAAAAATCCGCGCGGGCGGGGGCCATGACAGCACGGGAACGGACTGCTGAATGGTGAGCGTTCCGTCGGTTTCGGCGAGCGTGTAATTTCCCAGCTTGTTGCCGGGATCGGCGAGCGCCGCGGTGATCGGATAGGTGCCGGCTGAACTCGCCACGGTGGTTTTCGCTGAAAACGTCGCGGTGATGGTGTCGCCGTTGACGACGCCGCTAAGCGTGCCGGTAAACACGGGATCGGGCGCGCCGTAAATGCGAGTGGCGCTGCCCACCACAACGCTCAACGCCGCGGGGTTGATCGTGAGCGTGCCGGTATTGAGCGTCAGCGCGTAATTGGGCAGCGCATTGCCGGGATCGTTCACCGTCGCGGTGATCGCGTACGCCCCCACGCCGCTTGCCGCCGCCGCCAACGTCGAATAACTCGCCGAAATTGCATCGCCATTCTGCACGCCGCTGACCGTCCCGCTCAACACCGGATTGGCGTCGCCGTACGTTTTGCTCACATTCGCCGGCGTCACCACCAACGGCGCTTTGCCCACGCTCAACATACCATTGCTCACCGTAAGCGAATAATTTCCAAGCTTCGACGACGGATCAGCCACAGCCGGCGTAATGCTGTAGTTTCCAACCGGACTCGACGGCGTGGCGCTCGTCGCATACGTTGCTGAAATGTTGTCGCTGTTCTGAATGCCGGTGATGACGCCGGTGAGCGTGGGATTGGCTGCGCCATAAGTCCGCGACAAATTGTCGGCGATGACGGACAAATTCGCTTTGCCGATAGTGAGCGTGCCATTGGAAAGACTGACGGAGTAATTACCAAGTTTCGAATCGGGATCGAGTAGCGACGGAACAATCGGGTAGCTCCCGATAGGGGTTGCCTGTGTGGCCGCTGTATTGTACACAGCCAGGATGTTGTCGCCGTTCACGACGCCTAGAATTACTCCGCTAAAAGTAGGATTTGCAGAGCCGTATGAACGGGCAACATTGAACGCGGCGGCAGTCAAAGACGCTTGCGCGACCGTTAAGACGCCATTTTTCAAAGTCACCGAGTAGTTAACTAACCTACTGTTTGGGTCGAGCAGTGTCGGAACGATATTGTAGGGACCCACAACGCTAGTCTGTACGGCGTTCGTCGAATACGTTGCCGTGATGTTGTCGCCGTTTGCGATTCCCACAATAGTTCCGCTTAACGCCGGATTTGCCGCGCCGTATGCCCGGCTTAAATTGCCACCAGTAACCGTAAGCGCTTTTTTGAGCACATTGACTGAAGTCGAAGTGCTGCCACCGAGGTAGTTAGCCGTATCGTTTGGAGTAAAACTCGCATTCAGGGTTTGATTATTCCCCGCGTTAAGTACTGTGCCGGAATTGGGGGTATAGGTAAACGCGCCGGGTACATTTGATGAAGCATTTAAAACGCTCGCATCGAGAGCCGCTCCATAGGTAATATCGGCGGGGGTGGTCCAGCTCAGATTTGGCGCGGCTTTGTCAACTGTAAAAGTGTAGGTTCGGCTGCCTGTCGCGCCAATTGAATCCGTCGAAGTGACTGTGAAATTAAAACTGCCGGCAGCGGTGGGCGTTCCGCTCAGGTTACCTGATGCGTCGTTAAAATTCATTCCGGGCGGTATCGTTCCAGTATGACTAAAAACCAATGCGCCTGTACCGCCGGTAGCCGTGACCATTTGACTATAGCCCGACAGCCCATAGGTTGCATGCGGCAGCGTTGCCGGACTGACCGACACCGCGGGATTGACAGTAATATTCGCGCTTGTTCCGGTTACGGTGCCGTAAGCGGTATCAGCAACGCTTACTGTGTCAGTCGACCCGACAGTTCGTAACGTCACGCTAAAAGTTCTTGAGCCATTGTCTGCTGTTACGAATGGGTAATTACCGGGCAGCGTGGGTGCGCCATCATTGCTGCTGAAGTGTACGGTGCCGGTGTAGTTTGGGAAGGCTGCATTGTTTTTGTCCGCTGCTGCGACGGTGACTGAAAAGCTCGTGCCCGATGTTACAGCCGCTGGCGCGGTGATATTGAAGTGGTCGGGGAGCAACGCAAACACCCACGTCGCGCCGATGTTGTTGTTATCGTTTGGGCCACCGACAAGCAACGTCATCCCATCTGCCGACAATGCAACCGAACTGCCTTGGCCCGGAACGCCGACATACCCGGTCCCAACAACTTTGCCGCCCTGTTGAGTCCACTGGCCTGCGTTGCGCGCAAACACCCAGACTGCGCCTATTCGGACTCCACCTGTAATATCTCCCAAATCGCTGATAATCGCTATATTCCCATCGCCCGACAACGATACCACAATCCCCTGTTCGAAGGTGGAGGAACCGGTGCCGGTCCCGATTAGAGCGCCTCCCTGCTGTGTCCATACTCCGGCGCTGCGTGTAAATGCAATGCCGCCACCACCGTTTCCAGTTTGGTTGTCGTACGAGCCGATGATCGCCGTATTTCCGTCCGACGATAAGGCAACCCCTTGGCCTTGACCGTGAGTTCCGTTTCCAGTTCCAACCAGCTTTGATCCTTGCTGAGTCCAAACTCCGCCGTTCAGGACGAAGACCCATGTTGCGCCGATGCCGCCGTTGTCCCCGAAGCCGCCAATTAACGCGGTGGTGCCGTCTCCGCTGAGCGCCACGCGGGTTCCCTGTTCTATGGAAACATTCGCATAGACACTTCCGGCCCCGACCAATTTGGCCCCGGATTGAGTCCATACACCGGCACTCCGCGTGAATACCCATGCGGCACCCATCGCATTGTTGTCGACGGGACCGCCGATCAAAGCCGTGTTGCCGTCACCGGAAAGTGCAACTGTCGCGCCCTGCACAGCGTTGCCAACGGCGCCACTACCGACGAGCTTCGGACCTTGTTGCGTCCATATTCCGCCGCTTCGGGTGAAGACCCATGTTGCGCCGGAATTCCCGTCGTTGTAGCCCCCAATCAAGGCCGTATTGCCATCGGATGAAATAGCAACAGCGCTGCCAAAGCCAGGCTGCCCCACAGCGTCGGACGGACTAAGCTTGGAACCTTGCTGCGTCCATGTCGTTCCGGTTCGCGTAAATACAAAAACTGAATTGTCAGCACCGGCCGCAATGATCGCGGTGCTGCCATTGGCGGAAATGGCAACCGCATTGCCTTGGAACGGCGTCACGGCGTATCCTGTGCCCACTAATTTTGCGCCCTGCTGCGCAAATTGGGCTGTCGCGGCTTGGACCGACATCGCGACGAAGAACAGAGCGAGTGGAATCGAACTTCCCTGCAATCGTCCGACTCGAGAAAAAGGTCGCATAATCGCCGCCTCCAACTGCGTTTTAAAATCGTACGCGTGTCTGAAACTGTTGTTTGTCTGCGCGATGGGGAGTCTTTCGCGAATTCAAGCCCTGTAATTTACCCCCCCCCCCGCCCGTGTTTTCCATATTTTTCCGCAGAAGAATTGGATGCACGACGCCGGTATCGCCGACCCCCGCTAGTTCTTCCCGATTCCGCTCGCCGGCCCGGACTTGTTCGATTTTACGGTGTACACAATCGCCGGCCGAGTGCCTTCCCTTTTCCGATGCGATAGGGGGAGGACGGATGGCCAGGAAAGTTGCGCTGGGCGCTCGCAAGCGTATCAAACACGCTGAGATCGTTCGCGGGTTCGCGACGCGGCTGCGTCAGCTTCGGCATTCTCGCGGCATGTCGCAGAACGAATTGGCTACGCGCGCGCAATTGCATTGGACGTATGTCGGGCGCTTGGAGCGCGGCGAAGCCACGCCGGGCATCGATCTTGTGGCGCGGCTGGCGGATGCGCTTGGCTCGCCATTGGGGAAACTGCTTCCCGACAAAGCCGTCGATCCGTTGCCGCTTTTGCAGAAACAAGCGAAGGCAAGATTTGAACTGGTGCTCGGGCGCGGAAATGCGGCCTCGTTGAGCCTCTTGAACGCGTTCCTCATGATGCTCGAAGAATCTGTTCGGCGCGGGCGATAAACGCGCCTTACACCTTATCGCTTCACGCCAGCACGCCCTTCACCACTACCCCATGCACGACCGTCAGCCTGAAATCGCGGCCCTGAATTTGTACGTCAAGCGCGTGTGGTCGATGCCCAGGAGGTGCAGGACCGTGGCTTGGTAATCGTGAACGTGAACTGGATTCGCGGCGGGATTGAAGCCGAGATCGTCGGATTCGCCGTACGTCAAACCGGGCTTGACGCCGCCGCCGGCCATCCACAGCGTGAACACGTACGGATGGCGGTTGCGGATTCCCGACGGCTTTGTGATCGCCGGCGCATTCTTTTGACTCCTCAAATTCGCGCCGAGATCAACCAAGAACCCACCGACGTCAAATTCATCCAAAACACAGTGAGTGTCAGAATTAACGCGCTGAAGGCGGTCCGGTCGGATTGGTAAAACTCGAAACGATCGTCGCAAATACAAGAATCCGATGAATGGGTTTTCTTGCAGCGTTAGACGTTCATTTGAATCCAATACCTTTGATATGCCGATGTTTCCAGCACTCCGAATTCTAGGAATTACGTTTGCAACATCTGGCCCTAACGTTGCGCATGGTCTGCCAGCAGAGGACAACACCATGAGCAATCTAAAACTATTCAAACTGGTTTCGGCGATATCCCTCTCTCCAACCCGGCGCTTACTTCCGATCATTGCGGCTGCGTTGATGGGGCTAATTGGTATTGCCCCGGCAGAAGAGGCCCTCGCAGACAACGTTTCCAGTGCGCCGAACATAGAAAAATTCACGACGGATGAACTTCACAAGCTTGTTGCTCCAGTTGCTCTTTATCCGGACGCCCTGCTCGCGCAAGTGCTGCCGGCCAGCACCTACCCGATCCAAATCGTGGAAGCTTATCGCTACACGCAGACGGCTGAGCACGCTGAAAATCCACCCGAGAATTGTACCTGGGACAGCAGTGTGATTGCATTGCTGCATTACCCGCCGGTGCTCAAGAAAATGAACGACGATCTGACCTGGACCGAACAACTCGGCATGGCCGTTACATATCAGATGGCCGATGTCACCGCGGCCATTCAGCAAGTTCGCGCGGAGGCGCAAGCCGCGGGGAACTTGAAAACCAACGACAAGCAAAACGTGATTGTTGAAAGGGAAGTCATTCAGATTGTGCCTGCAAGCCCGGACACGATCTATGTTCCCATTTACGATCCAGGCTGGATATGCGAACCCTACGACCTCGGCCCGCCGCCGTTTATCTGGGGCGGATTCGGCTTTGGATTGTGGCTGGGCAACGAATTCGATTGGCGGCACCACCAAATTTGGATTCACCACCGCTGGCATAATGGTTATTGGTATAGCTCCAGCTACCCAGCTTACTGGCGCCCGCCCATTCGACCGATACCCTCCTGGTATCTTAAGAGCAACGTTGCAAAATCTGGACTAGCGGTGAAGCCAAAAGGCGATGCGCTGGCCAAAACCGTTGTGCCAAAACTGGACCGCGTGCATCCAATGGGCATGCTCTCATCCAAAGAATTGCACGCCAACAGCGTAACGCCAAAGTCAATAACTGTGCCGAAAAATTCGCTCGGATCGGACGGCATGGAAAGCACCGGCAGCCAGACCCGCAAGGAACGGGAACGCGGACAGAATAGCCGGGAAAACATCGTTCGCCCGCCCGTGACGCCCACAGTTCCAGCAACGCCCAGAGTGCCGGTGACTCCGCACTACACGCCGCCTTCCCCTCCGCGCTCGTCCTACCACGAGGAGATCCAACATTACTCGGATCGCTCCACAACTCAAAGCTGGTCAAACCGTGGAGCGGACAGCCGTGGGTCGTCCCTGTCGGGCGGCGGACGGCGGCGATAGCGCATCAATCGGCTTCAAACGGAAAAATTCTACGGGGATACTGCCATGCTTAAGACAACACATTTAGTTCCGGCCTTGATCGCGATCTTTTTTTGTGCCGTGATAACGCGCGCCACAGAAGAGTCCGCCGACGGCAAACAAGTTACATTTACTTCGCCGGATGCGGCGTTCAAGGCGCTCATCGAAGGCATGGAGAAGAACAGCGACGAGCAACTCCTCGACGTGCTTGGACACGCGCACTCAGACCTGGTCGTCCAGGCGGACAAGCAGGCGAGCAAGGATGCGCGCGCGCGGCTCTCAACACTCGCGAAGGAGCACCTCAATATTGTGGTTGATGAAAGCAGAGCGGTCGCCTGTTTCGGACTCAAATGCTGGCCTTACCCGATTCCGTTGGTGAAATCAGGAGAGCGCTGGCGCTTCGATACCGCCGCCGGCAAAGAGGAGATACTTAACCGCCGCATCGGCCGCAACGAACTGGCCGTAATCAAATTCCTCGATCGATATGACGACGCTCAGCGCTCTTATGCCTGTGCCGATCATACCGGTAACAAAGTACTGAAGTATGCGCAGCGCCTGGTCAGCGCGAGGGGAAACAGGGATGGCCTGTATTGGCCTGTGGCGCCCAATTCAAAGGAATCACCCAGTCCCTTGGCGCTGATTCTCGATGACGGCCAGGAATTTCTGGACGCGGAAGGCGTGGCAGTGCCGTATCACGGTTACTATCTCAAAGTGCTGACTAAACAGGGCGCCAACCCGCCCGGCGGAAAATACGATTATGTGATCAATGGCAACATGATCGCGGGCTTCGCGCTTGTCGCATGGCCGGCAGATTATGGTTCGTCGGGCGTGATGGCGTTTACCGTCAATCATCAGGGCGTCGTTTACCAGAAGGACTTTGGCCCCGAAACCGCCAAACTCGCCGCGGCCATCGACGAATACAATCCGGACGATAGCTGGAAAGAAGTAAAGGCTGAGGAGAAGCAGCAATTCGAGCTGTAGCGTTTCAAAGGAGATTCGCGCGATGACCATCCACGACGCCAAGTACATTCGCTTCTTTGAACATGTCGGTATCAACGACATTGGATTGGTCGGGGGAAAGAATTGTTCTCTCGGCGAATTGACCCATGCGCTCAAAGGCGATGGAATTCGCGTCCCCGACGGGTTTGCGACAACCGCCGACGCCTATTGGAACTACCTGGAGTGCAACCGGCTCACCGGAAAAATCGCGGGCCTGCTTGCTCAATTGAACAAGAAAGAACTTTCGCTGGACAGCGCCGGCCGCGCCATTCGCAGGCTGATTCTCCATGCTGAATTTCCCGAGCAGAGCGCGGTGGAAATTCGTGAAGCTTACCGGCAATTGTGCAAGCGCGCCGGCGTCAGCGAACTCGACGTGGCCGTTCGCAGCAGCGCCACCGCCGAAGATTTACCCGACGCCAGTTTCGCGGGACAGCAGGAAACGTTCCTGAACATCAGCGGTGAGAAGGAACTTCTGGATGCCTGCCGCCATTGTTACGCATCGCTTTTCACCGATCGCGCCATTTCATACCGAAACGAAAAACACTTTGATCACATGAAGGTGGCGTTGTCGATCGGTGTTCAGAGAATGGTGCGTTCGGACAAAGGCTCGGCCGGAGTCATTTTTACGCTCGATACCGAAAGCGGTTTTCCGCGCGCGGTCATCATTAGTGCCGCCTATGGCTTGGGCGAAAACGTGGTCAAAGGAACTATTACACCCGATCAATACACAGTCTTCAAACCGCTGCTCGAATACAATAACTTCTCGCCCATCATCGATAAGAAAATTGGCGACAAAACGCAGACGATGGTCTATGCCAGCGGTGGAACCAAAGCGACGAAAAATATTTCGACGCCGGAGCGGCAGCGCCGCGCATTCGTGCTCGGCGATTCCGATATTCTGCAACTGGCACGCTGGGCCTGCACGATTGAGCGCCATTACGGCAAACCCATGGACATCGAATGGGCCAAGGATGGAGTGACTCAAGAACTTTTCATCGTTCAAGCGCGGCCGGAAACCGTCAAATCGCGGCTCGGATCGGTGATGAAAACGTATCGCCTGAAGCAGAAAGGCGAACTTTTGCTGAGTGGGATCAGCGTGGGCGAGGCCATCGCGGCGGGCAAAGTCTGCCGCGTGCTGAGTGTGCACGACATCGCCAAAGTTACGCCGGGATCGATCCTCGTGACTGAGATGACTGATCCGGATTGGGTGCCGGTGATGAAAAAGGTGGCGGGAATTATCACCGATTCCGCGGGCGCACGTGTCACGCCGCCATCGTCAGCCGCGAACTTGGAATCCCAGCGATTGTCGGGACCGGCGATGCCACGCAGTTGCTCGCTCATGGCCAGGCCGTGACAATGTCGTGTGCCGAGGGCGATGCCGGGCGTGTTTATGAGGGCATTTTGCAATTTGAATCAAACGAAGTCGATCTAACCACGATTCCCGAAACAAAGACGCGGATCATGATGAACAGCGCCAGCCCCGATGAGGCATTCCGCTGGTGGCGGCTGCCGTGCAGGGGCATCGGGCTGGCGCGCATGGAATTCATCATCGACAACATCATCAAGATTCACCCGATGGCGCTAGTCCATTTCGAACAGCTTCAAGACAGAGATGCCCGCAAACAGATTGCGGCGCTCACGCTTGGGTTTGCGGACAAAACCGATTATTTCGTCGATCATCTTGCACGCGGAATCGCCAAAATCGCGGCATCGCAGTACCCCGAACCGGTCATCGTTCGAATGAGCGATTTTAAGACAAACGAGTACGCCAATTTGATCGGCGGCCGGCAGTTCGAACCGCACGAAGAAAATCCCATGATTGGCTTCCGCGGCGCATCGCGCTATTACAACGAGCGCTACCGCGAAGGCTTCGCGCTGGAGTGCCGCGCCATCAAGCGTGTGCGAGAGGCAATGGGTTTTGCCAATGTAATCGTGATGATTCCCTTCTGCCGCACGATTGAGGAAGCGGATCGTGTCAACGAGGAACTCGCCAAGAACGGTTTGAAACGCGGCGAAGACGGGTTGAAGGTTTACGTCATGTGCGAAATACCGTCGAACGTGATTCTTGCCGAAGATTTTGCCACACGCTTCGACGGATTCTCGATCGGCTCGAATGATCTGACACAGCTCACGCTGGGTGTGGACCGCGACTCCGCCGAATTGGCGTATCTGTTCGACGAACGCAATGAAGCCGTCAAAAAGCTGATCCGCAGCGTCATCTCGGATGCGCACAAATTCGGCTGCAAAGTCGGAATCTGCGGCCAGGCGCCCAGCGACTATCCCGAATTCGCTGAATTCCTCGTCGAGGCAGGTATCGATTCCATCTCATTGAATCCTGACAGCGTCGTAAATGCAAAAGTGCGGGTTGCCGCCATGGAACTGCGGTTGAGGAAGTAACGGCAACCAAACTTGGCTCTGTTGCGAAATAGGACTACTCACGGAGAAATATTCTTGTTAATGTGCGTGGTTAAAGGGAACTGATTATGCCGGCGCGCTAAGGGACGCGAAAGCAAAGCGCCCTGCAATTTCGGAAAAATAATGGCCATGAGCGACGATGCGCTTCGGCTTGAACGTTCTGAGCTGCAGCGCTTGATCGATGCGCTTGCCGCGCGAGGTTATTGCGTCTTCGGCCCGACCGTGCGCGACGGCGCGATTGTCTACGACGAATTGTCGTCGATGCGCGATTTGCCGGAGGGCTGGACGGACGAACAGGATGCGGGCAAGTACCGGCTTAAGCGCAGAGCGGACCGGGCGCTGTTTGGCTATGCGGTGGGGCCGCACTCGTGGAAGAAATATCTTTTTCCGCCGGAGCAGCGGTTGTGGAGCGCGGCGCGGACGGCGAGCGGCTTTGAAATTCGCGAAGAACCGCCGGCTTCAACGCGCTATGCGTTTCTTGGAGTTCGCTCGTGCGAGTTGCACGCGATCGCCATTCAAGACAAAGTTTTCATGCAAGGCGAGTACGTCGATCCCGGTTACGCGCGCCGGCGCAAGGACGCGTTCATTGTCGCCGTCAATTGCGGGCACGCCGCCGGCACTTGTTTTTGTGTCTCGATGAATTCAGGGCCGGCGGTTTCCAGCGGGTACGATCTGGCGCTGACAGAAGTGCTGAATAGCGGCGAGCATTATTTTCTTGTGCAAAGCGGTTCTCAACGCGGCGCTGAAGTGCTGGAATCGTTGTCACACCGCGCGGCAAGCGCCCCAGAAATAAACGCCGCCCACGAAGTCGTCGAGGAAACTGCGCGCCAAATGGGCCGGACGCTGGATACGACTGAGATCAATGCGCTCCTCCACCGAAATCTCGAACACCCGCGATGGACTGAGGTGGCGGCGCGCTGCATCAATTGCGCCAATTGCACGATGGCCTGTCCAACGTGCTTTTGCAGCACCGTCGAGGACACGACCGATTTAACCGGCGAGCACGCTGAGCGCTGGCGCAAATGGGACTCGTGCTTCACGATGGATTTTTCGCACGTCCACGGCGGCAGCGTGCGCTCGACCGGACTCTCGCGCTACCGTCAATGGATGACACACAAGCTGGCGACGTGGCACGATCAGTTCGGCACTTCCGGCTGCGTCGGCTGCGGACGGTGTATCACGTGGTGTCCGGTTGGAATCGATTTGACTGAAGAAACGAGAGCCATCCGTGCATCGGACGGCGCGTCGCAATCGCCGGCCGCGGAGAAATAAGTCGATGCAAATTCACTCGCTTGAGCCGATGCTTGCCGAGCATCCATTTTTCAAAGGCTTCAATGACAAGCACGTCGCCCTGCTCACCGGCTGCGCGGCAAATGTCGCGTTCGACGCCGGTGAATTTGTGTTTCGGGAGGGCAAAGAAGCCAACCATTTTTATGTGATCCGTCACGGGCGCGTTGCGCTGGAAGCCGCGGCCCCCGCACAGAAACCGCTGATTTTGCAGACGCGGCAGGCGGGCGACATTCTCGGCTGGTCGTGGCTGATTCATCCATATCACTGGATGTTTGACGCCCGAGCAACAGAGCACACACGCGCCGTGGCGCTCGATGGAAAGTGCCTGCGCAGGAAATGTGAGGAGGATCACGAACTCGGTTACGAAATGCTGAAGCGTTTCGCCTATATCATGGAGCAGGAACTGGACGCGACGCGGCTGCAATTGCTCGATGTGTATGGAGCGCCGTCGCCGCATGGATGAGACCAGTCTGGCTCACACACTGAATCCGATGACGCCACGGCCCTTTCGCATTGAACGCATGCGGAAGGAAACGAGCGACACGTTTACGCTGGACCTCGTAGCGGCCGGTTCTGCCGCGCCGTTTACATTTGCGCCCGGACAGTTCAACATGATTTATGTGTTCGGCGTTGGAGAAGTACCGATTTCGATCAGCGGCGACCCGTGCAATAAGGAGACGTTGATTCATACCATTCGCGCGGTGGGCACGGTGACATCGGCAATGCGCGCGTGCAAACGCGGCGATGTTCTGGGGGTGCGCGGGCCGTTCGGCACTTCATGGCCGATCGAAAAGGCGCAAGGCCAGGACGTCGTGATCGCTGCCGGTGGGCTGGGACTAGCGCCGCTGCGCTCGGTAATCTACGAGCTTGTCTCCGGCAGAGGGAAATACGGCGCGGTGACCGTGCTGTATGGGTCGCGCTCGCCGCAGGATTTGCTCTTTCGACGCGAGCTGGAACAGTGGCGCGGGCGCTTTGATTTGGACGTTCAAGTCACCGTGGATCATGCGGAGAGCGATTGGCGCGGCAACGTCGGCTGGATTTCGACGCTGATTCCGGCGGGACGTTTTGACGCGGCGCGGACTGCCGCGTTTGTCTGCGGCCCGGAAGTGATGATGCGCACCACCGCGCGCGATCTGATGCGGCGCGGCGTGAGCGATGAGTCGATTTACGTCTCGATGGAACGCAACATGAAATGCGCGGTTGGATTCTGCGGGCACTGCATGTTTGGGCCAACGTTTATTTGCAAAGATGGGCCGATTTTTTCATACAACCGCGTCAAAGAACTGATGCTGATCCGGGAGCTGTAACATGCCGCGCGCGCGCAAGCCCAAACTGGCCGTCTGGAAATTCGCCTCGTGCGATGGCTGCCAGCTTTCGCTGCTGGATTGTGAAGATCAATTATTGGCATTGACCGATGAGGTGGAGATTGCCCACTTTCTCGAAGCGTCCAGCCGCAGCGTGCGCGGGCCGTACGATTTGTCGCTGTTGGAAGGCTCGATTACGACGGCGCACGACGCCGAGCGCATTCAGCGCGTGCGCAAAGCGTCAAAGCATCTGGTGACGATCGGCGCGTGCGCCACCGCGGGCGGAATTCAAGCGCTGCGCAATTTCAAAGATGTGAAGGAGTTTGCGTCCATCGTGTATGCGCGGCCCGATTACATCGACACACTCGCCACGTCCACGCCGATCTCGGCGCATGTCCGCGTCGATTTTGAATTGCAGGGCTGTCCGATCAACAAGGCGCAGCTTATTGAAGTGATTAGCGCGTTTTTGAACGGGCGAAAACCCAACACACCGGCACACAGCGTGTGCATGGAATGCAAACGCAAGGGCAATGTGTGCGTGATGGTGGCGCACGGGACAGCGTGCCTTGGGCCGATCACACATGCCGGTTGCGGCGCGCTGTGCCCGTCGTATCATCGCGGCTGTTACGGTTGTTACGGTCCGAAAGAAACCGCCAATCCCGCACCGCTGAGCGGCTGGTTTGGCGAAAAGCTGGGTGTGCGCGACCCGGAGATTCTGCGCGTCTTCCGCACGTTTTATGCAGAGGCAGAGCCGTTCCGCAGGGAGAGTGAGGCGCATGAAAAGCCGCACGATCAAGGTTGATTACCTCGCTCGCGTCGAAGGCGAAGGCGCGCTGCACATCAAGATCAAGCGCGGCGCGGTCGCGGACGTGAAATTGAAAATCTTCGAACCGCCGCGCTTTTTCGAAGCGTTTTTGCGCGGGCGCTGCTTTACAGAAGCTCCCGATATTACCGCGCGCATCTGCGGCATCTGCCCGGTGGCTTATCAAATGAGCGCCGTGCATGCCATGGAACATGCGTTTGGCGTGCGTGTGCCGGAACCCATCCGGCTGCTGCGCCGCCTCCTTTATTGTGGTGAATGGATCGAGAGCCACGTGCTCCACATTTACATGCTGCACGCGCCCGATTTTCTTGGATTTCCCGACGCCATCTCGCTGGCGAAAGCGCATCCGGCCATTGTGCAGCGCGGCTTGCAGATGAAAAAGATCGGCAACGAAATCGTCGCGCTTCTGGGCGGGCGCGAGATTCATCCGATCAACGTGCGCGTCGGCGGATTTTATCGCGCGCCATCAAAGGCTGAATTGCGCACGCTTGTCGAGCGCCTGAAACGCGGCCGCGACGACGCATTGGAAACCGTGCGCTGGGTTGCGGGATTTACGTTCCCGGATTTCGAGCAGGATTACGAATTTGTCGCGCTGCGCCACGATTCCGAGTACCCCTTCAACGAAGGACGGATTGTGTCGAACAAGGGTCTGGATATCGCCGCCTCCGACTTCGACGATCATTTCATCGAGGAACACGTGCCGCATTCGAACGCGCTGCATTGCGTCATCAAGGCGCGCGGCGCGTACTTTGCCGGACCGATGGCGCGCTACAATTTGAATTTTGTGAAGCTTGCTCCATTGGCGCAGGAGGCAGCCCGAGACGCAGGCTTGGGCGCAGAATGTCGCAATCCGTTCAAGAGCATCATCGTTCGCAGCGTCGAGGTGCTGCATGCGTTTGAAGAAACATTGCGGATCATCGATGGGTACGAACCGCCGGATACGTCCGCAGTCGAAGTTCAACCGCGCGCCGCGACCGGTTGCGCGGCGACCGAAGCGCCGCGCGGAATTCTTTATCACCGCTATCGCCTTGACGCGAACGGCCTTATTCTTGACGCAAAGATTGTTCCGCCGACTTCTCAGAATCAGAAGACCATCGAAAACGATTTGTGGCACTATGTGCCCCGGCATCTGGACTTGACCAACGATGAACTGACGCACCGCTGCGAGCAGGCGATACGCAACTACGATCCGTGCATTTCATGCGCGACTCACTTTTTGAAATTGAATGTGGAAAGAGAATAGCGAATGGCCAGATCGGTTCGAATCATTGGAATCGGCAACGCGTTTCGGCACGATGACGCCGCCGGCCTGATCGTCGCGCGGCAGATCGCGTTGCGTGCGCCGCCGGAAATCGACGTGATCGAGCATAAAGGAGACGGCGCGGCGCTGATCGATGCCTGGCGCGGCGCGGATAACGTAATTCTGATTGACGCGCTGCAATCCGGCTGCGCGACTGGAACGATCCTGCAGCTTAACGCGCTTGCGACGCCAGTTCCAAGCGCGTACTTTTGCTGTTCCACGCATGCCTTCAACGTGGCGGAAGCGATTGAACTAGCGCGCGCGTTGAATCTTCTGCCGGCGCGCCTGGAGCTTTTTGGAATTGAAGGGCGCGATTTTTCTTCGGGCGAAGGCCTGTCGGCGGAAGTCGAACGCGCGATCGACGAAGCGGCTGTGCGCATTCTGAATTTGGCCTGCGAGTTTTCAAAGAATTAACAAGGAAGTGAATTCATGCACGAATTTTCATTGATCAACGATCTCATGCGCAAGATCGAAGAGATTGCGCGCGCCAATCAGGCCGCGAAAGTGTCCGGCGTGAAAGTGAAACTGGGGGCGATGGCGCACATCTCCGCGGATCACTTCCGTGAACATTTTGAACATGCCGCCACCGGCACGGTTGCCGACGGTGCGACTCTGGAGATTGAATGCGGCGCCGAAAACGATCCGCAAGCCCAGGACATCATTTTGCTGAGCGTCAATGTCGATGAGCCGGAGGGATAGCGCTTGCGTGTCCAGTTGCCCGTGACAGCGGCCGGCGAATCGTGTTTTGCGCGTGCGCGCATCATTCTTTCCGGAACGGTGCAGGGCGCGGGCATGCGTCCGTTTATTTATCGATTGGCCACGGGCCTTGGTTTGAAGGGATGGGTTCGAAACAGTCCCGTGGGCGTTTGCGCGGAAGTTGAGGGCTTACGAGATTGCATCAATGAGTTGCTTATGCGCATTGCCGCCGAGCAGCCGAGCGCCGCGCACATTGGCGGTGTGGAAGCGACATTTCTGGAACCCGTCGGCTATGCGTCATTCGAAATACGTGCGAGTCTTTCGGGAAGCAAAAGTGCTGCAATCATGCCCGATTTGGCCACCTGCGCCGATTGTGTGCGCGAATTATTCGACCCGTTCAATCGGCGCTATCGCTACCCGTTCATAAATTGTACGCAATGCGGCCCGCGCTTCAGCATCGTCCAAGCAATTCCCTACGATCGCTGCAACACCACCATGCATGGTTTTTCCCTCTGCGGCGCATGCCGGGATGAATACGAGAACGCAAACGACAGGCGTTTTCACGCTCAGCCGATTGCGTGTCCGAATTGCGGACCTCAAGTTTCGCTTTGCGATGCTCACGGCAAGTGCATTGCGGCGCGCGACGACGCCTTGATGCGTGCGGCGGACTTGATCCGCCGAGGACAGATCATCGCACTGAAGGGACTGGGTGGATTTCAATTGCTCGCGGATGCACGCTCAGAAGCATCCGTCCAGCGATTGCGCGCGCGCAAGCGGCGCGACGAGAAACCGTTTGCCGTCATGTTTCCGACTCTCGATTCGATAATCGCTGATTGCGTTGTTTCCGAGGCGGAAGTTCAGTGGCTATCAACGCCTCAAGCGCCCATTGTTTTGCTCCGCCGGCAAGAGCCGCACTCACCTCAGCGCGTTGCGGCGAACGTCGCGCCGCGAAATCCGAATCTCGGCGCGATGCTTCCGTACACGCCGTTGCATCATCTGCTGATGCGTGAGTTGCAATGCGTGATCGTCTGCACGAGCGGCAATCGCTCCAGCGAGCCGATTTGCATCGACGACGATGAAGCGTTCGAGCGCTTGAACGATATCGCCGATGCATTTCTGACGCACAACCGCCCGATCGCGCGCCCGATTGACGATTCGGTGCTGCGGGTCGTTCTGGGCAGAGAACTTGTCATTCGCCGCGCGCGCGGATTTGCGCCGTCACCGATATCTGTTGAAGGTTTGCGCCCTGACGCGCTCGCCGTAGGCGCACAAATGAAAAATACCATCGCGATTTCGGTGGGCGGCGCCGCAGTATTGAGCCAGTACCTCGGCGACTTGGGAACGCTTGACGCTGACAATTCATTTGAGCGCGGCGTCCGCGATCTCTGCCGTATTTATGACTCAACGCCCGATCGCTTCATGCGCGACGCTCATCCGGATTACGATTCCACGCGATTCGCAAAAAGACAGACGCAGCCAAGTGTGGCCGTGCAGCATCATTACGCGCATGTGCTCTCGTGCATGGCAGAAAATGCGTTGCAACCGCCGATTTTGGGCATCGCTTGGGATGGGACCGGATTCGGATTGGACGGCACAATCTGGGGCGGAGAATTCCTGCGCGTTGACAGGCGCGGTTTCAAACGTGTCGCACATTTGCGCACGTTCGGATTGCCGGGCGGCGAGCGAGCGGTTGAAGAGCCGCGCCGGGCAGCGCTTGGTTTGTTGTTTGAAATTTTTGGCAGCGCAGCTTTTGAACAGCAGCACATTCCATCGATCTCCGCATTTTCGCAGGTGGAATTGGAGGCGCTGCGGATCATGCTGGCGCGAAGCGTCAATACGCCGCGCACGTCAAGTGCCGGGCGGCTGTGCGATGGCCTCGCGTCAATCCTGGGACTGAGACAGCGCGCAAGCTTCGAGGGGCAGGCCGCGATCGAGCTGGAATTTGCGATGGGTTCGGTTACGACGAATCAAGCCTACGAGGTTGATTTGAGTGAAGGCGGCAGCGATCGGCCGCTGGTGCTCGATTGGGCGCGCATGGTTGAAGGTGTGCTGGCGGACCGCGCGAGCGGTGTTACGGTGGAGGAGATTGCCGCGCGCATTCACAACTCGATGGTTGAATCGATCGTCTGCATCGCACGGCGCGTGCAAGTTGAGTGTGTTGCGCTGAGCGGCGGGTGTTTTCAGAACAATTATCTGACGGAGCGCACTGTTCAGCGCTTGCGAAAAGAAGGCTTTCGGCCTTATTGGCACCGGCAAGTGCCGCCCAACGATGGCGGCATCGCGCTGGGACAACTGGTTGCGGCTGCGCGCGAAATGGAGTGAATCATGTGTCTGGCGATTCCGGGGTGCGTAAAGAGTATCAGCGGTGACGACGTGATCGCGCGCACTGCCAAGGTCAGCTTCGGTGGAATCACCAAGGAAGTGAATCTGGCGTTCACTCCGCAGGCTTGTGTCGGCGACTACGTGCTGGTTCACGTCGGGTTTGCGCTCACCATTGTGAACGAAGCGGAAGCGCGGCGCGTATTCGACTATCTCAAGCAAATGAATGAAATTCAGGAACTGGAGAACAGCGATGAAGTACCTGGATGAATATCGCGACGAAGCCGCCGTCCGCCATTTTGCGCAAGCCATCGCCGGACTCGTCACAAAGCCGTGGACGATCATGGAGGTGTGCGGCGGCCAGACGCACAGCATCGTCAAATATGGCATCGACGATCTGCTGCCGCGCGCAGTGACGCTGGTTCATGGACCGGGCTGTCCGGTGTGCGTGACGCCTGTTGAGTTAATTGACAAAGCGCTTGAACTTGCTGGGCGTCCGGAAGTCATTTTCACTTCGTATGGCGATATGCTGCGCGTGCCGGGGTCCGCGGACGATCTGCTGCGAGTGAAAGCGCGCGGCGGCGATGTCCGCATCGTCTATTCGCCGCTGGATGCGTTGAAAATCGCTCAGGCAAATCCAACCCGGCAAATTGTCTTCTTCGCCGTCGGTTTTGAGACGACGGCACCGGCCAGTGCGATGGCGGCCGTGCACGCACGGCGTCTGCGACTCGAGAATTTTTCGCTGCTGGTGTCGCACGTCCTGGTGCCGCCGGCGATCGAGGCGGTACTGACTGCGCCGCTCAACCGCGTGCAGGGATTCCTCGCGCCAGGGCATGTGTGCACGGTTGCCGGCAATTCCGATTACGAGCGGATTGCGCGCCGGTTTCATGTGCCGATGGTTGTGACCGGCTTTGAGCCGGTGGATATTCTCGACGGCGTGCATCGCTGCGTGAAACAGCTTGAGGAAGGCCGCGCCGAAATTGAAAATCAATATGCGCGCTGTGTCCATCCGGAGGGAAATGCCGAAGCGCGGCGCGTCGTCGATGAAGTATTTCAGGTGGTCGATCGGAAGTGGCGCGGCATCGGTGAGCTTCCGGCAAGCGGCCTGGCGTTGAACGCCGGCTACGCGGACTACGATGCCGAATTGCGCTTCGGCATCGCGGCGCGGCGCGTTGAGGAATCCGGCGAATGCATGAGCGGTCAGATTCTGCAAGGCGTGAAGAAACCGCATGAATGCCCTGCGTTCGGTTCGCGCTGCACGCCGGAGCATCCGCTGGGCGCCACAATGGTGTCGTCAGAGGGCGCGTGCGCCGCGTATTTTCGATACAAGCGAGCGGGAACGGAGGCGCCGCATGTCAGAGCATGAAGTTTCGCTTGCCTGTCCGGCGCCGCTGGCGAACGACGAGCGCATTTTGCTGGCGCACGGCGGCGGCGGGCGATTGACGCAACGCTTAATTGAAGATGTCTTTCTGCCGGCATTTCAGAATCCAGCGCTTGAGACGCGGCACGACGCCGCGGAGTGCGCACTGCCTAGCGCGCACCTCGCATTTACTTCCGACTCGTACGTGGTCCGCCCGCTCTTTTTTCCCGGCGGCGATATTGGCACGCTGGCGATCAACGGCACGGTCAACGATTTGGCAATGTCTGGCGCGAGGCCGATGTGGTTGAGCGCCGCCTTCATTTTGGAAGAAGGACTGCCGCTGGCGACGCTGCGGCGCATTGCCGCGTCAATGCAACACGCAGCCGCGGCGGCAAGCGTTCAAATCGTCACGGGCGACACGAAAGTGGTGGACCAGGGCAAAGCCGATGGCGTGTTCATTTCAACCTCCGGAGTTGGGATCATCGAACACAACCTGCGCATTCTTCCGGCGAGCGTCCGCGCGGGCGATGCAGTTTTACTGAGCGGCGATATTGGGCGCCACGGCATCGCGGTGATTTCCGCGAGGGAAGGGCTTGCGTTTGAATCGGAAATCGCCAGCGATTGCGCGCCTTTATCGGCGATGGTCCTGGCTCTGCTGGAAGCCAGCGTTGAGATTCATTGCCTTCGCGACCTTACGCGCGGCGGATTGGCGTCCGCCTTGAATGAAATCGCTCAAACGGCGCGTGTGCGAATCGATATTAATGAGGGAGCGATTCCCGTTTCAGAGGCCGTTCACGGCGCCTGCGAAATTCTTGGTTTTGATCCGCTGTACGTGGCCTGCGAGGGGCGCTGCGTGGCGTTCGTGAAAAGTACGGACGCCGAGCGTGCGCTGAACATCATGCGTGCGCATTCCGTTGGAACTGGGGCAACACATATGGGCAATGTTACAGCGGGGAGCGAGGGTTTGGTCACATTGCGGACGCGCGTCGGAACCGGACGTATCGTGGACATGCTCAGCGGTGAGCAATTACCGCGCATTTGCTAAGGCCCAGGACGAATTCGCTGATAATATCGGAAGTGAATTCATCCTGTAGCTCAATCAGGCGCTCCATAAACGAAGCCAAGCCCCCATTATCCAGTAACGGTTCGCTCGCCCAAACGACGGTAACGCCTCTGCGTGGATGCGGATGCGACACCTATTTTTTGCAAACTTCTCATTCACCACAGCAAATCGGGGCAACTGGCGCAAGTTTGAACCGCTGGTCGTTCGGATTGCGTCAATTTTCAGTGGTACGATTCCTGCGCATTTGTTGAAGGTAGCTCGACAAGCGGGATGATTTTGTGGCGGACAGGGATTCGAATCGCAGTGTTCTGTAAGGCGAGGTGGTTCAAAACCTTAAACCAGCAACTCCTTGACTCCCCCCGAATGTTGGATTGGCAACAACTCCCATTGAGTGCCATCTGCTGACATCGAATGCCATGGAGGCGTGACAACACTTTGACAACATTCTTCAGTGCATTTATTGACGTTGCAGGCGGTCCTGTGCGCGGCGCGGCGGCCTTCAGTGTCAAAGTCGGCGAAGCCGCAGTCATGGTTAACTCCGCTTCGTAGCTGGCGAGCTTCATTCTGTCGCGGCCGGTGTCAGCGAGGTTGACATGATAGAAGCGGCAGGTACGGGCGTTGACGGTGCGACGCCGCTGTGCGCGCCGCCAAACGCATTATGATTTACTTCGTGATGGACCGCATCCAATGTCAATTGAATGTCTACGCCTTTTGAGGCGTGCTTGTGTAATATGTCGCTCGGACTAATCGAATATCCCTGACGCCCAAAATTTTATCCAACGGACTGTCACGCCATGCAAACTCATCATGCTGATGATGAATAAGCGCGGACGGCGTGAAGCTCGGCCAGTGATCCTTGAGTAGTTTGTAGCTGGCTTGATATCGACAGACATCGTCTTATCGCATTCCACCTGCGCCTCAAACTGGATGGCGAAAAACCAAAACGGCTACTGCAGCATCGCTCTGCAAGCCCTGACGCAACCGCAAGGAGGAATTTCCGCCAGCATCGGCAGCTCAACCTACGTCGATGCCGATGTCTCCGCGGAATTCATGAACAAATTGCTCTACAATACCGCCGCACCCGTCATACGCTGGGGTGACGCGCTGAAGAAAACACAGTACTGGGCATTCGGAAAAACGGCCGAATCGGCAGACTGCTACTGGGATATGAGCCGAACAGAGCAGATCTTCGGCGACCCCGCGATGCCGGTGTTCATGAAGAACAACGCAGCGCAACCCGCAAAATCAGGCGGGGTGACAACTGGCACGTCTCAATCCAGTTTAGTGCTATCGCGGGGAGTTTTTTGACGCATAGTTCAACTTTCGGCGAATGCGTACTGAACAGCGGATACTTAGAAATGGCCGGCACCTAATACCGATCGTAGTTAGAAATGGCCAGTTATTTCAGTTCAATAATTTCGCTCTCGACCCGCACGGCGCGATTGAGGTGGCGCGCGAGTGAATCGAGGAACACGTGCAGCGTTTCGCCTTTGATTGGAACGTCGGCGTCGGGCGCAACCAGCTGGATGCCGCGCAGCCAGAACGCTTGGCGCACCGCGGATACGGCGGATTGCGTTTGGCCGGCCGAGAAGAGCGGCAAGTCAAGCGCGACGCGGGCGTCGAGCGGTTTGCCTTGCGCGGCGAGGGCCGCGTTCTTTTGCGGAGCGAAAGACGGCGATGGCGTGTCGAGACGATGCAGTACGACGTGCTCGCCGGACTCGATGTTGGCGGCTGCGATTCCACAGGCGGCAAGTTGGTTGCTGAGATAATCGCGCAGCGTCGCGCTGTCGCCTGGTTCGGGAAGCGAGACGACGAGCGGGGAGCGCGGGTCGATTTGGATCTCGAATCCAAGGGACTCGCGGAGCGTTTTTACCCATTGGTCCAAGCTGCCGGTATGGCCGCTTAAAAAAGCTTGCGCGGGCTGGCGCCAGAGCCAGTCGCGCGCAGCGGCGGCGGGTGTCACTGCGGGCTTGTCCCACAGAGGGACGAAGAAGAGTTCGGCGAATTCGCGCACAGTCACTTTCTGAAACGCGGCGGCTTGGACGCGCTCGGCCGCGGGGAGCAGCGGAAGCAGCGCTTTGACGTCTTCCTTTTCGGACTTGATCCATTCCAAAAGCGTTTCGAGCGGCGGCAACTGGTCTTCAGTCAATCGAGCGGCACTGCATTCCACACGCAGGCCTTCGAATGAAGCGAAGGGTGCAAGCAAGGCGTTCGCGATTTCGGGACGGGCGTGGTCGAGGCCGGTATCGCGCAGAATCGACAGGCGGAATTCGCGCAGTTCGCGCAGTGCGGCAAAATTTTTGGGCTGCGGCAGCGCTTTGGCCCATTCGTCGACGAGCGCCGGAGCGCGTTCGCCGTGGCATTGGGCCAGCGCTTGCAGGGCGAACTTGGCGGCATGCATCGGTTCGTTCGCGCGCTCCAGTTTGGGCATGGCCCAATCGGTTTGCGAGAGATGCGTCCACGTTTTTTCCAGCCATTCCGTCGAAAAGGGCGCGTCTGGCGCGTCCAGCGAACCGCCGTCGGCGGCGATTTCGACACGGTCGGCGGCGCCGGTGACGTCGATCGCCGGATCGTACCAGGCCCAGGCGCGCGCGCCGGGGAGGCGGTACTGACCGGCGGCGCGCAGCGCGCCGGATTGCGCGAAGAGCATGATCGCGCCATGGTTCTCGCCAACATTGGCGGCTGCGCTTTCGTTGAAGGATGTAAACGGCGAGACAACGAGGCAGCCGGCGCGCGCGGCGAATTGCGCCGCAGGCATTTTCTTCGCGGTGTTCAGTGTGCGTCTGACATCGGCCCAATTGCGGGCTTGAATTGAGCGCAAAACGTGCGCGGCGAACCCGCGCGCGGCGTTTTCGCGTTTTAAAAACGCGCCGGCGTCGATGAATCCCGGCTCGCGCGAAAGAATTTCGATGTCAGCACCTGCTTCGGGCGCGTGCGGATTGACGAACGGCTCTTCGTTCCACTGCACCGATTCCCAGCCGGCGAGCGTGGGCAGTTCGATCTGGAGGCATTGAACGCCGGGCGCGTAAAGGACGGCGGTCAGCGCCAGCAATTCAGTTCCCACGGGAATGGGCTGGCCGGCGTAAGGGCGCCAACCGGAATATGGATCCTGCGCAGCGTGCGCGCGCGGGTTGGGCGCGCGAACAAACAGCGTTCGGCGGATCACGCATTGCGACGGCGCGCCGTTCGATGAGCGAAGTTCCGCTTCCGGATTGAGCAGCACGTTTGAAAAGCCGTTGACGCGAGCGTTGAGCGCCTCGCGCGAAAGAACTTCGAAGCGTTCGGGCAGAAGTGTGCGGCGCTCGATGGCGACGCCAATGCTTTGGCCGGCGGGCGCGCCGATGGAAAAATCCCAGCCGGCGGAGAACGGCTTGCCGTTTTGCTCGTCGCGGAAAGCCGCTTCCACAGCGGCGGCATTGAGTGTCATGCGGCGCAAGTCCACGCCGGGCGGAAGTTCAGCGGCGATTTTACCGTTTAGCTTGAGCGCGATCGGACCGGGTTGCGCCGGCGCGTTTCCGCCGCAGACTTTGAGCGCGTCGGCCAGCGCCAGCAAACCGACGCCGTTCAAAAAAGTCGTTCCGAAGCCGTGTGCGCGGGAATCGGCGAGCGCTTCGAGGCGCAGCGCCAGCGGCATGATTTTGGTGTCGGGTTTTTCAAGCGTGACGGCGCTCATGACGTTGAGTGCCGCGGCGAGCTGGCGCATTTGAACCTGATTTTGCGCGCTGCCGCCATCTTTGGGCTCTGACGCGGGCTGTCCTGCCTCATCGCGGCTGAGCGCAAGCAATTCTTCGGCGTCCTTGTTCAGGCCCAGTTGAGCGCAGAGCAGCGCCGCGAGCGCGCAGTCGTGGACTTCGAATTTGTGTGAGCGTGCAAGCTGCACGGCGGACTGCGCGATCCTGGCGAAGCGCGCGCGTTCGGCGCGGCGCTCGGCGGCGCTTGCGTCGAGCGGGCAATCTTGCGCGGCGCCGAAGGCCAGCCACAGCTCGCGCTGGAACGCGCCGAACATCGCGGGCGTGCGCGCGGAATTTTCGGAGAGCGAAAAGTCCTCTAATTTTGCGTCGTTGCCTTTTGCGCTCAACAATTGGCGTTCGCATTGCGCGGCGGCGGAGCGCCAATCCTGATCGGATCACAGCTCGGCGCGGCCGGCAGGGAGCGCGGCCAGCCGGCGCAGATACCAGGCGATGAGCGGCTGCAGTTCGCTTCCGCCTCCGAGCGTGCGCAGGCGCACGACGCCGCTGTGCAGGACGCCTTCGAGGCGCGCGCGTTCCTCGGGCGAAACATTATCGTTGGGCAGCGCGTCGGCGAGCGCGACGGCGGGAACGAAGCGCGACAAGGTTTGTTCGAGGCAATGTTCAGGGAAGATGAATTGCAGATCGCGAACGTCGAGCCCGAGGCCTTTCAAGCCGCGCCGCAGCGTCACGGTGAGAGTTGTGCGCTGCGCGTCGAACGAGCCGGCGAATGGGACGTGCACGGAATCCTTTTCACGCAGGATTGCTTGCGTGACCTCGCGTTCCGGGCGGCCGGCCATACGGAGGGGCGATTCGAAGATTGCTTGATCGAGCGTCTTTCCGTCGGGAGAATTCGCGGAGATTTCGAAGCGCAGAGAGGAAGTATTGCTAAGTGCGCCTCCTGTCGCTGAGGCGGGACCCAGCAAATAGCGCACGGTCGCGCTGGAATGCGGGTCCACGTCGAGCGTTTCAGGAAGCGGGGCGGCGCTGAGTCTGGCGCTGAGAATGGGAAGCGCGAAATTGGGTTTGAGCTGCATGCGCTGATTCTTTTCGGAGTGGTTGTAGACGGTCAGCGCGACTTCTGTGCGATCGCCTTCGCGAAATTCGGAGGGCAATTCGAGCGCGAGTTCCACGTCGCGATGGACGGAGAGGTCGAATGTGCCGGAACCGGCGTCGCCGCGCGCGTCGAGCGCGTACGCGACGGCACGGTAAGTGGTGAGCGCGTCGGGCACAAGCAATGGCGCGCGCACCGTTCCGTCGGCGGCTGTCTTCAATTCTGTCAGCCAGAGCGCTTGTTCGCTGAAGCGCGAGCGCACGCGCAGACTTTCGGCCGCTTTGCTGCCGCCGTGGCGTTTGACCATCAAGCGCCGCCCGCCGCCGCTGCGATTGCCGAAGGAGCCGTGGCCGGCACCGGAATCGGCGTACAAACCGCGCGCGCTGACCGCGTACGGGCCGAAGGACCATTCGGGTGCGAGCCAGAGAAAGCCGGCGCCGTAGGTGAAAGTGTGGTACGCGGCGGACCATTCGACGCTGTGCGGCACGTGGCTGGCCGACCAGAACGCATCGCCGAAACGCGGCGCGGGATCGCCCGAAAAGGGCAGCAGGCGGCGGTCGTAGACCGCAAGCACGACTTCTGCGCCCGAAACGGGCGCGCCGCGCGAGTCGCGCACGGAGGCGGTCAACTGCACCGTTTCGCCGGGTTCCGCGGAATTTCTGTCGGCAGAGACGGTCACGGCAAGTTCGCGTTCGGCACGCGCGATGTTCAGCGGCAGCAGCACGCAATCGACTTGGTCGTCTGCGAGGACAGTCAGCGCGACGGTGGTGTCGGGCGAGTCTTGTTCAGTGAGCTTGATTTCAAGTTGCTTCGAGCGCGCCGGAATCGTGAGCAATTCGGCGCGCGTGATCGCGGAATTTTCGGTCGTGAACAAGGCGGTGAGATTGGGGCGGTCGGTGCGGAGCGTGAGCACGGCGGTTTCGCCGAGGCGGTATTCGTTTTTATCCACTTGCGCGGCAAGGACTGTGCCGCGGCGCTCAACCACTTCGCGCTGCGGTTGTGTCGAAACGATGGGCAGCCAACGCGCGCCGGCCGCGCGGAGCTTGAAGCCGTGGCCGTTCATGGGCTGAACATCGGCGTGGCCGCGCGCGTCCGCGCCGGGCGTGAAGGTGGCGAGGATGTGGCCTTCGTCGTCGGAGACTTCGAAGGGCTGCGTGTACGGTTCGCCGCTGAGCGTGCGCGCTTCGATGGCCAGCGCGGCGGGTTTGCCGAGCGCAGGCTGATCGAAGCGTTCGACGCGAACAATGTGATCGGAGCCCATGCCGAGCACTGTGCCGTATTGTTCGACCGCAGAGTGCAATGTCTGCGGCGCTTCGGCGGACGCGGTGAAGGCGCGAATATGGCCGACGGCGCTTTGGTCTTCAGGAAGTTCCAATGTAAATTCGGCCACTCCATTTTGATTGGTGAGCAATTCCTGTTCAGAATCCCAGCCCTGCATTAGGGCGCCGGAGTTGGCGCCGCGCGCGAAGTTGTCGCCGAAGGGCAGCCGCAGATTTTGTTCCCACGCATATTTCGTAAAATAGGCGTGGAGTGTCACCGGCACGCCGGCCAGCGGCACGCCAGCGGCGCTTTCGACGACGGCTTTGCCTTTGACGCGCGAACCGGCGGCAACGGGATGAGCGGGCAGTTCCAGGCGCAACTGGCGCGTGGCGAGCGCGCCGCCGGTGACGATGCAAAGCGGTTTGGATTTGCCCGCGGAGGTGGCGACGAGCGTGCCGTCGCGGGCGTCGGGGTCGATGAGCTGTTCGAAGACGCAAACGCCCGCGGCGTCAATGGGAACGATGGAATCGAAGAGCGCCGCGCCGTTGAGGCTCAGCGCGAGCGGCATTTCGCCGCCGTGCACCAGCGCGAGCCGGCCATCGCGGCTTTCGCGGACGAATCCGCGCAGGCGCACGCTTTGGCCGGGGCGCACTTCGGGGCGGTCGGCGACCCACTCGACGACACGCTCGGTGTGTTCGGGCTTGAGCGCGCAAGTCACGTCGAGCGCGTCCACTTCGCAGTCATCGACGCGCGCGCGGATGCGGCAGGCGTGTCCGCGCCATGATGCAGACAGGGCGATGCGTGAGAGGCCGTTGCCGTCGGCTTGCGGCGGGAGCGGCAGGCGTTGCGGTGGAAAATCGTCGCGATGTTTTTTCGCTTCGGTGACGCCGGCGAGGTACGAATCGCTGCCGGCGAGTTGGGCGTTGTCGTTGAGGGCGTCGCCGAAACCCTTGAGGAATTCGGTGCGTTCCCATTCCGCTGAGCGATACGGTTTGCGGCCCTGGGCAAGGGCCTCGTCGCTTTCGCGGTCAATGGAACGGAGCAGGAGTTCCGTTCTACTGGGCAGCGGCTTGTCGCCCCATGCGGTTTCGCCGGAATAGAGGAGCATGAGTTCGCCGCTGAGTTTCGCTGCGGGACGCGGCGCGCCGGTGAGGCGATCGATCGACCAGAGCAGGATTTCGCTTGGCGAATGGCGCGCGATGAGGCGCGCGTCGCTGACCGCCAGGCGCGAAATGGCGACGACGGGCGAATAGCGCGCGCGGGCCAGCAACACGTAGAAGCCGGGCGTGAGGCCGTGCTCTTTGATTTCGAGGAGTTGTTTGGTCGGGTCGGGTTCGAGATTGTCGGCGAGCGATTTCAATTGAAGCGAGTACGATTTCGCGACGGGCAGCGCGGCGATTTGCGCCGGCGTGAGCGCGTTGTCGAGCTTTTCGAACGCGTCGCGATTGGGCAGGCGGCGCGCTTCGATTTCGATTGTGCCGTGATAGCGGGTGAGGATGGTCAAACGCAGCCGCGCGGAGGGAGAGAGAGGGCGGACGGCGGAGACATCGGGACTCGGAGACGCGGGAACCCGGGGATTTTCGGAGGACGCTTCAATCAAGAATTCCTGATGGTCGATTTGCAATTCGTATTCTTCGCGGAATTCGCGCGCGCCGGCACGCTGCGGATTGAGCGTGGGCAGCAGATTTTTGTGCAGGACACCGGCGAGAAGGCCAAGTTGGCTGTATCGATTGCGTTTTTTTTCGGGAACAGTTTGGGCGTCGCCCTTATAGAAGTCTGAAAGATCCGGGTTGATGATTTCGAAATGATCGCCGAGTTCGGCTTTTGCCAGAATATCGGGTGGGATTTCGATGTTGCTTTTGTCGACGGGCTTTGGAACGGATTGGACGGCAGCTTCGAACGACGCGTTGCCGAGCACGATGCTCAAATCGACGGTGCCGAAAGCGGCGTCGAGTTCGCGCGCGATTTTTTCGCGGCGCGCGGCCCAGGCGGGATCTTTGAGATAGGGCTGCACGGCCGCGGCGAATGTCTGCGGCAATCCCGCGGCGGCATCCGGATCGAGCATCGGCAGTGCGCGGCTGAGGCGCTCGTAAGCGATGTGAATGCGAAGAAGTTCTTCGGCGGCGGCGTTTGAAGGTTCATCCCTGGGTTCGGCGCGTTCCAATGCGAGAAGCAGCGAAAGGGCGCGGCGCAGATCGCGTTCGTCGAGCAGCAAACGCGCGAAGCGGAGGGACGCGACGGCCTTTTGATCGCGGTTTGTGGCCTCGATGACGCGCGCGGTGTCGTCGAAAGTTGAGAGCCCCCAGGCGTAGCGGACGAGGGCAATGGTTGGCGCGTCGAGCGCGGCGAGAGTGGCGCGTTCGGAGTCGGAGGGATTCCCGCTCCCTTGCGGTCGCGACTCGTTTGGCGATCGCGGGCCATCTTTTGGTTGCGTTTCGTTTTCGGCGATGCGCTGCCAAGCGCCAATCGTCGCGTCGATGCGCGCGGCGGCGTCGCGGCGGCTGATGCGCGTGTAGGGCGCGCGGAGGGCGGCGTCGGGCTGCCGCGGGCCGTGTTTGTCGTTGGCGATGGGCGTCCAGGGCGCAACGACGCGACCGTCGGGCTGGAGCAGGAGCGGTTTGAGCGCGTCGAGCGTGGCGGCGCAGATGGCGCGCTGCACGGCGGCGCTCTTGCCTTCGAGCGCAATGGCGTGGAAGAGCGGCAGCGCTAGTTCCCAATTTCCCGCGCGCGTGTGCGCGCGGCCGAGGGCCAGCCGGACGCGGTCGGAGTGCGCGGCGGCGGCGGCGCGGTCGGTGAGCGAGACGCTGGCCGCGGCTTCGGATTCGAGGCGCTGCAGCACGCACTGCGCGAGCGCCCGGTCGCCGCGCGCCGCGGCGTCTTCGGCTTCACTGACGCGCTGCGCGGCGGGAAGATTCCATTCGTCATCGGCGGAAAAAAGGACGGTTGCGGAGAGTACAAGCAGATTTGCAACGATACATGGAATTGGTTTCACGGTGGTTCCCCTCCTGTTGTGGCGAGGAGCAGGACGCTCCTAACAGGCTTAACGGAGAAGCCGGCGAGTTCTTTCAGGAAGCGTATTTCTTCGCGCAAAGGCGCGGAGGTGTGGAGATGGAGTGCATCGGGTGCGTTTGTGCGTGTTGGCGGATGGTTCGGTAGCGCCGCCGGCGCCTCCTGCCGATCCGGCACATTTGCCACCTGTGAGCGGAATTCGACGGAAAAATATCGAGGAAAATTCAACAGAATACTGGCCCTTCGCGCCGCCGATTGTCGCATGAACGTGTGTGACCGCCCGAGATTCATTCCATGCCGACTTCTGGAGGTGCGCCGTGTTCAACTTCAAATTGCAAGCAGTGCTTTTTGCAGCGAATCTAATCTTCATCGGGTCGCCGTGTTTCGCCGCGACGCCCGCACTTTCGCTTGATTACCCGCGCGGCGGCGAGGCATTCGTCGCTGGCACGACGCAGCAAATCCGGCTGGGGCAGCGCGTCAAGCCGGCTGCGGTCACTGTCGAGTGCAGCGTGGATGGCGGCGCCACGTTTGTGCCGATGGGCGTGATCACAGTGAGCCGGGGCATCGCGGCGCCGTACAATTTCATTGTGCCGAATACGCCGTCGGGCAACTGCGTCATTCGAGTCAGCGGCACCGCGAACAAGACGCCCATTACAGTGTCCTCGGCGCCGTTCAGCATCTTTGCGGCCAGTTCCATCGGGACCGCCGCCGTGCTGGCCGACGGCAGCGTGACCAATCCGAAACTTGCGCCGGCCGCGGTCTCCGCCGACAAAGTGAGCAGCGGCAATGCGTCGGCCAATTTAGTTCTCGCCGCCGATGGAATCGGCAATGCGCAATGGGAGCCGCTGCCGACGGCGTTGCCGCCCACGGGACCGGCAGGCGGCGGATTATCCGGCACCTATCCCAATCCGTCGCTGGTGCTGCCGATTGCCGGGACCACGCCCGCGCAGCTCGGCGCGGTTTACGCGGACAATACTTCCATCGTCGTGGCCGCGGACGGCAAACTGACCGCGGTCGCGGCGGGCGTGACGCTCAACGGCGAAGTCACCGGCGCCGCCAACAACAATGTCGTCAGCAACGCGACCAGCGCCAATACCAACGGCGCGATCGTACGGCGCAACGCCAGCGGAAATTTCAGCGCCGGAACCATCACCGCGACGCTCAATGGCAACGCCACCAATGTCAGCGGCGTCGTCGCGATCGCGCACGGCGGCACCGGTTCAGCGACTCAGAATTTCGTCGATCTCACCAGCGATCAATCCATCGGCGGAAACAAAACTCTCCAGACCGGCAACTCGCTCTACTTCGGCACTCCGGGCGAAAACTCCGATACCATCTCGCTACAGCGTTCGAATCAGATCAACAACCAATCCGACCTCGTGCTGACGCTTGGCAGCGAATATGGAATTCCGTCCGGCAACGACCGCTTCATCGTCCGCGCGTCGAATCAAGCAGCCAACACCAACCTGCTGACGCTCAATACCGGAACGGCGTCCATGCAACTCAACGGCAGCCTCACCGCCAACAGCATCGACGGCACGCCCATCGGCGCCAACACTGCGTCCACGGGCCAGTTCACATCTCTGCAATTCAACGGCGCCGGCTCGACGCCGATCACCGACTGGATTTCTAAGTCCGTGGTGTTGGACCACGGTACAGTCAATGGTCCGGGCTATGACGTCGAAAACGTGCCCTTCGCGAGCGCGGCGGTCGGCGACACCGTGATCGTCACGCCCAGCGACGACCTGGGCAACGGCATCATCTGGAACGGCATTGTCGCCGTCATTTTGGGAAAGACCGTGGTCGCTGTGCGCGTCAACAATCTGGGCCAGAATTCGGTCGATGTCGGCAGCCACACCTGGCGGATTGATGTGATCAAGCATTAGCGGAAATTGGAAATTGGGAATTCGGAATTCGGAAGCAGGAAGTCGAACTCTGCGCCGTTCACCCGAAGCAATGCGAAAAGCACGCTAAGCAATTCATCGCTTGCCATCGTTCGCTTCGTTTGACTCGCGCTTTGCGGCGAGTTTCTTGCGCACTTCCGCCGATTTCGCGGCGAAATCGTCCTTCGATAGGCGGTGCGCGGGATCGCCGCAAACCACTCTGAAGCCGTTGGAATTTACGCGGCCCTCGAAGGCCATAAAGGTTCGGCAGGACGGATGCGCATAAAACGTTCCGCCATTGAACGCGCCTCCACAGATGGTTCCGAATCCGTTATTCGGAGGACTGAACGGATCGATCTCTGCCTCCGACGGTTGTTTTGGATCGTCCCAGCACATTTCCCAGGTGTTGCCGAGCATGTCGAAAAAGCCCCACGCGTTGGGCAGCAAACTTCCGCCCGGTTCGCAGTGATATTCCGCAATGTTGGCGTAGTCCTGAATCCAGCGGCCATCGTCTCCAAACGGAAAGCGCGTCTGCACGCCGGCGCGGCACGCAAACTCCCATTCGGCGCAGGTGGGTAGCCGATAGCCGTCGGCGTCAAAGTCGCAGTTCCACGCACCGTCCGCCGCATCGCGCGTATAGCATGGCGAGCGGCCTTCGCGCAGGCTCAGCCAATTGCAGAACAGAATCACGTCCGGATAGCTGACGTTGTTGACGGGGCATTCCGCGCGCGGCGCGACGCCCACTTTCGGTCCGGGCCAATTCGCCGGCTTCTCTGCCTCGGGCGCCCCTTTATCGGCCATGAAATTCTTGAACAATTCGACGGACGTTTCGCGGTCGGCCATGTAAAAACCGCGCGTCAGCATCACCATGCGGCCTTGCGGGCCGCCCATGCTGTACGCATTGGGCATCACGCGCAGCATGGTCATGCCTTGGCCGTTGACGAACCAGTCGCGCTCCGCAGGCGCGGAACTCGAACGCTCCAGCGCGGGCTCCGTTACATTCCATTTGCGCAGCGCCCAGCCCGCGGCGCTGTGCGTGCCGGCGCGTGGCGCATTTTGATACTGCGCGAGCAGAGTTTCCTGCGCCGTCTGGCGTTCCTCCACCGACAGCGACGCCGGCGCGATCGCGCCGATCGCCGCGCAAAGTCCGCTGTGCACGTCCGCGTCTCTGCTTGAACAAAGCAGCTCGACCGCCTCGTAAAGATCGCCATGCCAGTGCGCAAACGTGGCGACGAACGCGCTGCGCGGGGCGAGGTCGGGCGCGGCGCGGAAAATCTGCGCGGCGGATTGCGAATCGCCCAGCGACAAGAGCGTCGCCACGTACCGGGCGCGCAGCACGAGGTCGTTTTCGTTCGCGGCTTTCGCGGCCAGCGACTTGAGCACCGGTTCGCCGCCGGCGCGCAAGGCCGCGATCAAGTGCCCCGATTCCAGCGGCGGCGCGGTGGCGATTGCGTTAACCAGAAACTCATTGGGCGGCTGCTTGATCGCCGCCAGCGCGCACGCAAAACGCAGGCGCAGCCAATTGGGCGCGGTGGGGTCATCAAACTGCCGGCGCAGCGGTTCGCTGAACAGCTCCGGCGTTTCCCGCATCGATTCCAGAATCTGCGGCACGTTTCGCGGCGCGGCGCGGCGTAGCAATTCAACCCATTGCAGCCTGCGTTCGCGCTCAGCCATCTGCTCGCGTTCTTTTGCGCGCAGTTCGGCATTGTGAGCGATCACGAATCGGTCGCGTTCGCCGCGGGCTTGGATCAAACCGTAGGTTGTGCCGGCCAGTCCGGCGGCCAGCGCAGCGCCCGCGGCAGCGCCGGCCGCAAACAAACCCTTGTTGCGCCGCACTGTTTTCCGCAAGCGATACCATTTGCTGGGCGGGCATGCTTCCACCGGATCGTCGTTCAAATACCGCTCCACGTCGCGCGCGAGGCCATTGGCCGATTCGTACCGGCGCGAGCGGTCTTTCTCCAGCGCTTTGAGTGCGATCCAATCCAGCTCGCCTTCGATTTGTTTGGCAAGGCGCAGCGGGTCCGTGTTGCGGTTCAACGCCAGCGCGGCCAGATTCTCTTTCGAATGGCTGACGCGCGTGCTCGGCCTCGGCGCTTCTTCCTCGCGAATGATGCGCATCAGTTCCAGAAACGCCGATTCCTTGATGCGCCGCCGTTCCAGCGGCGTCGTGCCGGTCAGCAATTCGAACAGCAGCACACCCAGCGAATAGATGTCGCTGCGCGCGTCCACGCCCAGCGCGCTCATCTCCGCCTGCTCCGGCGACATGTACTCCAGCGTGCCCACCACCGACCCTTGCAGCGTGACGACCGTTTCGTCCGTCAATTTTTGATTGAGCGCCTTGGCCACGCCGAAATCGATCACCTTAGGCACTGGCTTGTCGTCCTTCAGTTCGACGAGCACATTGGACGGCTTGATGTCGCGGTGAATCACGCCTTTCTGATGCGCGTGCTGAATCGCCTTGCACACCTGCACGAACAATTTCAGGCGCCCGCGCAGCGCCATTTTGACATCGTCGCAATAGCGCGTGAAGGGCATGCCGTTGACGAACTCCATCACAAAAAACGGCCGCCCGCCCGGCGTCGTCCCGCCGTCAAATACTCTGGCGATGTTCTCATGGTCCATCAGCGCCAGTGCCTGTCGTTCCGCTTCGAAGCGCGCCATCACCTGCGCGGAATTCAAGCCGGCCTTGACCACTTTCAGCGCGACTTTGCGCTTCACCGGCCCGGGTTGCTCGGCCAGATACACGGTGCCCATGCCGCCTTCGCCCAGTTTGTGCAGCAGCTTGTACGGCCCGATGCACTCGTTTTCGATTTGCGTTCGATCGAGCATTGTGACTGGCTGGTCCGAATCGCATTCGGCGGGCGGCGGCCCAAGCGCGCCCACCGTGCCCTCTGTCACGGGCAGGAAGCTGGCGCCGGCCTCCAATTCGCAACGCAATAATTCCTCCACCTCGGCGCGCAACGGCGCGTCTCCGCCGCACGCGGCATCCAGAAACGCGGCGCGGCGCGACGAGTCTTCGATCTCGTAAGCCTCGCCGAAAATATCGATGGCGGCGCGCGCGGGATTCATGGCCGTGAAATCCGAAGGGACTTTGATCGCTTGCTTCATCGCTCTATGCGCCGTTTTACGGAACGAAGGGCCAACTTTTTCACACGAACATCCCACATTTCCGATGCACTTGACTCATGCTGGCGATCACGTGGCGTGAAGCGTTTTGCCGCCCAGTTCGCGAAACAGCCATCCGCGCGCATAAGCCCAATGACGCTTCGCGGTTCGCTCGGGGATTCCGAGAATGCCGGCGGCTTCTTTGAATGGCAGGCCCGCGAAGTAATGCAGCTTGACCAATTCCGCCACGTCCGGCGCCGCTTCGGCCAGCTTGTCCAGAGCCTCGTGCACGGCCAGCAGATCGCTCTCGTCCATGGTCGTTTGCACGGCGAGCTGTTCTTTCAATTCGACGGAGCGCCGGCCATCGCCGCGCTTGAGGCGCTGCTTGGAGCGCGCGTTATCCACGAGAATCCGGCGCATGGCTTCCGCGGCCGCGCCAAAGAAATGCCGCCGGTTTTCCCAGCGCACCGGCGCGTCCGCGCCCAGCAAACGCAGGAACGCCTCGTGCACCAGCGCCGTCGGCTGCAGCGTCTGCCCCGATTGCTCGCGCGCCAGTTTCGCAGCGGCCACCCCGCGCAATTCGTCGTACACCAGCGCCAGCAGCTTGTCCATGGCCTGCGCATCGCTGCGCCCGACCGCGTCGAGTAGGAGGGTCACGTCGGACATGGCGGGCAAAGAATAACACGCCAGAGTGGGAAAGCAAAAAATGAAAATTGTGCCGGGGATCGGGACGGGCAATGTCTCCTTGGCCGCGCTTTGTTCCCAGCGCCATCTCCCATCCTCCTTTACAAGTTGCTATCCCCACGAAGTTTGCTGAAATTACCGCACACTTTTGTGCACCTTCCCCGATTGCGTGAGGGAAATCCCCCCTTGCTTGATCGCCCTCCCTAAAGTTTTCAGGCCCCTCCGCCTTTTCTTCAGGGATGTCCCTCCTTTTCTTGCGACTATCCCCAATTCGAAATAAGCTTCCCTTCTTTATTGAGGGACATCCCCAATCCTGTTCGGCCCTTCAGTTGCCTCCATAGTGACATTGACTGAGAAAGGCGAGTGTCGCGGGCCTGTGCGGCGGCGTCCAGGATTTCGCGTGTTGCGGAGAATGCGGGTGGGCGTGCGGGGGCGCGGCGATTCGACCTCGGACGCGAAGGCGCTACTTGGCGGGCTTGAGTTTTTTCAGATGGGCTTCCACTTCGTCCAGACTGGCCCAGCCTTGAAAGTACATGCTCAGGTAAAAGAGCGAGGCTTTGGTCGGCTTGCGGCCGGTCCACAGCACCACCAGCAAA
>DATGGK010000169.1:0-30876 GCA_035308565.1 Planctomycetota bacterium | reverse complement strand
AGTCGGCAGCTTCGATGCACTCTATTTTGAATCGATGGTGCCCTCACAGCTCAAGAAGGAAATCCGCTGGCGCCAATGGGTCTTTATGGATGGTGAGCGATGCTATTTCATTGTGAGCACGATTTTCCCGGATAATGAAGCAAAAATCTTCCCCGACGTTGAGAAAATGCTCCAATCTTTCAAGGCTAAGAAGCCTTAACATGACATGAAGGCGGCTCGGACCTGTGCCTTTAAAGGTTCTCCCTGCCCCGGTGTAATCATCTTAAACCCTCCTGCGAGGCGACCCATGCTCATGCGTTCTTTATTTGTTCTCGCCACTCTCTTTCTCGCCGCTTCCTGCCGCGCCGCCGCACTCTCGCCCGACGAGACCAAGGCGCAGGCTGAATTCAAAAAAGCTTACGCAAATCCCAATGCCAAGCAGCGGAAGGAGGCACCCAAAATCCTGCTGCACGCCGTCGATACCAGTTCCTGGCAGATGCTGGCCATCGTCGTTAACACCGACACTGACCGCGACGTGCGTTGGATCGCGTTCAGTGTGCTTAGCAAAATGCCGCTGCGTGATCCTGCCGTTTCGCATCTGCTTGCCGATTGTTTCACCAAGTCCGACAAACGCGACCAGCCCATGAAAATCGGTATGGCCAAACTCATGGCGGCGTCGCCATTCAAAACCGAAATCGCCGGTGCCATCTCCGATCACATCTACGTCAACATGCGCTACCCAGAATTTGTTGCCGTCGATCCGACCAGCACGAACAACGACGCCGCGATCAACCTCGTCAAAACCGAGCGGAAGGAATTCTCAGAAATGCTCGCCGCCTTTAACAAACTCACCGGTGCCGACATTGCACCTTCCCTTAATGCCCGCACCGATATTAGAAAATGGTACCAAAACGCTCAAGCCGACCTGGCCCGTGAGGACCGCGAAACGCTTGAGAAGTTCCGCAAGTAGGATGCTGAGAAGGCGAAGGCGAAATAATGAGATATGGACGCCTCCTATTCTGTATCCTGTACCCACGCCATAGGCCCGACAGCATTCGCTCGGCCAACTTTTTTGATCGTCGTGGCGTCGTCGTCCTTCGTCGTGTCCACCGCACGCGCGAATGAAGTCTCCTGTTCCCACGACTGCTCACAATGCACCATAAGTTCGGGCAGCGTTGGAATACCAGATGCTCCCCATCCGCTTTGTTCCTTTTTGATCGGCGGTCAACAAAAACGGTTCACAGCAGGTCGGGAGATCAATCATTGCCGCATGGAATTGACCCGGCTAGTGTGAAGGTCATCGAGGGCGGGGAACTTAAACCGGTGATCGACACAACAGGCATGTGTTGTCCAGGAGACAGTACCCGATTGAAATGCTGAAGCCGGCAAGCCAAGCTACGCCGCACATCCATCCGAAAAACAATCGTTCGCTCCGAAAGAACACGAGGTGCGTTTCACCCGTCTTTGAGTAAAACTTGGCGTCGGCGCACAATTCCGTCGATTGACAGGCTGATCGGACGAAGAAAGTTTAACCAAGATCGTGCAAATCAAGGCACGGTCAATTTTTAGCGCACAAGCTTTCCATATCAGCGTCAAAAAGATTGGCATAGTTTTAGAGAAAGATTCTAAATTTTCTCCACCATAAGTGCCCCGCGGGAGGCATTCTAGCTGACCTTCAGTGCGTCCATGTCCGCCAACTGTAACCGCAGGGGCATTTAGCTGACGAGTCTGCCAGCCCCTCAAAAAGGGATATTTCGCGAGAGTGCGGCGTCAAGTTTCCCTCCTACGCGGGTGGCTCTTTCAACTCTTCACCTGGATCAGAGAATTCACCTGTCGACGCGGTAATGACGTTCTCTTTTCCGTCGACCGTCGACGTTGCTAACCCAGAAACGTAGCACTACGCACCATGGTTGACGGCAATATTTAACCATCGGCTGACCGGTCGGCCCAGCGCGTACGGCGCGTCATTGCATTTGAATACCACGCCTTCGGCCTTTTCGGCTTTAAGGCGATAGAAGGCGGCCGTCTTCCTTGTCGTCGAACAATATGTCTCGGCGAATTCAATGGTGCCGAAGCCCTCGTCGATCAGCGCGAAGAGCTTTTCGTGCCGATCGCGGTAAGGCTGGCTCCGCAGAGCGACGCCGTTGGCCGCAGGATGCAAGGCTGATTTATGTCGAGACAATTGAAGAGTCAACTTATGAAGGCCGATTTGCCCTTTTGGGATGCATTCTTAATGGCGCGGCGGCACAGATCATCTTCTTCGCCGTCTGTTTCCTTTGCGAATGGCTAATCCGCCGCCGCGCCGCGCGTAAGAATAAGTCGTAAGCAAAGCTGACTATCCCTACATAGTGCCAGCCCAATCGACTTTCATTCCTCGCCCACCTTCCGCATTTCTTTCAACACTCCAGCGTTCATTCAAGGGGACAACCATGCCCACAGAATCCATCACGCTTTACTACCGCGCTGGTTCACGGTGAGCTCGTCGACACTTGAGTCTGGCACACGCCAGCGGCTTCCCGTGGTTCGCTTGGAAGTCCACGCCGCAGAATATGCACTTTGTCCAAGCCATTGCGCGAAAACCTATTCAACAATCTGGGCGCGCGTTCTGTGCGCGGTGAGCCAATATTCTTAGTGAAAGCGGTGAAAGCGCGTATATAAAGCAGACGCGGATTGCTTCGCCGGTACTGTTGGGGAATGCGCCTATTTCCGAATCACAGTCACTCCCCGAATTTGCGCGCTTATTTTGACGCGCCGGTCTTATTGAGAGTCGCGGTATAATACCCTGTGTACGGCGACTGGAAGGCCTTGCTATTGAACAGGACCGCCACGGGAATATTGACGAGTTTGTTTTTCACGGTAGAGTTGGTCAATCCTGACTTGGCCAACGCCGCGGCGAGATTCACGTTCTTGAGCGCGAAGGAGAATTTTGCAAACTGCGCGGCGACCACGCCCTTGGTGGCGCGCACTTGCAGCTTGAATAGTTTCGCGCCGTTGCCCTTTGAATCCAAGGTGACCAAAGTGACCACGCCGCTCACGTCGATCACGACACCCGCGCCGGCGACCGTAAAGCCGTCGGGAACCGCCAGGGTGCCTGAGGCCGTGAGCGAATCCTTGAGCTTGTGCGAAAAATCCAGATGCGTGCCGAGCTTCACGAGGTTCAGCGGGAGGATTCCGGCGGCGAGGTTGACGCCCAGCGGGACGGAACTCGCGTCGTTCGGATTGGATCCGGTGGCCAGTTCGAAAGCGTCGGAGAAGCCATCGCCATCGCTGTCAAAACCGACGCCGACGAGCGGCGCATTGACTTGCACCTGCACCGAGCCGCTGACGGTGCCGCCGCGCGAGTCGGTCGCAGTCACGCCGACCGTGAAGACACCCGGCGACGCGTAGGCGTGGGCGATACTGGGGCCTGAGCCGGTGGCGCCGTCGCCAAAGTTCCACGAAAAAGTGAGCGTGTCGCCGCCGACTTCGGAGGCAGCCACGTTAAATCTGATCGACTGGCCGACACCGGCTGGATTGGGCGCGGCGCTGGCCGGGGAGTCGATCAGGGGAAGAGCCGTAACCGCATAACTCAGTTTCGCCGTGGCGGAGCCGCCGCGGTTGTCGCTGGCCGTGACGGAGACAGTGTAATTTCCGGGCTTCACGTAAACGTGAGTCGGAGCTTGTCCGCTTGCGGTTGCCGAATCGCCAAAATCCCAGGCGTACGTCAATGCCGGCGGCTGCGGGCTTGTGGCCGTCGCGGAGAAATTCACCGTCTTTCCAACTACGCCCGGATTGGGCACGCCCCCTGGATTCACCGAAAAAACTGGCAAGCCGGTCACAAGCACGTTCAGCGATCCATTGATTGCGCTGGCCACGTCGGTCGCGGTGATGTTCACAGTGCCCAATTGTTGGAGCGCGACCATGAACATGCGCGATCCGCTGTCACTTGGTACAAATGTGTAGTCGCCGGGCAGCGTCGCGTTGGGATCGCCGCTGCTGAAGGTGACTGTCCCAGAGTAAGTTGCCAGCGCACCGTTACAGCCATCGCGCATAGAGACGCCGAGCGGGAAAGGGATGCCTTGATCGACAACGGCGGGTCCGGCAACATTCACCGCAGTGAGGCTGGCTGAGCCGGGCAGCGCGACGCACAGAAACGAGGCGTTGCTTGTGACGCTTTGTCCGTCGGGGTTAACGATGGTGATCGAGCGCGGGCCGGGCGCTGCGCTGTTTGTGGAAAGATTGAGCGTGAGGTGTATCGGGTCAACGTAAGTCACACTATTGACGGTCACGCCGCCGCCGCTGACGGATGCGGCAAGGTGGTTGAGGAAACCGGTTCCCGGATCGTAAAATCCCGAACCGTTGACGCTGGTGCCAGTGAGCGTGATGACAAGGTTGGAGCCAGTGGCGGGAACGCTGGTCTGCGACAAGGCCGAGGGCGTGGCTGGCGGCGGCGCTTTCAGTTGAATGACGCGAACGCCCCACACATCGGTGGCGCTGCAATATTCCTGAAAGGTCCAGACGGTCATGTAGTCGTTGGGGTCGAGCACCGTTGCTGAATAATCGCCCCAGCGTTGAAAGTTGGGCTCGTAATTGTAGGTTGAACTGCTGCTCACAACGATAAACGGCGTTTGCATTGTGCCGAGCGCATCGCCGGCCAGCCGTCCTGTCGCGGCGACTTCAGCGTGCTCGTTGTTGCCCGCCACGGAGGAACTAAGCGCCATGTGCCCCTGTCCGGTGCCGATGCAGCTTGGGAAGAAATAGTTGCGCGGATTGGCCGCGGCAGAATCGAAGACTGTGCCGCTTTGATGCAGCCGCGGAGTGCCGCTCAAATTGATGATCTCGTACCAACGCGCGCCGTCGCGGTCGCCGAGGGCGTTTGCCACTCCGCTGGAGTTGACCAGGATGTTGTGCGCTGTGTACAAACTGCCGTTGCGCATCATCGCTTGAAAGAGGCGCGTGTCGTTGTCGTCCAGCGGCGCGGTGCTGCCCAGCGCGGGAACGGTGGTCAGCGAGTAGGCGCCGTAATCCGGGACCGTGATCGCAATGCTGCCCGAAATAGTTGGCGAGGCGCCGGGATTGGAGACGCGCAGCAGCACCAGGCGATTGGTCAACGTATTGTCAACGCCGATGAAATAGCCTTGCGTGGCAGCGGGGTCGTCGTTGTCCACGGCCTGTGGTGTGTAAATTCCGGAATTGGGATAGAGCGAGACGTCGTGGAAGGCCGTATAGGCAAGCGTGCCACCGAGCAGGCTGGTTTTATTTACAATGAAAACTGAGGCGCCGATCAGATTGGAATTCTGATCGAAGACACTGCAGCCGATGTACAGCGCGTTCACATCCACACCGAGCGTGTCGTAGTCGGGCGAGCCGCCAAAATCGGGTGCGCCCGCGGAAAGTCCGGCGTCCACGGCGAATCGATAAAAGGTGAAGGTGGTGGTGTCGGTGAGCGTCGGGCCCGAACTGACCGCCAGCATGAAGTGATTCAAAAAATCGATCATGGTCACATACCAGCGCTGCGAGAGACGGTCGTAGCGCACGCGCGGGTCGGCGCTGGTCGAACCGCCGAGCACCGATGCGAAAAAGGCATCGGATGAAACGTCGAGCGAACTCTGAAGATTGCCGGCGCGGTCGAAGAGCCGGAAGCGATTGTTGACGCAGACGAAAATCTGCGTGGGTCCCACCGCGCCCATGCTGTCGGGCGGCGAAACCTGCGATATAGTTTCGTCCACGCCAAGAAAACTCGTGCCAACCGATTGCACGCCGCGCGGCGCGACCGCGCTTGCCGACCGTTCCGCTGCGCCAAACTCCGCCGGCGCCGCGGGAGCACTGAGCGAATTTGTGGCGATTGGTGGACGCCGCCTGCGCGGAGGCAAGACGCGAGGCTTCGCGTCCTTGGGCCGCGCCGCCTCGCGCGCCATAATCTGCGCAAGCGTTTCCGTGACACCCGCGCCGCCGTCGAGCGCCAGGCCGGCAGTCTCGCCATATGCCGCGGCACACAGAACGACGGACGCAATCAAGAATTTTGCGCATAGACTCGGATGCATGCATATCCCTCAAAAAGTGCCGCGCGGCTATGAGAGGCCGATCGCTTTGACCGCATATCACTGAATGTGCGTGGAGATTCACTTGAAAGACGGTTTTGCGCAGTATTTGCTTCGTAAAATTGTAGAATTCAGAAAATTATTATTGTTGGGAGGGACGGCGTGCAGTAGCGAGGAAGGGGCGGCTGGAGAGATACGTATTATGGCTGGCCCTTCGTCGCGGTTGGAATAGCGAAAATGTACTTCAAAAACAGCCAGGCTCAAGGCAAATATGGTTTTGCCGAGAGCAACTTTTTAATTGATTTGTGCATCTCCCTAGCGACTCTTTTCGCTGTGTGATTCGTATGCGAGCGGTTGCGTGGCTTGTGTGGCGGAGGAAAGGGCGAGCGAGAAGTGAGGTTTCTAACGTGAGGCGTATTGGCGGAAATACTCATTCGAATCTGAATTGTTAATGTCCCGTCACGGCTAATCAGCCGGCGCGGTTTTGAGGCGGGCGAGGACTTTGTCGGCGTCGGCTTTGCGGTTCAATTTGTTGAGCGTGAAAGCGTAGTTCTTGACAACGTAGGAAAAAACGGAATTCTCGGGGGAGAGGTTTTTTTCTGCCAGCGCAAGCGCTTGTTCAAATAACTTGGCGGCGTCGTCGTGTTTTCCTAGATTGGTGTAACAGGTCGCCAGAGCGCCGAGTGTGCGAATGGCGCTGGCTCGATCGAGCGCATTGAGTTGTTTATAAATGGCGACCGAGCGCTGATAAACTGGGAGCGCCTTTGCAAAGTTGGACTGAACTGAATACAAGTTGGCCAGATTACAATATTGCATTGCGGTGTGAGTGTCGTTCTCGCCATAGAGCTTTGTAAAAATGGTCAGCGCCTGCTTTCGCAGCGCATCCGCGCGCTCATATTGACGCTGGCTTTGTGCCGTGTTGGATAGGTTGCCCAATACGTTGGCTACAGCCTCAGAATCGTGTCCATATGCTTTTTCATCGATCATGAGCGCTCGATCATAGAGTTCCTTCGCCCTGGCGAGGTCGTCCGGATCGTTTCTGCTCCAGTAGAAATTGCCCAAACTCAACAAGATATGTGCCGTGTTCGGATGGCCGGGTCCGGCAGCTTTTTCGACAATGGGCAAGGCCTGATTAAGCAGTTTTTCTGCATCGTCGAACCTATTTGTTACTCGCATTAATCTCGACAACGAGTCCAAATACGAAACGATGCGTGGGTCAGCAGGTCCATAGACCTCGGCGGCGATGATGTATGCTTTTGTAAGCTCGGCCTCTGCCTGCGCATACTTTCCTTGGTCTTTGTACAAGTTACCCAGTCCCCTGTGACTATTGGCTAACTCCCACGAAGTTTCCTTAAACAGCTTTTTGCGCATGTCCATCGCGCGTTTCAGCCATGTTTCAGCCAAGTCGAATTTACCCATGTTGAGGTAGCAATATCCAAGCCGACTCATAGTATTCGCCACTTCAGCGTGCTCCGCGCCATAGAAACGCTGGCGAATCTTTAAAATTCGTAAATGCAGTGCTTCGGACTGCGTGTAATTCCCCAAATCGGTATAGATCGAGGCGAGCTTGTCTAAATCCATTGCAAGAAGCGCGTCGTCAGGGCCATAGCGCTTTTCAGATTCTTTTACCAGCAGTTTGTAGTATTCCAACGCCGATAGGTACTTCCCCTGCGCTTGGAAATAGTCGCCCAATTCGGCGATTTTATTTGGATTTGCGCCGGCTTTGCTCATCAACGACTGCAGCAGTTTTTTCGAGGCTTCGGCTTCCTTGCCCTCCTTTAATAATTGCGCGGCGGATTTGTCGAGGTCTGCCGCCACGCTGAGCGCCGATTCCTCCACGGTCTTTACGGCCTTCGCTTTTGGGGGCTCGGTGATCGCCACGGCCGCAGGCGGCTTTTCCGGTTCGGGCGGCGTGGCTGGTGGCGCGGTTTTATTCGCTTCGGGTGCTTTCGATTTTTGGTCGTGCAGCGCGTCCGCGACCTGAACGTTCGCAAAGCGCTGCGCCCAGAATCGCGCGGACGCGACTTCACGTTGCAGCGGTTCAGCCTTATCAGGATCGACTTTCGCGGCCTGTTCCAGCAGTGCTTCGGCGCGCTCCAGTTTGCGGATGCCCTCGGCATACGCTTCCGGAGCAACCGATTTTCCGGTGTTGGCGCGGAAGATTTCCATGGCGTCGCGTTTCAAGGCCATGGCTTCGTCGATCTCAGACGCGGAGAGCCCCATTGACGCGAAGAGCATGACGGCGGCGAGGCAATTCATCGTGCGGGCTCGATACATGAGGCACACCCCTCTCTTGGGCCATACTGGTACCCAACACCGGGATTATTGGCGCAGTGGACTCGCTTTTCAACTTGTAAAACACCTTAACAAGAAAACAGTGTAGACACGCGGCCTTAATACCTCTCATCGTTGCGTTTGCGTCCATTGAATCCAATTGGACTGCAGCTCAGCGACTTTGCGGCCGTAGGCTTTCTCGATTGCAGAGACGCTATTCTCGCCGTCGGCGATATTCTGGATGAATTTGTCGAAGCGCATAGGATCGAGCGCGACCAGATACCAGACGATTGAAAACGAGGCCATCGAATCCAGCACTTTTGCATCCGCATACTGTACTTGAAACAATTCTTCCCATTTCTTGACATCCTTGGCCTTGCTCCGAATCGGGGCGAGCCAATTTCCAGAGTTGTCCTTCTCCTTGGCCACTTCGGCCGCCGGCACATGCGCAATCAGATTCTTGCCTAGCGCTTTATTTTCGCAGTATGCCGAAAATCCCTCGATAAGCCAATGCGGCGCTTTTCCGCTCGTCGCACGAAGAACTTGCATATTGCCGAAGAAATTCACCACGTAGTTTTCGTCTTGCTCTTTGCCCTTTTTCTTGATGAAAATATTCGCGCGCAGGATTTCGCCTGTCTTTTTCGCGGTTTCCGCGTCATTGGGCCAGACTTTCTCGACATAGGTATCGAGGAACTTGTCGTTGTTGAACAGGTAGATGTCGTCGGTGTCGGGGCGTATTCTCAGCATGCGCATGGTTTTCAAATTGGCTTGCAGCGCGCCAGCGCATTTTTCGAGATCGTCGGCGAGTTTCTTTTGCGTAATCATGGGCAAATTGCTGTGAAACGAAATAAAGGGCGTCATGATCAACTCCAATTTGACGCCGCTCTTGTCGAAACCCTCTTTGTGTTTTGCCCGCGCGCGATCCTGACATTCTTTCATATCCGCGGAGATGGCTTTCGGGTCCAATGCACTTCTGGCATTTGCACATAGGGTTTGTACGGCACATTCGGCACGATGCCTAGGCCGCCACAAACCGGGCAATTGGCGTCCGGCGCTGTGTCGGCGGCGTTAACTCGGCCTATTAGCACGCAGTCTCCAAGAATCATCGCAATCATCGCCAATAACATACGCTGTATTTGCATCGGATGCTCCTGAATCGCTGCCGAAAGTGAGCTGCGATTTCCATTTAATTCAGAATTGAAGAAGCCTGCCATCCTTGGCCAGCTTGCTGTGTCGGCGTCTTCACCTCGGCACGGTCATCTGCGAAGCGGTTTCCTGATTCTCATTTGCTTTCCCGTATCGTTCGCCGGAAATACGGCGACTCCTTGTTTTGTCTTGACGCACCGGAATTTCGGGATCGATTAACGATACTGTTTCGTGTGCGAAGAGGTCTCCTTCAATGTGCGCTGGAACTTTTATTCGAGAATGACCACTGACGATTCGGCCCAAAGGCAAATTGTGAGTGGAGCGGGCAGGCAGTCAAGACAAGATTCGAGCGCGCAGTTCCTATGCGGGCGTGCGGCAGAAAGAACCCATTTGCACATCTGGAACGGCCCACCGCTGAGAATAACTCAGATTCGTGGGGTTGCCTTAGCACGTGCGTGGAGTAGCCGGTCTGATACCAAATCAATGATGGAAACCCCACCAGATCCAAACCCGTCATCACACGCTTCGGATGACAGATCAGCACATCTATTTCGTCCAAATGGCGATTGATCCAGTCTTCACGGGCTTCGGGTCTTACCGTGTCCGGCAGAATCAGGGCACGGACGTTTGATTCGGCCATCAGCTTCAGCAACTTCTGCCGCACTTCGTGGACGCCGGTGAATTGCGGATAAATGGCGCAACGGCGGTCTTGATTTAATTCCTCCTGAGCGATTTCCACGAGCTTTTTGTCTTTGCTGTCGATGTGGTCCTCGCCCAGGTCGGCTGGATACGCCACGGCTTCCACGCCGCAGCGCTGGCCGTCCTCATCGTAAGCCGGTGCCATACACGTGTTTGCTCATGCACCACGTCGTTCAGCTTTTTACAGAAATCCATTGCATCATCCCACGAAATTTGGTCAACCGGCCGTTGAGCGCCTTTGAAAAAGCTAGGATTGTTTCCCATTAACGCTGTGTACTGGATATTCGTGATCGTGTACTTACCCATGTAGAAAGGTTGCGTAAGCGTGACCGTATGCGGAATTCAATGCGCTTCCAGCCAAAGAGAAACCCGCGCACAAGACCAATGAACGTCCACGCCCCGGAATCAGCCCGGATTTGTTCAACCATTTCCTGCTCGACCGCGCCGTGTTCATGGGTCTGGATGAACTCGGTCCTGCGTTGCCGACGCTTGATCGAATTCTCATACCATGCTCTATGAGTGCGGAACTGTATGACGCCTACAGCAAGCTCGACGATGAGCTGCGTGAGGCCATCAAGAAGCGTGTTAACGGCAAAGGACCGCCAGGACTAGCTGCAACACGCGTACAGGCGCTTGATGCGTACATGGATACACCGTGGGGTTGGTCGCCGATCATGCATTCCGATATAAACAAAATCGCACACTCTTCGCGTGTTACGCTTGGCTTCTCCGGTTCGGGCGATCCCATGATGAACTGTCCCGCGAGAATCAGCACCATGTCCAATGTGACGCCGCCGCCAAGGTCGAGTTGTTTCGTGGACGGAAGATTGACGCGTTTGGCATAGTCGGCGACGGATTCGTGGCCATCCCATAGCGGCCATGAAGGTTCAGCGGACAAAAGCACGCCAGTCGCGAACAGCGCCGCGATCCAGGCATTCGAATGAAGTCGGACCCGCTGAATTGCCACGGCATGATGATTCCGCAAATTTGCGTTTCTAGCATATTTGAAACCGTGCTGGATGAAAAGCGTACTTCAGGCGCGTCGAGGCGTACCATGTCCGCGCTTCGGCCGCTCATATTTCCATTTGTCTCATGGTTCGCGCCGCCGTTGCCGATTATATTCCGCGAACCCACTCTGGAGAACGAAATGAAGCCGAATCGGTACGATCCTAAAGTAAAGAAAATGATCCTCGAAGCCGTCAAGACAACGCGCAGCAGCGGCGGTAAATTTGCCGATGCTTTTGAAGCCGCCAAGAAAGCAGGCTACAAAGGTTCGTCGGGCGGCCTGTATCAAATGGTTTACAATAGCGGCGGCAAGAAAAAACGTGGCCGCAAAAAAGCTGCGGCCAAACCGGTTGCAGAACCCTCTTCGATGAATTCAGTTGCTGCGGAAATCGCGGCGCTTGTGAGCAAAGCCGTCAAGGCCGGACTTGCGTCGGCGATTGCTGCGCTTGAATCATTGAAATAAAAAAAAGTTGGCGCATTAAAATGCGTCGTTTTCTGGCGGCCGCGGCGGCCTTAAGGACCTCGCCGAAGTCGGGTTCTTCAAGATTTGACAAGGCTACCTCATTTTCTGGCGGAAAACAATCCCTGGCCGGAAGTGGGGTTTTTGGAGCGCTTATGCTGTGCCTTCAGGCGATAAACCCCGCTTTTGTGATCAATAAACTCTTTTTGCCACCGCGACCACTTTTTCTTGGTCTTTCCCAAAATATCCGCCGGACTTCGCTTCAAAGGCGTCTCATCAAGAACTTTTCGTTTACGAATGCCATGGGGCGACAGAAATCGTTTCACTTGTCATGTTGGGGCGGGCACGTTGCAGCCTCGGCTTGCGCGAGGGTCAGCAGTTCGTCTACAGCACTCTGCGCCGATCGATAACTTGTTCCTGCAGAATCCGAATTTGGGCGACGCGGCGGTTCGCGAACTGGCGCGATTTCGGAAGCCGGGCGGCTCTATCTCGATGACAGCTTTATCACCAACGCCTCGCTTCCAATTACGACGATTTCGACGAGGAAAATGCCAAAGACCTAGAGCGCCGATGCCACTGTCGCGATTCTTGAAACTGCTGAAGCTTGAAAAGAAGGAGTAGGCGTTGCTTGAACCATTGCTCTCAATTGCAACCGATATCAAGCGGCATCTCCCTCTGAATTTGATCGGACATACTAATTCCGAATTAAAATGTCCGAAACAATGTTTACAAAACGGTCTAGGGACGCTGTAACCATATTGGCAATAATGATTTACATTGATAAAATGGCCGTGTGAGAGAATCTACATTCTCTCACATGAGTCGCGGACTTGGGGGGTTCCTTGGCGGTTTTTCGTTGCCGCCCCCCCGATTTTCTCGGTCCGAAACGTTGAGCCCCGCGAGAAACGCGCCCGCGCGCGCCAGAAACGCGAAGCGCCAGAGCCAATAGCTCGAAGTTCCACGGATCTTCGGCGTTCGCCCGCCACCCAATACACATCGTGAACAGCAGAAGCGCGATTACGCGCTCGTAGTGTTGCATCGCGCAGGCCGTGCCGCGTCAGTGTTTTCCGCTTCCACTTTGCGGCCCAAGCTTGTTGACTTTCACGGTGTAAACAAGCGCGGGATTCGCGAAATGCGAGGTGCCGTCCAGCACCACGATCACCGGAAAAATCAGCGAGGGATTCGATGCTGTCTTGCTAAAGCCCAGCCCTTGCAGGGGCGTAAACAGATTCCGGTTTTTCACCGCGAAGGAGAAGTTCGCCGTCGCACTGCCCTTCTTCGAGCGCAGCGAGAATGATTTGTCGCCCGACGTTCCTTTGGCGTTCAACGTCAGGCTCGTGTCGAATCCTCCAATGAGAACCCGCACCACTTTTCCGGCCGGAAAGAATCCGGGCGGCAGCGGGATTTGACCGGAGAGCGACAGGTTATCATTGCCGCTTTTCACGAAGCTAAACCCAAGCCTGATTTTCGTCACGGCAAAAACGTCCTGCGACGCTTGAGCGTTGACGACCAGATCGACGCTTTGCGTGGCGCTGGCCTGTCCATCGGACACCGTCACCGTCACGGCGTACACGCCCGGGGCGGCGAAGATTTTCGATACGCTCGCGCCGTCGGCGTCCGTCCCATCGCCAAAATCCCAATTGTAATCCAGCGCGTCGCCATCCGCGTCCGTCGCTTGTGCGGAAAATGAAAGCGCCATGCCCACAACAGCGGGATTGGCCGAGACTGTCGGCGGCGACGCGATCACCGGCGCGTGATTTGTGCCGCTGCCGATGATGGTGAGCTTTAAGATCTTCGAATCGCTGCCGCCATAATTCGTCGCGGTCAGCGTTACGTTGAACACGCCGCTGGCCGTCGGATTTCCGCCGATGTCCGCGCCTTTCAACGCCAATCCCGCCGGCAATCCCGTTGCACTGAACGCAAGCGGCGCGCTGCCGTCCGCGGTGATCGAGTACGCGAACGCCGCGTTGATCGCCGTCGTTGCGCTGAGCGCGCTGGTGATCGCCGGCGGAATGGCGGGCGCCACGTCGATGCTCGTCTGCGCTGTGGCGGTCGTGTAATTGGTTGCGTCATCGGGCGTGAACGTCACGCTCAGCGTTTGCTGCAACCCCGGCGCGAGCACCGCGCCGCTTCCCGGCTGATACGCGAACGTGCCCGTCAGCGCCGCGCCGCTGTTAGCGTCCTGCGCGCTTGCGTTGAGCTGCGTTGAATCAAGTGCATTCCCCGCGATGATTCCCGCCGGCGCTGGCCACACGATCGTCGGCGTGGAATTGTTTATCGTGAACGTGCCAACGTTTAATGTCACGGCGTAATTACTTAGTTTGCTATTGGGATCGTCGAGCGTCGCCGTGATCGAATACGCGCCGGCGTTGCTCGCCGCCGTTGCGGTCGTCGAAAAACTCGCGGTGATGTTGTCGCCATTCTGAATCCCGCTCACATCGCCGCTGAGCGCCGGATTGGGCAGCCCGTACACGCGCGACACATCCAGCGGCGTGACGATCAGCGGCGCGGGGTTGACGGTCAGCGTTCCATTCGTGGAACTCACCGCGTAATTACCCAGCTTGTTGCCGGGGTCCAAGATCGTCGGCAAAATATCGTAAGCACCGACGATGCTCGCCGGCGTCGCGCTGGTCGCATACGTCGCTGAAATGTTGTCACTGTTCTGAATGCCGGTGATGACGCCGGTTAACGTGGGGTTGACTGCGCCGTAGGTGCGCGACAGCTTGCCGGCGACGACCGACAACGCAGCCTTGCCGATAGTCAACGTGCCGTTGGATAAATTCACCGAGTAGTTACCTAATTTCGAATCTGGATCTAAAAGGGACGGTGCGATTGGATAAGCGCCGATAATGCTAGCGGGCGTTGCGGTTGTGTCATAGGTCGCAAGGATGTTGTCGCCATTGAGCACGCCGGAAAGAATGCCGCTGAAGGACGGATTCGCGCTACCGTATGAGCGGCTGACGTTGAAGGCGACTGCGGACAATGAGGCTTGGGTCACGGTCAATGTGCCATTGTTGGAGGTCACCAAGTAGTTGCTCAACTTGTTGTTTGGGTCAATGAGCGTGGGAACAATAGCGTATGTGTCGACGGGGCTCAAGACCGATGCAGAAGTTCCGAATGTCGCTGTGATCCCATCGCCATTCTGAACGCCGCTGAGTGTGCCCGTAAAAGTCGGATTTGTCGCGCCGTAGGCGCGGCTGGCGTTGGCCGCGCTAACGGAAAGCGGTGCATTGTTGACCGTGAGTTGTTTTGCCATGTCGCTGCTAGTCGCATAGCCAACCGTCCCGTTGTACGTCGCAAGGACCGTGTAGTTCGCCGCCGCGGTTCCGGCGGGCACACTGTACGTCACATTGCCGCTGGAGTTGCTGGATACGGTTCCGGAAGTGACGGCATTCCCGATGTTGCTGGCGCCGTTTTTCAATTGAAACGTCACAGTACCTTCGCTGATCGGCCCGCCTTGTGCCGTGACCGTGGCGCTGAGCGTTACCATCTGAACGGACCCACTGTACGTAATGGGCGAAACGGTAGCGGTCGTTGTCGTCGTTGGCGTGGGTGGCACGGTCACTTGAAATTGAGCACTGAAGTCCCCGCCCAGCGTACCATCGCCCGACGGAAACCCGCCGCTCGTTCCCGGGTATTCGCCGTCCAGCCCTGCACCGTTCGCACCGCTGATTCCTACCTTTGCCAGTCGAGCCACTTCTGACGCGGACAACGCCCGGTTGTATATTCGCGCTTCGTCCAGTAAGCCCGGTGCCGCTGTTTGGCCTGAATAGTTCACGTACATGAAATAGAGGTCGTCCGAGTGCAGAAGCGTCCCGGGTGAACCCGTCTTTGTCGCGGTCAACACCCCGTCCACATAAAAATTGGAGATGCCCGTCGCGCCATCAAACGTGCCGGCGAAATGGTGCCAACTGTTTAAGTAACTCGTATCAAGCAGAGGGTTTTGAAGGATGACATTTTGATTACTTTGTATCAGCGACCATTGAATTTGTTTCGACCCGCCATTCCATCGAAGTATATAGCCGTATCCCCCCGGGGCCTCCTTGCGCATCAGGTCCACAAACCCGGTCGTATCGGCCGTGATGTTTGCCCACGTGCTAACCGTGATTGCACTCGTCGGTTCGATCGATGCCGAGTGCGGAACACGCATCTGTCCCAACTGCGCGGCATTGAAATTCACGGCATTCCCGGAGATTCCGGCAACGTGGCTGGTTCCTCCGCTCAGCGTCCCGTTGTTTGCGTTTCCCGAAACATCCGCGACGGACGTCCCGGTGCTTTCATCAAAAGGCCAATATGCCGCCAACCCATTCGTTGGGGAGCTTGCTGAGCTGTAAAGCGTAATCATGTATTTGTCCGTGCGAAAATTTACGCCGCTCACATCGATGCTGATCTGATTCGAATTGACAACCGAAACCGAGGTGGGATTGATGATCACGTCGTCGGCGGTGCCGAAGTTGCCGTCGAGGCCGGCTCGGATCAGTTGAACTGATGCCGCGCTCACTCGTGTCGGATCGATCGCGCTGCTCATCGTCAATAAAATCGTTGATGGAGCCGAAGTCAGATTCACCCCTGGCGCGGGCGACATGGCAGTGACAGTCAAATAATTGATGACCTGAATCGTAGCCGTAACGGGGGAAGACACCGCATTCCCGTTACTTGCATGGTAAGTAAACGAATCTGGACCGGTATACCCCGCATTTGGAGTGTAGGTAAAACTCCCATTGCCATTCAACGTCAACGTTCCGTTCGTGACATTGGTGTCCATGACCGCCGTCAAAGGAAGGGAAAGGAGGTCCGAGTCGTTTACAAGAACGCCTGGCGAGTTGGCGTTCAGTGAAACGCCGCTGTATGCGATATAGGAATCGGCAGTCGCAACCGGCGGAAGAGCAGCCAAGGCAGAGATTTCCAGCGGCGACAGAGCGCGATTGTAGATCCTTGCGTCGTCAATGTTCCCGGCAAATTTCGTCGCATTGTCGTCCCCGCGGGAACCAATCTTTAACGAAGCATTAGCTGAGGCTGGAGGTATAAATGGAACTGTGCCGCTTGCATCAAGTTTACCATTGACATATTCCAAGAGTTGCCCAGTCGCGGAATCATATGTTACAGCTACATGGTACCACGTATTTGAATTAATAGTTGAGGTTCCCGTTAGTGCATAATTATTCGAAGGGAGGCTCAAGACGTTAACCAGCAGCTTGTTCGTATCCGATATTCGCATCGCATAGTTTCCACCCGTGCCTGAACCGCCGTAATTTTCGAGAATACTGTGTTGGGCATTCATTGCTGTACGCCGCACAAATGCGGCCAACGTCCAGGCGGTTGTTGGATTGATAGACGCGCTGTTCGGAACTTGGACATATTGAGTTGAACCATCGAACGAAAGGCAGAGATTTTTAAGGCCTTGAGTCCAAACTGGTCCTCCAATGGTTGTGCCGGTGTTGTTGTTTCCAGAAAAATCCAACACTGTCGTTCCGGAGCCTTCGTCAAATGCATAGCCCCCACCAAGCCCCGGAGGGACGGCTTGCACTTGAATTGAGACGGTTGCCGTGGGTGATTGCTGGTTGGACGAGTTGACAACGTGATATGTAAACGAGTCGGCTCCAGAATAGGAGTTAACCGGCGAATAGTTAAATGATCCGTTCGCGTTGAGGGCCAGCGTGCCATATTGGACGTTGCCGTCCAATACCGCCGTCAATGCATCGCCATTGACTCCAAAATCGTTGGCGAGCACGCCTGGTGCGGGAACTATGAGCGTCTGGTTTGGACTTGTACTGCACGTATCGTTTACCGCTACCGGTAGCGCCTGAGCGAGCGTTTGTATTTCCGCTAGCGGCAACGCTCGATTGTAGATGCGAACATCGTCGATTTTCCCTGTCCAATAATTACCTTGAGTGTTTCTGCCAATATACATTGGCATAGCAACATTCTGCACGGTTCCATCCCAAGACGGCGGCGTGAATGTCTCGGCAATGCCGTTGACATACATAGAAACAGTTTTTGCCGTTGGGCTGACCACGATCGCGACATGATTCCACCGATGAACCACAAGCTGCGTCGAACCTCGATAGATAGAGTCGTTTCCGTTTGCGTTTTTCAATCCGAAATATAACTTTTCATCGGTAAAAATACTGAGGTCGAATTGGTGATTGTTAGCTCCATCGTCCCACTTTGATACCACAACTCGTATCGTTGCATTTTCCCGATATATCCACGCCGCAATTGTGAAATCGCTTCCGCTCGCGTTTGGCGAGTTGTTCGCGATGACGAAGTCGTTTAGGCCGTCGAAGCTTAGCGCCCCATTTTTAATGCCTGTCGTCCACGCAGGTCCATTCGTAAGCGTTCCGTCGAATCCATTTCCCGACGAATCGTGCGCTATTGTTCCGCTGCCTTCGTCGAAAGTGTATTGCGCCACCGGCCCAGACGCGGCCCAAATCGAATTGGCTGACAAGAACAAAAGAACGGTGATTTTGCTCGCCACGCAGGAATATCGACGCATGATTTTTCTCCTCATTTCGCGGCCAGAGAGGCAAATTATAGACGTTATCTCGTCACTATGCACGGCTGAAAAACGGCAAATTCCACAAAAAACTAGCAAAATAATGACATTCGTCATTGCCACAACGCAAACTGTCTCTACGCGCGTGCCTTCCCTTTTCCGATGCGATAGGGGGAGGACGGATGGCCAGGAAAGCTGCGCTGAGCGCTCGCAAACGCATCAAACACGCCGACATCGTTCGCGGCTTCGCGACGCGGCTGCGTCAGCTTCGGCATTCTCGCGGCATGTCGCAGACCGAATTGGCGACGCGCGCGCAATTGCATTGGACGTATGTCGGGCGCCTGGAGCGCGGCGAAGCAACGCCTGGCATTGATCTTGTGGCGCGGCTGGCGGATGCACTTGGCTCGTCATTGGGGAAACTGCTCCCCGACAAAGCCGTCGATCCGTTGCCGCTTTTGCAGAAACAAGCGAAGGCAAGATTTGAACTGGTGCTGGGGCGCGGAAATGCGGCCTCGTTGAGCCTCTTGAACGCATTTCTCATGATGCTCGAAGAATCGGTGCGGCGCGGGCGATAAACGGGATCGCTCCTAATCCCGTTCATCTTCCATATTCTCTTCGGCGACTTAACGGTGGTCGCGGCGGCGAGCGCGGCGGAGGAAGGCGCGGCGGGCGGTCTGCGCATTCATTGGCGATGATTCCTCTCGATTCTGATTAACCCTGGCTGTTTCAACGATGCATCGTCGATGTTCAAAACTTGCCGGGCTGCGAATTGAGGGTGGGAGCGGGAATCGGCGCGAAGACCGGCAGCGCCGGTTCGCCGAAGAGTTGCTCGGATTTGCCAAGGTCGCCGTATATGCCGGGCGTCGTGCCTTTCTGGAACGACCATTGTTGAGTTTTCAATAATGCATCGCCCCAGCGCGTTCCACTCGCATTGGCGTTCTTCAACAACTGATTCATAAATTCCACGTGCGCGTCGGCGGTCACATACGTGGACGATGCAATCGATGCGGAGATGCCGCCTTGCGGCTGCGTCAGCGCTTGAATCGCGATGCTTTTGTAGTCGGATTCGTCCTTGGCCATCCAGTTGGCGGTGCACGTGGCTTGCAGGAATATTGTGTGTCCTGTCCACAGTTGAACTTTCTCGGTGTCGAGGATTCTCGGATCGTCTTTGCCCAGACGCAACGCGTTGCCGTGACCGGAATACAGCAGCACGTCCGCCGCGCCGTTGGCCGCGGTATTCAGCGCCGCGGTAATGTCCGCCGGATCGTTCGATGTTGTCCCTAGATAATTGCGCTGCCACGCCAGTTCCGGATGGGCCGACGACACACTGTCCAGGAGTGCTCCGAAGTCGCCGGCCGATGGGTCTGTTCGGTCCGCGACGGCATGTACTTTGATGTTTGAACTTGCGATTCCCTTGTACGAGAGAATGTGGTTGACGGCGCCGTTCAAGTCGCCGGTGTCATTGACGGGCAGGCGGCCGACAGCCACTTCCGGGTATCCGCGCCCCAGGTCGCCAAACATCGAATCCGATGTGGTCTGCGCCCAATTTGATGTCGAAACTAAGAAAGCGGGGCAAAGCGGGTCCACGTTTGCGCCGGAATAGTTTCTGTAGTCGTATGTCGTGCGGCCCAGCAGCAGCAGATACTTCGGACGCGTTGCGCGCACCGCCGCTTGAATCGCCGCAGGCCCGTAACGCCCGAATCCGTAGTAATCAAACACCTGCTCCTGATCGACGAACGATGTGCGAATGCCCTCCTTCGAGCGGCGCGCGAGCAGCGGCTGTATGCCGGCGCTGAACTGAGTCGGTCCCACCGCGAGATATTGATTGTTCGACGGCACGGGCTTGATCTGCCGCTTACTCACTGCCAAAGGCTGATTTTCCTGACCCACCGGCACAACCAAGTAATGTCCAGTCCCTCCACTCGCGGCAGTAAAACGCAGTTTGAATGTGCCGTCAGCTTGCGCCTGCGATTCGTAGGGCACGAGCGCGGCGCGGTCGGGATAGCGGGTATCCACAATCCACGCGTTGGCGCTGGCGCTTGTAAGCTCAAATAATTTCGTGGCCGCTGAAGCGTTGACGACTCCAACGGGCTTTGACGTATCCAATGCCCGCGTGTAATTCACCGTCATTGAGTGCAGGAATGAAATCTGACTGTCCACTCCGTCAAGTGCGGGCGTTACCAAGTCGATTTGATTGGCGCCATTCACAAGCACGCTTGCTGCGATTTCGAATGAAAGCTGCATCATCTTTCCGCCGCCGCTCCATTGGGTTTGCCCGACGGGCTGGCCGTTCACGAGAACTTGCAGCGCATGATCGGGCGTCGCGGTTTCCGATTGCGTCAAACTCCACACGTTGACAACCAGAGACGCCGCGCTGCCGTTGGCAAGCGGTGTGTCGATTGAAAAAGTTTGATCGGTGCCTTGTGTCAAATATTGGCCGGAGAACCACGGCGGGAAATCGTAGGGGCGGTAGTTGTAATCGTAATATACGTCGTGGTAACTGGCCGTTACCGACGCAGGCGACTCAGCGTAAACCGGTTGCGCGCTGGCAAACAATCCCGTCGCCGAAGAGAGGCGCCCCGCGGCCGTATTTCCAGGAATCGCGCGGAGAAAAAACGCATCTTTGTCCGTGTAATCGTCCTGATAGCCGGGTCCGAATAGAATCAGGCTGTCATTGGTGACGGCGAGCGCCGTCACGCTTCGGCCTTCGCGCTGAATCGAAACGTGGCGGATGTCGAATCCGACAGGCAGCGACGATTGCGGAACCCGCAACACGCCGGGCGTATCGTACACAACTTTCACCGCGTTGAAACTGGCCGTCCGATTCGGCGACGTTTGGGAGAACCAACGCGCCGCGGCGTTTGCGTTGAGCGTGGCGATGGGCTGTGTAGCCGCGCTTGAGACGGCAGCAGAACCATCGCCTGGCATTTCCGCGCGACAATAAGGTATCGCTCGTACGGTCGCCAGCATCTGTGTACGATCTTGCCGCTCCCTTGCGGTCGCGGTTGCTGCGAGCGCTGCGAATTTCGCGCTGTTCTTCTGGCCGCGCCGCTCTTGCGCCTCGGCCGCAATGCTCGCTTGCGCGGCGCCATCGCCATCGTCAGAAATCGAGCGGGAATTCGTCTCGCGCCAATCCAATTCAACCGGCCCGGCCAACTCCGTGTAGCTTTCGCGCACGCCGTCGAGACTAACGCTTTCAAGTTTATATTGGTACGCGCCCGGCGGCGCCCAATCGTACAGGCGATAAGTTTTTGAATCGGGATTTGTGGCACGACCGGCAATCAATGCGGCGTTGACGCGCGTCCAATCGTGCCCGCTCCCTTGCGGTCGCGGCTCGTCTTGCGGCGCGCTCAAACTTCGCCGGTAGACATTGAAGCCGGCGTTTTGGAATTCGGAAATCGCATTCCATGAGAGCAGGACGCCTGTGCCCTCAGTCCGCGCCGCGAATGAATCCAATCTTACCGGTGTGACGCCTGCGGGGTTGTTGATTTGAATAATCGACGACTGGCTGGGAATGCCATTGACGATGACCGTCAGCAGCGCATAGCCGGGATTGAGCGGAGCGACGGGCAGGGACGAGTAGCTGCTGGCAGTCCACGGATTCGCAGGATCGGGTCTGAGGTAACGCACTTGCTCGTTGGCGAGGCTTTGAAGCACGACGAACGGATTGTTGCTCGGCGAATTATTGGTTGCGCCGCCGGAGGCTTCCGAAATGCCGGTAAAGAGCGTGCCCGTAAGCGACATGGGGGTTTGCACAGTTAACGGCGACGTGGCGGAGGCGATGGTGGGGCGCCAAGCGGATTGGTATTGGAGGCCGTCGTCGGTGAGTTCCGTGCTGCTTAAAGCAGTTCCGTAGTTTCCGCCCGCAACGATCACTTGACCGCTTGTTAAAAGCGTCGTTGTATGGAGGATGCGCGGCGTCAATAGATTCCCCGCGGCAGACCATGCGTTTGTGGCAGGATCATAAATCTCCGCTCCGTTCGTAACTGACGCACCAGTCCATCCGCCCGCGATCAGGACTCTTCCACTCGCCAATAGTGTGGCGGTGTGTTGATACCGCCCGGCAGAGAGGCTTCCAGCGCTTGACCATGTGTTTGTCCCCGGATCGAATATCTCAGCAGTGCCCACAGCATTACTTGCGTCTCGCCCAGCAGCGATGAGTACTTTTCCGCTTGGTAATAGCGTCGCTGTTTGATATGCGCGCACTGATAAGAGATTGCCTGTGGCCGTCCAAGTATTTGCTACAGGATCGTAGATTTCGGCGGTATTTTGAATGCCAAAATTGCTCTTTCCTCCCGCGACCAAAACTCGTCCACTCGGGAGTAGTGTCGCCGAATGGTAAAAGCGCGGCACGGATAAGTTGGCGGCCGGAGTCCATGAATTCCCTCCAGGATCGTAAAGCATGGCGCTGTCGAGAACGTTGTTGCCGTCGATTCCTCCTGTGACTAGCACTTTTCCGCTGGGCAATAGAGTGGCGGTGTGAGTGTAACGTGTTCCAACATTTCCCGCTGCGGCCCACGTGCCAGATGCCGGGTCGTAAATTTCAGCAGTGCTCAAAACCGCGTTGCCATCAGTCCCGCCGGCGATCAGTACTTTACCATTGGATAGAAGTGTTGCGGTATGCAGTTCGCGTGGCGTGTTGAAGCTGCCAGTTGCAGTCCAGACTTTCGCCGTTGGGTCAAACAATTCCGCATTATTCAAATCGCCAAGGTTGTCGTTAAACCCACCGGCAACCAGGACTTTTCCGCTGGATAACAAGGTGGCCGTGTGAGCATCGCGTCCGGTGGTAAGGGTTGCTGTAGCGGTCCATGTGTTGGACGCCGAATCGTATAGTTCCGCGCTGCTCACGGGCAAGCCGGAGGTGCTAATTCCACCCACGACGAGCACTTTACCGCTGGGCAGCAGCGTCGCCGTTTGATTGTGGCGCGCTGCGTTGAGACTGCCAGCCGCGCTCCAGGTGTTGGTCGCGGGATCGTATACCTCCGCGCTGCTTAAATAGCCGGAATTGAATCCTCCCGCGACGAGCACTTTGCCGTTCGGCAACAGCGTCGCCGTGTGATCGAGGCGCGCGGTGCTGAGGCTGCCCGTTGTGCTCCACGTGTTGATGGCAGGATCGTACACTTCCGCGCTGCTCAAGTTGCCAGAATTACTCTGCCCTCCCGCAACGAGCACTTTGCCGCTGGGCATCAGCGTCGCCGTGTGATAGCCGCGGGTAGTGCTGAGGGTTCCAGCCGCGCTCCAAGAGCTGCTCGCTGGATCGTAGACATCCACGCTGCTCAATTTGCCGGAATTGCCCTGTCCACCCGCAACGAGCACTTTGCCGCTGGGCAACAGCGTCGCCGTGTGATAGGAGCGGAAATCGCTGAGGGTTCCCGCTGCGCTCCACGTGTTGCTGGCAGGATCGTACACTTCCGCGCTGCTCAAATTCAAGAACGATGTGCCATTAAATCCCCCAGCGACGAGGACTTTGCCGCTGGGCAACAGCGTCGCCGTGTGCGAATCGCGTCCGGTGGCGAGAGTTCCCGCCGCGCTCCACGTGTTGCTGACAGGATCGTACACTTCCGCGCTGCTCAAAGCGCCGGATTTGCTATTGTATCCTCCGACGACGAGCACTTTGCCGCTGGGCAGCAGCGTCGATGTATGATAGCCGCGGGCGGTAATAAGGCTTCCCGCGGCGGTCCACGTGTTGCTAGCCGAATCGTACACTTCCGCGCTTTGCAAATATGTGCCATTGTATCCGCCCGCGACGAGCACTTTGCCGCTGGAAAGCAATGTTGCCGTCTGATACGCGCGCGCCGTGGTCATCGACGCCACCGTCGTGAAAGTCCCCGGCGCAGCCTGAATCACCGGCAGCGTATACGTCGTCGAACCCGTCGCCCCGCCGGAATCCGTGGCCGTGACCGTGAACGTGTACGTTCCCAATGCGGTCGGCGTGCCGTTGAGAATGCCGGTGGCGTCGTCAAACATCATGCCCGGCGGAAACGTGCCGGTGTGGCTGAGAGTTAGCGGGGCCGAGCCGCCGGAGGCGGTGATGGTTTGGCTGTAGCCGGGTTGATTGAGCGTGGCGCTGGGAAGAGAAGAAGGGCTGACTGTGACGGGAACGGCAAAGACCCACGACGCGCCGCTGTCGAAGTTGTCGTAATGCCCCCCAAGCACGGCGGTGCTTGCGTCTGCCGAAATTGCTATAGAGACAGCTTGAAAAGCGGCACCAGCGGCCCCTGTGCCAACAAGTTTGTTTCCCAGTTGCGTCCAAACGCCCCCACCCTCTGTAAATACCCACGCGGCGCCGGTATCGGAATCATCTCTTTGACCGCCAATGAGTGCGGTATCGCCACTTGCCGAGAGCGATACGCTCGTGCCTTGCCAGCTCGAGCCGACGCCCCCTGCGCCAACAAGTTTACTCCCTTGCTGCGTCCAAACACCAGCGCTGCGGGTAAACACCCATGTGGCTCCTACTTCGTTGTTATCAGCAAAGCCTCCGACAAGAGCGGTGTTTCCATCCGCCGAAAGCGATACAGACTGCCCTTGATATGCAAATCCAATTGCGCCGGTTCCAACAAGCTTGCCGCCTTGTTGCGTCCATACCCCTCCACTACGCGTAAATACCCACGCAGCCCCAATGCCGCCGCTGTCAGAGTATCCCCCAATCAAGGCCGTATTGCTGTCTGCCGACAACGAGACGGAAACGCCTTGGAACGAAAACGAGCCGCCGACCGCAGTTCCCACGAGTTTACTACCTTGCTGCGTCCAAACGCCGCCGCTTCGCGTAAACACCCACGTTGCACCGATACTACTGTTGTCAGCAGGCCCGCCGATTAGAGCTGTGTTCCCGTCCGAAGACAACGCCACAGACTCGCCTTGTTGTGAGGCACCGGTTCCTCCAGTGCCAACGAGTTTACCTCCTTGCTGCGTCCATACCCCGCCATTGCGCGTAAATACCCAGGTCGCGCCGATGAAGTCGTTATCGCCGTAACCACTAATTAGCGCTGTATTTCCATCCGCAGAGAGCGAAACCGACGAGCCTTGAGCCGGAAAACCGATCCCCCCGGTTCCAACTAGTTTTCCGCCTTGCTGTGTCCACACACCGCCGTTCCGCGTAAAAACCCAAGCAGCACCGATTGACTGCGCACCGCCATTATTGTCCGCGTTTCCTCCGATCAAGACGGTATTCCCATCGGCCGAAACCGCCACAGAGCATCCCTGCTGCGCGCTGCCAGCATTGCCTGTTCCCACGAGCTTCGCACCCTGCTGCGCAAACTGTGCGTGCGCCGGCACAGCCAATCCCGCGAGGATCAGCATGAGTGCTAAGTTGTTAATCGTTCGCATGGTTTGACTTCCTGCGCGCGTTGTAGATTACCCCAAACTGCGCGTGGCTACTGGTATGTCTTACAATAAAAACCTCGCGGGGATCGCGGGGCGGTCTGATTCAGGAACGCGCACGAACCTTCCTTACCTGTTCTCATTTCTCAATCGCCGAACGCAGGAATTGCTTCAGCGGCTCCACAGGTAGCGCGAACCCCACTCCCTCCAAGGGCATGGCTTTCAATTGCACCATCCCGATCACATTGGCGCTGGCATCAAACACGGGACTCCCGCTTGAACCGTGATTGACCGACGCGCTGGTCTGGATGTAGTCTTTTCCGGCCACGCTCCGCTTGGACGTGCTGACGACGCCTTGCGTAAGCGTGTTTTCGAACACGGTCCCTTCCGCGCCCGGATTTCCAATGATGCAAACGCTCTCGCCCGCTTCGGCTTCGCGCGCGCCGAAGCGCACGGCTCGTACTTTCCCTTTGACTTGAACTTGCAGCAGCGCCAGATCGTTGTCGCGGTCGATCTTCAACACGGTCACTTCCTTTGACTTGAGCACCTTCTTGTCGGAATCGCTCGCGTACTGAATTTCCACTGTTCCGAGAACGGGAAGCGCGTGGGCACACGTCAGCAAAAGCCCGCTGCTGCCGACGAAAAAGCCGGTCGCGCTGCGATCGTCCGAACGGATGAGCGCGACACTGGATTGAAATTCACGGGCGATATCCTTCAATTCCATTTTGCCCGACGCCGGCTTGGACTTCAGCACATCGAAATCCTCAAGCTTGAGTTTTGGCGTCATTTCATTGAGGCCCGTGCGTTTGATGGGCTGGATAGCGTTTCGCGGCGCGCTCAGCGCCTTGAGTTCCTTCTCGTCCAACACCAGCGGGAAGGCGCGAACCACATGGCGGTCTTTGGCGTCCTGGTAACTGACCAACAAATGCCTTCCGCCGGGACTGAAAAGAAGCTGCCGGATTTCGTGCGTCTTCTTTTCGATCTGGCGGTCCACCCGGTTCTCCAGTTTCTCGCGGTTGTCGCGGTTGTAGATGTGAAATGCATCCGTCGCGCTGCACGCCACGAGCGGAAGCACCGGATGGTAGGCCACATTCCGCGGGCATTCACCCACGTCATAGGCGGCATGAGCGAGACGAATATCCTCCGGGTCGAACGCCGGAACCGTATAACCATTGAACCCGGCCGCTCCGGCTCGATAGCCTCCGCCAGCAACGTAGGAAACCGATTTGCCGTCAGGCGAAATGCGCAGGGCCTGGCCGTTTGCGCCGGGCGATTTGTTGATTTGTTGCAGCTTCGGTTTGCCCGCGGATACGTCGTAACACATCAATACGTCGATGTTGATGTTGTCGCCATACGTGCCGATAGGCCCCCATTGGTCAACCAGAGTTGTGCTGTTGTTGATGAACTCTTTGGTGGACGTATAAATCCAGCGCCCGTTGGGATGAATGACCACCCATTGGCCATACGCATCCGGAAACACCGAAACGGCGCCGGTCTTCTCGTTCACGGCGGCGAGATGTTGTGCCAGGATTCTCTGTTCCTGGGGTGCGGATGGATCGACCAGCGTGACCCAGCAGGTGTCGCTTCCAGGGTCGAGCGCCATGTCGTACGTGCCGTTGCATTTGAGATCGATGCTTTTAATCCGCTCACCGCTTTTTTTGTTCAGGAAGTCCAGCGTTCGGTCGGAAAGCCCGACAAAATAATCCGGACGCTCAAGAATTCTTGCGTACTTTCTTTCAAAGCTCACGTGAGCGGTGACGAGTAATCCGTCGGCGTCCAGAACGCGCAGTTCCTTGCCATCAAGAAGCAACATGTTTGCCGCTCCCAATCCGTATTCCAAACGCGGCTCGGGCGAGTTTACGATCTGCACGCCAAGGTCGGCGACGCGGCCAAGGTCGCCGCCTGCGCGTTTCACCAAATCCTCGCTGATCACCTCAGTGGAAATTCGGAGAAAGCTGACGTTCTCGCCGATGGTGGCTCTGATCTTGATGCTCTGTACGCCGACATCGTTTGCGCCGGGCGTCCATGTCAATACGCCCTGAGCGGATATTTTAATACCCAGCGGTCCCGCCATAACGTCGAACTTTCCATCGACTTTGTAGGCGTACAGCCGGTATTCAAACAATTTGCCGCTGCTGATTTTCGCGGGAAAGTTTTCGGCGCCGGCGACAGGTCTGGGCGGACTCTCCGTCCCAGGTGTCTGCACGGGCGCGCCTGGAAATGCCGGCATTTTTGCAAACGCAAAGCCCTGAAAATTCAGCGCCGGCATGTAAATGCACAGTTCATTATCCAGGGTAACCGCCATCGGGTCGGCGAGAATATTGCCGATTCTATCGCGATGGGATGCAAAGCTAAGTTCTTTCGGGACCACAATTTTCCGCGAACCAACGAGCTCCAGCGTCGCGTCGGCACGGCGGGCCTCCCAGTTGCCCTCCTTCTGCTGAAACACATAGGCCAGCGGGCGCGTCAGGTCGAAAGTCACTGCGGTTCCAAGCACTTTGAGCGGCATTGGAGGAAATCCGGAATATACCGCGCCGCCGCCGTACCACAGCGCGTTGTCATAGGCTTGTCTGAGCCACGGAGTGTCTCTGTGTTCCCCGCGCGCTCCACGCATTCCAGAATCGTCCATGTACTTCGGAAAATCGAAATCGGTCACCGTTCCCGAAGGGCTGTGGTCCCACATGCTCTGACAGATCAAATTTTCTCCGTTGTAGCTCAGCGTCGCGGCGGACAAGCTTGGAAACACTCTGGATTTCTTAAACGTGTCCTTTGCGAGATCGACCAGGTAAGGCACATCGACGTTGGTCACGACCACCTGCTGCTTGTAGTATTTTCCTTGCGGCGCGGTGATGTAGCGTGTCTCCGGAGAGCCTGACAAGACTTCGTTTTCAAGCTTCCACGTTTTCGTTGAATATACGCTGATGACGCCCTTTCCATAATTCACAACCAAAAGCTGGTTGCCTCGCACGATGAGGTGAATGGGCATCGGCGTTTCGATCGTCTTGATCTTTTCGCCTGTTTTTGTATCAAGGACGGATACCGTGTTGCTTTTGCATAATCCGACGATCAACTGCGCGCCGTCTTCGGTGAAACAGGCCGTGGTGTACGGCGCGCCCACGTCGATGAGTTTGAATTCGACAGCGTCCTCGCCTGCCGCGGCGGCGAGCATCAAAGAAGACGACAGTGCGATCGCACAGCCAAGATTTCGCATGAGAGGAATCCTCCTTCGCCGGAAAAGTGTGAGAACCTGATACAGCGTACTTAGCGTGAACCCCGCCAGTGTTTGGGCCGCTTGGCACCTGCCATGAGAGTTTACTCATCGGCTTGGCGGTGTACATTGTTAAAATCGGCGACACTCCGGTGGCGCGGCGGAACCAGTTTGGCGGCGGGGGTCGTGTCGGGAGCGATCGATTCGTTCCTGATTGAGTGCACGCTGCCGACCGGCAGATTCACGAACGCGCCGGGGCGCGCCAGGAGGCGTACCTGCCGCCCGTCTGCTCGCTCGACACCAGAATCGTATAGAGTTCGCCGGTGGCGGACATTCGGCGGGGCGGTGTGTGGGTGGATGAATGGATTGGTCTCGCGAGGGTGCGGGTTTCAGTTTCGGTTAAGACGTTTCGTGGACGTCGCCGGAATTCTCAACAATTTCGTGCGTGTCCCCGACACTCACGCCCCCAATACTCCACTTCGCACCTATATTCCTCATTGCTTTCCTGAAGCGCTTTGAGGAATTCCCTCTTTGAATTTTATTCTATAGTCGATTGTTGCATGTCCAAGATAGCTGTTGTTGTCCAGCACAATTACCACGGGTATGTTAAGCCCGGTCGCATTGGAATTCTGGCTCAAGCCGAGCGTCTCGAATTTCGTGAACAGGGTCTCTCTGTTCAGCGAAAATACAAATCTCGCCATGGCACCGGTCCTGCCCCTCAGGGCGAACGCCTTGTCGGCCGTCGCACGGTTTGCCAAAAGCACTGCGTTGTAATCCAGGTCGCCCACAATAACTCGGACGGCTTTTCCCACTGGAACGAACGCTGCCGGCAATGCAATTCTACCGGAAATATTGATGCTGTCTCCGGAGCTTTTAACGAAGTTGAACGCAACTTTAAACTTGTCAACGGTTGCGGCTCCATTCGCCCCACTTACCGTGACACTGATACTTGAAGACACCGAAGCTGCGCCATTCGAGACGACCAGCGTCACCAGGTAAGTTCCCGCCGCTGCAAATGTTTTTGTTACACTCGCCCCAGACCCAAATGTTCCGTCGCCCCACACCCAAAAATAAGACAACGGATTGCCGTCGGCGTCCGTCGCCACGGCATTGAAGGTCACAGGCACGCCAGCGGTCAGCATGTTAGTACTTGCGGACGGTCCGGAGACAATAACAGGAACGCTCGGCTCAATCGTCAAAACGCCAGTCTCGACGGTAACTTCGTAATTTCCCAATTTGTTGGCTGGGTCAACCAATGTCGCTGTGATTGGATATTGCCCGACATCGCTTTCTGTTGTTGCGGGCGTTGAGTACACGGCGCTGATATCGTCATTGTTCTTTATGCCTGAAATGACGCCCACCAGTGGCGGGTTTGGCGCGCCATGCAGCTTGGTGGCATTTGCAGGCGCAACGACGAGATCTGCCTGGGTTACGGAGAGAACTCCATTTGCGGACGTGACTGAGTAGTTGCCCAGTTTCCCGTTAGGATCAGCGAGCTGCGGAATAATGGAATAGCTTCCAACATCGCTTTGTGCGTCGGCTCCCGTCGCGAAAGCGGCCACTATGCTATCGCCTGGCTCGACGCCAGTGATTGTGCCGGTAAATGCCGGGTTATCCGAGCCATATTGCCGCGTGGCATTGTTTGCCGCAACGGTTAGCACCGCCTTTCCGATTATGAGTTGCTGCGTCGTGTCCGCGCTGTTTTGTTCGGGCGATACACCATTATAGGTAGCCGCGACGCTGTAGCTGCCCGCGGGTGTCCCCGCCGGCACGCTGTACGTTACAGCGCCGGTCGCCCCGTTAGTCAGCGTTCGAGACGTAACGGCGTCTCCAATGTTGGCGTTGCCACTCTTGATTTGAAACGTCACAGCGCCCGAATTCACTCCTCCAGCTTGTGACAACACCGTGGCGCTGAGAGTTATGTTCTGTGCCGTGGATTTATACGTTATCGGCGAAACGGCCGCCGCCGTGGTCGTCGTGGATGTCCCAATCGGCAAAATAGTCAACATGCCGTCTGATTTTGTAACTGTGTAATTGTCCGTATAGGGCTCCACGTCTGGATCGTTGTTTAAATCCAGCACAGTCGTCACAATCGGATAATCTCCCGGCGGACTGCTCTGCGTTGCAGTGGTTGTAAACTGGGCAACGACCATATCCCCATTTACCACGCCTGTCAGCGTGCCGAGCGTTGGATTGGCCGCGCCGTACGGACGCGAACCGACGAACGCGACGGCAGTCAACGGAGCTTTCGTAATGCTCAAAGTCCCAT
>DATGGK010000168.1:0-36901 GCA_035308565.1 Planctomycetota bacterium | reverse complement strand
AAGTCGATTTTCACTTTCATAGGGAGATGCACTTTACGACGGCGTTTCATTTCTGATTTTCATAGGGAGCCGTTTTTCTCAATCGAAGTGTTCGCTCGCGTTGCCATTTCTCCTATGAAAACTCACGACTTTTGAATGGCCCTGGGCTAACTCGGCGCTCATTTCATTCACGCGGAGGGTAATGGGAGTTAGCCCGGCGCTCATTTCGTTCACGCGGAGGGTAATGGGAGTTCGACTGTAAGCGAGCGCATTCGGATCAATGAGGATGTTGACATTCGCGGCTTTGGCGATGAAATCCACGCAATCCACAAGCGGCTTGTCTTTGAAATCGAATGAAACCTTGCACGCCTCAAGCTTCTTTTGAATGCTCTCCTCCTGTTGCGCGGTCCGCGCCCTTTGCGCGTCGCCTGGCAGTTCGTACAATTCGTCAAATTGTATCTCGGCGTACCGCATCACCCATTTCAGCGCGCTCCGCGCTTCCACATCATGAAGCCGCACCGTGATCGTTCGATTCATCTTCGCCTGTGCGGCGTCGTCCTGGAATTCAAGTTCAAGCTTCGTCAGACCTCTCAAATGGTAGATTGCGTGCAACAGCGGCGTCGCTGAAAAATCGATCGAAACGATCGTCGCGAGTTTCGCTTCAAGTTCCGCGTCCGCGGCAAGCGTCTCGCGCGAGCGGCGAACGAGCGTGATGCGGCCGCCCTTGTTTTCGCACTGCAAGCCGGCGGATTTGGCGATCAATTTAAATGCGCTGTCAGCGCGTATGTCTTGGAATCGATAACAATTGATGGGTGTGTTTCCCATCCCTTCGGCGGCCAGTTTTGGATCGAGGGTTGCATCGTACTTGCCCACTTGATTCATAAAACCCAGGGCGTCGGTCAGTGGTGTGTCGAGGAGGCAAAAAGAGACTTTTCTCGCCAGCTGATTCTTCAGCGCCACCGCGTCGCGATAATCCTGCTCCTGCTGAATGGCCAAATGAAAGCGCGTTATACCGCCGATCAGGAAACCGAGCGCCCCCGAGAGCGCAAGCAGCCAGCGCAGCGAGAACGAAAAACGGCGGCCCTTTGGTTTGCGGAGCAGGCGGTCGAGCAGTACGAGCGTCGCAATTGCGCCGATGGCGAATAGTATCTCGGCACTCCCGGCAGTAACCAAGGGCGGGCGCGGGTCAAAGGCGGCGGCACAGACGCATTGAGTGAGCGTCGCGAGCATGGAGACGAGGGCGAAGCGCTTCATACGATGCGCCCACCATCTATTCAAGCGGGCATTTCGGCAAGTGCGAATATCGCAAGACGCCCGCCTTCACGCCAGTTGCGTTCGCACTTCATCCGCCCACACGCGAAAACTTTTGAGGTTCGCGTGCCCAAACGACGTGGTCAGCGCGACATCGACCGCGTCGCGGCCGCGGGCCATCAATATGCGCCCGATTCGCGGCGTGTTAAAGCGCGCATCGAAGGTGTGCCATTGTTGCCCCAAATACACTTCAAACCACGCGCTGAAATCCATCGCCGCGGGCATGGGCGCGATGCCAATATCGCCCAAATATCCCGTGCAATACCGCGCGGGAATCCCCATGCAGCGGCAGAAGGTGACGGCCAGATGCGTGAAATCCCGGCACACGCCCGTGCGTTCGGAGAACACATCGAACGCCGTCTTCGTCGCGCGAGCGAACTGATAGCCGAAGAATACGTTCGCGTGCACCCAGTTGCAAATAGCCTGCACGCGCGCCCAGCCCGGCGGAGTCGATCCGAAAAGCTGCGTCGCCGCATCGGACAACCGATCCACTTCGCAATACCGGCTGCTCAATAGAAAGTGCATCGCCTCCGGCGGCACATCGCACACGCTGTGCTGCTGCGCCGCGGGGTGCACGGGATCGGGATTTCCCGAATCCGACATCGTAAAATCGTTGAAAATGCGCAGCGGGCCCGCCGGCGCCACAATCCGCGCGCAACGGTTCCCGTACGTATCCAGATGCGTCTGCACCGACACGAACGGCTCAACCACCAGGCATTCCGGACGTGCCAGTTGCGCCGCGCGCGACGGGTGCGTGTAGAGCATCAGCAGCATGGACGTGGGCGCGGGAATCTCAAAATGCAATTCATGCCCGCATCGAATGTTCATCAAATGGCGCTCCAATCTCAAAGACGAATCTACTCGGTGAAGCTGCCGGCGGCCGATTTGCTGCCGGCGAGGAATCGATCAAATCAAGCCGCTCAAAGCCGGTCATTCGCGGCAGGCTTGACGCTGCGGATTTTTCCCATCCCGCGGTCGAACTTTTTCAACTCGCCGCGCCTGGCGCGCGCCGCGATCGAATCGCGAATCAGCCACGCCGCCACCTGCGCGTTCAAAGCCATCGCAACCAACGCATCAACGCTGATCCTCTCGCGCTCGGCCAAAGCAGCGACTTGGTCGTACAGCGATTCGGGCACCTTCGCTCGTAACTTTGTCATGATTGCGTTCGAAGCTCCGTTAGGAACACATGCGGCGTCATCACTGCAATACCCAGCGCACGCGCCGTCCGCAAATGCCGGACGTTATGCGTTAGATGATAGCCGCGCCCGCCACGGATGCACGACGAAAATGTATTCAGCCGCGTTAGCGGCGGCACGCTTTTAATAGACGTGGTCGTAGCGCGCTTGCGCGCAAGGCCGCGGATGCGATTCCGCGCGGGAATCCAAGCCGCGTCAGCGGCGGCACCGGGGCATCGCCGTGCGCCATTGGTGTCGCCGCTACGCGGCTTGGGAAATTGCGGCGACCGTGACCGTGGCCTTGCGCGAGTACGCGCTACGGCCACGGCTATTAGAAGCGTGCCGCCACTCCGTGGCTGAAGGATTCGCGGCCGGGTGCCGCGGATTTGCTGCCGTTCGCAAATCCGCGCCGTGTGCAATTCGCACATTCAATCAATCTAGCGCGCCGCGTGCAATCCAGGCACGGATTTGAATGAGTACATTCAAATCCGTGGCACCCGCCAAATCCGGGGCGCAATGGGTACTATTGAACTGGATCGCGGCGGATTCCACGCGGGGAGTCCAGCGTGCGGGCGCGGGTTGGTTTGAAATTCCCGCACGCCTCGACGACGCGGAGGGGTAGCCGCTCAGATTTTTCCCGATCCCCTTGCAGACGCGCCAGTACGAGTGAATTTAAAGGCAGATGGCACTGTGAGCTCAAAGGCCTGGCCGCCAATTTCAAGAATAACCGGCAAATTCAAATTAACCGTCGCCTTTGGGTCTTGACCCATGACCGCGCCGGACTCGTCAAATCCGGCTCCCAAATTTGCCCTGATGACGGTCAGGGACACGCTTACCGTACCTGCGGGATGACCCTTGCCCCGGGCCTTGATGACCCATTTTGCATTTTGGTTGCTGTGGTCGTCGAGTTTGTTGCTGAGCATTCCAGTGAAGCGCTGGCCTGCGATTTCAAATGCAACGGCGGTTCCTGCCGCAACGGTGAGATTGCCGACTTCCACCGTGGCCTGTATCGACATGGAGTCTTTGTTTGTCTTCGAGCGGTCCCAACTGCACCTATATGCGATAGCGCGGTTCACATTTCCGAAATTGGATGCCGGGGCGACTTTCGCCGCCACGTCCACGATCAAGGTGAAATTCTGCACAGCATTTGTCCCGACTCCGTTTGCGGCAGTGAACGTCAGCGCGTACGACCCTGCTGTCCCGGAGTTCGGGGTTCCGCTGAGCGTGCCCGTTCCATCGCCGTTATCGAAAAAGATAAGGCCGCTGGGAAGGTTGTCGCCGCCTTGACTAATCGCAGGCGCCGGATTGCCGGTTGTGGTGACCAAGAAAGTTCCAGATGATCCAATTGCAAATGAATATGTGCTGCCGCTTGTAATTGCGGGGCTGGACTGGCCGACGGTGTTATTAATTGGAAGCGCGACCTTGAATACGACTCCAGGATCCTCGGCTTTTCCAATGTACGCGTAGCCATTTGCAGGATCGATCACCGCAGAATGCAATTCCGCACCTGGGTCGAGCGTAGTGGTGCTCACGATTGATGGCGCGGCGTTGCCCGTTCCCAACGCCACTTGCGCTACAACTCCAGTGCTAATGGACCCGAAATACGCGTAGCTATTTACGGTGTCGATCACGGCGCAAAGAGCAGGCTCGCTTGGGCTTTGATTGAGCCGTACGGAACCCACGCGGATGGGCGCGGAAGTGCCGGCACCCAAGGCCACTTTCACCACGAATCCTGCACTATTATCATTATTACCGCTACCCGTTCCAAAATAGGCATAACCATTGGCAGCATCGATCACTGCACACACAAGGTCGTTCTCGCCAGAATTGAGCGTTACGGCACCCACACGCGTTGGCAAGGCATCGTTCGCTCCCAGCGCAACTTTTACGACGCTTCCCGGAGTTCCTTGCGATCCAATATAGGCGTAGCCATTGACTGGATCAATCACCGCGCAGCGAGGAATTTCGCCGGGATTGAGCATAACAGCACCGACACGGGTGGGCGCGGCGTTGCCGGCCCCCAATGCTACCTTCACCACATATCCGGGAGAGGAATACGTGGCAAAATAGGCGTAACCATTGGCTGCGTCGATCATCGCAGCCCAGGGTTGGTTCTCGCCCGAATTGAGCACGACAGAACCCACAACGGTGGGTGCGGCGTTGCCGGTTCCCAAGGCCACCTTCACCACGATCACTGGGGAATCATCAGTTGCGAAATAGGCATAGCCATTCGCTGCGTCTATGACACCGGATATGAGAGACATTGAATTGAGCAGAACCGAACCGACGCGGATAGGTGTGGAGTTGCCTGTCCCCAACGCGACTTTAACCACCGCTCCAGGGTTTGAACACGATCCGAAATAAGCGTATCCGTTAGCCGCGTCGATAACGGCGCACATATTATTTTCACCTGTATTAAGCGTTAGAGCGCCAACTAGCTTTGGTGCATCGGCATTGGCGGCATTTGAAACGCCGCACGCGAAAGATGCAAAACCCAGCGCGAGAATCGTTGTGCCCAGGCGGGCCGCCTCTGAAATCCGTGTACGTCGCATTTGGTTGTTTCTCCGACGCAACTTTGGGACAAATATCTGCGGATAGTTTAGCGATAGAATCAGCCGAGTAAATGCGAAAGATCGATCAATTGGTTGAATGGGTTGAAAATGTTCATCCGCGTTCATTTCAGCCACCCGCATCCAAATAACTGCCCCGCGCCTCCGTCCGCTTGATAGCGTCCGGCCCGCGCGGGGCGGTGTGTTACAACATCTTCGACACGCGATCCACGAGGCCCTTTTCGCCCAGCACGATCTTCAAGTTCGACTTGCCGGAAATCTTCTCGAGGACTTCCAGCTCGCGCAGGCGCATCAGCACCGGGCTGGTTTCGAGAATCTTCGCAATATAACAGTTCAAGGCTCAAGTCATTCGCCGATCTTTACGATTGACATTTGCCATGTGCGTTTATCATCGGGATAAAATAGCTACAGAGTTCATTTCGCGCCGACGGAAGTCGAAGGAGTACGACACATGCCACATTGGTTGCATTGCAAGGTTCTGCCAGGCCAATTCAGCAATGAATTTGTCGTGGAAGGGCAGTCCGCAAGCGGCGAGGGCTTTTCGCTTTTTTGCCCGGAAGAATTTGTTGAATTTGAAAATGAGCCGTCCTTTGAGCGTCCAGCGGACGGTTGGATTCAGGTCCAAATTGTCGAGACCGCCAAAGGCGTGCGGCTGGTTTGTTTACCGCGGCACACCTTTGGAGGCGGTCCCTATGTCACTGTAAGGGCCGATGCGGTGGAACGGCGGCCCGCGAGGCAAAACGCTGAGCTCACATGATTCTCTCCAATGTGGAAATTCAACGGGCTCTGGATGACGGGAGGCTTGTCATAAAGCCTGAACCAATGCCCAGGCGGCCGACTCACGGCGCGACTTGTCCCTATGACACGCACACGGTGGATTTGACGCTGAGCACCGATTTTGTCGTTCCGAATTCCGGTCCTTTCACGATCGATTTTGCCCAGCCGGGAAAGATATCGGAATTCATCGCGCAAAACTCGAAACGCGAACCAAGCTCCGCGGAGCGCCCGTTTGTGCTGGGAAGAGGCAAGTTCGTACTGGCGCAAACGCGCGAGACTGTTGAGCTGCCGATCAAACCGAAATTAAAAAAATGCCTGGCGGCGCGCATCGAAGGGAAGAGCAGCCGTGCGCGGTGCGGACTGTTGGTGCATTTCACCGCACCGACGGTGCATCCCGGCTGGAGCGGGCCGTTGACGCTCGAGATGGCCAATCTTGGACCCGCAGACTTGACTTTGAAACCCGGAATTGCCATCGCACAACTTATCGTTGAAGAAGTGCTGGGAATTCCATTCGAAAATCAAAGCCAGTTTCACGGCCAGCGCACGCCTTCTGGAACGCGCTAAGCGCCGGGGAAACTCATTGAAACCCGCCCCGCGCCTCCGTCCGCTTGATAGCGTCCGGCCAGCGCGGGGCGGTGTGCTACAACATCTTCGACACGCGATCCACCAGGCCCCTTTCGCCCAGCACGATCTTCAGGTTCGACTTGCCGGAAATCTTCTCGAGGACCTCCAGCTCGCGCAGGCGCATCAGCACCGGGCTGGTTTCGAGAATCTTCGCGGTGTTGGCCTGCATGCGCATCGCGGCCGTTTCTTCGCGGCGCGTGATCAGCGCCGCTTCGGCCGCCTTGCGCGCCTCGGTGACCTTGTTCAGCAGATCCTTCATCTCGCCGGGCAGGATCACGTCGCGGATGCCAAGCGCCGTGACCTCCAGACCCAGCGCCGCCGCGCGGTTCTTGACGAGCCCTTCAAGCTCCTTCGCGACCGCGTCCTTTTCCACGAGCAGCGCGTCCAGCTCGCGGGAGCCGATCACGGCCCGCAGGGCCAACTGCGCCTCGCGGTACAGAGCCTGCTTGTAGTCGTCCACGGTGGCGACGGCCTTCAGCGCATCGGCGATGCGGTAGGTCACGACGGCGTTCAGGCGCAGCGTCACCTTGTCGGCGGTCATCAGTTCCTGGCCGGCGATGTCGAAGGCCAACTCGCGCGCGTCCACGACCTGCACGCGCACGCGGTCCACGCCCTTCCAGAAGACGTGCGTGCCGGGCTTGAGCGTGCTGATGAACTTCCCGTCGCGGAAGAACAGGCCGCTCTGGCCCTGCTCGACGACGTACACGTCCAGCGCCTCCGCCGCGCCCTTGCCGCGCAGGATCGCCTGCATGTCGGCGTGGTCGAAGAGCACGTTCGACGCGTTCACGGTCAGGATCGTGACAGTGTGGAAGACCGTCCACAGCGCGTGCAGGCCGGGCTTCAGCACCGCTTCGAAGCGGCCGTCCACCCAGACAAGCGCGCGCTGCTCGTCCTTGAGGTCGAGCACTTCCGCCGCGCCTTTCAGCGCGCCGCTCTTGACGATCACGTCGAGATCCTTGTGGCGGAACAGGACGTCGCGCACCGACACCGTCTCGACGGTGATCTTATACAGAGGATCGAAGAACCAGTGGCGGCCAGGTTCGAGGATGCACTTGAACTCGCCGTCCTGGAAGAGCATGCCGCGCTCGTGGGCGCCGATTTTGAATTTACGCATAGCCATCGTTCACCTCGTTTCGTTTAACGCGCAATTTGTAGTCGCGCGATACCCCTCACCCCGCGGGCGAGTACGCCCGTCGGCCCTCTCCCGGAGGGAGAGGGGAACGGCGTGCGTCCCCTTGCCCGAACCCTCTCCCCCAAGCGGGGGAGAGGGGTGAAACCAAATTCCGTGACTTTCGACTTCTTCGACTTTCGACCTTCGACGATTTCGACTTTCGACTTTCAGAGAGCGTCCGTGCGATCGGCCGCACCGCGGGCGCGGAATGCGGTTGAGATTCGGGCGACTCCGGCGGTCCGGCGCGCGCGATTCGAAAACCCTGACGAAGCGGAAACGAATTGCGCGCGCCATCGCGCTGTTTTGTCCAAAACTGACCCGCGCATTGCAGAGCGCCTTTGAATGTTGCCGGCAGAAGTAGTTGAAAAAAACTTCTGTCGGCCGGCCCATACGTCACGTCCGCCCTCCTCAAGCCTTTGTGTACCGTTTATCAAACGGTTCGTTTTGTGAGCAGGGATTGAACCTGCGACCCTCGAATTAAACATTCGATGCTCTACCCGCTGAGCTATCACGACACCTTTGCAGGGTGTTTGGTGGACATGGCGGGAGTCGAACCCACGACCTGCGGATTAAGAATCCGCCGCTCTGCCAACTGAGCTACACGTCCGGTTTTGCTTCCTCCCGTCGTCAGAATCCTTCGCGGAACACGCTCATCCAACCGCTGAGCACTGGGACTCGCGCGCCGCTGGCCGGGGAAGAACAAACTGCTTTGTTCGTAGTCCCGCCTTTAGGCGGAAGAGCGCTCGGCTCCGAAGCGCCGTTCCGCCTAAAGGCGGGACTACGAACGGTTCAAACTTCGGTGAGAACCCCAAACTCCACGCGCTCGTCGGCCTTCGCCTTTCGACCTTCGACTTTCGACTGAAGCCATTCTTCGCGCAGCACGCTCATGCACAGCACGTCCACGTAGCGCCCGTCGCGAAACGCGCACTGGCGCAAGCGGCCTTCGAGCACGAAGCCGGCTTTTTCGTAGGCGCGGACTCCGCCGGGATTGCTCTCGTACACGTGCAGCGCGACGCGGTTCAGGTTCAACTCCACGAACGCGTGGCGGAGCATGAGCCGCGTGGCTTCCGTGCCGTAGCCTTTGTTCCACTCGTCCTTCACGCCGATGAGCAAACCGAACGTGGCTTTGCGGTCGCGCGCGGAAATTTTGTGCAGGCCCACGCTGCCGATCAGCTCGTCGTTCTCTTTGAGCGCGATGCCGAGGATGAGTTCGTCCTCGCTCTTGTTGTGCTCCGCGATCCACGCTTCTTCCGTGTGGATGTTCATCGGGCGATGCCATTCGAGCGTGCGCCGCACCGCCGGATCGTTGATGAAACCGGTCAGCGTTGGCGCGTCGGCTTTTTCGAATGGCCGGAAATAAATCCGCTCGCCGATCACAAATGCGTTTTTCATGTTCGCTCTCCCCTCTCCTATTTCCACTGCCTCGGCCGGATTCGAACCTGCAACGACAGGATTAACAATCCTGCGCTCTACCGTTGAGCTACGAGGCAAAACTCCTCATTTTCCATTGTCCATTCATCATTTTCCATTTACCATTTTCAATTGAATCGCCACGCCAATGGAAAATGAGAAATGGCAAATGGACAATGGACAATGGACAATGGACAATGGAAAATAAAAAGGCCTTCCTGAACGCGCGCTCAGGAAGGCCTTGTGTGATTGCTCACAGTCAGTCATTCTTCCTAAGGCGCCGAATCCTCCAGATTTTCAACGGAGTCGTTCCGCTTTTGATTTTTAATGGCGGCGCTCAGCGGCGAATACAATCCGGGCATGGCAACGCGTATTTCGCAGCCGCTGAAGCGCTGCGTCTCTCGCGTAATCCCGAATGAGTTCGACCAAATACTGAACACGGCGGATGTCTCCTTAAAACGATGCACTGCACCAACGAACATGTGCTCTTCAACTAACCATATTACGATGGGCTTGTCAAATTTTTGACGCAGAATGTTTTTCCGGCCGAACGCGCGCGTCCATGAATTTCGCGAAGCGAGCATTCGTCTCCAAAACAAGCGGCGCTTGCTGCCAAAGAAATAATGGCGGTGCGCACGCGCGGCCTACAATAAAAATATTGGCGGAAAATGAGGATTATCTGCGAAGAAACGCCGCTCAATGGAGAATGTTGAATTGATAACTGCGAGCGTGTATCCTTTCAGAGTGGAGATTGAAGCCATGCGCATCGAAGTCGAAAACAATCGCACGACCCTGGACGAATTCGCGGCGAGTCTTGGCGCATTGCGCGAGCCGGTGGAACTGACGCGCCGGGGAGCATTGGTGGCGACGGTTGAAGCGCCAAAGGGCGCCGCAAGGGCGCGCACAAAGCCGGCACGCGACAAGGTTGCCGCGCGCGGCTGGCGGGTTTTGGACGAAGCACACGCAAACGCGAAAAAACATGGACTGAGCGAACGCCAGATCGTCAAGATCGCGGTCAAGGCTTGCGAGGAGGTGCGCCGTGATGCTCAGCGCAGCCGTTGATTGCAACGTCACGGTCGCGGGATTCATTACTCCATTCGAAAACAGCGCCACTTGGCAATTGCTTCAAAGTCTCCGCGCAAAACAGTTTCGTTTTATCTCATCGTTGGAGTGCATCGAGGAAGTCGCCCGTTCATTGGCGCTTTGATCACGTTCGCAAATTGCACGGAAAGCCGCAATCGGAAGTCGATGACTTTTGCGCGATGTTGCGAGGCGCGTGCGAACTTGTCGATGCGCCCGTTGCGACTCCGCCTTCGTTGCCGCGCGACGCCACCGATTCCAAATTCCTCGACCTCGCCCTCGCTTCCAACGCCGGTTTTCTCGTCACCAACGACCGCCGTCATCTGCTGCGCTTAAAGAAATACGGCCGCACAAGAATAGTCACTCCCCACAAATTCATGCTCGCCCTTCGCGCGTCGTGGTCCAAATAAAAATCACGGCTTCTCCCCCACGCAACTGCACGGCACTGTCTTGCACCCGCAGCACCCGGACCCGTATTTTGCCAGTGCTTCCTGCATGTCCACGCCCGCCAGATTCGCCAGCGTCATCAGCCACGCGTACACGTCGGCGAATTCACCCTTCTGCTGCTCGGTCGTTTCTTCGCGCAGCGACGTGGCCAGTTCGCCGACTTCCTCCATGAACCACATGAACGTCGCGGGCATTCCGCGCGCGCGGTCCTTTTCGAGGTACGTCTTGGCCATCAGTTGTTGGAATTCGCGGATATCCATAAATCAATTCAAAATTCAAATTTCAAATTTCAAAATTAATGAACGCAACGCAGCAACGCCCTGCCGTTCATTTTGCATTTTGAATTTTACATTTTGAATTGTTCATTTCAGCGAGTTCATGATCTCATCCAGCGCCGCTTTCCCTGGCCGCGTCTGCTCCGCGGGCAGCGTGTTCAGCGGTTCGTCCACGAGGTTGCACGTCTCCGCGTACGGCCGGCGCGTTTTGTCGAGGTACAGCAGGCCGGTTAGGAACAGATGTTCGGCGCGCCCGCGTTCGATCGTCGCGATGGCGTGGGCGCGGTCGGTCGGGTCGTAGTCTTCGGCCAATTTCTTCAAGCGGATGAACGAGCCGTCGTACAATTCGATCGCGCGCGTTTCGCCCGGCGCCACGTCCACCGGCGGCTGCGGCTCGACGTGTTCGATGAAGTCGATGTCGTGCAGCGCCATTTCATGGTCCTTGGCGTATTTGTAGGACTTGGTCGAGCCTTCGTGGTTGTTGAATGTCACGCAGGGCGAAACCACGTCGAGCACCGCGGTGCCTTTGTGATGGATCGCAATCTTGAGCAGCGCCAGCAGTTGTTTCAAATCCGCTGAGAACGAGCGCGCCACAAACGTGCAGCCTAATTCGATCGCCAAGCCGCAGCAGTCGATCGGAATCATCTCGTTGACGTCGCCCTTCTTCGAACCGGAACCGGTGTCGGCGGTCGCGGAGAACTGGCCTTTCGTCAACCCGTAGACGCCGTTGTTTTCAATGATGTACACCATGCCCAGATTGCGCCGAACCAGATGCACGTACTGCCCCATGCCGATCGAAGCGGTGTCGCCGTCGCCGCTCACACCGATGACGTGCAGGTGATGGTTGGCGAGTTTCGCGCCGGTTGCAATCGCGGGCATGCGGCCGTGAACGGCGTTGATGCCGTGTGCTTTGCTGAGAAAGTACGCGGGCGTCTTCGACGAACAGCCGATTCCCGAAAGCTTGGCAACCATGTGCGGCGGCACGCCCAGTTCGTAGTAGGCTTTGATGATCTGAGCCGTGATCGAATCGTGCCCGCAGCCGGAGCAGAGCGTGGATTCGGCGCCCTTGTAGGGGTCGAGGGTTAGACCAATGCGGTTGGTTTTGGGTGAAGCGGCAACGGGCGGTGGGGCAGTTAGAACTTCGGGCATTTCAACGTCTCCTTTGACTTGGCCTTACATGTATCGTCCGAAACGGCATTCTAATCGAATGCCGTCCGGATTTCATTGCTTTTCCGATGTTGGAAACGTCTCCGGCGCGTCCAGCGGCGGCAAGAGTGCCGCCGCTCCTAAATGACTTCCCCTCCGTCACTTCGCGGACCCCGACTTCCCCGCCGTCGCCGTGTAACTCACCGTCTTCAACTTCTGCATGATCGTGTTATTGAAGATCAGCGTAAACAACACCTGCTTCGCCGAATTCTTCACCGTCGTGCTGGTCAGGCCTTCATCGGCCAAGCTCGCCGCGAACGAGCCTTTCTTGAACGTCGCGGTGTATTTCGCCGTTTGCAAGAACGCAGCGCCGCTCACGGTTTTGATGCTGATCTTGATGGAATCCTTCTTGTCCGCCGACACCGCCGCGCCGGTTACGTCCAGCAGGAAGTGCTTCGCGACGCCGCCCACGTCAATGAAGACTTTCGATACCGCCGGATGAAACCCTTCCGGCACAATCACTGCGCCGGAGAACGAAATCGAATCGTTGAGGGTGGGCTTCGCGAAATTCAGCTTAATCGAGACTTTCGTGATCGATAACGTCTGCACCGCGCCCGCGGTCGCCGGCGCGCCCGTCGGCGTGTCAGTGGCGTCGTTGGGATTCGTACCCACCGCCGTTTCAAACGAATCCGAGAAACCGTCGCCGTCGCTGTCTGGCCCCGTGCCGACGACCGGCCCGTTCACGATCACCGAAACATTGGCAGTGCTGCTCACATTCAAGACATCGGTTGCCGTCACGGTCGCCGTGTAGGTTCCCGCCACCGCGTAGGCGTGCGTCACGCTGGCGCCCGGCGCGGCCGGCGAACCGTCGCCGAAATTCCAGGAATAGGTCAACGCGCCGAATCCGCCCGTCGCAGCGGAGCTAAACGACACCGTCTGCCCCACTCCCGCCGGATTGGGCGTGGCTGTCGGGCCTGAACCGAACGAAATTGGCGGCGGCTGGGCGACATACACCATGCCAGGGGTGGTTCCCGCGCCACCCAGCGCGTCGGCGTTTTGGACCAGCGGCGCACTCAAAAAGCCCGTTGCCGGGTTGACGTCGAACGTGCTCATGTTGCGGCTGGTTTCGTTGGCGGCGAAGAGGAACGTCCCGGCGCCATTCAATACCATGGGACCGGTACTCAAGCCTCCTGCCGCGAAGGGCGAGCCGGGCACGGCGCCCAGCGTGGTGGCGCTGCCGCTGCCGCCAATCTGATAGACACCCACCAGGTTGGCGTTAACGTCCCCAATCATCAAAAACCCGTTCGGATGCAAAATGCTGTAATTCCCGGTAGCGATTCCAGACGTAAATGGGCTCCCCGTAACGGCGCTCGGTATTCCGGCGGACAGAGTGAACACACGCAAGGTCGTGGCGCTGTAATTCGCCAGGAACAGCCGCCCCGCCGCGTCAATGACGTACCCATCGGGATCCGGACCGCCTGAAGCGAAAGGCGAGCCAGTTAATGCGGCCAGCGCGCCGGTCGAGGCAGTGACGCTGAATCCGGCGAACGAGGTCACAGCGCCGCTCAATCCTCCCGTATACACGAAATTGCCATCCGGGGTAAAAACCATGGACATGGGCGTCGCGGCCCCCGTTGTGTAAGGACTGCCAGGGGCGGCGGTCGCGCTTGTCGCTGTAATGACATAACTCTCCACTTTACTGGTGGTTCCATTTCCCACCACCAACGGCGAGCCGCTGGGATGCACGGCAAGGCCCGCCCATGTTCCTCCCGGTGTCAACGCAATCGTGAACGGCAACGGCGTCAACCGGCTTGTGCGCGGATCGATGGAATAAGCGGTCACCGTGCTCGAGTTTGTGTTGAGCACATAGAGCCGGCCATTGACAGGGTCCAATGCCATCCGCTGGGTGATGTAACTGATGATCCCATCCCCGCTGCCGCCGGCCGGAATGGGATAGCCGCTCACCGGCGCCAACGCGCCGCTGGCTTCGTTGACCGAATAGGCATGGATCTGGTTGCCGCCGCCGTTGAAGAGCACTCCACAAAAAGCCGTCTGCGCGGGATCTCCCCAATTACTGGTAATGACAAACCGGACGAAGGACGTTGTGACGGGAGGGAACGTGACCAGTTGAGGAGGGAACGGGACGGCCGTCGTCACCTGATTGAACTGTGTCGGGGCGCCAGGAATGGTCACAAAATTCACGCCGTCCGTTGAACTTTGGATGGTGACGCCTTTAATGCCCGAACTGCCTCCGGCACCGGGCCCGCCCGCATCTTGATTCCAGAAACTGAAGCCATTAAGACCATAAGACCCGTGTAGGTCGAAGGTCACGTTGCCCGTCAGCGTACCTGAGGTTGACACCCACGAATTGGTTGCCGTTGCCGACGCGTGCGTGGCCGACAAGCTAAACGAAGACAAGCCCGTGCCATTGACCGTCACTTGGAGATTCGTTGAAAAGCCGGACCCCATGTTCGTCGAGGCTGTGACCCCAGGCGCCGGCCCCGCGGCTTGGTCATTCAGGACATACAGCAGCCCGCCCGATGCGGCCGAGGGCAGGTAGCCCATGCCGGTGACGGATCCCGCGGCGCCCAGCGCATTGGCGGGCTGGGTGACAGGAACGCTCAAGACACCCGTGTCGGGATTCACATTAAAGCTGGTCAAATTGCGGGACGCGGCGTTGCTCACGAAGAGCGCATTTCCAAACTGATTCAGCGCCAGACAGTTTGCCGCGGTGCCGCCCGTTGCGAAGGGCGAACCGGCAACCGCAGTCAGCGTCGTTGCGGTCGCGCTGCCTGCGACTTTATAGACGCCGACCTTATTGCCGATGAAATCGGCGACAATGTAATAGCCGTTTGGATGCAGGATGCCGTTGAGCGGTTCGGTCAAGCCCGTTGCAAAAGGATTGCCGCCGTCAGCCGTAGGCACGCCGTTGGCCGTCGCAAAAACTCGCAATCCCCCTCCGGAGGCGTTCACCATGAATAGGCGTCCCGATCCGTCTGTGGCATAGCCTACGGGACCTGTGGCGGTCGAATCGAACGGCGAACCCGGCAACGCAGTCAACACGCCCGTTGAAGCACTGGCGTTAAAACCGGCAAAAACAGTGCCCGTATTGCCGCCGGTATAAACAAAATTGCCGTCCTGGCTGAAGGCGGTTGAGAAGGGCGTTGCCGTGCCCGTGCTAAACGGACTTCCGGTGGCTTGGACCGCCGATGTCGCCGTGATATTAAAGCTCGACAACTTGCCTGTCGCATCGCTCACGATCAAGGGCGAGCCGCTGGGGTGAATGGCGAGCGTGAGCCGGGTTCCAGCCCCTCCAACCACCGCAATCGGGCTGAACGGCAGCGCCGCGAGCGCGCCAGTTGCCGGGTTGATCGAGTATGCGCTGACCGTCAGCGATCCGAAGTTCATTGCGTACAGCCGGTTGTTCACTGAGTCGATCACGAGACGCTGCACCACATCGTCGGCATCGCCTTTGCCGCCGGTCGCGAGCGGAAAGCCGGGCAACAAGCTCAACTGTCCGGTATTCTCCGTGACCGAATACCCATAGATCATGTTGGCGGTCGTGTTGTCGTTCAACACGTACAACAACCCGCTCGCCGCGCGCGCCTCGGAAAACGCGGCTGCGAAAACCAGCGCGAGCAAGAAGGACAAAACACGAACTTGAATGCAACTTTGTACGGTGCACTTCATGATCGCCTCCCCTTGGTTGGATTTTTGGGAACGTCAACTTTGAGTGCCGCAACATCGACTTTATGCTTCCATATAAACCACATTTTTATCTTTTTATCATTTTTGTCGCATATTCTCGTTGCTAACCGAACCGGCGTCGCCCGGTGTCTTTTTATTTCGAATATCGTTTACGCCGCGCCTCGCGTTATTTTGCGTACCGCGACGAGACCTTGGTCGCGCGCTCCTCTCACGTCGGATTCGTTGAGCGTAACCAATGCAACCGTGCGCCCCGAAGCGGACACAAATTCCACGTGCAAACCATCCGGTTCGTACACTTCCACCACTGCGCCCAAATCGCCGGCACGCAATCCCTTTTCGGGGAGGTCGCGCGCCAACACTACCGTATCCAAAAGCTTGAATTTTATTGTTAACCTTCCTGCTTCAATATCTCATCGCTCACTGACCGCGCATCCACCGGCAGCCCATTATAATGGAGCACGCTCCGCAGCTTCACAATGTGCTCGGCCTTCGCGTCCAGCTTGATCAACTGCAGCATCTGCGCGTCGCGGTTCTGCTCAATCACGTACACTCGCTTCTTCCGCGCGATGAAGTCGTGCATTTGCTTGCTAAACGGATACGCCCGAATCCGCAAGTACTCTATCTTCATGCCCTTAGCCGTCAGCAAATCCATCGCTTCCTTCATCGGCGACTCCGTCGAACCGTACGCGATCAGCCCCACGTCCGCTCCTTCATCGCCACTCAACACGGGTGCCGGCACGTGCGTCCGCGCCGTCTCGAATTTCTTCGACAGCCGATCCAGATTGTGCACCCAATCCTCGGGCTTTTCGCTGTAGCCGGCCTTCTCGTTGTGCCCGGAACCTCGTGTAAAGTACGACGCCATCGGATGATCCGTGCCCGGCAGCGTGCGGTACGGGATGCCGTCGCCATCCACGTCGCGATACCGTTCAAACGCCTTGCCCTGAGCCTTTAATGCATCCAACGCCTTCGCGTCCAACACCTTCCCGCGCGCAATCGGCTTATCCGGATACGGGAATGGATCGGCCATCCAGTTGTTCATGCCCAAATCCAAATCCAGCAGCACAAAGATCGGCGTCTGGAACTGCTCGGCCAGATTGAACGCATCCATCGCCATCTCGTAGCATTCCTGCACCGTACCCGGATAGAGGCATATATGCTTCGTGTCGCCGTGGCTCAAAAACGCCGCGAACCGAATGTCACCCTGCAACGTGCGCGTTGGCAATCCGGTGCTCGGACCCGCGCGCTGCACGTCGAAGAACACCCCCGGAATCTCCGCGTAATACCCCAACCCGACGAACTCCGCCATCAAGCTGATGCCCGGCCCCGCCGTCGAAGTCATCGACCGCGCGCCAGCCCACCCCGCGCCCAACACCATCCCCGCGCTGGCCAATTCGTCTTCAGCTTGAGTTACCGCGTAAGTCGCCTTCCCTGTCTCCGGATCGTGGCGGTATTTCCGCGCGTACGCAATGAAATACTCGCACAAGCTCGACGACGGCGTAATCGGATACCACGCGCACACCGTGCACCCCGCCATTACCGCCCCAATCGCCGCCGCTGCGTTGCCTTCGATGATAATCTTCCCCTGCGTTTTGTTCATCGGCTCGACGGCATAGCGCGTCAGTTTCGGCAAGCTGGCCTTTGCAAAGTCAGCGCCCGCTTTGATCGCCAGCACATTGACATTCACCGCCTTGGCCTTGCCCTTAAACTGCTTGGCAATCGCCTTCTCCACTTCGCCCATGTCAATATGCAGAAGTTCCGCCAGCACACCGACATAGCACATGTTCGCCAGTAGCTTGCGGATGCGCGCTTCCGTATCCGGAATGTTCGCCAGCTTCGCAAATGGGCATTCGAAGAACTGCAAGTCGTTGCGAATCTTGTTCAGCCGCAGCGGCGCGTCATAAACGCAAATCGAGCCGGGCGCCAACCCCTTCACATCCTCGATCGCCGTCTCCGGATTCATGCAGACGAGAATGTCGATCTCCTTGCGCCGAGCCACATAACCATCCTTGTTCACCCGAATCGTGAACCAAGTCGGCAACCCCTGGATGTTCGACGGAAACAGATTCTTCCCGCTCACCGGTATGCCCATCTGGAATATGGCCCGCATCAAAACCGAATTGGAAGACTGGCTGCCCGACCCGTTGGCCGTGGCGACCTGAATCGAAAAATCGTTGACAATGGTGGGAATTTGCACAGCCGTGCTGCTCATCGCTAAACTGTCCTTTCAACAAAAGAAGTGGGGCAGACATTCTTGTCTGCCGTCGGCGGTACCCGCCGTTCGTGTCTAAAGCCGCATGATTGGCTCGTCGCAGAATTCAAAAATCAATGACGCACCCCGAACGATGCTCTTTCATCGCCCCGAAGTGATTGGTCGAACCTGTTTCACTATAAACCAAGACGCCCCAGAAAACTACCCCCTGCATCTAAAATCGGCGTTTGAACAAGGCGACTTAAGAAGGCAACGCGTCGTATGTGCGAGATTAGAAACGAGGCGTCGAGGTAGCCACACGCAGCGCGAGCATGAACTTGTGCGGTGTCACGTTCTTCGTGCGGCCTACTCATCTCGCGCCATCTCGCGAAGCAGCCCAACCGCCTCGCCCGCTTTCATCTTCGCAAGCGAATCGAATCATCGACGGCGCACTGGCGGAAAACGCAGAGTATTCTGCAATGGCAAGATCAGCGTTGCCGCGATAATTTTTCAACCCCCGCGCTTCCCCTTCCCCACCTCCTCACCCTTAGCCCTTCGTTAGAATTCGAGCGATTCGTTGTTCTCTTTTTTTCTCCCCGCCTTCCTCCGCGCCTCCGCTGGATTGAATCCGGCCGGGCGCCGTCCCCGCTGCCAAGATACAATGTTACCTCCGCGGAGAGACTTCAACATGCGCCACGTCATCGTCTTCATCATCCTCGTTCTGTTCTGCCCAATTTCATCGAGCGCCGAGACGAACAAACTCGACGACCTGAGCCTGTTGAACGCAATCAAATCGCGCGCAGAGGGCGACAAGGTCACCGCCAAGCCTGTCTACATGACCAATCCCGTCTCGTTGCTCTGCCGCGCGCCCGGACCGACGGATGCGAGCAAGAAAGTCGCCGCCGATCCGCACGTGCAAACGTGGATTCAAGTCTTCGCGGAAAACTTGAGCAGCGCATCGTTCAAGGAAACTGACAAGCCGCTCCCCGCCGGCGCGATTGTGATCAAGGAAAAGCATCACTCTGACAAAGCCGCGGCTGACGGCGCGGGAATGCCGGCGGACGCGAAGCTCGAACTCTTCACCGTGATGCTAAAGCGCGAAGCCGGCTACAATCCCGACGGCGGCGATTGGGAATACGCCGTGGTCAACGGCGACGCCTCGCGCGTGCTGGCGCGCGGCAAGATCGAATCCTGCATGGAATGCCACCGCATCAAAGTGAAGACGGATTTTCTGTATCGAAGTTATCTGGGTCAGGCGGAAGTTGACAAAGCGATGGGGCGCTGAGTATAGTAATTTCAGATTGGAGACGTTTCGTTTATGGGAAAAGTCCTTTCAAGACCCGTGGCAAAGGGGAGTCGGAACATTCCGCGGCCGGACATCGCAAAGCGTATTCGGAAAACTCCATTTCAGCGCGCATTGGATGCCGCCGAGGCACTCTCGACAGGCGAACTCATCGCTCTGATCGACAAGCTTGAGGCGAGCACGCGGGAAGCAAAACGTGCTCGATTCATCGCTGAAGTCAGGGAAGCCGAAGCTGAGTGTGCGCGAGGTGAATGTTTCACAGGGACTGCCGATGAGGTCATTAAATGGCTGCACGACTGAACCTCATCTCGACCGCGTCAGCATTTGAGCGTGCACACAAGCGTTACATTCGCAAGCATCCTGATTTGGCGAACAAAATAGATGCCACGATTCGTCAACTTGAATTGAACGAGGCGCATCCAAAGTTTGAGCACGCACGCCTTGCGCGGTGCGTTATCGGGGCTCTAAGCTTGCTCTGCGGGTTACGATCTGCGCATCCTCTTTAGCATTGGCGAAGACGCAAAGACCAAGCGGCGCAAAATTACTCTCTTAAACCTCGGCACCCACGACGAAGTCTATTGATTGCTCGGATCGCGTTTGCGTTTTCCTCCACTTGCCTCTCCGCAACAATCAAGTAAACGCTTCTGTGTTCGCGAGATTACTCCCTGTTCAATTTCTCAACAGGCGTCGATGTTGAAGAAAGGATACTATGCCCGTCACCGTCAACTGCACCTGCGGCAAGGTGTTCAAAGTCAAAGACGAGCTGGCCGGGCGCGCGGTGACTTGCCAGGTGTGTGGACGAACGCTCACCGCGCCAATGTTTGACGCCGCCGCGCCGGTGAATTTCGCGCCGCCGCCCGTTCCGCCCGCCAACTATTATTCAAAACCGCCCGCGCCCATCGCGGCAACCATGCAATGCCCCGCCTGCGCCGAAGACATCCCCGCGAACGCGCGATTTTGCCCGCTGTGCGGTGAAGTGCTGAAGGACACACTTTCGCAGGAAGATCAAACCGCGTTGTTGCAGGACGCCGCCACTAAACTCGACGCGCATCTTGCCGATATGTCCGCGCAAATGGACGATCAGCGCATCAAAGGCGGGTTTCTTTCAGTCAAGTCAATCATCGCCGGCATCTTCCTGCTGCTTGCGCTCGCGCTGCTGATAAAAGGCATCACCGATCCATCGCCCAACGACGGGCCAGTCTTCGTCGTCCTGGGCGTGATCGCCACGTTTATCACTGGCATTTGTTTCCTTGTCTCGCTGATGAACGATTCAAAAGCCAGCCACATCACCGATGCGCCCCGCGCCGATATCGCATGCCGAAATTTTTTTAGCGCCGTCAAGACCGGGCGAGCGGGCAAAGCGTTTGTCGCCTTGATACCCTCCGCGCGGACAAGCGGAAGCGCGGAGACAATTCAGTTTAAAGACGAAAAAATTCCGGTTAACACGGGACGTTACGAGATCAATGACTTGCCAAGTTTCCGCGCATACTGGAAGAGCGTCTTCGTTGGCCCCAGCATGCAAACCCGCGCCGTTCAAATCAAAAACGTCCGCGTTCTGCGCAACATCGGCAGCGACATGGCGATCGTGCAAGCGGAGTTTGCGGTCACCAACTACCCGACCATTGCTATTTTGGTCGTCTTCTTTTGCAATTTGCTGATCGGCGTCATCCTCGTCTTCGCGCTGCAGCGAAGAGAGAACCAGCAAATCAAGAAACTCCTCATTCGCCGCAACGGCAAGTGGTTCATCGCCGAAAGCGAACTCAAGGGCCAACTCGATGCCATTACCATTTGACGCGCATTCGCCCAATGATAACATCGCGCAGCAAATCGAAAAAATTTCCGTCTGATTAAAAACACTTTATCTTCGCGAAGGAGTCCGCCCGATGGCCGACGGCGCAAGCATGAATGTCGAAGTCTGGGACGCGACTGGCAACAAAAAGGTCGTGGTCAATCTGCCGTCGGATGCGCCGGTCAACCGCATTATCGTGTTGCTGGTGGATCGCATGAATTTGCCGCGCCACAGCCCCGACGGCCAGCTCATGAGCTACAAATTCCACCACAAAGCCAGCGGACGCCAACTGCTCGACGAAGAAACGCTCTCCAACGCCGGCGTCAAAGAAGGCGACGTGCTGCGTCTCCAGCCCGAAATCACCGCAGGCGCGGATTGAACGATGAATGATGAAAGAACAATGATGAAGCTTGGAACATCGTCTTCTTGAATTTTTAATTTTGAATTTTGAATTTTGACCCATGCCCGACCTCACCATCCGCGATACCCCCGCCCAGGACGAGGCGCGCTTCAGCCGCTTCGAGTTGATCTCGTGGTGGGAGCAGGCACGGCTGGCGAAGGCCAAGGTGCTGATCATCGGCGCGGGCGCGCTGGGCAATGAACTTGTCAAAAATTGCGCGCTCGCCGGCATTGGGAATCTGCTCGTCGCCGACATGGACCGCATCGAAAATTCGAACCTGACCCGCTCGGTGCTCTTTCGCGAACGCAACAACGGCCAGTACAAAGCCGACGTCGCCTGCCAGACCGCGCGCGACATTTATCCGCAGATTCGCGCGAATCCGTTCATCGGCAACGTGGTTCACGACCTGGGCCTTGGCGTGTATTTCTGGGCCGATGTGATTCTCGGCGGGCTGGACAATCGCGAGGCACGCGTGGCGATCAATTCGGCCTCACTCTTCGCCGGCAAAAGCTGGATCGACGGCGCGATTGAAGTGCTCAACGGCGTCGCGCGCGTTTTTTCGCCCGGCGACGGACCCTGTTACGAATGTACGATGAGCGCAGTGGATTGGAAGATGCTCGAAAGCCGCCGCTCCTGCGCGCTGCTCACGCGCGAGCAGCTCAACGAAGGCAAAGTGCCCACTACGCCGACGACGGCCAGCATCATCGCCGCGATTCAAGTGCAGGAGACGATCAAGCTTCTGCATGGCCTTCCGACGCTGGCGGGCAGCGGCTTCGTGTACAACGGTTTGAGCGCCGATGCCTATACCGTCGCCTACAAACGCAAGCCCGATTGTTTCGCGCATGAACGTTACGAGACGCTCGAAAAACTCAACGCCGGCGTCGCCGGCGTGACGCTCGGCGACTTGCTGGCCAAAGCGCGCAGTGCGCTTGGCGAAAACGCCGCGATTCACTTGAGCCGCGATATTCTCGTCGCGCTCACTTGCGACCAATGCGGCACGCGCGAAGAAGTGTTCCGTTCGCTGGGCAAAGTCTCCGAAAAGGAAGGCCGTTGCCCGAAATGCAATCTGATGCGCACGCCTGAAACCGCCTCCACGCTCGGCTTCGAACCCGGCCTCGAGCACATGACCTTCGCCCAATTGGGCGTGCCGCTCTTCGACGTCGTGACCGCCCGCGCCGGGGAGCGCAGCATTTCGTATCTGTTTGATGGCGATGCGACGGCGGCGTTGGGATAGAAAAAATTTTGTGTTGAAGGAAATTTGAAATTCTTAACGGCTGGGAGGAGGGAGGAGAAACGACGCGAAGCGTTTCCTCGCTGTTCCCTCCGCCCTCCTCCCCCCTTCCTCCTCCCACGGAGTTATTCATGTCCGCCAAACCCGATTTCAAAAACATCGCCAAAAGCGACGCCAGGGAATCCAAATTCCCCGCGCCGATGGACACCGAATACCGTGTCTTTTTCGCCGAAGCAGCGTACGACCAGATGAAAAAGCACACCGCCACGACCAACGAAGTCGAACTCTGCGGCGTGCTGATCGGCGACGTGTACCACGATTCGCTCGGCTTTTTTCTGAAAATAGACGCGGTGATCGAAGGCAAGGATTCCAACAATTACGGCGCGCAAGTCACCTTCACCCACCAGACCTGGGAACACATCAATTCGATCAAGGACAAGCAGTATCCCAACCAGCGCATCGTCGGCTGGTACCACACGCATCCCGGATTCGGCGTGTTCCTGTCGGGCATGGACATGTTCATTCAGGAAAACACGTTCAACCATCCGTATCAAGTCGCGGTCGTCGTGGAGACCAAGCAAAACATCGAAGGCTGCTTCGCATGGGTGGACGGCAAAAGCGTGCCGTTGAGCCGCTATTGGGTCGGCGAGCGCGAAATCAAACTCGCCACCGGCCCGGCCGAACCGTTCAACGTCGATGCGGCTTCCGGCCCGCGGGTGCCACTGGCAGGTACTCCTGCCAGTGCCCGTCCCATGATCGATCCACAGGCGCCGCCGTCGTCGCTGCTGAACCTGCTTACCATATTAATGTTCCTCGTCTGCGGTTTTCTGCTGGGCAAGATGATGGAGGCCAACAACACGCGCACGACCGTGATGGCGTCGCTGGAATCCGAAGTCTACTCGCTGCTCGAATTCGCCGCCGTCAACACCGCCGCGTCGAAGGACCTGACCGAAATCAGCGACAAACTGGCCGGAGTCAGTGAGAAGCTCAAGCAAAACAACACCGCCGCCGCGGATCAGGGCTTGAAGGAACTGTCGGAAGAAATCAAAGGCCTCACCGCCGTCTACAACAAGAAGCGCTCCGATTTTCACGCCAACGTTACCGAACTAGTGAACACCAAGCAAAACCTGCTCGAACGTTTCGCCACGCTCTCGCAGCGTGAGCGGGTGATCGACGAAGCCTGCGCGATGCTTTATTATTTCCGCATCACCGACATGGCCGTGAAGAACGGCGCGCCCGTCGATTCCGCCACGCTGACGCCCGCTGAAAAGCAGGAATTGAAGGACCGCATCACCAAAGCCATTGCGCTTGCCCCCGGCATCAAATCGATTATAGAGGAGAAGTTTCCCAAGCTTTTCAATGACTTGTTCCCCGAACAGCGCGCGCCGGAGCAACCCGCGCCCGCTACGACGACGGCGACGACACCGACAACGACGAAGTAGTCACGCAAGGATGCAGTGCAGTAAAGGAATGTTCTTATGGCTGACATCATCATCACCAACGACGACCTCAAAGACCCCGCGATTGACGACGTGGTCAATCTGCAAAAATCCGTGCAGTCGCAGGGCGGGCAGCGGGTCGAGGAGATCAAGACGCCGTTTTATTACAATCCCGTGTTTTACTACACAGTAGCCGCCGCCATCGGCGCGGTCGTGGTCTGGGGCATCTTTGAGCCGTCTTATGCCAATACAGAGCGGACGCACGAACAGAGCGTCCCATTCCTATCGGATTACCTATTGTTCGGACCCGTCGCGGGAATGCTAGGCTTGTCGATTGGCGTGATCTATGGAATTGTAAATCGCAACTGGCGCCAGGCGTTTTATTGCGGCAGCGTGGGCGCAGGGGTAAGCCTGGCCGTAACAATTTTAACCACGTTTATCGCCGATATTGTGTTTCATTTGATAACGCGTGTGGCCTTCATGTCCGGCGACGTGTCCGCCATGCAAGACCGTTTGGAACACAAACTGTTTCCCTTCACGGGCATTCCATTTTTTATCTTCATGTGCGGGCGCGGCATCGCGTGGTCCATCGTGTCGCTCGGCGCGGGCATGGGTTTGGGCGTGGCGCTCAAATCGAAGAAACTGGCGCTCAATGGTTTTGTCGGCGGCCTCATCGGAGGATTGCTCGGCGGGCTGCTCTTCGATCCGGTAAGCCGCTTCATCACGCCGGGCGCCGAAGTCGGCACGCTCAGCCGCTGCATCGGGACTCTGGCCGTGGGTACGCTCGTTGGCGTCTTCATCGGCATCTTCGAAAACCTCTCTAAAGACGCCTGGTTCCTCATGCTCAAAGGCCCGCTCACCGGCAAGCAGTTCATCCTCTTCAAAAGCCCCATGAATATCGGCTCGTCGCCCAAATCCGACGTGTATCTCTTCAAAGATGCCGACATCGCGCCGCTGCACGCGTCCGTGGTCAAAAGCGGCAGCCGCTACATGCTTAAGGACGAGGGCAGCGACAAAGGCACGTTTGTGAACGGGCGAAAAGTGGACAAGTACATTTTGCAGCCCAACGACGTGATCACGATTGGCGAAGCGGTGTTGAAGTATGCGGAGAAACCAAAGTAAAGGGGAGTATCGTATTATGAATGATAAGAAGATCTGCCCTCAGTGCGGTCAGCTCATGGCGGCGTGGGCGCGAAATTGTCCCTCCTGCGGAGCGTTGGCGACGGCGCCGCAGCAACAGGCTGCGCCCAGTCTCACGCTGCAAGAACCCGGCGCGCCCAGCGGCCCGGATCCGCTGCCGAATGTGCAGGTCTTTCCGGAGCGCATGAAAGCCAACAAAGTGCTGGCCGAACGCGCCTGCTCGTCCTGCGGGCGGCAGATCGAATTGGGCGACGACGTGTGGAATTGCCAAAGCTGCGGCAATACCATGCACGCCTTGTGCCACGACCAGGTTGGTGTATGCGGCAACACCGGCTGTGTCTCGCGGCCCAAAGCGCGCGTCCAAGCCCCCGCACCCTATGCGCAGGCTGCCGCGACGGCGGCGACCATGCAGCCGGGCGAAATGGTGCCGTGCAAGTATTGCGGCGAACCGATTCTCAAGACCGCGCGGAAATGCAGGTTTTGCAATGAATACCAGAATGCCGTGGACCGCCTCAATCAGCAGAAAGCCCGCAAAGGCGCGGGCAACGACGAAACACTTTCGGTGCTCGAAATCGTTTTTGGTCTGCTTTGCGGCCTGATTCCATTGATCGTGGGGATTGTTTGGATGACTCAAGGCAAACCGAAAGGATGGAAGCTGGTTCTGCTGTCGCTGATAAGCATCGTGGTGAACAATATCATTGTTTTCAATTTGAGGCATTAGAATTCGTATCGGAGTGTTGCAATGCCCGAGTCCCCGGCCGCCCCCAAACCGCAAATCTACGAAGCCGGCACCGATATGGCCGGCAAGCTCTGTTCGATTTGTCAGACCGCGGTCATCACCGGCGAGCACATCGTCTTCTGCCCGTTTTGCCAACTGCCCTTTCACGCCGAATGCTGGGACGAAAATCGCGGCTGCTCGGCCTACGGCTGCCAGGGCGCTCCACCGACGATCAAAACTCCGACGGAGACAGACGTTTCGTCCAACGCCTGGGGTGGTGAAAAGCCGTGTCCCAACTGCGGCAAGTCGATCAAAGCCAGCGCGCTCAAATGCCGCTTCTGCGGCGCGGCCTTCGACACGCGCGACGTGATCGGGAAGAAAGAGTATCAGTCGCGCGAATACGAAGGGCGGGAGTACACGGCCGCGCGCAACAAATCCGTCCTGCTTTTTCTGCTCTCCGCCGCCGCGTGCCTGGCGCCGATCGGCTTAATCCTTGACTTGGTGTTGATCTTTAGTGGTAGTATTATGGGCGTGGAGTTTAAGCGCATGCCGGCGGCCTTGAAAGCCGTCATCTATTGCGCCGCTGGCGTCAGCACGGTGCTGATCGTCATCATGATTTTGGTGGCCGCGTTTGATAAGTAGGAGAATTGGGAATTCGGAATGTGGAATGTGGAATGCGGAATGGAATTCTGAATTCTGAATTCCGCATTCCGCATTCCATATTCCACATTCCATATTCCCCATTCAAGCAGGTAATCCATGTCCAGCCTGATCCAACCCATCGCCGCGGGCGTCTTTCACGTCGGATCCACCTGCCCGTTCTGCCAGGAAACCGTGGCCGCCGGGCAGTTGATCGTGACGTGCCCGCAGTGCAGCAGCATCCACCACGAAACCTGCTGGATGCACAAAGGTGGCTGCTCGTCGTACCATTGCGACACGGCCGTGCGCGGCAATGCCGCCGTGCAGCGCGCGGAGATCGTGATTAACGCCGCGGAATTGGCGAACGTGTACGTTCCGCCGCCGGCGCCCAAACGCGGCGCGCAGGAAGTCGCCGCCGCGTTCTTGCCCAAGAAACCCGAACGCCTCAGCCGCTTGGCCATCGTCAGCGCGGCGCTGGCGGTGTTCAGCCTGATCGGCCTGCTCGGCGCCGTCACGTCGAGCGTGTCGCTGCTGACGATGGGCGTGATGCTCGCGGTGTCCGCGCTGATCGCGGGCATCATTTCGCTGCTCTTCATCAACAACACCAACAACCGCATCTCCGGCATGCCCTTGGCCGGCGGCAGCGTGCTCTCGATGCTGGCGCTGATTGTGCTGTACTTCGCCTGCATCGGCATGAACGTGCACCGGCATACGGTGCAGCAGCAAGTTGATTTGCGCTTCGCCGAAAACCGTTATTCCGAAGCGCAGCTCGAGGCCATGTCCGCGCCGCTGCGCAACGCCATGCGCGCCAATGTGGTGATCCAATCCGGCAGCACATTCGGCGAAACGCGCTACGGATCGGGCATCGTCTTAAGCGTAAAAAACAACCGCGCCATCATCATGACCAACAAGCACGTGATCGGCGATCAGAAGACCGGCATCACCGCGCAATTCTACAACGACGAGCACAGCACCGCGACCGTCGAGTGGCTCGCGCCGAAAGACATCGACATCGCATTGCTGAGCTGCCGCGTGCTGACGCTGAGCAAATACAAGCCCGCGGAGATCGACGAAGGCCATGTCGGTCCCGGCGAAAAAGTCTTCGCCGTCGGAAACCCGATGGGCCTGGCGTGGAGCTACACCGAAGGCACCATCTCCAGCCTGCGCACCAGCCAGGGCGGCGAGGGCGCGGTGGAATTGTACCAGACTCAAACGCCGATCAATTCCGGCAACAGCGGCGGGGGCTTGTACACGATGGACGGCACGCTCATCGGCGTCAACACGCTCACGCACGACAAAGCCACGTCGGAAGGACTGAGCTTCGCGATCACCAGCGCGGCCATTTTGAAATTGTTGACGCCCGCCGAGCGCGACAAGTATTTCGAAAAAATCAAAGCCGACAAGCAGGAGAAGAAGGCCGAGAAGGATGATGCGTTTTAGAATTAAAAATTCAAAATTCAAAATTCAAAATTTAAGAAACTGTTTCAAAGCTTCGGCGACGCGAAATGCCGCCGTTCTCCCCTCTCCCCTTGGGGAAGAGGGGCCGGGGGTGAGGGGTGGCTGTGTTTGAGATTTGGCTTTTAGAACAGTTCTTAAGGATTCAAGCGTGAGTGTTCGACTCAAACGGCTCAAAGCCGATTACGACAAGCTGTGCACGCTCTTCTCGCAGGAGTCGCGCATTCGCATCAAAAAAACGCTGGGCGATCCGCCGGAGAAATACCAGCTTGAATACCTCGTCTCGGGCATGGAGAAAAAGATCGACGGCAGCTTGCATCTGCGCAACAATTTCGTGGTCGAAATCACACTCACCGGCGCCTACCCGCGCATGGCGCCGCAGTGCAAAATGCTCACGCCTGTCTTTCATCCCAACATCGCGCCGCACGCCGTCTGCATCGGCGACCATTGGGCCGCGGGGGAATCGCTGGCCAACCTGGTCGTGCGCATCGCCGAAATGCTCTCCTACCAATCGTACAACATCCAAAGCCCGCTCAACGGCGAAGCGGCCAAATGGGCGGAACTGAAGAAAGAGATCCTGCCGCTCGACAATTTCGATTTCACGTCCATGCTGGCGATCGGTGAAGCCGCCGGCCGAGACGCGCAGGGCGCGCTCGTCGCCGCCGGCATCTGCGCCAACTGCGGCAAAAAAGGCGGCGTTGGCGAAATGCTGGCCTGCATCAATAACCATGTCACCTGCCCCGATTGCGCGCTGCACTGCCCCATCTGCCACTCGGTCGTCTGTTTGAAATGCCAGTTGAGCAGTTGCAGTGTGTGTAAACAATCGGTCTGCCAGAACTGCAGCTACAAATGTGGTTCGTGCCACCAAGTCGTCTGCGCCAACCATCAGGACGTGTGCCACGTCTGCCAGCGCCCGCGCTGTACGGACTGCATCGTCCGTTGCGTGCAGTGCGGCAACGCCACCTGCGTCGATCACGTCCACAAAATCCGAAACGTTGACGGCTCATCGCAACTGGTCTGCGATACGTGCCAAGCTTCCCTGTAGAACACCGTCGGGAATGCCATTTGCTAATTTTCGTAGAACGGAGCTCCGCTCCGTTCGAACCGGCGGCGATGGCACCCATGAAAACAACCGAACTCGTCAAAATCGGAAACAGAGAACTCAGCGTCTCGAACACCGGCAAAGTGTTCTACCCTCAAACCGGCTTCACCAAAGGCGAGATGCTCAAATACTACGTGGATATCGCGCCGGCGATGCTGCCGCATTTGAAAGACCGCCCGCTCTCGTTCAAGCGCTATCCCGACGGCGTGGAAGGCCTTTCGTTTTTTGAAAAGAATTGCCCGTCGCACCGGCCGGAATGGGTCGAGACGACGGCGGTGTGGAGCGAGCAGAAGCAGGCGAATACGAATTATTGCGTGATCAACGAACTGCCGGCGCTAGTCTGGGCCGCGAATCTGGGCGTGATCGAATTTCACAGCTCTCTGTCGAAGAAAGATAAAATCGAAACGCCGACGATGATGGTCTTTGACCTCGATCCGGGCGAAGGCGCACGCATCGTCGAATGCTGCCAGGCCGGTTTGTGGGTGCGCGACGCGCTCGAGGCCGCGGGCCTTGAATGCTTCGCGAAGACGTCCGGATCGAAAGGCTTGCAGCTTTACGCGCCGCTGAATTCAAAAGCGAGCTATGAGCAGACGAAAACGCTTGCGCACGAATTGGCGCTGGAACTTGAACGCGAGCATCCCGATCAGATCGTTTCGAAAATGGCAAAAGTCTTGCGCAAAGGAAAAGTGTTCATCGACTGGAGCCAGAACGACCCACACAAGACGACCGTCTGCGCGTATTCGATGCGCGCCAAACCCGTCGAAAGCGCGTCCACGCCGGTGAAGTGGGGCGAAGTGCGCGCGGCGCTCAAGAAACGCTCGCCGGACTTGTTGAAATTCACACCCGCGCAAGTCGTCAAACGTGTTCAATGCTGGGGCGATTTGTTCGAGCCGGTTGTGAAGCTGAAACAACGAATTCAAGGTTCAAGATTCAAGGTCCAATCATCGTGAATGCGTTTAGGAGCGGCGGCACTCCTGCCGCCGAATGCCCTCCCCGGCTAACAACGGCGGCAAGAGTGCCGCCGCTCCTATGAACGAACCGGTTCGACGCATTCTTGAGTTTTGAATTTTGAATCGGGAGTTAACCGATGGCAAAGAAACGCTCACTTAAAGAATATCGCGCCAAACGCGATTTCACGGTTTCGCCCGAACCGTCGGGGACCGCAAGAGCCGCGCACGTCAGTAAGCGGCCCGCCTCGAAGCTCATTTTCTGCGTGCAGAAACACCTCGCCTCGCACCTCCATTATGATTTCCGCCTCGAACACAACGGCGTGATGCTCTCGTGGGCCGTGCCCAAAGGCCCGTCGCTCAATCCGGCCGACAAGCGTTTGGCTATGCAGGTCGAAGACCACCCCAGAGACTATGCCGATTTTGAGGGCGTGATTCCGTCCGGCTACGGCGCGGGCGTGGTGATGCTGTGGGATTATGGAACGTGGGAGCCGCCTGGCGATATCAATGAGGGGTTGGAGAAAGGTCATTTCAAATTCACGCTGAACGGAACCAAGCTCAAGGGTTCATGGGCCTTTGCGCGGCTGGGCAGAACGTTCGGCAGCAAGCCGCAATGGCTGCTGATCAAGCACAAGGACGAATGGGCGGGCACCTTGGATATTCTGACGTTTGCGCCGCTGAGCGTAAAGAGCGGGCAGGATTTCAAGGGCATTCTGGCCAAAGGCTATCCAGAAGAATGGAAAGTCGCGCCGCCCGCAAAAGGCGGAGAAGCGGGAAAAATGTATGCAACGCTGCTGGCGAAATTACGCCCAAAAAAACCGGCGAAGAAGAATCTCTGGGTATCGAACAAAGCTTAATATTGCTTCGAAATGCGCGGCTTGCCCGTAATCCTGTTCGCGGGTTTTTTCACAAAAAATATGTTAAGAATGCGTTCACTTTGATTTTTTTTCGTTTGACGTTTTTTTGCGGCGGGTGTATTGATGGCGCCCAACAAGGCCAGTAGCCAGAAAAACGTGCCTGACGACTCAATACGATGGCTCGCTATCAAGAAACAACTCAAATGAGATGGCGTCACGGAATACCGCAGGCGTTTTTTTTGTTTACGCGGCGAAATTATCATTTTTCTGAATAAGTAAGAGGGATTGGGGAACTAACAAGGAAGTCGCTGACAATCCGTATCCATTAAAGCAACGTGGCTCATATCGGACTTGCAAGTCGTGTAACTAGTCTCTTTAAAGTGGCTTGAAACACAGATGCGAGAAAGGGAACGCCCATGCTTGACCGAACATCCATCCCAACGAATTCCATGAAGACCATGCCAAAGCGGCGGCTGATGCGCAGCGCCACCTTGCTCTGCATGGTCTTGGCAATCGCCGGAGTGCTGGCACCGCCGGCATGGGCGCAGCAAATCGTGACCGGCTTCGGTGGGTCGGGCACTGGATGGTCCGTAAATGGCGGCGCGAGCATCGCCAACGACGTGGCGACGCTGACGGACAACAACGGCAATGAAGCGCGCACTGTCTTCTATAACACTCTGGTCACCTACAATACTGGTTTCACCGTCAAATTCGATTTCATGCCAAGCAATCTGGGCAACCCGGCAGATGGCTGCACGTTATGCTTGCAGAATCAAGGTTCCGGTGCGGTGGGCGGCGGCGGCGGATCCCTCGCCTACAATGGAATCACCGGCAATAGTGTTGCGCTCGAACTGAATGTCTATGGTCCAAATACCGTTGGCTACGCGTTCCGACAGAATGGCGCGACGGGCGCTCCGTACACTCCTCCCAGTCCCGTCAATCTAGTCAGTGGCAACACGATCACGATTACGGTCGTCTACAATTCCAATGCCAGCACTCTCGCCGTGAACATGGTCGAAGCAAATACAAATAACGTGTTCAACACCACGCTGACGGGCGTCAATCTAACTACATTGATGGGCGGCAACGGAACCACGGCTTTTATTGGATTTACGGGCGCTACGGGAGGCGCGCAATGCACTCAAAAGATCGCCAATTTCAGCTTTGTGCAGACCAACCCGACGGTGATCAACGGGCCTCCGCAAATCACCAGCATCACGCCCATAACAGGCTCGAATGTGGGCGGGTCGGGCATGACCATTAACGGCGCAAACTTTGACCTCGACGCAACGGTGCAGTTCATCATGCCCTCCGGTGGCGGCGCGACGGCCAATGCCCTGCACGTGGTGTGGGTCAGCTCGCAACTCCTGATGTGTCAATGGCCCGCGGCAAACCCCATAACATACACGGGCACTGCCGACATGACCGTAAACAACGTCGCATTGGGCACTTCCGGCAGCGCGACCGCTATTTTCACATACACGGCCAGCAGTCCTCCCACGGTGACCAGTGTTTCACCGCTCAGTGGGCCAACGGCAGGCGGCACACTGGTGACCGTTACAGGCACCAATTTCTCCCCGACGTCCACCGTGACCATCGGCGGCGTTGCCGCGACAAACGTGACCATCAACAGCAACACGCAACTCACGTTGAGGACGCCGGTTGGAACGACGGGGCAAGCCGATGTGGTCGTGACCAATCCCGACACCACATCTAACACGCTTACCGGCGGATACACGTACATCAATCCAGTGATAATTTCCCCGTTTAACCTGAACACCGTCGGCACGGGAACGGGCGTCGCGACGACCACGCTGACGTATTTCAATAACAGCCAAGTGGTGACCATTACGCCGACTCCGGCCAATGCCACGGGCGTTTCGATTTATTACACAACGGACGGAACAACGCCTGTGTTCCCAATTGCAGGCACCACGCAACTGTACACTGCGCCCTTTACGATCAATGCCAATTCGACGATCAGCGCCATTGAGGTCGTGAACAGCAATGGAACCAACGGTCCGGTGCTGTCAACTGTGTTTAAAGCGTATTTCCCCGGGGCGGCGGTCCCCGTTCAACTTACGACCGGGTCGATGAACTATGTATTCAATGCCACAAATGCGCTGCCGCCCTTCAACACCGGATCGGCTGTGACCGCATCGGGAATAGTGACTGCGGTTGCGCCGGATGTCTTGACGGATGGTGCGCAAGACCGCACCGCGCCGTTTGCCGCCGGCACCACGCAACCCTTGGCGGGCTTAATCGGGGAAGGAACGCTGTTGAATGGGCGGACATTGGCGGCGGGCAACAGCAATGGGTCAAACGGCCTTCCCGCGAACCCAATCCAGGGACGTTTCACCGGGTACATTACGATTCCAACGTCGGGCGTCTACTCCTTTGCGACGGGCACCGACGATGGCAGCCTCTTGTGGATTGATCCGACCAGCTTGACGGCGCCGGACGCCGCGCACTTGGTTGTCGCGAACAATGTGGGCCAAGGGGTGACTCGACGCTTCGGCCAGGTCGGTCTTCAGGCCGGCCAGCACACTATTTTAATCGATTATGCCAATACCGGCGGCGGTTTCGCGCTGGGTGTGTTCTGGGACCCTACGGGTGGAACAACGGTTGCCAATTTTGGCACTATTCCCAACGCCAGTCTGGGCGTGGAGTCGCAGTTGGTCGCATCCATCGCTCCAACAGTCGCGACTTTTGGCGGCACCTCGAACCCGATCACGCTCTCCCAGAAAATCACAATCAGCAACGCCACTCCAACCGGATCGTTCATTTTTTACACGACGGACGGAAGCACGCCGGCCTTCGACCCCGTCGCTTTCACCCCAACGGGTACGACGGTCAAATACACTAGCACGTTCAATCTCAACGCCCCGCCAACCATTGGCAATACTGTCACGGTGAAAGCGATTGCGGCGGGCCCAGGCTATTTTCAAAGCGCAGTGGCGACACAGACCTACACATACAGCAAACCGACCGTTACTTCATGCAGTCCCGCGGTGGGTTCGCCAACATCGAACGGAGCCTTGACAATCACCGTTAATGGCACGAATTTCTCGCAGCCCAATGTGACCTCCGTCTTATTCGGCACCCATGCAGCCACCAACATCAGTAACACCACGATCAACGCGAACGGGACTGCAAGTTTCACCTGCACGCTTCCCAATTCGGCCACCAATGGCGCGGTGGTTGTGACCGTGACGAACAACGACACGCAAACCGGCGCGCTCACCGCGGGCTTTACCTATACCGGAGCACCAACGATTACGTCACTTTCGGTGGGTAATCCCGAAAATGTTCCGGCCAATTCCGGTACCTCGATTGGCGGCGAACCGTTCAGCTTGCAGGGCAATAACTTCGCACCCGGATGCACCGTTCTTTTTGGAACCAATCCCGCCACCGGCGTTACGGTCCTGCATCTTGGAGGCAACAGTTATCTAGCTTCAGGAACCACTCCTGCATCGACGATCCCAGCGGCCAGCGGCGGGCCGGCCGGAAATCTGTCGATTACCTACATCGGGTCGGATGGCCGCAGCGTGACGCAGGCCTACGATCCCGCCAACCAGCCCAGCGGATTCATCTACTTCACAGCGCCCGCGCCCGCGGTCTCCACCGTCGCGCCGAGCGTCGGATCTCTTTCCGGCGGCACGGCCATCACAATTTCGGGCTCGAACTTTTCAACCCTTGGAGCCACGGTGAAGATTGATGGCATCGCCTGCACTGGCGTGGCCGTCACCAGTGCTTCAACCATCACCGCCACCACTCCACCCGGCATTTCGACTGGAAGCAAGAATGTGGTTGTGACCAACACGGACGGGCAGATTGGAACTTTGGCGGGCGGATTCACATACCTGGCCGGCGATACAGTTTCGATCAATTTCAATGGCAGCGCAAACAACGGCGGCGTAACCACACCGCTTAACGCAGGCGATTTGGTGGGCGCTCCTTCCGTCGCGCGCACGCACTGGAACAACGCGAATGGAACGAACGGCGGGTCAAACGGACCGGCCACGAATCTAACGGATTCCGCAGGCGTGGCATCACCCGTGACGGTCAACTGGGCCACCAATGAGAATTGGAACTCGACCACTAATACAAACGATGCAAATCCCAATGTGCGCATGATGCGCAGCTACATCGAAAACACGAATGCCAACACATGGTCGATCATGGTCAGCAATGTGCCGTCGTCATACGGACTTTATGACGTATACCTCTATAACGATACAGATAATCAGGACGCAAACCGAAACGGCAATTTCGTTCTGTCAACAGCGGCGCCGCCCGTAACCAATACATTCCGAAATATCGGCTCCGTATTCACCGGGGCAAATATTACCTTTACGGAAGCTTCTCCGGACGGTGTAACTGCGGGTAATTATACCGTTTTCCGAGGCGTGACCAGCGCGACAAATGGAAATGTAACGAGCGGATTTCAGGTCGATGTCACCGCCACCGGAACAGAATTCCGGCTCGGCGTTACCGGCATTCAAATCGTATCGCACGGCATCCAAGTGGCCGGTGTGACGCCAGCTTTCGGCCCGCTTGCTGGAAGCACGACAATCACGATCAAGGGCGCGGGGTTCTCAAATGCGTCAGCCGCTCCGCAGGTCAGCATCGCCGGTGTCGCGGCGACGGGAGTGACGTTCCTCGATTCCAACACAATCTCGGCGGTGACGCCAGCGGGGGCAATTCCCGGCTTTGCCAATGTCACGGTGATTAATGGCAATGCGACGCTCACTCAAGCAACGCTGGCCAATGGCTTTGCGTACATTGGACCGCCTCCGACGCTCGATCCAACCACGCCTATCACGCCCAATCAGGGCATCACCAGCGGCGGCACGGCCGTGACAATCACGGGGACCAATTTCGTGGCCGGTGCCGCCGTCACAATCGGCGGGTTCCCTTGCACGAATGTGGTTGTGGTTAGCCCCAGCCAGATCACGGCCGTCACCGGCGCCAGCACCAAGTCCGGACCATCGGATGTCGTCGTGACCAATGCCGGCGATGCGGCCCATGCCGCGACGGCAGCGGGCGCGTTTAACTATCTGGCGCCGACGATCACATCGATCGCACCCGTCAGCGGTCTGTCGTCCGGAAACTACAACGCCGTGATTACGGGCACGAATTTCGGCGCGTCCACCAAAGTGAATTTCGGAGCCGCTGCCGCAACCAACGTGGTGATCAACAGCAGCACGCAGATCACCTGCCTGGTGCCCGGCAGCGCCAACGGCATCATCGGCGCCGTGGATGTGGTCGTGACCGATGGCGCCAATAGCTTCGGCACGCTGGCGGGCGGTTTCACCTACACAACCATTCCCGCCGACAATCCCGCGGCCACCGTCGCGGGTGTCGAAGCCAAGTTCTATATCAATGGCGGGAACAAGGTGCCGGGCAACGCGCCAACGGCTGTGCAGACATCGTTCGATAGCCTGCCCATCGTGAAAGGCTTGCGCGTCGATCCGGGCGTCACGGCCAACATCATGACCGGTCCCATCGTCGATCCCGGCGCGCCGACCGGACCCAACGTCGGAAACCTGCTGGCCCTGGTGCAGGACACTCTGGGCCTGACGGGGACGAATTTCTACATGAAGGCGAACGGCTACATCAACATCACCACCGGCGGCGGCTACACCTTCAGCCAGGCCTCCGACGACGGTTCTCTGCTCTTCATTGGCGGCAATCTGGTGATCGACAACAACCCCACCGGCGGACAAGCCGTCACGCCCAAGACCGGCACGGTCAACTTGCAGCCTGGCATGCACGCGTTCACCATACTGTACGGGCAAGGTGTCGGCGGCTACGGGTTCTCATTGAAATACTCCGGGCCGGACAACGGCAATGTGCTGGGATTCGTCCCCGATAGCGTACTGTTCATGGACGCCGGCTCGCCGACACTCACGTCGGTCAACCCGGCCACCGGTCCCATCGGCGGCAACACGGTCGTCACCGCGACCGGCACGGGATTCCTCCCCGGCGCGACGGTCTCCGTCAACGGCGTCTTCGCC
>DATGGK010000167.1:0-61850 GCA_035308565.1 Planctomycetota bacterium | reverse complement strand
TGACGAAGGCTTCTCGCATTTCCACGACCGCGAGGTCGTGGCTCCATTGAAGTGCCCACGTCGCCCGACGAGAAATTGACGGCCATCGGTATTTCCACGACCGCGAGGTCGTGGCTCCATTGAAGTATGTTGGCCACGGCTGCTACTCCTGTTTCGGAGGATATTTCCACGACCGCGAGGTCGTGGCTCCATTGAAGTGTCGATTGCGCGCGTGAAGAATTGGACCCGGATGTGTATTTCCACGACCGCGAGGTCGTGGCTCCATTGAAGTGTTACCAGTGGACGCGAAGACACTGAAGACGTGCGCGATTTCCACGACCGCGAGGTCGTGGCTCCATTGAAGTTGTAAATCAGATTTTCTTTTCCGCCTGCACCTGGCTGATTTCCACGACCGCGAGGTCGTGGCTCCATTGAAGTAAGCTCAGGCGTGTGCCAAAGAATCAAGTAAGTCCCATTTCCACGACCGCGAGGTCGTGGCTCCATTGAAGTAACGCTTTAATCGCGCGCCGTACTCGCTGAATTTGGATTTCCACGACCGCGAGGTCGTGGCTCCATTGAAGTCTTGGATGCCGCCGATTAAGTCATCGTAAATCGCCGCATTTCCACGACCGCGAGGTCGTGGCTCCATTGAAGTGCCGCCGCCTCTTTCTCCGCTCGCAAAAGTTTCCCGATTTCCACGACCGCGAGGTCGTGGCTCCATTGAAGCAGCGGCCCCGATGGCACGGCCACGATCGCCGGCGCGATTTCCACGACCGCGAGGTCGTGGTTCCATTGAAGCATTATCTATGATTTCTTGTTGCGCTGCTTTGCTGATATTTCCACGACCGCGAGGTCGTGGCTCCATTGAAGCAGATTCCACGCCCGTTCATACGCTGCCAACTGCGGCATTTCCACGACCGCGAGGTCGTGGCTCCATTGAAGCTCCCGCGTATGGGGTAAAGCGAAAGCGGTGTGGGCAGATTTCCACGACCGCGAGGTCGTGGCTCCATTGAAGCAGATCAGTAGGGCAATTGAGATTCGGAGGCCGGGACGAATTTCCACGACCGCGAGGTCGTGGCTCCATTGAAGCGACGCTGAGCGCATGGCCGAGCACGAAGCGCTGTTCGATTTCCACGACCGCGAGGTCGTGGCTCCATTGAAGCAACACCCCGCGCAACGACGGGTGGAACCGGAACAATAATTTCCACGACCGCGAGGTCGTGGCTCCATTGAAGCTATGTATGTTATTTCGATGTGGCAACCGTGGGCATCATTTCCACGACCGCGAGGTCGTGGCTCCATTGAAGCCAGGCGAAATTCGCGAACCGGCTGCGCATTCCGTGATTTCCACGACCGCGAGGTCGTGGCTCCATTGAAGCCGCGACGGCGGGCGACAGGGGTTCCGCGACGGCGGGATTTCCACGACCGCGAGGTCGTGGCTCCATTGAAGCCTTGAGGGTGCCAATCGGCACGACATGAAATTGGTGGAGGCCACGCTCGAAAGTGTGCCCGTCACATGGCCGCAACCCACGCCCGATGAGCCGCAGAATTTGTGCCTGGATAGGGGTATGACTTTGAAGCCGTACGCGAGTTGATTGAGGCTTACCGCCTGATCGCGCATATCAAAGCGCGAGGCGAAGAGGCCGCCGAGAAGAAGTCCGAGCCGGGATTCAAGGCTCGCCGATGGGTCGTTGAACGCACGCATGGTTGGATGAATCGCTACCGCCGTCTGTTGATCCGATCGGAAAAAAAGGCACAAAATTACGTCGCACTTTTACACTTTGTCTGCGGCATCATTGCATTTCGTGCCGCAGGGGTTTGGGGATAGGTTCTAAGTCTCGAAAGAAATGGAGACGGTGACGGAGGCAGTTAACCGAGTTCTGCGTGGGTACTGGAACTATTACAGCCTGGGCAGCAGCAGTCGTTTGCGCTGGGCGATAAACCGGTACACCTGAGAACGAATGCGCAAGTGGACCTTGCGCAAACACGCCAGACCGAGGAAAAGGGCAGGGGGCCAAAGAAGCCGAGGCGCGAGCTTATGGGCGAAAGTGAAAGCCGCGCAACAGGCGCTGCTGGATGTGTGCAAAGTCCCGCGCCATCCGGCGGAAAGAAGGCCAGTCGCATGCCTTGTGAAGTAAAACTTTGAGGGAGAGCCGGATGCTGCAAAATCAGCCTGTCCGGGAAGCGGGAAGGGGAGACGGAGTCTTGTTTAGTACAGGCACACCACCGCGCCCCTTCTCGACTTCATCACCCGGAGCGAAGTATTCAGAAACTTTCCGCTTGATTTTACTGCAACGAAAAAATAGAATAACTGCATGGTTCGATCGAAAAAACGGGGGCGCGGACGCCCTCGAATGGCAATGAGCGCGCAAAAGCAGCGACGCGTCATGGTGAACATGACGATGGCCGAATACAAGATAGTGCAGGCCGAGGCAAAAAAACAACAACTGACCTTGTCTACCATTCTGATGCGACCGTGGCGCCACCCAAGTTGAATGGAAATCGTATGGCGACCACCATGAGATGCGACGCACCGAAACCGGAGGAGTTCTCGGGATTGGCGTTTCTTCGGACACGAGCACTTCCACGTGCCGACGACGATCGTGTTGTGGTCCACGTGCGCTCAGACTATCCGCTGCGACGAGTTCTTCGGCTTCACGAGATTACACCGGACGTTCCATTAGGCACGCCATCGTGGATCAGGCGCGACATTTTAATCAAGACGCGCGCAGTTTGGACGCTCCAATTTGATCGACTGATATCTGCGTCGGAAGCCATCGAGATGCTCCAACGGATTCGTCGACTCTCAAAATTTGTCCTTGCCAACATGGAGGTTTAGGCGTGAATATTGTCACTTGGGCACGAGTATCAAGTCGAGAGCAGCGCGAAGGATATAGCCTCGACGCGCAGCAGCGGGCAACGCGAGATCGAGCAAGCCGAGATGGTCTGAGAATTGTCCGCGAATTTGCCGTCGCGGAGTCTGCGAAGCGCGGCGCAGACCGCGTAGGGTTTGAGAAAATGCTTCAATGGGTCCGCGAGAACTCGAAGCGCGAGCAGGTAGGGGCAATTCTGTTTCACAAACTGGACCGCGCGTGCAGAAACGTACGCGATGCCGTACGACTACAGGATCTCAAAGACACGTTTGGAATTCAACTACTGTTCGTGGAAAACGAATTCGGCAAGGGCGCGGCGGGGATGTTGAACTTCAACATGATGGTCGCGTTTTCACAGTATTACAGCGACAATTTGCGTGACGAGGTGCTAAAAGGACTCTTAGAGAAATGCGAGCAAGGATGGCTTCCCGCGAGCGCGCCGTTTGGCTACATCAACGACACTGCCGACAAAAACGAACCGATCAAGCCACATCCCCAAGAGTCGCTGACCGTCCAGCGAATTTTTGAACTCTACTCACAGGGATGTACGACATTTGAATCACTGGCTGACCAGCTTGCGGCTGAAGGTCACGTTTGCCGAAGTAATTCGCCGAGATTCTATCGGACGGTTTTGAGCTACATTCTGAACAATAAATTCTACATCGGCAAGTTCTCCTATCATGGGCGAGAGTTTAAAGGCAAACACAGGACGATCATAGACCGAAGCGTCTTTGAAAACTGTCAGGACATTTTGAAGGGTCGAAATCGACGCCGTCGCGAAGTGAAACTCCCGCTGGCTGGTGGAATTCTGCGGTGTCATTATTGTGGACAAGCGATTACCGGCGAGCATATCCGGCGAAAGCTAAAATGTGGTGGCTGCAACGAGCACGTGTATTATCGGTGTGGAAATGACATTCAGGGCGACGCCCATCCGCGTGTCCGATGGAATGGCGAAGATGTGGAAGAGGCGATTCTGGCTGAGTTGAACAAGCTCAAGTTGCCGTCGCATGAAGTCGCAGACTGGCTTAAGGACGTCGTGAACGAGACACTGGCCGACGAAACCGCACTTCGCATCAATCGTCAAACATCGATGAAAAAACGAGAAAGCGAGTTGAAAACAAAACAGCAGCGCCTGCTGGACGCATTCCTCGAAGGTAACATTGAGAAGGATGTTTTTGAGGCAAAGAATATTGAAATTCGGAATGAGCTTTCGCGAGTGCAGACGGCGTCCTTATCGAACACGACGAACACCGCTGAGGTCGGCAAGATCGCGGAAGAGGTGATCAATATTGCGCAGAATGCCGCTGACCGGTGGCGCGGTTCAAACTGGGAAGCTCGACGCGAACTGCTCGATATTCTCAGTTTGAACCGCACTTTGGACGAAGGAACCCTATGTCTTACATGGGCTTCCCCGTTTGACGCCTTTGCAGAAATGGCGTCTATTGATTCAAGTCGGGGCGACTGGATTTGAACCAGCGACCTCTGCGTCCCGAACGCAGCGCTCTAATCCAAGCTGAGCTACGCCCCGTATGGGTATCACTTGTACCCGGCGCGCGCGCAGCTTCCATGCGTTTAGCGACCGGGGAGAAAGATGCTAAGCGTGACACTCATTAATGCAAGCGTAATTCGCGCCGTGCGCAGGCCACTGACAGGGCTTTTCAAAAGTCATCCGCGCAACGGGCGAGGAGTTCGAGCGCTGGCTGTGGGCAAGAGGCGAATCCTCGGATGGCGCTAGCTGAGGCCACTGGCCCGACACGCCCGGTGAAAGTGTGGCCGAAACTATTTCCCCGCCGGCCTGAAAAAGATGAAGAATAAAATAATGATGATCGCCGGCACGACCAGAATCCAAAAGACCATCTTGTTCATCCCCCCGCCGGCCGATTGCTGCGCGGGCGGTTCGAGACGGTCCGCGCGGCCGGTGACCTTCACGTTTTCGGGATGCTCCAATTCCTGTTTCATTTCGGCGATGGAACCGAAGCGATCATCCGGTTTGCGCGCCAGAGCGTGCAGAATAATCTCCTCGATTTCCGGCGTGATCTTGTCGTTGACCTTGCGCGGCGCAATCGGATCGCCCAAAAGCCGCGCGTTCATCACCGCGTACGCGTTCGGCCCTTCGAACGGCGCGTGGCCCGTCGTCATTTCATACAGCATCGCGCCGAGGCTGTAGATGTCCGTGCGCTCGTCGCCGCGCTGGCCTTTGACTTGTTCGGGCGCCATATAATCGGGCGTGCCCATGCTCGGCGAAAATCCGGCCATGGTAATTTTTTTTAAACCCGACCCTTTCGCGATGCCGAAATCCATGATGCGCAGCGAGCCGTCGTTGCAGATCATCACGTTTTCCGGCTTCATGTCGCGGTGAATGATGTTCTCGCGGCGGCGGTGCATGTAATCGAGCGCGTCGGCGAGGCGCGCGGCGATTTTCACCGCGTCGTTGACCGGCAGCGGCTTGACCGTCTTCATCAAATTTCCCAGCGTCTGGCCTTCGAGGAATTCCATCACGATGTACGGCCGGCTTTTGTTTTCGACCGGAACGATATGCAGAATGTTGGGATGCTGCAGCAAGCGCCCGATTTCTTCTTCGCGCTGAAAACGGCTGTAGAACGCAGGGTCCGCTTCGTATTGCATGAATGGCACTTTCACCGCGACCGTCGCATTATTGGTCGAGTCGATCGCCTTGAAAATCGAGGCCATGCCGCTGCGCGCGATCAATTCGGTGACTTTGAAACGGTCGTCGATCAGGCTGCCAATCTGGATTTCGTGGCCCATGGGCGTTTCAGGTCCTTTCAGATAATACGGAAGGCCCTTGTAGTAAGCGACCTGCACGACGCTGTTGATGCGAATGACCTGCACAGAAATGTTATCGGATGAACCGCGCTTGATCGCCAGTGCCAATAGCGCGTGGCAAGCATCGAACGGCTGCATCGTCTCAACGGTCCTGCAAATTTCCTCTTTCATCACGCAGCCATGCAGACCGTCCGAACACTGGACAACGATGTCGTTTTTGTTGACGGTCACCGCGTTTCGGTCCGGCCCGATGGTCATGTCCTGCCCGACGGTGCGTGTGATCATGTTGCGCAATTCGCTGGTCATCGCTTCCTGCTCGCTGATCAATCCCATTTTAAGCTGCATGCCGACGTAAGAATGGTCGTCGGTGAGCTGCCGGATGCTGCCGTTGCGCACGAGGTAAATGCGGCAGTCGCCGACGTGGCCGAAGGTGATTTCGTTCGCGCGAAAAACGGCCAGCGACATCGTCGTCGCCATTTTGTTGTGCCCGCCGTCCTTCATTTTGGCGTCGTAGATCGCCAGATTGGAGGCTTCGAAAATCTGCCGCACTAATTCGCGCGGGGAAATGCCAGGCTTGGCTTTTTTGAAAGTGTCGAGCGCCGTTTCGACGGCGAGTTTACTGGCGACTTCGCCGTTGTTGAATCCGCCGACGCCGTCGCAGATCACGGAGAGCGCGCCGACTTCAAGCATGTCTTCCGCATCCGCCGGAATGTATTGTCCGACGAAGTCCTCATTGTGTTCGCGAACCGGCCCGGTGTCGGTCAATTGCGCGGCGATAATCTCCATGCGTGACGTATAAACTCCGCAGCGATTTTTTCTGAACGATCCTGCGCAAGAGCGCAAGTTGCACACCACAGTTTCAGCATCAACACTTTAAAAAGCTCTATTCGTTCAACGCCGAATTTATCCTCTCGAAAGTGCCTTTACGCGAATTGAATATTGAGCGATACATTTTATACGCCTTATTTATGCCGCCAACATTGGCAGTGCAAAGTGTTCAAAATAAATCAAATAGGAGGCGATGGACAACCACCGCTGCTTGTTTTTGATCAGAAAATAAGACATGTGTGGTCATATTATAAACATTAAAGTCTAGCTATAGACTCGAAGATGACTATTAATAGACATTTTGAATTATTAGCCTATGTCTTCCAGTCCGCTGAAGTTTGCGCTTTGCCGTTTGGCATAGTGTTTGTGCCTCATCTCGTCACGTGTTCAAATTCATACATGTCGCGGAACTGCGATGCGGCTGACGCATGTCGCGGCGTGTGGGCTTTTGACTAAACGCATTTCAGCAACACTGTTTTGGAGAATAGAAACATGGCTGACGAGGCCCCCGCAACCCCGACCCCAACGGGTCCAAAACCCACGCTGGGTTTGACTGGATTGACGATCAACGCCATGGCGCTCATCGCGCCCGGCGCGTTCTTGTGGCTGACGTACTTCATGCAGTCGAATTACGGCGCGCCCATGGCCGGCTCGGGGATGTGGTTTGGCATTCTCGTCGCGCTGGCGCTTTGTTTTGCGACGGCCATCGCCTACGCGGAGCTTTCCAAGCTCTACCCCGGCGCGGGATCGTCGTATTTCTTCGCCGAGCAGGCGTTCGCCAATAAGACGACGCATGCGCATCTGGCGCGAGTTGCCAAGTTCGTCACCGGCTGGGCCAGCCATCTCTACTATTGGGGCTATCCGGGCGTGATGGTCGGTGTCACCGCGCTGGTCGTCGGCTACTTTGTCGGATCGCTCTGGCCCAACACTTTTAACGCCGCAACGCCCAGCACGATCTTCATGATCTTATTCTGCGTCGTGTTCTCCTTCGGCGTCGCCTACATCGCCTTCCGCGGAGTCGTCGGCGCGACCGGCGTGAACATGGGCATCAACATTATTCAAATCACCGCATTGCTGATCTTCTCCTTCATGGCGATCAGCTACCGCCTGAATCACAAGGAAGGCGATCCGGGCTGGACGCTGGATCCCGACGGCAACGCCATCAATGTCACGCTGGCGACCTATAAGATCGACAAGGATCATCATGCGATCGATAAAGACGGAAAAGTGATCGAGGCCGATGACGGTACCATTGCGCCCGAAAACATCGCCAAACTTGTCGCTGACGACAACGGCGATCCCAAAAAAGCCAAAGGAAAGGATAGCGACGATTGGATTGTCGCCAAAGACGACAAAGGCAAAGACATGCCCTTTATCGTCTCGTATAAACTGGAAATGGACAAGGACGGCCATCCGACCGGCGCAACGACGTGGGAACACAAAGACTCGAACGATGACAAAAGCGAGATGGTTGAGAAATTCCAAAATCATCCCGATGCAGCATCAGTCGTCAAGCCGCACAGCTTCAGCTACGCATTCATTCAAGCCTGCATCGCGATCCTGATTCTGGTCGGTTTCGAATCGGTCACCTCGATGGGCGAAGAAGCGAAAAATGCAAAGCGCGACATTCCGCGCGCCGTGCTCCTTTCGCTGGCCATTCAAGGTTTGCTGTGCTACTTGATTGAATACTTCGCGGCCAATTACTTCCTCAACAGCGGCTACAAAATGACGCAGGCCGCCGGATCTGCCGCTCCGCTGGGCGACATGATGAAGATCGTCGGCGCCTCGTTCTTCGGAAGCGCCAACGGCGGCTGGTGGTTCATGATGGTCCAGGCTGTGACCGTGTTCCTGGCGTTGATCGGCACCACACTTTCCTGCATGAGCACAGGCGCGCGCGTGACGTATGCGATGGGACGCGACGACGAAGTTCCCTCGCACTTCGGCCTGCTGCACGGCAAGAATCTGACGCCTCACCGCGCCATCTGGACGCTGGCTACCATCAGCGTCGTGATCGGAATCATCAGCGTCTTCGGAAACTTCTGGGGCCCGACCGCCGCGCTGCAAAACTCGGCGATAGATCAACTGCCGAAGAATTTCTGGTACAGCTTCGGCATTTTCAAATTCGAAACGGCGTCGAAACTGCCTTGCACCATGCTGATCATGACCTTGGTCAGCAACTTCGGCACATTCCTGCTGTACATGCTCACCTGCTACACGGCAATCGTGGCCTTCCGCGATCACCACACCTTCAGCGGCATCAAGCACATGTTCATCCCGGTCTTCGGCGTGCTGGCGAATTTCACCTGCATGCTCTTCTACCTGATCGGCCCGTTCATGGTGAATGGCATGAGCTGGATGGAACCGTACATCGCGCTTGCAATCGCGGCGTTGTGGGGCGCCTTTGGAGCGTTCTACTTCGTGCGATCCAGCAAGGCCAAAGGCAAATCGATCGTGGTCCAAAAACCAGCGGCTACGGCGTGATGACGAGGCTTGTGCAAACGCAATTTTTTTATCGCCGCCCGCTCATCAGAGCGGGCGGCTTTGCTTGAAAACAGCGCAACTCACCGTATGCTCGCCGCACCCATAGAAATCCCGATGCGGAATTGAATGACCGAATTAATGACACTTTTTCGCCGCCAGTTTAGTGCCGTTCGTGTGCCACTGGCTGTACTCAGCCAGTGCGACTCCAGTCCGGTCGTTCGCATAAGTTCGCCGCACCGCACCCAGATTGTGCGCAGCGTCGTGCGATGTACGATATTGCTATTTGCCTTCATCAGCGTCCTCCACGCCGCCGAAGGCGACCACCCCTCCGCGCCCGCCGACGCGCACGCGCTCCCCGATCCCTCCGGTTCCACCGCCGGTAAAGACTTCGGCCCCAACTACCTATCGGCCGCCAAACCCGGCGATCCCACGCTCCCCGAACTCGCGCAGCAAACTACGCGCATCCGCTACGGCATGAACCTGATGTGGACGCTTCTTTGCGGTTTTCTCGTCTTCTTCATGCAAGCCGGATTCGCGCTGCTCGAAACCGGTTTCACGCGCCGCAAAAACGCCGCGCACACCATGCTGATGAACCTGATGGTCTTTTGCATCGGCCTGCTGGGCTATTACATCTGCGGGTTCGCGATGATGTTCGGCGGTTCAAACAAATTCCCATTGCTCGATGGACTCGTCAGCATCAACGGCTGGAATGTGCTCGGCAAAAAAGGCTTTTTTCTAAACGGTCTTTTCGACAGCCAAATCATGGGACTGTTTTTATTCCAGATGGTTTTCATGGACACCGCCGCGACGATTCCGACGGGCGCGATGGCCGAACGCCTCAAATTCAGCGCCTTCATCTGGATGTCTTTTTTCCTGACGATGGTCACCTACCCGCTCGTCGGCAACTGGGTCTGGGGCGGCGGCTGGCTCTCGCAGCTTGGCGAAAAATGGAGCTGGGGCCACGGCGCGATTGATTTCTCCGGCTCCGGGGTGATTCACATGGTCGGCGGCATCACCGCGCTCGTCGGCGCGTGGGTGCTCGGGCCGCGCATCGGCAAATACGACAAGAACGGCAACCCGCGCCCGATTCCCGGGCACAACATTCCGATGGCGATGCTCGGCACGTTCATTCTGTTCTTCGGATGGTTCGGTTTCAACGCCGGCTCGACCAACGCCGCGACCGAAGGCATCATCTCCGTCGCCGCCGTCAACACGCTCATTGCCGGCGCGCTGGGGGGATTCAGCGCCATGATTTACATGATGAAATTTCATCCCGCGCGCAAACCCGATCCCGGCCTCTGCTGCAACGGCCTGCTCGCCGGCCTCGTCGCCGTCACCGCGCCCTGCGCCTACATCTCGCCGACGGGCGCCGTGATCGTGGGCCTGATCGCGGGTGTGCTCTCGACGTGGGGCGGCGAATTTGTCGAACGGACGATGAAAGTGGACGACTGCGTCGGCGCGTTCGCGATTCACGGCCTCTGCGGAATGTGGGGCGTCTTAAGCGTCGGTTTGTTCGCCACGGGCACATACGGCGCAGGCTTCAACCACGTCGCACACGTCACGGTCGCCGGAAAAGAATTTAGCGGCGGAGTGCTCGGCCTGATGCCTTTCGGCGCGCCGGTCGGAACGCCATGGGGCTACACCGGCCAATTGATGGCGCAGATTTTCTACGCGATGGTGGTTTTCATTTTCGTCTTCGCCATCCAACTGGCCTTCTTCCGTCTGTACCACAAAAAATGGGGCTTACGCGTGAGCGCCGACGACGAGCTGCAAGGCCTCGATATTCCCGAAACGGGGTGTCCGGCATACGCAGATTTCTAATCGAACGAAGGGCGGGTCGCGCGGCGCAGCAGTTACTCAGCACTCAGGACTCGCACTTAGCACTTAAGAAAACGCCTTTTCCATCACTTCCTTCTGCTCCCGCTTGTGCACCGTCATTGAACCCGTCGCGGGACTTGCCGACGCCGCGCGCGACACGCCGGTGAGAGGGTACGCGCCGAACATTTTCTCGCCAAACATCACGCGCAAAAAGCGCCACGCGCCCATGTTCTCCGGCTCCTCCTGCACCCAAACCACCGACGTGTCTGGCGCGTAAGTGGACAGTAGCGCCTTCAATTGCTCCTGCGGCAGCGGATACAATTGTTCGACGCGCACGATATCCACGTCCGCGCGTTTGCGCTCCTCGCGCTCGGCGAAAAGTTCGTAATAAATCTTTCCCGAGCACATCAAAACCCGTGGTGCAGGCGCCCCGCCAGCACGCTGGCGCGCAGCGCCAGCCGCGTCCGGAATAACGCGCTGAAAACTCCCGTTCGCCAAATCGTCCAGCGTTGAAACGGCCTGCGGGTGCCGCAGCAAACTCTTCGGCGTCATCACCACGAGCGGTTTGCGCCATTTGCGCAGCACTTGCCGGCGCAGCGCATGAAAAATCTGCGCGGGGGTCGTCGGATAAATGACTTGGATGTTGTCCTTCGCCGCGTTCATCAAAAAGCGTTCGAGGCGCGCGCTGGAATGTTCCGGGCCTTGGCCTTCCAAGCCGTGCGGCAAGAACATCACCAATCCGGAGAGCCGCTGCCATTTCTCTTCGGCGCTGGTGATGAATTGGTCCACGATCGGCTGAGCCACGTTCCAGAAATCGCCGAATTGCGCTTCCCAAATCACCAGACCGTCAGGCCAATCGAGACTGTATCCGTATTCGAAACCGAGCACACCCGACTCCGAGAGCGGGCTGTTGATGATCTCCACCGGCGCCTGCTTCGGATCGAGATGTTGCAACGCGCAATGCGTCTCGCCATTCTCAAAATCGTACAGCACCGCATGACGATGGCTGAACGTCCCGCGCGCCACGTCCTGCCCGCTCAGCCGCACGCGAAATCCTTGCGTCGCCAGCGACGCCAGCGCCAGCGCCTCACCCATCGCCCAATCGATCGGCCGTTTGCCGTGCGCGGCTTGGTTGCGCTGATCCAAAATCTTCGCGATCTTCGGACTCGCGTGAAACGCCGGCGGCAATTTCGTTTGCGCTTCGAGTAATTTCACGAGCACATCTTTCTCGACGCTGGTCGGGACTTCGGGCACATCTTTGTCCAGGCCGCCACGATAGCCGCCCCAAATTCCTTCGTGCGCGATCATGAGCGTTCCGCTTTTTGCGCGCGCGACGGTAAGCTCGTGTTCCAGATGTTCGCGCCGCGCGACTGCAATCCTGTCCGCTTCGTCGCGCGTCACACCGCCCAATGCCAGCAGATGTTCGAGGTATCCTTCGCGTACGGTTTTGCGCGCCTCGATCGCCTTATAAAGGAGCGGCTGCGTGAACGACGGCTCGTCGCTTTCGTTGTGCCCGCGCCGCCGATAACAATACATGTCGATCACGACATCGCGCTGAAATTCGCGCCGGAAATCCATGCTCAGCCGCACGACCTGCGCCACCGCTTCGGGGTCTTCGCCGTTGACGTGAAAAATCGGCGTCTGCAGCATCTTCGCGATGTCCGTCGCGTAAATGCTGGAGCGCCCTTCGCCCGGATCGGTCGTGAAACCGATCTGATTATTCACCACAATATGAATCGCGCCGCCGACGGTGTAGCCGTGTAGCTCGCTCAGGTTCAGCGTCTCCTGGCAAATGCCTTCGCCGGCAAACGCCGCGTCGCCGTGAATCAGAATCGCCAGCCCCTTCAAGCGGTCCGTGTCGCCGACGCGGTCCTGCTTCGCCCTCATGCGGCCGAGCACCACCGGATTCACGTATTCGAGATGGCTTGGATTGAAGCACAGCGACAGATGAATCTTTGGGCCGGCCATCGTGACCCAATCGGTGCTGTGGCCGAGGTGGTATTTCACGTCGCCCCCGCCGGCGCGGTGCAGCGACGTGTCTTTGTCCTCGAACTCGCGGAAAATCTGGCGCGCGTTTTTGCCCATGATGTTGGCCAGCACATTCAGCCGCCCGCGGTGCGCCATGCCCAGCACAATTTCGCGCACGCCCTGCTCGCCGGCCTTTTCGATCGCCATGTCCAGAAGCGGGATCAAACTCTCCGCGCCTTCGAGCGAAAAGCTTTTCGCGCCGATGAATTTTTTCTGAATGAAATCCTCGAAGATCGTCGCGTCGGTCAAGCGCGTGAGAATGCGCAGTTGCTCGCGCCGCGAAAGTTTGACGCGATTCTCGGTGGCTTCCATCCGCTCCTGCAGCCACGTGCGCACGACCAGATCGTCGATGTGATAGAATTGCGCGCCAATCGTGCGGCAATAGGTGTTGCGCAGGCGCCCGATGATGTCGCGAAGGGTCGTGGTGTCCGGCCCGGACAATTGCTCGGATGAAAACGGGCGGTCGAGGTCGGCCTCGGTCAGCGAAAAATATTTGTAATCCAATTCCGGCGCCGGCGGCCGCGGCCGTCCGAGCGGATCGACTTGCGCGATGATGTGCCCGCGCACGCGATAATTGCGGATGAGCATGTCCACGCGCTCTTGCAGCGCGTCGATCTGCGCGCGATCTGTACCGCCGGTGTCCCGCCGGCCCGGTTCGCGTCCGTCGCTGGGCGGATTGAAAATGCTCGCCGATTTGAACGACGGCCCAATCCGATTGGCGCGGCCCGGCGTGAGTTTGTCGAAGTAGCTTTGCCAATCCTTGGAGACAGAATCGCGGTTCTGTAAAAAGTTTTCATAGAGCCCTTCGACAAATCCGAGGCTCTGCGAATTCAGCGGATCGTGGTCAGTCATGGGTGAATAGTATGCCGCGTTTGCTTGAAGAAAACAAGGCGTGTGGCGCAGTCAGCAGGGTGTGTTGGTTCTCGGGTCAGACGCTGTTGATGCGCGATTATATAAGGCCAATGGGGCCAACGGCAGTGCGTGCGCTTTGCCGAGGTCGCGGCGGGAAGAGCTGCCACCACTTGGTGCCCACAGGGTCTCTTGCGACATCCAAATTCAAAATAGGGCAACTACAGCCGCATTAAGTGATATATAGGCAATAATGTTGCGTAGTTTTAAAGTCCAATTATCAATGTAAAGCGCTCACCAAGAGCTATTTATGCATTCGGCTTCTCGTTTCGATCATTGTCCCCAGTTTTTCTGTAGCGGACATAGTCCGATAAGCGTCTACATAATGTGCATACCATTTCTAATTTTTAATAACGCCTGGTTCAGGCCAAACCGGAGTGTACTTTCATGAGGTCGTTGTCGCGTTTTTTGACCGTCCTTTTTTTCGTTTGCGTATCGTCGATGGCCATGACCATCAATGACCTCGTTCCCGGCCAGGCCGCATCGGGCCAGAATCTTGCGCCAAGCGATTTGAAAGGCAAAGTCGTCTTCGTCGCTTACTGGGGCATCGATTGCCCGCACTGCATCGCCGAAATTCCACTGTGGGACGCTTTGTACAAAAAATTTCACGCCGAGGGATTCGAAATCATTGCGCTGGAACGTCACCACACCAGCGAGAGCGCCATTTCCGCGTTGGCCCGATCAAATGGTCTTGACTTCACGCTGACCGCCGGCGGGTCGCTCAAAGGTGCCGTCGTAACCCGTATCCCGCACGGCTTTTTGTTCGGCGTTGACGGCAACCTCGTTCAGGAAAACCCATACGAACTCGAGTCGAGAGTCGCCGCGCTCGTAAAAGAAACAGTCGCTGCAAAAGCCGCCGCGACTCCTGCGCCGCAGCCTAAACAGGAAATTGCGTCGAGCGCTTCGCCGGAAGAAGTGGCGTTCAACGCGATGGACAAGGTTGATGCGGCTGCGCCACCTCGGCGCGTCGCCGAAAAGAAAACGCCGACGCCCGTCGCAGTCCTGGCAAAATGCAAGAAGATGTGCGGGGAATTCTGCTGCGAAGAAAACGCAAACGATCCCGCCGCGCTGTTCGAACTCGCCGCGTCGCGTCTGGACCTCGAAGCGGAAACGATGCGCGAAAAATCGAAACAGGATGCGAACAGCGTAACGCTTGCGGATTCTTTGTTGGAATTCGAAGCCACTGCGATCAAAGAAAAGCTGACCGCGAACAGTCCGAAGTTCAGCGCTGAGCGCTTTGAACGCGAAGCCGAGGCGCTGCGCGAGAAATTGAAACTCGATTCGAGCGGTTCAAAGAATGATTTTACCGCGGACGCAATTCTCGGCGGCCGAAGTTCCTATTCTGCCGACAAAGCGCAGGACAGCGCCGGTCAGCAATAGAGCAACTTTCTTAAAGCGTAGTCGCACACGCGTCCACCCTCACCCCCGGCCCCTCTCCCCCAAGGGGAGAGGGGAGAACGGCGGCGCTTCGCCGGCATCTCAGAAACCCCTCCGTGCTCTCCGTGCCCTCCGTGGCAGAATTTTTTTCGCCGCCGTTTTTCCGCTGAGCTGGGGCGCCCGCATCGATCGTCTCATTTTAGTTAGAGTGCATCGTTATTTGTAAAATAACGTCTAATATCCCAGCGAACGACACGGCTTAGTATTGAAAGTAAAGGACGCGCGCGCCTTGACTGATCGGCAATTGATCGAAGCCTATGCCGGAAGGAGAGATTCCATGGCCTTCAGCGAATTCGTGGGGCGCCACGAAAGCGCCTTGCTGTCGTTCGCCTCAGCCTTTCTGCGCGATGAAACGCTGGCTCAGGATGTCGTGCAGGAAGCCTTCCTGCGCGCCGCGCGCGATCCGCACCGCTTGCTGAAAGTGCAGGACAACGCGGCCAGCGGTCGCAACTGGCTGCTCAAAGTCGTGCGCGATTTGAGCATCGACAGCCTGCGCAAGAAGGCGACCGAACGCCGCGCGTTGACAGGCATGGCTGCCATCGCCGAGAAATCCGTGCACGGTCCGGAAGTCGCGATGGAAGCGCGCGAGCAGGCCCAAACCGCGCGCGCCGCGATCGACCGCCTGCGCCCGCGCCTGCGCGAATTGCTGATTTTGAAAGTGCGCGAGCAGAAGAGCTACAAAGAGATTGCCGAAATCACCGGCCTGAGCGTGACCAACGTCGGATTTTTGCTGCACCAGGCCATGCAGGAATTGCAGAAGGAAGTGCGAGCGAGTGAGACGAGAGACGTGAGACTGGAGACTGGAGCCACACCGCGCGAGGCCGGCGGCGACACGCTGCAAGCATTCGCGCTGTGAAGCCGTTCCCCTCTCCCTCCGGGAGAGGGCCGACGAGAGCGCGGCTGTTTGCGCTCTCGCGGGGTGAGGGGAAGACTCACGCACCGACGACAGATGACAGAAAATCAGTGAAGGACGAATGACCATGGACCCAACCAAACCCCCGAACGAGCGCCCGGAGCATCTGGATTACCTGCTCACGGCGTACTTGTTCGAAAATATTTCCGCCGCAGGCAAAACCGAGGTGGAAAGCCACCTGCTCAAATGCGCCGCCTGCCGCGCGCAACTGGACGAACTCCGCGCGACGCTGGGCATCGCGCAAACGGCGCTGGACAATCACGGCAGGGAATACGTGTTTGAAAAACGGCGCAAGCAGCGCGTGCTCGACGCGGCGAAAGCCGCGCGGCATGGCGTTTTTTCGCGATTGGTGGGGGGAGGATTTGGGGCGTGGCAGGTGAAGCTTGCGGCGGTGGCGGCGATCATTCTGTTTTCGTTATTGCTTGGCAATTGGCTAATGACGCCACAATTCTCCCGCGCGCGCGAGGCCAGCGCTCGGCGACCATTGCCGCGCGGGAACGACTCGGCGGGCGGAACGGAATTTGACTACAGTGAGCGATGGGCGGAGGCGACTCCAGTTTTGCAACGCAGGGACATCGCGGGGGCGCAGAAACTTGAGAAGGATTTAGGCGCCAAAGTTGCAGCGGGCGAAGAAAGAGAAAGCGCAATAAAGCCGCCGCCTTCCGTGCCGCCATCGAAAATCGAAATCGCCGAAACACCGAAGGCGGCTACTTCAAGCGGCGAACCCGGGATGCTGGTCTATCCGCCCGGCTACCAGGACGATTACACGGAAAAAGACGCGCGGTTATTGAAGAACGAAGCGCCGCGGGGATCCGTCATCCAAGGCTCAAACAATACGCGCGACAAAGTGCCCGATGTGGTCGCGAATAAAGTGATGTCGAGCGACTATAACGGACAGATTGTGCTCGGCACAAACACGCTCAAAGTACCCCCAACGGAAACGCCGGACGAGCGCACAAGAAATCTGGTTAATCTGGTTGCGGGCGCAACCGATGAATCGCGAACAGCCGCCATCACCGTTCGCCGAACGACGCGCGCAGACGTCGCCACCGAGAATAAACCGCCCGACCGTGAAGCCCTGCTCAAACGCGCTGACGAAGCGTCCAAAGGAGTCATCACGCATTCGACTGACGGACAAATAGTTACTGGTTGGCGAGCACATGCCGCGGCCGACAACAAAGACCCCGATGCCGGCGATTTCACTGCGCAAGTCGACGGCGATAAGATGCAGCAGTTGATGAACCGCGTGAAAGAGATTGAAACAAAAAACGCGGAATTGGAGCGCAACGGTCTCGGCAATAAAAAAACCCCTGTTGCTCTCGGCGGGGACAAAATCAACCTCAACGCCGGCGACGATCTCGGAAAGATCCTCGACGACCTCACAAAATCCGCCGGCGCGCCGGTCAAGCAAGGCGAAGCCAAAGGCAAGAATGAAGTGCTGGGGGATATCAATAATCGGGACACAAAGTCCAGGCCCGGAATAATTTCGGAGAAATCAGTGGGCTTGAATCTTGATACGCTGGCAAGAGATTCAGCGATGCAGAAGGAGCGCGACGAGAAAAAGCGCGCGACGGAACTGCTTCGCGACCAAGTTACTACTCTCGAAGCCCAAATAACGACAAAGGAAAACGAGAACGCCTTAGTCAACGCGGAACGCCAGGAGGAAGCGCGCGAAAGTGTGAGGGTCCTCGGCGATATGGAAAAGGCGCACAAGGTCGTCACGAAACTGGAGCAGTCGGTCGCCATTGAGCGCAACAATTCTCAGGGGATGAAGAATCAAATAGCGGATGCGGAGTCCGAACTTGAAAAGGCCGCCCAGTTGAAATCGTATTACGAATCCGAGGCGCACGGCTACGTTCAGGCGAACGAGGCGAGATCCAAAGGGAAAACTGAAATCGGCGGTCTTGAACAAGTCTGGTCCAAACGCGCCGGTGCCACTCCGTCCGAGCCGAAGAAGGACATCGCGATCGCCGCGAAAGACGACACGACCAAGCGCGTCGAACAGGAGATTGCATATGCGCGGCAAAAAGCTCAGGCCGACGCCGAGGCGAAGCAGGCCGCGCAGGCTGCCGGAGGTGCGTCCACCAATCTGGCGCTCGGTCTCAATGTTCACGACTCGACCAACCCGACCAGGGATAACGTCGGCAAGATTCCCGCGCTTCCCGAAATCCCACGCGCGGGAGTGGTGTTCAATGGTGGAAATGGGCAAATAGTGTCCGGCGACAATACCTCCACCGCCGTCGTTACAGCGGGAACTTTCACCGCGCCTCCCGTCCCGCTCGGAACACCCGTCGCCGGCGTCCAAAGCAACTGGGCGAGTTCGAATACCCTCACCTTAAGTGGAGGCGTCACCACCAGCGGCTCCGGATCGGCCACGCTTGGAAATGGCGCAGGCGGCGCTCAAAACCCGCCGCATTTCCAGACCGACACGGAACGGCTTGCGGCCGGTGTTTTCGGCAGATCAGAATCGCCGCCGGCCGTAACAAGCGCCTCGACCGCGGGGAACAACCTTGCTGGATTTGCTTATAACCCTCCGCCCGCTGCGGCTGTCGCCACTCCGCCTGTCGCGGCTCCAAAAGTTGTAGACATTCCGCCCGTTGTAATCACTGCCAACCCGCAAGGTGGCGCGGCGCCGCTGACTGTAACCGTGACAAATGGCGCGACGACGGTTACGGCTCCTGAACCGCTTGTGCCCAAGGCATTGGCCGTCAACCCCGACAGCAGCACTCCGCCCGTCGCGCACGAACCGGGCAGGCCGCAGGATTTTGGGTTGAATGTGGTCGGCGGCGGGCCGGGGCAGGCGCCGCCCGGCGATGCGAAAGAAAGCGCGAGGGCTGGGGGAAAGAAGATTCCCATTCAACAATTCGGAAACGTCGTCACGGACGGTTCGCAGCCGAAGCCCGGGCAGGATTTCGCGGGGGGCACTCTGGACCCGTATGAGAAGAGCGACTCCATTGTTGTGCGCGGCAACGATACGACAAAAGACAAAGTCCTCAGCCGCCAACTTGAATTAGCTCCGGGCGAAAGGGTTGACACGGACAAACTCAAGATTGCCGAGTCGCGATTGAAGAATTCCCAACATTTCGAAGACGATGCCGCGGCGGCGGTCAAAGTTCCCGCCGATGTCGCCGCGAAAGCGGAAGGGGGCGAACATTCTCAGGCGCTCAGTTTGAATGCGCCCGAAAAACCCGCCGGCTCGCTCGACATGGATTGGGTGCTGGACGACGCCAATAAGCGCGACATGTTTACGATCACGAAAAATGTGGCTGTGATTGAGAATGGTGCGCCCGAGGCAACGACGCCAGACGGCAAAGCGCCGAAGGCAACGCCCGAAACGCAAATCGCTGGCGGTGGCGGAGAGGGCGGCGGATTTGGCGGACGGTTTGGGCGCGGTCCGAAAAAGGAACCTGATGTCATCGACAAAAAAACGGGCAAGGAAAGTGAAACTGCCGCGGCTGGACAGAAGCCGAAGGACATCAGCGAATTCAATTTCGGCGCGGGCGTTTCGTCGGTCGATGGGGTGCTCGGAAATGTGTCGGTTGCAGCGCCGAGCGAGAAGAAGTTGAAGGATTCCATGCATGACACTGACGGCGACAAGCACGCGGATACCGCTCAGTTCGAAGTTCAGCCGTTCAAATGGGATTCCGTCGGCGCAGTGGTCGAATACGATTCAAATAAGAGCGCCGCCGAACGCACGCTGGGAAACAAATACGGCCCTGACGCCGCGGCGAAGGAAAAAGGACGAAATAAAATTGGCATTTCGGAAGATCCAAGTCTTGCCGCCAAGGATCCGAATGAGTTTCCCTTTGATGTCTCCAAGGGTATTTCGAAGTCAGTGCTTGGAGACTTGAGTGTTGGCAAAGCCGAGAACAGAACCGTTGATCCGCTGACCAACACCATTGTGCCATCGGTGGACATTTTCAGTTTGAAAAACGCGGTCAGTAATGGCGGCGGCTTTTCCGAATTGAAGGCGGGCGGCACGGCAACAGTCGTCGCCGACCCCAAACTTGCGCTCGGCAGCATGGGCTTCAATGCGGCGGACGCGAAGACATTCCTTGGCAGTTTCGACGGCGATTTGGACCCAGCGACGAGCGCTGGGAATGGGCGCGAAGCGGCGAAGGATGCGGAATCGAAGGACCTTCCGTACGGCTCTCGACTGCATGGGTATTTTATGAAAGTGCCGGATTCGCCCGCTGAAGCCGCGGCGCTTAGGTCGCAAATGATTCAGTCTGCGAGATCGGACGCCGACAAGGCGTCTCAAAAGGAATTGGAGCGCCGCCGCAGGGAGGACGAAGGCAAATTGAATACGGCGCTAAGTGCCGCGCAGGCCGAATTTCAATTCGGGCGGAACGATTTGGCGCTCAAGCAGGCCGAAAAAGTGCTGGAACTCGATCCCGGCAATCCGGAGGCGGCGGCGATCAAAGCGCAGTTGCAGGATAAGAACATTGACTCGCGCCTGAACTACAAAGAAGAAGAATATAAGGTCTGCGTCAAGCCTGAATCGTGCACGACTGAAACCATTCCGCCGGTATACGAGACCCGTACCCGCAAAGTTCTCGTGACGCCAAACTCGGCTACGTTCGAAACCGCGCCTCCCGCACACCGCGAGGGCGTCGATCTCGGCACGGCGGGAATTTCGGGAGGGGACGCGACGGTACGGGACAAGCTTTCAAAGCATGACGTTGCACTCGACAACGCTACGGCAAATTATATTTTGCCGCAGGATTCATTCTTCGAGCAAAACACCGACCGCTCCTCTAAAGATGTTCGCGACCTTTCCGCGCCAATTGCAAATGTTGGCAATGGCCTTTCGTCCGTCGGCGGCGTCTTGGGCATGTCAAAACCGAGCATCGCAGCAAACAGCGGAGCCAAAGTCAATTACAACAATTCCGGCACGCTTCTCATTCCGCAACAAAGTCTGCCGCCGGGACTTGATACGATTCGCTCTCCTGAAGGACTAAGAATGGGCTTTGTCGACAGCGAAGAAATTAATCGTCTTTACAATGCGCCGACACGAGCATCCAATGCTCCGATTCTGCTTCTCCACCCGCGCCTTGATCCCAACTTCCCCTCCCAGAAAGCGCCCGACGCTCCCGTTGCTCAATTAGTCCCGCCTGTCATTGAAACGCAGATGCGCAAAGTCTGCGTCGAGCCGGAAAAGTGCGTCAAGCATCCGGTGACAGGCGTTTTTGAAACGCGCACGCGAAAAATTTGTGTGACGCCCGAACATGACGGCGTGCCCGCCGTCTTTAAAGACGAAGAATACAAAGTCTGCGTCAAACCCGAATCGTGTACCACCGAAACCATCCCCGCTCAGTACGAAGATCGGCCCGTGCAAGTTGTCGTCAAACCCGCGACGTGGCAGTTCAATTCGCCCACCACCGAAGAGCTTTATTTGCGCGGCTACCGCTTCTTCCACACTGAAAATCCGAAGCTCGATTTCGCGCAGTTTTTGCGGCGGCCGGATTCGATTCGGCCCGCGCCGCTTAGCGACGACGGGCTGGACGAGGATGTGTACATCGACAAATACGGCACGCGGCCGTTCGTCGATTGCGCGCGCGATCATCTTTCGACGTTCAGTCTCGACGTGGACACTGCGGCGTACACGCTGGCGCGCGCCAATTTGCGCGAAGGGAAATTGCCGGCGCCGGAGAGCGTGAAAGTCGAGGAGTTCCTCAATTATTTCAAGCAGGATTATGCGGTGCAGGGCGGCGAGGCGTTTGGCGTTTTCGCGGAATCCGCGACGTCGCCGTTCCTCGATTCCACGCAGCTTGTGCGCGACACCTACGCGCCGGCCAGCGACCCGCGCACGCGCGAACTGCTGCGCATCGGGATCAAATCGCGCGACCCGCGGCCGAACGAACGCAAGCCGTCGATGCTCACGTTCGTGATCGACACATCCGGCTCGATGAGCCACAGCGCGTCGATGCAATACGCGGGCAGCCGCTTGCATCTGGTCAAAGACGCGCTCAAAGATCTGGTCGAATCGCTCAACGCCGAAGACGCCATCGGTATCGTCGGGTTCGGCGATCAAGCCGAATTGATTCTGCCGCCGACGCAGGCGCGCCAGAAGCCGCGCATCCTCGAAGCGATCGACGGGATGACGGCCGGCGGCGCGACGAACGTCGAGGCGGGGCTGAACCTCGGCTTCCGGCTGGCCGACGAAGCGTTCGCGCTCAACGGCGTCAATCGCATGATTCTGTGCAGCGACGGCGTGGCGAATCTGGGCGCGAAAGGGCCGGACGAGATTTTGAAGACGGTCAAGCTTTTCGCGCAGCGCGGCATTTCGATTTCGACGGTGGGCGTGGGGCGCGGTCAGGTCAACGATCCGCTATTGCGCAGACTGGCCGACGAAGGCGACGGCAGTTGCCACTACGCCGATTCGCTGGACGAAGCGAAGAAGATTTTCGCCGAGAAACTGCCGCCGCATTTGAACGTGCTGGCCAAGGACGCGAAAGTGCAGGTCGATTTCAACGTGGACACGATCAAGAGCTACCGTTTGCTGGGCTACGAGAAGCGCAAGATCGCCGACAAGGATTTCCGCAACGACAAAGTGGACGCCGGCGAAGTCGCGCACAGCACGCTGATCACCGTCTTCTACGAACTGGTGCGCCAGCCGGGTTCGCACGGGCCGCTGGGCAAAGTGTACCTGCGCTGGAAAGACGCCGGCAGCCCGCGGCTGGATGTGATCGAACGCAATTATCCGCTCGACGAAAGCATCTGTTCCGGCCCCGCGCAAAATGCGTCGAGCGATTTCCGGTTTTTGGCGTGCGTGGCGCGTTTCGCGGAATTGCTGCGCGAGAGCCCGTGGACGCGGCATGGATCGTATTCGGAAGTGCTGACGGAACTGGATGCGCTTCCCGCGGATTACAAAGCGAAACCGGCGTGGAGCGAAGTGCGCGATCTGGTGACGCGGGCGCTGCAGTTGAGTGTGGCGAAATGGAAGACGGAATTGCAATAACAAAGTAGGACGGGCTGCCAGCCCGTCCTGTTTCAATTCAAGCGCCCGACGTAAATCTGGACGGGCTGGCAGCCCGTCCTACGAGAACAAAAGGATCATTATGCGTTCACTATGCGTACTGACGGTCTTAACTCTTACTACAATTTTGTTTGCCGGCGAAGAGCCACCCGAAGCGCCGCCGTCGAAAGTTTTGCTGCGCGAGCGGAATGTGTATGTGCCTTATGAGAAATTGAAGGAGACATTCGAGAAGGAAGGGCGCGGCGTTTTTCTGCCCTATGAGGAATTTCTGAAACTGTGGAACGCGGCTCAGCCTAAGGAGAAACCGCCGGAGGAGGTCAAGCCGCCGGCGGATGCGGTGATTTCCGGCGGGAGCTACACGGGCGTGGCGAGCGATAACGCGGTGCGCTTCGAAGTGACGTACAAAGTTCGCGCGCTTGGAAAAAATTGGAGCGAACTGGTTCTGCCGCTGCGCAACGTTGCGATTGAGACGGCGACGGTCAGTGATCCGCTGGCGGTGTTCGCGCCGAAGGGCGATGGGTATACGTTGGTGTTGCCCAAGCCGGGTGAATATTCACTTACCCTCGCGTTTTCGGTGCGCGTCGATTCCAAGCCGGGGCAGCGGCGGATTGAGTTCGGCATTCCGCCGACGGCGGTGTCGCGCTTGGAACTGACGATTCCGGAAAAAGATTTGAGCGTCGAAGTCACTCCGAAAATGGCGGCGACGACGACCACGCCCGATGGCGCATCGACGAAAGTGCTGGCGTTTGTCGGAAACGCGAACGTCGTCGCCGTGACGTGGATGCCGCCGGCGGGCAAGGAGGAGAAAGGCAAGCCGATTTTGATCGCGTCGCAGGCGACGGCAGTGAAAGTCGGCGAGCGTATTCTGCGCATCGACACGGCGATCACGTACCGCATCGAGAGCAACGAGGCCGACACGTTTCGCATCAAGCTGCCGCCGGAGATGAATCTGCTTTCAGTGAAAGCCAACAACATGCGCACGTGGAACGAAGACAAAGCGAAGGGCGAACTGGTCGTTCAATTGCACACGGCGACGAAGGACGCGGTGATGCTGCTGCTGCGATTTGAGCGCAATTTCGACAAGACGCCGGACAAACTGGCGATCGCGTTTCCGCAGGCGCTCGAGGCGCTGCGCGAAGACGGGTTCGTGACCGTCAGCAGTGATGCGGGGCTGCGCTTGCTTGTCGAAAGTTCGACAGGATTGAGCCAGATCGACGCGCGCGAATTGCCGGAGATGCTGCGCGGAAATAATTTGCTGGCGAGTTACCGTTATGTTGCGCACCCGCTGGCGTTGAGCTTGAAGATCGACACGATTCTGCCGCAGATTACGTCCACGGTGCAGGCAGTGGCGAGCATCGGAATCGAAGAGGACACGCTCAGCGGCGTGGTGTTGTACAAGATTTCGAAGGTCGGCATCTTTACGCTGAAATTGAAATTTCCGGCGCGATGGGAAGTCGCATCGGTCGGCGATCCGCAGACGATTGAGGATTTTCAAACCGCCGCCGATCCCAACGGCACTGACAAGATTCTCACGGTGAATTTGAAGAACAAAGCCATTGGTGATTTTCGATTGCCGTTCAAGCTGACCGCGCCCGGCCGCGCGGCGCCCGGCGAATTGACGCTCGACAGTGTGCAGGTGATCGGCACGCAGCAGGACGCGGGGTTGTTTGGCGTGAGCGCGCCGAAGGCGTTCAAGCTGACGACGGGCGAGCGGAACAAAATGACGTCGGCGAACGTGGCGCTGCTGGTTTCGGCGGGATTGGTCGCGCAACTGCCGCAGGATTTCGATTTGCCGCTGGCGTACACGTACACGGCGCAGCCGGCGTCGGTGAAGATCACGATTGAAAAGCGGCAGACGGAAATCCGCGTCAACGGCGCGCACATCGTCATCGTCTCCGAAGCGGCGATGGAGATGCGGCACCGGCTGGAATATTTCATTCAGTACGCGGAGGTGGACAAGCTTGCGTTCAGCGTGCCGAGCACGCTGGACGACAAAGTCTTCGACGTGAAATGCGCTGGCATGAAGGAGAAGAAAAAAGCAGATGAAACGAACGGGCGGACGAAGTGGGAAATCTTGTTGCAGGAAAAAACGAAGGGGGCGGTGGTCGTCGATATTTTTTACAAAGAGAACTTCAAGAATCTCGAAGCGGAAAAAGCGCAGGACGTGGCGATTCCGGACATTCGCGCCGAGGACGTGAACAGCCAGCAGGGGTACATCGTCGTGCGCAAGGAGAGCGCGCTGGAGATCCAGCCGAAGGCGACGAATCTGGAACGCTTCGATCCGGTCAAGCTTCCGCCGGAATTGCGGCCGACGAGCGAGACGGGCAACATTTATCTGGCGTACCATTACGTTCAGGCCGACCGCTCGCTGGTGTTGAACCTCACGCGGCACGTGCCACAGGAAGTGTCGAGCACGCTGGTCGATTTGATGCGCGTGCAGTTCGTGGTCACGCCGCAGCGCGGGGTGCTTTACAATTTGGAGTTGTACATCGAGAACGGGCGCGCGGAGCAATTTCTCGCGCTCAAATTGCCGGCGGGCGCGACGGTGCGCGGGCATTCGCTGCGCGATCCGCCGCTGAAAAAGGACAACCTCACGCTGCTGAAATTGCCGTCGGGGCCGGCGCCGTTTTGCGTGCGCATGATTTACGCCGCGCCGCTGGATGCGGCGACGATGGGGTCGTACGGGTCGCTGGATGTCTCGACGCCGGAGTTGTCGATTGTGGGCAACACGCCGACGCCGGTGGCAGTGCCGGTGAACAAAATCGAGGCAGAGCTTTATCTGCCTGACGATTATGCGTACATGAATTTCGGCGGCACGCTGCACCGCCGCGAGCGCGCGGATGCGGTGTCGAACACGTTTAAATGGATCGACAACGCGGTGCGCGCGTCGGAGCGGCCGCCGGTGGTGGGCGGCGAGATGAAGAATTTGCCTGCAGCGCCGAACATCGGCGCTGAATTCAAAACGATGGGCGCGCAGTTCAATTTTCAGATGCTTTCGGCGCCGGGCACGATTTCGGTTACGTACGTGGATCGAAAATTGTTCACGCTGATCGACGTGGCGCTGTTCATTGCGGTTTTTGTGATCGGGTGGCTGCTGGTGCGCAGACAAAAATTTTCGCCGCTGTGGGTTTGTGTGGCGCTGATTTTTGTGCCGTTGTGTTGGAGTTGGCTGTCGAACAGCGATTTTGCGGAGTTGCCGCTCAGCGCGTATTGGGCGGGGATTGCGTTGGGCGCGGTGTTTTTGTTGCTGCGCGCGAAACGGTGGTGGGACGAGTACCGCGAGGAGCGGATTGCGCGGGCGCCGGATCCGTTTTTGGAGGACGCGGTGGCGCCGGCGGGAGCGGGAGCGGCGGTTGTAACGTCGGCACCGGAGACGCCGCCTGAGAAGCAGGAGAAAGGCGAGGAGAAAAAGGATGACAAGAAGAAGAAGAATGGAGGCGGAAAATGAGCGCGCCTTCGACGGGAATTTTGTGCCGCCCTTTCAGGGCTATTGGATCGCGGGGGAACTTTTACCCAGGGCTTACGCCCTGGGCTAGGATGTTTTGCCCCTTCGGGGCTAACAGAGGCGTTTCACTACGCGAAACACGTGCAGGCGAGACGCCTGCACCACGGGGTCGTAATTTGCGCGACGGGGCGGGGGGATGCTGGCGACACTCTGAAATGCGAGAGGTTCAGAAGGGGCTTCTTGTCGCTGCGCGACCCACCCCCGTGGGGTGGGCCACCCACGTGGCTGCGCTCGCGTTGGTTCTGATCATGGGCGCGGTCATTGCGGGTGAGGACGAGTTCAAGGATGTGCGCGAAATTCGGACGGTTGAGACGTATGTGCCGTACGACGAATTTTTGAAGATCGCGGGGAAGGATGCGAATGCGACGGTCATGACGTTGGAGGAATACCGCGGGCTGGTGGAGTTGGCGACGGCTCGAAATGGGCCGGCGAAGGCGGGACCGCTGCCGCCGGTTGAGACGTCATTAATGGAGGCGGCGTACACGGGGCGCGCGGGGGATTTTTCGGCGCGGTTCGATGCGCAGTTTAAGTTTGCGATTGCGGGCAAGGAATGGACGCGCTGCGATCTGGGGCCGATTCAGAACGTCAGCCGCGTGACGCTGGATGGCCAGCCTGGCTGGATCGTGCTTGAGAATGGGCGCGCGACGCTGTTGGCCAAAGGGCAGGGCGTGCACAGCGGCACGCTGTCGTTTGCGCTGCCGCTGCAGATTGAAGACGACGTGCAGAAGATTTCGGCGTGGCTGCTGAATTCGGCGTCGGGAAATGTGCGCATGAGCGTGCCAGGATTTGTCGCACCGTCGTCGAATGCGGGGCCGCTGGATGCGGCGTACGATGCGGCGGCGGACGCCACGTCGTTCACGATTCCGCTCGCGCGGCAGTTTCGCCCGGAGGATGGCGCACTGGCGTTTTCGGCTCAATGGAAACGCAAATACGATTCGCGCAAAAGCGAAGCGCTGCTGCAAGCCGAGCATCACGTGTCGTATTTGTTGAATCCGGCGAGCCCATTTTTTTATTGGCAGGCGAGCGTGCAGATCGGGCGGCGCAAGACGGGTGAATTGGCGTTTGTCGAGCCGCCCAACTGCCACGTGATTCGGCTGGCCGGCGCGAGCGTGCATTCGTGGGTGCGCGATGCGGGCGTGCTGCGTGTGCTGCTGGACGACGCGATTTTAGGCGAGGTTTCGATTTCAGCGTCGGGAGTGCTGGACGCGCCCAACGGCGATTTTGCGCTGGGCGCGCCGCAGCTAAAAGACGCGCGCAAGGACACGCGCACGATTGCGCTTTACGAGCCGCCCGGCGCAAACATCACGATGACGCAGACGGCGGGGCTGCGCGAGTTGTCGCTGGATGAACATCCGCCCATCGCGAAATTTCAGTGGCCGGCGTGGGAGGGTCGGCTGGCGCGGCAGTTTTTTATTGAGCAGCCGAACGCCACGGCGGGCGCGCGCGTGACGCTGTGGCCGAACGTGTTCGACACGCGCACGGCGGCGATCTTGTATGTGGCGGAACGTTCGCACGTCGGACCGGACGAGGCGGGCATCAATGTTCATGCGCTGGTGGAGCTGCACATGTCGATTGCGGTGCAGCCGGAACGCGGACGATTTTTTTCGTTCAATCTGGCGGTGCCGCCGCAGTGGAAATTGAAATTTCCAATCGACGAACGGCGCACAGGACGCGGCGTGAGCATCGAGGCGACCGTCGCGGGCAAAGAGGACAATTGGACGATCAAGCTCGCTGAGTCGGCCGACGCGGCGCATCCGCTGGAATTGGGTTTGCGGTTTGTGCTGGCGGACATGAGTTGGGCGGAGAACGTGTGGCCGAAGCACTCGCTGGATTTTTCGCTGCCGTCGATCACGGGCGCGCGGCGCGCGGCGAGTTATCTGGGAATTTCGGCGCATCCGTCGATTGAAATTACGTTTCGCGAGATGCCGGCGTGGCACAGCGATCTTGCGGGGACGCTGGCGCGGCTGAATGTCGCCGAAGCGGAATTGCGCGCGGGGTTGGCGAGCGATGCGGTGGGCGGTGGCGAGGTGAAGCTTGATTTGTCGCACGCGGCGCCGCGCGGCGAATACGAAAGCGTGCTTTACGCGCAGACGATGGAGCAGGAGCTGTCGGTGCGCGCGCAGCTTCGCGTGCTGGCGCTGGAGAGAGCGCGCGCGGTCGATGAGCTCGTCATCGATTTGCCGGCCGACGCCAAGGATCCGCATATTAATGGCAGCGGGATTCGCGAAGTCGCGGCGGGCGCGAAAGCGGGGCAGCGCATAGTCCGCTTCGATGCGCCGTGGCGCGAAGTGCGGATGCTGCGCCTGGATTATCGCGCGCCGCTGGCCGCGGGGAACGACGTGCCGCTGCCGGACGTTCAGATCGAAGGCGATTTCGACAGCCGGCGTTGGATTGTGTTTCAAAGCTCGGGCGTGGTGGAACTCAATGTGAAACCCGGCCCGTCGCTGCTGACGGCGTCGCTGGACGACACGCCGAGTTTCGGGATTCCGTTTAAGAATGGGCGCGCGCTGTTTGCGTTCACGGTCGCGCCGGGCGGGCAGTTTGGGACGTTTCGCACGCGGAATTTGGAAAGCTCGCCGGTGCAGAGCAACCTCGTGCGCGATTTGCATCTGACCACGGTGATCGACGAAACGGGCGTGGTGCGCACGCACGCGGAATTCACGCTGGCATACGCGCAGAGCGAGCGGCAGTACATCGAGGCGACGCTGCCTCTGGGCGCGAAGTTGCTGGAGTTGTGCGTGGACGAGCGGAACGCGCAGCCGGTGCAGGGAGGAAGCGCGGGCGCGGTGAAAATTCCGCTGCCGCCGCGGAGCACGGCGGCGGTCGAGTTGGTGTACGAACAAGATTTCGGGACGTTGGGCGGATTCGGTTCGATCGACGCGGTGTCGCCGGGGTTTATCGATTTTCCGGTGATGGCGACGCATTGGACGGTGTGCCATCCGAGCGGGTATGCGTTTGAAATCACGGGCGGAAACACGACGCCGCTCAAGCCGCATGCGCCGCGATTTTTCGTCACGGAATTCTTTGGGCGCTTGTTCGAAGGCTCTGCGGAATGGACGGCGTGGCGCGTGGAAGCGCCAAGTGCAACCGTTGGTCTTTCGGATACGGCGCTTCAGAAGACGGACACAGTCGCGGCACCGCAAGCGCAAAGCGGCGCTCAGCAATTGAAAGCGATTGAAACGCTTGCGCAGCGCGAGCCGCTCAAGGCGCGCGCGATTGGGGGGCTGGCGATTCCGGAAGGGGCGGTGTTGAAGACAGGGAAGCTTGGCGCGTCGGCGGAGATGGTGTTGTCATACCGCTCGTTTTCGTACAGCGCGTTCGCGGCGCGCACAGTTTTTATTCTGGCGGCGCTAGTGGGCGTGGTGTTGATGCTGCGCGTATCGCTGCGCGCGGCGCTGTTGTATTTGATCGCGGGAATGTTGCTGGGCGCGCTGATTCCGCTGGCGTTGAATTGGGAATCGCCGCTGCTGATGATTCCGTTCTGCGAGGGGCTGACGTTGTTCGCGCTGTTTTTGGGCGCGGCGTATGTGTCGCACGCAATTGCGTGGCTGATCAAGCGGCGGCGCTTGGCGCGGCTGGCGTTGTCGTGTGTGATTTTTGCGGCGGTGATTTTTTCGGCCGCGCGTTCGGTGCAGGCGGGCGAAGCGGAAGCTGTGTTGATTCCGTATCCGAAGGAGAGCGCGCTGCCGGTGTCGCCGAATCCGAAAGAGACGAAAGTGTATGTGCCGAAATCGATTTACCTGGATTTGATGAGCCGCGTCAAGCCGGAGAAGAAAGACCCCGTTGTCGATGCGCCGCGGACGAAGGAAGCGAAGCCGGCGATTGTGCCGCTTTCGTTTGGAAACGCGGATTACGAATTGAGCGCGGATGCGAATGCTTATTTTGTCAAGGGATCGTTGGAGGTGACGACCTACGATCCAAAAGGCTGGGCGAAACTGCCGCTGGATTTTGGCCCGGCGCAGCTTGTGGCGCTGAAGATTGACGGGCAGCCGGCGGGCGTTTCGAATCAGGACGGGAAGCTGTTTGTGCAGTTGCAGGGTGCGAAGAAATACACGCTGGAGTTTGAATTGCGCGGCGCACTGCAGCTTGAGGCTGGGCGCGCGCGCGTGACAACGCAAGTCGTGCCCGGTGGCGCAACGCGGCTGACGGCGGTGCTGCCGGCGAATGTGGAGATCGATGCGAAGGCGCTGCCAAGCGGCGCGTGGATTACGAAAGACGTGGACGGGAAAATGCAGCGCTGCGAGCTGGCGCTGGGATCAAGCGGTGCGGTGAGCTTGAGCTGGCATTCGCCGGACATCCGCGGGGCGAGCGAGCCGCGCATTTCGGCTCAGAGTTACATGCAATTCGAATTGGGCGCGGACGGCTATTGGGTCGGGCGCATGGAACGGATCAACGTTGAGCGCGCGCCGGTCGATCAGTTTTCGTTTCAGGTCATTGGCGATTGGCACATATCGTCGGTCGCCGCGTCCGGACTCGCGGAATGGACGGTTTCGGGAGAGGGCGATGCGCGGCGGCTGCGGCTGTGGTTTCAAAAACCGATTTCGACGACGATGATTCAAATTGCGGGCTGGGCGCCGTTGGGCGCGGCGGACGCGCTTGCGGCGGGAGTGACGCTTGAGAACGCGCTGCGCAAGGAGGGTTTCATTGGATTGAAGCATGGCGGCGGGCGGCGATTTACGGCGGCGTCGCTTGAAGGATTGAAGCGATCATCGCAGGAGGAACTGGCCGCAGCGGTGACGCTGCCGGAGGGCGCGCAGCCGGACCGCATTTTGCATTACAACGATTCACTGGGCAACGCGCGCGTGCAGGCGGAGCTTGATCCGGAGCGCACGACATTGGAGACGCAGTTCGCGGGAATTTTGCGCGACGGGCGGATGCTAATCAGCGCGCGCACGCGTTACACGGTGCTGGGGAGCGGGCCGCTGCGGTACGAGGTTGAGTTGCCGCCGACGTGGGAGATTCGGACGGTGCGCGCGACGCTGCTGCGCGATTGGGAGATTGTCGAGAGCGGCGGGAAGAAGCGGCTGGCGATTCACTTCGGGACGCGCGCGACGACGGGGACGGAGATTCTGTGGTCGGCTGAAGCGGCGCTGGCGATTCCGGCGCAAGGATCGCTGCGGCTTGATTTGCCGCAGCCGCGGGCGATCGGCGATCCGAAGACGACGGAGAGCGTGGACTGGATTGTAGGTGCTGATCCGGCGTTGAGCATTTCGCAAGCGGCGGAGACGACGATGCTGCCGGTGCCGGTTGAGCGCGCGGCGCGCTGGGTGCGGCTTGAAGATGGACAGGAGTGGCGGCTGGCGTTTCGGTCGTTGAAGGCGGATACGAAATTGGCGCTGGACGTGGCGCGGCAGGATAGCGCCGTGTACGCGACGGTGGTGACGTTTGTGCGCGCGGCGGAAGAGCACGTGCAGATCAACGCGCGCATTCGGTACACGATCGAGCGCGCGGGGCGCGATCGATTCGCGATCAAATTGCTGGCGGGCGCGGAATTGATTGGATTGGACGCGAAGAATTTGCGCGGGCGCGAAACGACGTTCGGGGCGGATGGCGTGGCGCTGACCGTGCTGCTGCAATCGCCGGTGACCGGCGAGCAGATCGTTGATTTGACGTATCGGATTCCGCGCGTCACGGGCAAAGACGTGGTCGCCGCGCCGCCGTCGATTGAGGACGCGCGGGCGGTCGAGCATTATGCGGGGCTGCTGGCGGAGAACAGCGCGGTGGTGCTGGCGGAGCGGCATCTGCTGCATCCCATTAATGAGACGACGCCGATCAAGAACGCGGAAGAGCTTCCGTTTTTGCCCGCTGGAATTTCGCGCCGGGCGCTCACGCAGATTTATTCCGGCGAGCCGGGCTGGACGATGACGCTGACGCGCACAGGGCTGGCCGTCGAAACCGGCCAATCGGCGGAAGTGATTCGCAGCGAATTGTACACGTTGATTGCGTCGGACGGCGGGGTGCGCACGCTGGCGCTGTTTCTAGTGCGCAATCACGCGCTGCAATTTTTGCAGATCGAAATGCCGCAGGGCGCGAATACGAAATTGCTGGCGGTGAGCGTGGACGGGCATTCGGCGTCGGTGAGCCACGGCAAAGTCAACGGGCGCGACGTGCTGCTGTTGCCGCTGCAGCGCATGGCGGACACGGATTTGCCGGCGCATGTGTCGATCGCGTACGAAGGCGAGCGGATTGACCTGCCGGCGCTGCACACGTCGTATTCGCCGCAGGCGCCGCGCGTGCTGGACGCGCCGGTGGTGGAGACGCTGTGGCGGATTTATGCGCCGCAGGAATACGACGTGAGCCGTTCGGGCGGGAACGTGAAGGAGGTGGTTGCGGGCGTGCTGCACAGCAGCCGGGTGAGCGGGAACGTGAAGGAACTGGAGCGGCTGGACAAGATCAAGGAATTGCAGGGGCAGACTCCGGCGAAACGCAAGAAGGCGCTGCAGAGCATCGCGGAGTTGCAGCAGGAATTAAACGACAACGAGACGGCGTTGAGCGCTCAGGCGCGCGCGGGAGGCGAGGAACTCAAACGCATTTCGCGCGACGAGCTTGCGGGGCAGTTGCAGAGCAACGACGCGAATCTGCGGCTGGGCAGCGAATGGCAGATGAAGTTGAGCGAGGACAAGCGCAAGAAGGAACTCGAGGAGGCGAAGTCGAACGAGCTTGATCCTGAGCAGGTGCGCGAGTTCATGGACAATTTTAATTTCCTGAACATTCGCTGGCGCGCGGGGGCGCTCAGCCGCCCGGCGGTCACGCAAGCGGCTCCCGAGGGCGGAATGACGCTGGACGATCTGCGTTTTCAGCAGCGCTACGCGGGATTCGGTGTGCGCGAGTTGCCGATGCTCTCGCCGCCGCGCTTTCCTGATTTGCGCGACACGCCGCCGCCGGCCGATTTGGGCGAAGAGGCGGCAGATTTTCTGGCGAAGGAGACGGCGTCGGGGGTTTCGGTCGTCAACGAGAATTTCGCGGCGCAATTGGGGATGACGCAGTTGAATTTCCGCGGCGTGGAAGTGCATCCGGAATTGACGCTGACGTTCCGCTCGAAGAGCGCGACGATGCGCGGGTTTTCGATTGTGGGATTGGTGCTGATTGGGGCGGGGGTTTATTTCTTTCGGAAGCGTTTGAGCAAGGCGGTGGGGTAGGGGAGGGGTCAGGAGACAGGAGTCAGAATGCTCTCGATCGAACTGCACTGGCAGGGCCAGTGGCACATGGCACACGAACGGCGAATAAACTGCCGGCGTGGACGCGCTCGAAATTTAAGGCGGCGGTTCCGATGCGGGCCGGCTGGAAGCCGGCGCTCCGAGTGGCCGCGCGGTTAGACACCAAAGGTGTATCATTGCGGCGAGCCATTGGATTGTCGTTAGCAGCAGATAGATTTGATGCAGATGGCGAAATTGCGCGGGGTTGTGAATCGGCCGGCTCGCATCGGGATTTATGCCGGCGTCGAGCATCGGATGCAGCAGAATCAAAGCGGCCAGCGCGACTGCCATGATGTGCCAGGTCACGAGCAAGCCGCTGCGCATCGGTGCTTTCCGCCATAGCGCGAGCACTCCATTAATGAGGAGGAGGCTCAGTGCGATGCAGCCGGAGAAATTCAGCCAAATGGTAACGCGCTGCGTGATGAATCCAGGTTCAACGTGGTTGCCGAGCACATTCTCGGCGACGTGGATCACGACGGTGGAGTAAAAGAGGAAGCCGCCTTGCCAGAAGAGCAGGGCCAGCATGAGCGCGTAGCGCCACAGATTTCCGCGCGAGAGTTGGCAGGCGTTAAGAATTGAATTGAGGGGGCGCATCGCGAGAAAACGTATCCTGAATTTTGCATTTTGCATTTTGCATTTTGAATTCTTCGCGCATTATTGCGCAATCGTTCATTTTGATATCGATAGAGTGAGGCGGCCGCGGTTACATGACTGAATCGAAAGCGCCGGAGGATTTTGCGGGCTGGAACGAAGAGATGATCCAGCGCTACGATCCGGATATTTTCTACAATCATCCTTTCAGTGCGGTGCGCTGGGTTGAGGACGTGCGCGTCAAGACGATTATTCGCGGACTGGATCTGCGCCCCGAGCATGCGCTGCTGGACGCGGGCTGCGGCGGCGGGCAGTTGCTGGGGAAATTGAATTGCCGCGCGCTTTATGGCGTCGAACTTTCGCCGACGATGGTGGCGCGCGCGCGGGAGCGGCTGAGCCGCGATGTGACGGTCACGCAGGGCGACGCCGAACAACTTCCATTTCCCGATGCAGCGTTTGACCGCGTCGCGGCATCGTCGCTGCTTTCGCATGTGCTGCATCCGGAGCGCGTGGTCGCGGAGTTGCGGCGCGTGACGAAGCCGGGCGGGCGCGTCGTGTTTTCGATTTCGGTTGAAGAGCAGATTGAACGCGGGATGCGGCTGGCGAGGAAACTGGGTTTGGCGCGGTTGTTGGGCGGCGACAAAGTATCGGAAACGAAAAGCGCGTATCACGTGGATTATCATTTGCATCGATTTTCGCTTAAGCGCTTGCGCGATCTTGTGGGCGATTCGATGGAGGAATTGAAACGCACGCCGGTGCCCATTTTATTTCCGGTGCATTGGGTCGTCGTGTACGGGCGATGACGTGTTTGTCAGTGACCGGACATCCCGCCGAATAGTGAAAACCCATCGAAGCGTTGTTTGTTAATCGCGTCTTGATTACGCCACATCATGCGACAAAATAGCTGAGGTTTCGAATTGTTCGAATGAGCCTAATGGACCTTATAGGGCCTAGGGGGCCTATAGGGCGAATGTGCAGCATAAAAGGAGTGCGCATGTTGGAAACGCATCACGACCACGGACACGATGACCACGAGGCGGAGGGCCACGCGGAGCATGGGCATGGCGGGCACGAGCACGCGCATGACGCGCCTGGACACGGACATGATGATCATGGGCACGGGCACGATGAACATGGGCACGGCGATCGTGGCGGGGTGGGCGATTACAATGCGGAGCCGCCGGGCGCGAGCACGCTGCCGCCGGTGCCGGCGTGGGGGTTGGCGCTGATGGGCGCGGTGCTGGCGCTGGTGTTGGGGCTGATCGTGAACATCAGTTTGTCGCTGGGCGCGAATGAGAAGGTGGCGCACGACGACGAGCGCGGCGAGTCGCACGAAGCGCAGGGCAAAGAAGCGGACAAAGCAGAACATTGATTTTAAGCAGCGCGAATTTTTCATTGGCCGGCCCGCTGGGCTCGTTCCGCGTGCCGCCGGGCGAGAGCCGCGTGGGGAGCGACGCGGCATGTGAAGTCTGCATTCACGGCGACGGGATCATGCCGGTTCACGCGTATCTGCGCGCGGACGGCGACAAGATTCTGATACGTCCCGCCAACAGCGACGCGTCCGGCGAGTTGTCGCGCGCGCCGATTGCCGTGGAAGGCAGTTTGATCACAGGCCCGGCGACGGTGCTCAACGGCCAGAGCCTGGCGATCGGCCCGGTGCAATTGCGGCTTCAGCGCAACGCGGCGCCGCGCGTGCCGCTGCGCGCGCGAAAATGGTTTCGGATTGCGATGTATTCGGCGCTGGGACTGGCGATCTTCGCGATCGGGGTGTCAGTTTATATTCGCTATGTTGTGTTGAGCGAGGAGTCGTTTCGCCGAGCGATTCGAGAGAGCATTGCCGACGCGCTGGGACGCGACAAAAGCGACGTTGAAGTCGGCGAAGTGGACATTCACGCGTACGACAATTTTGCGCTGTGCAAGGACATCAAGGTGAAGGAGCGGATCGATTTTCAATCGCCGCCGAATCCGAATTTTATTCTCATCCCGACGCTCAAAGTCAAGCTGGACATTCGCAAATTCCTGACGAGCTGGGGGCACAGCATTCAGAATTTGGAATTGACGGCGTACGGCGACGTGGGGCAGACGCCGCCGAATCCGGAGATTGTGATCGAGCGCTCGGCGCTGGACGGATCGTTCAACGTCGAGGACATTGTGGAGCATCTGGCGAAGTATCAGCGCCGGCCGCGCGCGAGCAATCTGACGAATCTCGATTTTAGAATCAAAATCGTCAACGCGCACGTAACGCTGAACGATCCGTTCACGGGAATCGGGCAGACGAGCCTCGAGGACTTGTCGCTGGATTTGAGCATGCCGCGGATCGGCGAGCCGGTCACGATCGACAAATGCGAGATGACGGTGAATGCGTCGCCGGCGCCGCCGAAGAAGGGGACGGTGTCGCTTACGGGGCGGCTTAACGCGGTGGACGAGAACGGGCAGGCGAATGCGGCGAAGCTGAACGGCAAGTTGTTCGTGGAATTGGGTTCGTTCGATCTCGCGCGGCTGTTCGAACATTTTGGATACGCGTGGGAGCCGCAGGGGACGAAATCGAAAATCAAAGTGGTGCTGGGAAAACCGATCAACAGCAAAAATATTGAGGTCGAATTGAAAAACCCGCGCGACATCGTGCTGAAGGGCGATGTGACCAGCGAGAGTTTGATTTCGGTGAAAGAGGAGGGGCAGCCGCCGCTGGGTAATTTCCCAATGGAATTGAAGTGCCGCGAGTTGCATCTGGTCAAGCGCGACGAGAAGGGCGCGGCGTTTGTGCCGGAGAAGATGGACGTGTCGCTGGAGAGCTGGACGGACGCGGCGCGGCTGGAGCCGCCGTTTTTGAGCTTTCACGCGCTGGGGCAGATGAACCGCGACGGGAGTTCGAGCAAATACAACGTGGCGCTGGGCTGCGGGCTGGAGCAATTGTTGAACACGGACGTGGGGCGGCGGCTGCATTTGGACGGGACGCTGGGCGGGATGCTTTCGGGGTCGGCGGATTTGATTCTGGAATCGGGCGACATCGTGCGAATCAGCGCGACGGTTAACGGCAAGGACACGTTTGTGATGGTGCCGGAGCCGGAGGATTCGCCGAAGCGGCCGGGCGAGCGGGCGCCGGTGAAGCAGCCGCTGCCGCTGAGTTTCGATTTTCTGGGAGTCGCGAAGCGCGACGCGGGCGGCGCGTTTGAATACATTGACATCAAGCAATTCACGCTGAAAGCATCGTCGTTCGAAGCAGCGAGCAAGACGTCGATTTCGCTCGATTTTAAGAGCAAAGACGAACAGCTTTCAGCGCAGGGGCAATTCGATTTGACGCTGCACGGGCGCGAATTCTGCCGCGAGTTTGCGCCGATTTTGGCGCTGTTCGGATTCAAGAAACCGCTGGAAGAAGATTTCGCGCTGAAAGTCGGCGTGTTTGGGCGGCAGGACATCATCGCGGCGCGCGCGGAAGGGACGGCGTCGCGCAAATGGTCGAACGATCCGGCGCCGGTGAATTTGAATTTTGTGATGGAGTACAACCGGCCGCAGCTTTTGAAGCCGCGCGGGAACATGCCGTATTTGTCGATGAGCGTGACGACGAAATCGTCGAGCGAGGCGCCGCTGAATGTGAACGTCGAAGCGCATTGGACTCAGCGCGACGGGTGCGACGCGATTGAGTTTCTGAACATGAAGGACGGTGCGCCGACGGGCAAGCCGGGGATTGTGATCGATGCGGATTTGGCGGCGTTCAACAATCGCTTTGGGCCGTACGTCGAATTGCTGTTACAGCCGCGAAGCAAGGATGTGAAGACGGCGCTGCTGCTGGCGCTGTACCGCGGTTCGAATTTTACCGGGCGAATCAAGCAGAATGCGCAAGTGACGATCAAGCACGTGGAGAACAAGACGGACCACGTTTGGTTCGATGCGGATACGGAAGTGGGATTTGACGCGGCGCTGACACCGGAAGCGATGGCGTTGCTGCGCGCCGGCACGCCGGGCAAGGAGAGTTTCAAATGGTCGGAGAAAAAACTGGGGCTGAAACTTTCGGGATCGTACGAGCAGATAGTGGGCGGTAATTTGGAAGAGCCGGACAAGCTGCGGCTGCTGAATATTGACAAACTGGATGTGGATGGGCGGCTGGGAAAATTTAGCGTGGGCGTGCGCGAATTGGATTTGCTGGCGCTGGCGTCGCTGCGCAGCGCGCCGAATAAGACGTGGAGCGACGCGGTCGCGGGGATGAGCATTAATGGGACGATTGCGCCGGATGCGGCGGCGCTGCTGAAATCGCTGCGCGTGCTCGATCCGGCCGACCCAGTGTCGGGGACGCTGATGCTTGAAGCGGCGTTCGACCGGAAACAGGATTCGGTCGAATTGAAGAAATTCGATTTCAAACAGGACGGCGGATTTTATGTGACGCATCTGGACGCGAGCGGCGCGCTGGCGAAAGTGCGCGAGATTTCGGCGCGGCTTTTCCCGACGCGGCCGGAAGACTCGACGCTGGCCGAACGCGCGGCGTGGTGGCTGGACGAGAGCGGACCGAGCGCGGTGTTTCAGCACCTTGGAAAAGAGCTCACGATTAATTCGCTGGAATTGGATGCGAAGCCGTTCCGCGATTGGCTGATGAAGTCGTTCAAATCGAACGACGGGCGGCGGCCACCGGCGTTGTTCGCGGGGATTTTCGAGCAGACGTGGGAACCGCAGGGCGTGTGGCGCGCGAGAGGAGTGAATCTGGTGCGCGATCCGAATTATCCGGACACGTGGCGCTTGAATGGAACTTTTCAGAGCGATTTGACGGCATCGTCATCGGTGACCGACAAAGACACGGGGACGGTGCCGGTGATCACGCTGGCACATCCGTGGAAAGTGATTTTGGGGTTGTCGGTGAGCAAAGACAACGCGGCGGCGATGCACGGCGAGATTTTGCTGGATGAGACGGAATTGCATGCGACGCTGCCGGCGTTGAAGACGGAATTGGACAAGCCCGCGGGCGAGCCGCTGAAAGTGGAATTGGAAGGCTGCGCGGCGCTGCATAATTTGCTGCCGACGTCGATCGGGCGATTGCACGCGGCGGGGAAATTCGGCGATTTCGAGATGACCGATTTCACGACGCCGCCGGACGGCGCGGGGATTCAATTTAAGATTGGGAAGTTTAGTCTGAAGAGCACGGCGCTGACGTGTTCGGGGTCGGTCGCGGCTTTCGATCAGAAGGGCGACAAACTGGAAGCGCATCTGGAGGCGCCGTCGATGGAATTGAGGGCGCTGCCGGAGGCGTGGATGCTGGCGCCGCGGAATTCGCGCGGGATCGAGCGGTTGAAAAACGCGAGTTTGAATTACAAGGGGGGGATTGGCGCGCTGCTGGCGTCGGCGCGGATTCCGGCGCACGATCCGAACAATCCCGGCATCCAGCCGGCGAGCGACGCGCTGGAGATTGACGGCGACCTGGAAGGCGTGGGCGTCGATCTTTCGAAGAATGAGAGTTTCAAAATCGGCGGGCGGCTGCACTTTTCGAGCAACGAATTGACGGTCGCGAATTTCACGGGCGATCTGTGGCGCTACGAGCCGAGCGGCACGGGCGGCGAAGTGGCGAAGGCGACGCTGGTGCAGCGCTATTCGGCGCCGCTGTTGCGCCTGAAGGCGCTTGAGGCGCGGCAGAATTTGCGGCAGGCGATGGCGGCGCGCGGGCTGCCGCTGGACATCAGCGGCGACATCGCGTGCGAAAAACCACTGGAGGCGCGGCACATTTTGGCGCTGCGCGACGCGGTGAAAGCGATGGCGCCGGAAGCGGAGCTTGGCGAGGCGAAGGACTTTTTGGCGGCGTCGCGGTTGGTAATCAACGCGAGCATAAAGGCGCCGGCGGTTGCGATCGCGCCCTTTAATGCGGCGAATTTCGATTTGCGCAACGCGTCGCTCAAAGACTTGAAGCTAAGCGTGCCGGTGCTGACGGTGTCGTATTTGAGCGGTCGGCTGAAGCTTGAGGACGCGGAGTACGATTTTTCGCGCATGGCTGCGAAGAGCGGCGTGCTCTCCGACATGAAGGGGCTGCGGCATTCGCAGCGCGTGAGTTTCAGCGACGCGGATTTGTGTTTGCTATTGGGCGCGACGCCCGATCCGGTGCGTTATTCGATCTGCGGGAAATTTGGCGCGCAGGGGAATTTCAGCGGCGTGGATTTCGGCGCGTTGGACCGGCTGAGCTGGAACGGCGTGCTGCAAATGGAGGTTGTGAGTTTTTCGGTGGGTTCGCCGCTGGTGGTGAATTCCAATCCGGCGCCGCTGCCGTGGATGGAGCATTTCAAGAATCATTCGGTGGGCCGCGCGACGCTGCTTTCGCGCGCGTCGTTCCAGGATACGGTGTCGCCGCTGGATTTGAGTTTGTCGGGCACGCCGTGTTCGAATGCGGCGAGCGTTGCGGACGGCGTGCTGGCGTGCGCGGAACTTTATTTTGCGAAAGTGTTCGGCGTCGAGCGGCCGCATCTGGAATTCGAACCGATCAAGCCGACGGTGCGGTTTGAAAAAGGGCTGGCGGTGTTTGAGCCGATAGAATTGAAAGGGAAGGGCGCGAGCGCGGGGTTCAATGTTCAGATCAAGAACTTGAAGATCAGCCTGGCCGACGAGCGCTTCGCGGAAGAGGCGCTGATTTTCCCGACGTCTCTGCCACAGGACGCGCAAGACAAACTGGCGCTGGGCAAGTGGGCGCCGGTGCTGCGGCAGAAATTTAATGCGATGATGACGGACGGGCTGTTGCCGCTGCGGATTTCCGGACCGGTGGCGGCGCCGACGGTGAAATTCCCGTGGCTGGAAGTGCGCGCGATTGCGCGCAAGGCGCTGTTCGACACGGTCGAGGCGATCACGGATATGGACGCGCTGACGAAATCGCGCGAGCATTTCTTCCGCGTGTGGGGCAAGGACGATGCGGGCGTGGCGGCGGCGGCGATGCTGGCGGACCGATACAGCGCGGGCTTGCCGGGGACGGTGTCGTCGCGGATGACGAAGGACACGATTCTTGAGGGTGCGCAGAAATTGCCGCCGAAGATTATGGAGGCGATTGCATTGACGGGCGAGCAGCAGCCGAAAGCGCCGCTGCTGAGTCCGGAGGAATCGTTGAAGCTGGTGCTCTTTGTCGAGCCGGAACCGCCGCCTCCGCCCGTGCCGCCGATTCCGCCTGATCCGACGAAGGCCACTGATCCGAAGCAGCCGGCAGAGAATCCCGCGGCGCCGAATGCGCCGAAAACGCCGCCTGAGAAAAACGCGCCGACCCCCGCGCCCGAAATACCGAAGGACCCGAACAGTAATAAGGAGGGTAAGAAGCCATGAATACCGCGCGAATCAGACTAATTTTTATTTTATTGAGCACGCCGGCGCCGTTGAGTTTGTTTGCGGCCAGCGGCGGCGATAACTTCTTGTTCAATGACGTCGCTGTGAAAGTCAACAACGAAAACATCAGCATCCGCGAGGTCGAGAACGTATACGCCGACAGTTACATTTTGATTCAGGACAAACTGAAGCGCGGCGAACTGAGCGCGGCGAGTGTCAACGACGCGATCAAACTGGCGTGGACGGATGCGCTGGACCAGGCGATTCAAGACCGCTTGTTGGACCAGCGCGCGAACGCGCGGCGCAAGGAGATCATAAATTATTATTTGCAGCGCGCGGGCGCGGCGGTGGGGCAGGATAAAGCCTACGAAATGTTCAAGCGGCTGGAGGACGAATACACGCGCAAGCTTGAGCACGACAAAATTGCGGCGGCGGGCGGAGAGGAGGAATTGAGGAAGGCATTGCAGCGGCGCGGGCAGACGTTTGCGCAGTGGCGCGAAAATCTTTCGAAGGAGTTGTTCCGGCTGGACATCATCGCGATGGAATTGGGACCGATCAATGTGCGGCCGCACGAGGTCAAGGAATATTACGAGAAGCACAAGGATGAATTCGGGCAGGCAGAAGCGTGGCGCTTGCGGCGGATACGGATTGCGAAGAGCCGATTCAAGGAGGCGGACGTGGCGCTGGCCGCGGCGAAGAAAACGAAGGAGAGCATTGAGGGCGGCAAGGATTTCGCTGAAGCGGCGGCGGCGGTGAGCGATGATCCGATGTACGCGAAAGGCGGCGGATTGATGACGCGCAACGGGCAGACGGATTTGCCGTCGGGCGTTTTTCCGGGCGAGGAGAAGATCGCGGCGGGGTTGAAGGACGGCGGCGTGTCGGAGCCGATCGACGCGGGAGATTGGTATGTGCTGGTGCAGCGGCTGGGGCATCAGGAGCGGAGGGAGAAACGGTTCGACGAGGTGAGCGACCGCGTCGAGAATATGGTGATGCAGGAGAAGATTCGGTCGAAGAAGAAGGAGATGCAGGAGAAATTGAAGCGGACGAGTTACGTGGAGATTATACAGAAGGATCCACCGGAGCATTTGATGGCGAAGTGAGGGAATGCGATTCGCGCGACGATCCCTCAAGCTGCATGCAGGGCGGCGATTTTGTGCGGGCGTTCGGACTGGGGCCACACTGGCAAGGCCAGTGGCACACGAACGACTTGAAACTGCCGACGGGAGCGCGGTGTGAAATCCGGGCGGGCGCTTTCGATGCGGGCCGGCTGGAAGCCGGCGCTCCGGGCGCACGAAGCCGGCGCTGCGAAAAAACTGGCGCCGGCGCTTCGGGAATTGCGCGTCGAGAATTAATTGTGGAATTTTTGTTGGTTTCGGGTATACACTTCGGCCATGCGGCATCCGGTGTTTAGGATCAAGGTCGGTGCGCCCGCGGCGATGATACTCGCGGCGGCGGTCACGACGGCGGTGTCGTCGGAGGCGATGGTTGCGCCGCAGCCGGGGTTGCCTTGGGCGCTGCACGCTGGGGCGCCGATTTCGGCGCGGGCTACGCGCGCGTTTTTGGCGCATGACGCGGCGAATCAGATTCGCAACCAGGACCGGATTTCCGGAGCGACGGGCCGCTTACTGGCGTGCGCGGCTCTGGACGATTGCGTTCGCGCCGATGGCGCACAGGATTTTCCCGCACGCGTCGATCACACCCGCAGCACTTATCAGCACGCCGCTCCGTAAGAGCAGGTCGTTGTTCCCATCCTTGTTTTTTTGGAACTTCGAACTCTCATCTTAAAAGGAGCGTGTGGCCATGTTGGACTCACTTACTGAGATAGTTGGCAATGTCATCGGGACGATTTTTCCGTCGCGTTCGGCGAGCGTGTTGAAGAAATTGCTGCCGCGCGTCGAGCAGATCAACGTCCTGGAACCGAAAATCGCCAAACTCACCGATCGCGAAATGCGCGAAAAGACGAACGAGTTTCGCGCGAAGATCGCCGAAATCCGCGCCGGCGATCCGGACGCGATCAAGACGCTCAAAGTCGAAAAGTATCTCGATGAAATCCTGGCCGAGGCGTTTGCGCTGGTGCGCGAGGCTGGGAAGCGTTCGCTGGGGATGCGGCATTTTGACGTTCAGTTGGTCGGCGGGATGGTGCTGCACGGAATGGCCTCGCCGCTCAAAGAAGCTCAGAACCGCGGCATGATTTCGGAGATGGTGACCGGCGAAGGCAAGACGCTGGTCGCGACGCTGCCGAGTTACCTCAATGCGTTGCAGCGCCTCGACGATGAATACGCTTATGTTCATGTGGTGACGGTCAACGATTATCTGGCGAAGCGCGACAGCGATTGGAACCGGCCGCTGTTTGAGTTGCTGGGGATGAAATGCGGGGCGATTCAATCGCAGATGGATTCGTTCGAGCGGCACGAAATTTATTCGCGTGACATTGTGTATGGGACGAATTCGGAGTTCGGCTTCGACTATTTGCGCGACAACATGAAAATGGAGCCGGAGAAGCAGTGCCAAAAAGTGCGGCACTACGGCATCATCGACGAAGTGGATTCGATCCTGATCGACGAAGCGCGCACGCCGCTGATCATTTCCGGCGGCGCGGAAGATGAGTTGACCGAACGCTATCGGATCGCTGCTGAATTGGCGGCGCACCTCAAGCCGACGACGCTAGAGGAGCAGTTCCGCATCGAAGATTTGCGCATTCACGGGCAATTTGAAGAGCCGAAGGACGGCGACTACATGGTCGATGAGAAGGACCACACGGTCACGCTGACGGCCAGGGGCATCCACGAGTGCGAGAAGTATTTGAAGATCGACAATTTTTACACCGGCAAGCACATGGACTGGCCGCGCTACATCGACAACGCGCTGAAAGCGAAGGAGCTTTACAAGAAGGACGACAAGTACGGAATTTTTGAAACGAAGGACCGGCACACGGGCGGGACGAAGCTGGAAGTGGTGATCGTGGACGAGCAGACGGGGCGCCCAATGTACGGGCGGCGCTGGTCGGACGGGTTGCATCAGGCCGTGGAGGCGAAGGAAATTCTGGCGGGCGAGAAAATTTCGATGGAGGCCGAGACGCACACGCTGGCGACGGTCACGATCCAGAATTTCTTCAAGATGTACAAGAAGCTGGCCGGCATGACGGGCACGGCGGTGACGGAATCGCGCGAATTTGGGCAGATTTATAAGCTGGAAGTGTGCAGCATTCCGACGAATCGGCCGATGCGGCGCTTGAATTATCCGGACGTGATTTACGGCAGCGAAAAGGAGAAGTGGGAGGCGATTTGCCAGGAGATCGAGGACGTGCACGCGACGGGGCGGCCGGTCCTGGTGGGCACGACGTCGGTCGAGAAATCGGAAGTGCTGGCGGGGATGCTGGAGCGGCGCGGGTTCCGCGAGAAGGTCGATTTCAATTTGTTGAACGCGAAGCAGCATGCGCGCGAAGCGCTGATCATTGAAGTCGCCGGGAAATTGGGCGCGATCACGGTGGCGACGAACATGGCCGGCCGCGGGACGGATATTGTGCTGGGACGTTTTTCGCACGCAGATTTGGTTGCGCATTGGCAGGCGTTGAAGTTGCTGCCGGAGAAATTCGATTTGAGCCGGCCGCGCGAGGAAATTGACGAGCACTTGATCGGCGTGTTTTTGAAGCAGTACGACAAGGAACTCTTCGACAAAACGCCGCAGGAAGAGCGCAAGAAGGCGCTCGAAAAATGGTGGCGCGAGCATAATCAAAGCCCACTGAAATTGGCGGAGAGCGTGAAGGAGTTGGGCGGGCTGCATATCATCGGCAGCGAGCGGCACGAGGCGCGGCGCATCGACAATCAATTGCGCGGGCGCTCGGGGCGGCAGGGCGATCCGGGGAGTTCGCGATTTTTCCTGAGCCTCGACGACGACTTGATGCGCATCTTTGCGAAGGATTGGGTGCGCAATTTCCTCAAGGCCAGCGGGATGAAGGACGGCGTGCCGCTGGAATCGCGGATGGTGAGCCGCTCGATTGAGAAGGCGCAGCGGCGCGTCGAGGAGCATCATTTCGGCACGCGCAAGCGATTGCTTGAATACGACGAAGTGATGAACGAGCAGCGCAAATTGATTTACGGGCTGCGGCAGAAGGTGCTCGAATCGCGCGAACTGAGAGAGACGATGCAGAGCTGGCTGGAGGACGTGGTCGCATTGGCCGTCGAGCGCGAATGCGTGGAAAATCCGCCGCCGCCGGAGAGCTTGATGAAGCTGGCGGATTGGGCGCGGCGGAAATTCGGAGTGGAGCTGACGACGACGGAGTTGAGCGGGAAGTCGCCGGACGAGATTGAGGATTTGGTGATTGCGCGCGTGAAGGCCGCGTACGAGGAGAAGGATAAAGCGCTGGGGGAAATGGAAACGCCGAAAGATAAAGCGCTGCGCTATTCGGAGGCGGAGTTGAAGCAGCCGATTGAGGCGCTTTCGGAGATGGCGCGGTGGCGGGCAGCGGAGGCGATCGGCGAAGGCGCAAAGGTGGATGCGATTTCGACGACGGATATTCGCGCGCGCGTGGAGGGATTGGTTTTCGCGAATCTGCGGGCGCTGCGCGCGAAGGACGAGAAGTTTGTGAGTGCGCTGGATGCGGTGCGGGCGAAAGGATTCGAGTACGGGCCGAGCGAATTGAATCTGACGATTGAGGCGATGGCGAAAGTCATTTGCGGAAAAATCGCGGCGGAAATGAAAGTGGACGCGAAGACGGTCGAAGTCGATTTGGATTACATCACGTCGAACGCGCTGCCGAGTGTGATCACTGTGCCGCAGAAAGAACGGCAGATGCGATTGATCGAGCGATTTTTGCTGCTCGATATTATCGACTCGAAATGGAAAGACCATTTACAGACGATGGACTCGCTGCGTGAAGGGATTTACCTGCGCAGCTACGCGCAGAAAGATCCGAAGCTCGAATATAAGCGCGAAGGCTTCGACGCGTTTCAGGAAATGTTCACGTCGATGAAAGAACAGACGACGGACATGATTCTGAAGATGCAAATGAGCAAGGAAGTCGCGCAGCAGGACGTGGCGAGCGTGTGGCACGAGGACCAGGCGCAGGCGATTCACGAAGAGGCTGGAAGTTTGTTCTCGGGCAAGCAGCCTACGACGGGCGTGCCGCCGGTGGGGGCGGGGTCGGCGGAGATGCAGGCGCAGAGCGAACACGGCGGCGAGAAGCTCAAGCCGGTGGAGACGATTCGCAAAACGGAGCGCGCGCCGGGGCCGAACGATCCGTGCCCGTGCGGGTCGGGGAAGAAATACAAGAAGTGCCACGGGCCGACGGGCGGTTGGGACGGGCCGACGGATGGGACGATTCCGGCTCGGCAGACGCGAGAGCATAAGGGGGAGGCGAAGATCGGCGGATAATGCAAAATTAAAAATGCAAAATGAAAAGGCGGATACCTGCGTCGTTTTTCTTTTTTTTGCTTTTTACTTTTTAACGCGTTGAACTACTTGTTTAGGAGCGGCGGCACTCTTCCCGCCGAATGCCCTCCCCGGCTAACAACGGCGGCAAGAGTGCCGCCGCTCCTATGAACGAACCGGTTCAACGCATTTTTTATACTTTCGTAACCATGAACGTTTCGCTTGCTTTTATCCGCGCGCTGCCGAAGGTGGAACTGCATTGCCACCTTGAAGGGGCGCTGCGGTTGTCAACGCTGTGGGAGTTTATGCAGCGGTATGAGCCGCGGCTTTTTGCGACTGTCGAGGCGTTTCGGACGGCGAGTACCGTTGAGCGCGAGGGCGTGCCGGGGTTTGCGCCGTTCTTAGAGAAATTTGGCGCCCTGCGATTTCATTACGGCAGCATCGAGAACATCGAGCGCGTGGCGGCGGAGTGCGTCGAGACGGCGGCGAATGATGGCGTGATTTATTTGGAACTGCGCTACTCGCCGATTTTTTTCGCGCGGCGGATGTTGAAAGGCGACGCGGCCAATGGACCGGTGTCGATTGAACTGACGGAAGCGGCGGCTGAGGCCGTGATGCGCGGGGCGCGGCGGGAAGCGGCGAAACGCGGGATGCGCGTGTCGTTTTTGGTGACGTGCAGCCGGCATTTTGGATTTGAGGTGAACAAGCCAGCGCTGGACTTGCTGCATCATCGCGAGAGCGCTGAGATATTGGGTTTGGACTTGGCGGGAGACGAGTCGGTGGACGCGAGCGCGTTCAATCCGAGTTTTCTTGAGTGGAAAGCGGCGGGGAAGTTCATCACGATTCATGCGGGGGAAGATCCGCGCGGGGCGGGGGCGGCGCATGTGCTTGAGGCGCTGGATTTGTACGGGGCCGACCGCATCGGGCATGGGGTGCGGGTGATTGAAGATGCGCGCGCGGTGGAGCGTGTGGCGCGCGAGGGCGTGCCGCTGGAGTTGTGTCCGACGTCAAACGTTCAGACTCAGGCCGCGGCGGATGCAGCGCGGCATCCGTTGAAGCGGCTGTTGGACGCGGGCGTGTGCGCTACCATTAATACGGACGATCCGACGATTTGCGGGACGAGTTTGAGCGAGGAGTATTTGCTGGCGTCGGAGCGGATGGGGTTGTCGTTTGAGGATTTGAAGCGCTGCGCGGTGAACACAGCGAGGGCGGCGTTTTTGCCGCGGGATGAAAAGCGCGCGCTGACGGAGCGGATTGAGGCGGCATGGGGAAGGGTATAGCTTGCGGTAAAACGGAGCGGAGCTCCGTTCTACTGAAGGAGTGAGCGTGAGTGCTTTTCAAATACGTCCCGCGACGGCAGACGATGTTCCGCTGATTTTTTCGTTCATTGGGAAGCTTGCGGAGTACGAGAAGCTTTCGCACGCGGTGGTTGCGACGGAATCCGGATTGCGCGAGGCGTTGTTTGGAGCGCGGCCTTATGCGGAAGTGTTGTTGGCGTTTGCCGATGACAAGCCGGTGGGATTTGCGCTTTTCTTTCATAATTTTTCGACGTTTGTGGGCAAGCCGGGGATTTATCTTGAGGATTTGTTTGTCGATGTCGAGCATCGCGGGAAAGGCTTTGGAAAAGCGCTGTTGATTGACGTGATCAAGATCGCGAAGGAACGCGGGTGCGGGAGGGTGGAGTGGTCGGTGTTGAATTGGAACAAGCCGGCGATTGAGTTTTATGAGGCGCTGGGGGCGGTGGCGATGGATGAGTGGACGGTGTATCGGTTGACGGAGGAAAAAATCGACAGGATTGCATTGCATGAAATCGCCGAGCGGCCTCGTTGACAACGCGACGCGCCGATACAATAATCATTTCTTGGTAACGGCGTAAAGGGAACGAAAATGAGTTCAACAATTCTTGAAACCCCCACGCTGCAAACGGGCGAGCGGCTCACACGCGACGAATTTATCAAGCGCTGGGAAGCGCAGCCGGAGTTGCGCTGGGCGGAATTAATTGGAGGGGTCGTGTATCTTAGAATGCCGACGACCGAAGAGCACGGCGGTTCTCACGACGCCGTGGCGTATTGGCTCAAAACGTACGCCTTGGCCACGCCTGGGTGCAAGACAAATCTCGGATCGTCGTGGTACATGCGCGATGACATGCCGCAGCCTGAAAACTCGCTGCGCATTCTTCCGGAATATGGCGGGCAGTCGTCCTTGTTGAATCGCAAGGGGCGGCATTATCTTGTGGGTGCGCCGGAATTGGCCGCGGAGGTGAGCATCTCGTCGCGCGCGTACGACATGAAGGAGAAGAAAGAGCTTTATCGCAAGGTGGGCGTGCAGGAGTTCATCTCGGTTCAGCCGGAAAAGAATTCAGTTGTGTGGTATCGCCTGCGCCAAGGCGCGTACGCTGAATTGAAATCGAAAGAGGGAATTCTGCGCTCGGAAGTCTTTCCTGGTCTTTGGCTCGATGCAAAAGCGATTCTTAAGGACGATATGCAGCGTGTGTTGGCGGTGCTGAACGACGGATTGAATTCAGCGGAACATGCGGAGTTTGTGGCGCGGTTGGCGGCAAAGAAGAAATGAGGCTCAAGTTCATGAAAGTACCTTTCGCGGTTCGCTTGTTGTTTTTAATCGTATCGAGTCACCTTTTCTCCGCTGAAATCACCGGCACCGGCCATCGCTTTATCGCTTCTCAGGACGGCAAGTACCTTGCCATTGTCAGTGCCTCTGGCGAGATTGAATGGAAATACGACGCGGCTGCGGTGCATGACGCTTGGCTGCTGGCCAACGGCAATATTCTTTTTCAGACCAATTATCAGAATATCGTCGAGGTTTCGCCGGATAAGAAAATTGTGTGGTCTTACAACGCGGCGAAGATGAATGGGAATGGGCCGAGCGATGACAATAAAAAGGGGCGGCCTGTGGAAGTTCACGCGATTCAGCGATTGGCGGATGGGAATACGATGATTGTGGAGTCGGGGCCGGCGCGGATTCTTGAAGTCGATAAGGACGGGAAGATCGCAAAGGAAATCAAGCTGGTCTTGAAAAGTCATTCGACGCACAGCGACACGCGCAACGTCCGCAAGCTGGCGAATGGGCATTATCTGGCGGCGCACGAGAATGATGGGACTGTGCGCGAATACGATGAGAATGGGAAAGTGGTTTGGGAATACGAAGTGCCGATGTTTGGGAAGAAGGTGGCGGGCGGGCATGGGCCTGAGGCGTGGGGGAATCATTGTTACAGCGCGCTGCGGCTGCCGAATGGCAACACGCTGATCAGCACCGGAAACGGGCACGGCGTGATCGAAGTCACGCCGGCGAAGGAGATCGCGTGGCAGTTGACGCAGGATGAATTGCCGGGGATTCAACTGGCGTGGGTGTGCCAGCTTCAGGTTTTGAAGAACGGGAATATTATCATCGACAATTGCCACGCGGGGCCGAAGAATCCACAGATTATTGAAGTGACGCGCGATAAGAAGGTGGTGTGGTCGTTCAAGGATCACGTGAATTTTGGGAATGCGGTGCCGGTGTCGTTTGTGATCGATGCCGAAGAGTCGATTCGGTGAACGACGAAGTTTTCACGCAAAGGCGCAAAGGGGCAAAGGCGCAAAGAAAGGAGAGGCAGGGGACGCACGAATCTTCACTAATTTATTTTGGCGTTTTTTTAGAATGGGGTGACGAGGGGGCGGCGCGTTTTGTTCAAGGAATGCTTGTTTCGGCGCTCTTGGCGATGAAAGGTTTTTAATGCGATTGGCGCGTGTGGTTTCGGGCTGTTTGTGGTGGGCGGGCTTTGCGGCTTTTTGCGCTGAGGGCACGGCTGCGCCGGAGCGGATTGCGTTTTTTGAGAAGGACGTGCTGCCGCTGCTGCAATCGACTTGTTTTAAATGCCACGGCGCGGAAGCGAAGGTGAAGGCGAATCTGTACCTGACTTCGCGCGCGGGGATGCTGCGCGGCGGGGTGCAGGGGCCGGCGATTAATGAGACGGAGCCGGCGAAGAGTTTGATTCTGGACATGCTTTCGTTTCGCGACGACGACCATTCGATGCCGCCGGATGGAAAATTGGACGCGGCGAAAATTGAGATTCTGAAAAAATGGATTGCGATGGGTGCGCCGTGGAAGCCAGGGACGGAAGCGCCGCTGCCTGAAGTGAAAGCGGTCGCGAAGGCGGAGCCGGAGCAGAAGGTCAAGACGGCGGAAGATTGGTGGGCGTATAAGAAGCTCGTGCGGCCGGCTGAGCCGGCGGTGAAGAATGCGGCGTGGGTGACGAATCCGATTGATGCGTTTATTCTCTCTGGGCTGGAGAAAGAAAATCTCGCCCCGGTCGGGCCTGCGAGCAAAGGTGTGTTGATTCGGCGCGCATATTACGATCTGATTGGATTGCCGCCGACGCCCGCGGAAGTCGATGCGTTTGTGGCGGACACAGCGCCGGACGCGTATGAAAAGTTGATCGACAAATTGCTGGCGTCGCCTCAGTACGGCGAGAAGTGGGGGCGGCATTGGCTGGATTTGGTGCGGTTCGCGGAGACGAACGGGTACGAGCGGGACAATCCGAAACCGTTTGCGTGGCGGTATCGCGATTATGTGATTCGGTCTTTCAACGAGGACAAAGCGTACGACCAATTTTTGAAAGAGCAGCTTGCAGGCGACGAGTTGGACCAGGTGACGCCGGAGTCGATCATCGCGACGGGATTTTACCGGCTCAATATTTGGGACGACGAGCCGGCGGATCGGAAGCTGGCGAAATACGACGTGCTCGACGGGATTCTCGCGACGACGTGCCAGGCGATGCTGGGTATGAGCATGAACTGCGCGCGCTGCCACAATCACAAGCGCGATCCAATTCTCCAAAAGGATTATTATTCGATGCTGGCGTTCATTCAGGACGTGAGCGACATGCAGACGGAGAATATTACGCGCGATATTCTCACGCCGGAGCAGCAGGCGGAGTACGACAAGCGGTTGAAGGCGAAGATGGCGCGTGAGGAAGAATTGCTGGGAAAGATCAAGAAGCTTGAAGAGGAGATCAGGCTGGCGATTGCGAACACCGGCGGCGAGGAACCGCCGCCCGCAGTTGCGCCGAAGGACGACCCGCTGCCGGATGCGCGCAAAGCGGTGAACAAATGGCTGTACACGACCAGCCGCCCGAATAACGAAGAGTGGTCGTGGACGAATTACAACACGGAAGGGTGGAAGGAAGGCGAATGCGGTTTTGGTTCGCGCGGCACGCCCGGCGCGGTGGTGCGGACGGCGTGGCGCACGAGCGATATCTGGCTGCGCAAGTTGGTGACGCTGAAAGAGGTGCCGGCGAATTTGAAGCTGAGCATTCATCATGACGAGGATTGCGAGATTTATTTCAATGGAAAGCTTGCGGCGAATTTTCACGGATTTTTGCGCGATTATGAAGTCGTGCCGCTGGATGTGGCCGCATTGCAATTGCTGCAAGCCGGGCCGAATTTGATTGCTGTGCATTGCCATCAGACGCAGGGCGGGCAGTACATCGATCTGGGATTGGTTGTGAATTCGGAGCAGCGGTCGGCGGACGAGATTTTGGATTCGAAGGACGCGAAGGCAATTACGCAGGCCAAGCAGGCGCAGTATCGGGCGCTGAAGAAGGAGTTGGACGAGAGCCGCAAGACGAAGCTTGAATCGCCCGGGATCAAAGCGATGGCGGTGTTTGAGAATGGGCGGTCGGGGACGAAGATTTTTTTGCGCGGCAATCCGAACATTGAAGGCGACGACGTGACGCCGGCGTTTCCGGCGATTCTGGGCGATCCGGCTCCGAAAATTCCCGCAGCAAAGGCCGATGCAAAAACCACCGGCAAGAGGCGCGTGCTGGCCGAGTGGATTGCGAGCAAAAACAATCAGCTTACCGCTCGCGCGATTGCGAACCGGTTGTGGCAATTTCATTTTGGGCGTGGAATCTGCCGCACGCCGAACGATTTCGGGCAGCTTGGCGAATTGCCGACGCATCCGGAACTGCTCGATTGGCTGGCGAGCGAATTTGTTTCGCGCGAGTGGAAGATGAAGTCGCTGCACAAGCTGATTATGCTGTCGAGCGCGTATCGCATGTCGTCGCAGGACAACGCCGCGGCGCTGGCGAAGGATCCGAACAACAATTTATTCTGGCGCTTCGACATGCGGCGGTTGAGCGCGGAAGAAATTCGCGATTCGATTCTGGCCGTCAATGGGACACTGAATTTGAAGATGGGCGGGCCGAGCATTTACACGGAAGTGCCGCGCGAGGTGCTGCAGTCGGCGTCGCGGCCGGATCATGCGTGGGGCGTTTCGCCGCCGGAAGAGCGCACGCGGCGGAGCGTGTACATTTTGGTGAAGCGGTCGTTGAACGAGCCGATTTTGAACACGTTCGATCAGGCGGATACGGACACGAGTTGTCCGGTGCGATTCACGACGACGGTGCCGACGCAGACGCTGACATCACTGAACAGCAAATTTTTTAACGATCAAGCGGCGCTTCTCGCGCAGCGTTTAAAGAAGGAGGCGGGGACGAGTGTTTCGGATCAAGTGAAGCTGGGGTTGCGGTTGACGATGGGGCGCGCGCCGAGTGCGAAAGAGATTGAGCGCGGGGTGAAGTTGATCCAGCGATTCGTGGATGAGGATAAGTTGACCGCGGAGAAGGCGCTGGCGAATTTCTGTTTGATGGCGTTGAATTTGAATGAGTTCGTGTACTTGGACTGAACGGAAATTCAAAATGCAAAATTCAAAATGCAAAATTGAACGGCGACGCGGCGCCTTGCGCCGGTCTAATTTTGAAATTTGAATTTTTCATTTTGAATTGAAAGGATTTCGATGAGCCAGTTTTGTGGGCGGACGCGGCGGGAATTTTTGTGGGAAGTGGGCGGCGGGTTTGGCGCGGTGGCGCTGAGCGGGATGCTGGGGGATTCGTTTTTTCGCGCTCATGCGGACGGCGATAAGAAAGTTGTGAATCCGCTGGCACCGAAGAAGCCGATGTTTCCGGCGAAGGCGAAGAGCGTCATTTTTATTTTCTGTTACGGCGGACCGAGCCACGTCGATACGTTCGATTACAAGCCGAAACTTTATCCGCTGGATGAGAAGACGATTCAGATCAAGACGTTTGGGCGCGGCGGGAAGAAGAACGAAGGGCGCGTGGTCGGGCCGAAGTGGCAGTTCAAGCAGTACGGGCAGTGCGGGAAGTATGTGTCCGATTTGTTTCCGAACATCGGCACGTGCGTGGACGACATTGCGTTCATTCATTCGATGTATGCGGATTCGCCGATTCACGGTTCGGCGATGCTGATGATGAACAGCGGGCGGATTTTGAGCGGACATCCGTGCCTGGGGTCGTGGGTGACGTACGGGCTGGGCAGCGAAAATCAGGACATGCCCGGATTCGTGGTGATGCTCGACCCGAAGGGGGGGCCGATCAGCGGCGCGAAGAATTGGTCGAGCGGGTACATGCCGGCGACGTATCAGGGCGTGCAGTTGCGGGCGAGCGGCGCGCCGATTTTGAATCTGGCGCCGCCGGACGGGATGAGCGATTCGGCTCAGCGGAAGATTATCGACGAACTGCATGTGTACAATCAGGAACACGCGGCGGAGCGGGCGAGCAATTCGGCGTTGTCGGCGCGGATCGCGAGTTTTGAGATGGCGTATTCGATGCAGAAACACGCGCCGGAGGCGGTCGATATTTCGAAAGAGGACGAGAAGACGAAAGAGTTGTACGGTATTGATCAGGAGCGCACGAAGGATTTCGGGACGAAATGTCTGTTGGCGCGGCGCATGGTCGAGCGCGGCGTGCGATTTATTCAGCTTTATTCGGGCGGCGGGCACAACGACGAGAATTGGGACGCGCACACGGACATCGTGAAGAACCACTCGTTCCACGCGGGGAACACGGACAAGCCGATCGCGGGATTGCTGAAGGACCTCAAGCAGCGCGGACTGTTGGATTCGACGCTGATTGTGTGGGGCGGCGAATTTGGGCGGCAGCCGACGGCGGAGTACGCGAAGGGCACGGGGCGCGATCATAACGCGTACGGGTTTACGATGTGGCTGGCCGGCGGGGGGATCAAAGGCGGGACGAGCGTGGGCGCGACGGACGAGCTGGGTTCGGCGGCGGTGGAGAACCGTTTCCACGTGAAGAATCTGCATGCAACGGTACTGACGCAATTGGGGCTTGATCCGAATAATTTGAGCTATTTTTTCAGCGGACTGAATCAGAAGTTGGTCGGTGTGGAGGGGGCGGAGGCGATTAAGCAGATTATATGATGATTGAACTTTGTTATGTATTGGCATAATCTGATTGCCAATTGATTCGTTGGGAGCGATGAATGAAAAAGCACATTGGAAAACAGGCGCGTGAAGAGCTCAATGGCGCACATGCCAAAGTGAAGAGTGTTGAAAAACAGGCGCGAGAATTAGCGGCAGAGCATTTGGAGGAAGACGACGAGATCGAAGCTGTGTACTGGTTTCCCAGTAAAAAAGAAGTACGCCTGATTGAGGTCCAGGAGAATGTCCCAAAGAATTTGGACAAGGCGATTCATCCATTTTATTTCGGCCCAATGCCCGACGACAATCATCCGTGGACGACGGCTATCCGTATCATTCGCAGCGACGAATTCGGCAAACTGAAGCTTCCCAAGTCGTGGGGCAGTTGGAAGAGTGCGGTTAAATTGGGAGCCGCCGGATGACGTGGCGCGGCGCGTTCTTGCGGCAAGCGGTGTTTGAAGGCCGCATGTGGAAAAAACTCAATCGCGAGCAATCGGCGCCTTGGGCACGCCTGCATTTCCTTCAGATGTTGACTGAGAAATTGGCGAAGGGATTTTTAAAAGCGGAAGACTCCACTGAGCCGCCGGCTCACACGCATGCGCAATTTGTTGTCTTTCTGCAAACGATCAAGACGAACGCCTATTTCAAGCGGAGACTTGGATTCAAGGACACAAAGACTTTCAAGGCGTACATCAAATCTCTGCTTCGACTGGCGCAGAAGATTGAAGATCTCGCCCCATCGATCGCGGGCGATTTCAGTCCCAACGCCGAATATCCCTGGTTTGACCGAACGACGAATCAAATTCATGTCCCTGCGGAATTTCTGTTCGACGAGTTCGATTTCAAATCGCGACAAATGATCAAACTTGTCCAATTTATTGAATGCCTGCTTCTGTTGGCAGAATAAAGTCAATTCTTCAACTCCGCCATCCTCTTCTTCGCCGCTGACGCCCATTCCGTGTCGCCGTATTTGTCGAGGATTTTTTGCAGGTACGGTTTGGCGCTGTCGGCCATGTTGTTTTTGATGTAGCTGTCGGCGGTGGCGAGCCAGCTTTTGCAGTCGCGTTCGGCGCTTTGAATTGTCGCGCTTTTCATGATTGACGGGTTGGATTTGAGTTCGTCCACGTGCGCTCGCACGGTGGTGAAGCGCGTGGCTTTGGTGAACTGCGTCAGGTAATTTTCGTACTGGGTCAGCGCTTTGGCGTATTCTTTCGCTTTTTCGGCGCTGAGCGCGATCGCTTCGAGTGCGTCGGCTTTGGCGTCGAGTTTGGCTTGCTCGATGTCGGCGAGGATCGACGGATCGGTGTTGATTTTCTGAATCGTGGCGGTTGCCGTCGCGGCGAAAGGCGCGCCGGCGTACGTTTCGGCGACTTGCGTTAGAATCTTGGCAGCGTCGCCGTACTTTTTGGATTTGATCAGCGCATCGGCGTCGGCGATTTTTTTCTCTGCTTCGTCGCCGATGGCTTTGGCGCGCGCGGCGGCTTCTTCTCCGCCGCTCATTTTGCCGGTGGCGCTGTAGAGGTTGAAGGCTTCGCCGATTTTGCCGGCTTTGTCGGCGGCTTTCGCGAGGGCAAGCGACGCCATCATCTGGTTTTGCGGGCCGACTTTGAGCAGCCATTCTTTGAGCGCTTTGTTGTTTGGATCGGCGCTATGGCCAAGACCCGGGAATTCGGTGAACGTCACATCCGCGCCCTTCGCAATATAGACGTCCCTCGCCGCTTTGGCATCCTTGTTGAATTGGTCATTTTCTCCGACGCCAATGAACACCGGCTTGCCCTTGATCTTAGCCGCAGGCTGCCCGCCCGCGCCCATGATGGCGATCCCCGCAAGCTTGTCGATGTACGAATGGCTGAAGCTCGACGTGGACCATCCGCCCAAACTGAATCCGCCCATCAGCACGAGCTTGGAATTAATCTTCAGCTTGGTTTCGACGAGCGCGCGAATCTTCTTGATGTTCTCCATGTCGATGGCAGGATTCGGCTCGTCCTTCGTTTTGTAATCGTAACCAATGATGATGTAGTCCTTGCCGTCGGTCGCGTCCTTGAACGGCCAGGTCGTGGGACTTCCGGTCTTCCCATGGAGACACAGGATCGCCGGCCATTCGCGGTCGTCCTTGTAATTTTTCGGCGTGTAGACCACGTAGTATCCGCACGCGCCGCTCTCCGGGTCGGTGATCTTGACTTCCTTCCCAGGCGTGAATTTCGCCTGGTCCGGCGCGACGCCCGCGTCGGGTTGGCCGGCGAACGCGGAGGCGGAGAGGACGAGGACTAACGTGGCGAAGAATGAACGCATGTCGCGGACTCCGAGAAGGGGTGACGTTCCTTACAAGACGTTAATTCGGGGCGAAATGCTGCACTAAGATAGTACCCCCGGGGCGGGGGTTTATTGCGGGAATATTCATTTTGGCACTCGATGGGAGTTAAATTCATTTCGCGCACAGGCGCGAAGGCGCGGAGGAAAAACAGACGGTAGGCAACGACATTTGATATTTTAAAGGCGAGGACGCCTGCGCTACGGGCCTTTTTGAACGGGCTGTTAAGTCACGGCACGATCCCCTGATTGAGGCAGTCGCACACGTGCGCCAATGGTGCATTGTGATTATCGGAAATGTCCGATATTTGGCTACAATGCACGTTATGTTATTGGATGATAGCGAGTCTAGTCTTTCGTTAAGGCACTATGTGCTGCTCGTAGTGCATCATTCGAAAGAAGGCTCGCTCATGCGCTTCGTCGCCACATTCGTCGCACTCGTTTTCAGCTTCGCACACGCTCGAGACTACTACGTCGCCCCGACCGGCAACGATTCCAACGCCGGGACGCAATCCGCCCCGTGGGTCTCCATTAACAAGGGCGTTGATCTGTACGTGCCCGGCGACACCATTTACCTGCGTGCCGGCACGTACACGCCGAGCAACAGCATCTACTTCTATCGCGCCGGATCGTCCACGGCGCCGATTACGTTCCGCGCGTTTCCGGGCGAATCCGTGATCCTTGACGGCGCAAACATGCCGGCCAGCACCACGCTCGTTTATATCGCGGCGCAGTACTTCGTGATGCAAGATTTCGAGTTGCGCAACGCCACGCTCAACGGCATCACCATCGAGAGTACGTCCTTCGTTACGGTCCGCAATTGCAAAGTTCACGACAGCAAAAACAGCGGCATTTTCGTCGGCAAAGGCGACATGACTTCGACGCACGACATCACCATCGATTCATGCACAGTCTACAACAACGTCCACATGAACGACGCTCACGCGCTCAGCGGCGGCTGGTCGGGCGCGCTGGTCGCCGGCGGAGCGGTCAACGTCACCTTTACAAATAACACTAGCTACAAGAATCAGGGCGAAGGCATCATCTTCTACCTCGCCGACAAATGCAGCGCGGTCGGCAACACCTCGCACGACAATTTCGGCGTGAATCTGTACCTCGACAACGCCACGAACACGACTGTCTCGGGCAACCTCATCTACAATTCCGGCGACGCGACTTACTACGTCGACGGCACCGTTCCTGCCACAGGCATTCAATACGCCAACGAAGTCTACAACATCTCCAACCCGTCCGCCAACAACACCATCATCAACAACATTTTTACGCAGAACAATTACGCTTTCGTCTACGGCAATTACGGCAACGGCGGCGGCTTGAAGAACTTCACCTTCGCCAACAATTCGATGTACCTCTCAAACCGCGAGTTGATCCACGTCGATCCCGACGCTCATTCCAACGCCGTCTTTTGCAACAATATCTGTTTCCAAAGCTCACTCGGCACGCAAGTTGTCCTGCCCACGTCGCTGGCGGGCCTGAGTTTCTCGCACAATGTCTGGAACGGCGCGGCCGCCGGAGCCGCGTCCGGAAGCGGCGACGTGAACGCCAATCCGCTCTTCGTCAATCCCGGCACATTCAACGCCGCCGACTACAAACTCCAAGCCAATTCTCCCGCAGCCGCTATGGGCATGACCGTCACCGCCGTCACCACCGATTTCTTCGGCACCGCGCGCACTCAGCCGCTGGACTGCGGCGCGGCCGTCGCGCCCGCGGCATCGACCACGCCGCCGCCGACCACACCTCCACCGACCACGCCGCCGCCCACGACTCCGCCGCCATCCAACACCGCGCCCACGTTTACCTCACCGCCGAGCGCCTCGCCCAACCCCGCCGTCGCCGGCCAACCCATCGTCCTGAGTGCCGCCGCGACCGATGCCGACGGCGACGCGCTCACCTACACCTGGATTCTCGGGGACGGCTCGACCTTTTCCGGTCCCACGCTCAGTAAAACCTACGCCAATCCCGGCACTTACACGATCGCGGTGACAGTCAGCGACGGCCAGCTCAACGCCACTGCCAGCGTCATCGTCACCGTCACCGCGCCAGCCGCGCCGCCCGTCACCGGCACCTTCGCCGTCTCCAGCTTCAGTGCCAGTTTCAATCTGACTTACGCGGGCCGCGACACGCTCAGTGTCGCCGGCACCGTCCAAGTCCCCGGAGCGTTCAACCCCACCGGCGCCAGCGCCGTGATCGCCATCGGCGGCTTCCAGCACGCCGTCACCTTGACCTCGTCCGGCACGAGCACCGACCGCACCTTCAAACTCCGCGGCCACATGGCTCGCGGCGCCTTCACCACCACGACCGTCAACTTCGTCCTCTCCATCAAACGCGCCACGCTCTACAGCCAATTCCAATCGCTCGGCCTCAGCCCCTACACCGGCCTCTACCGCCAAACCGTCCCGCTAAGCCTGACCGTCGCCAGCGGCAGCTTCACCGACAACGCCCCCCTGACTTACGCCATCGCCGGGGGCAAATAGCTCTCGTGTTCGCAGTTCCGCCTTTAGGCGGAATACTCTTGCAAAAGTTGCACATTGAAAAGTGCCGCAAGGGGTGTCAGTGCGTGATTTTGCTCCCGCCGCAATTCCGTGCAAAAGTTGCACATTGTGTTCCCGTCTCCAGTCTTCCGTGTCCAGTCTCGCGCCCGTTATATCACACCTTTTGACCCATAATGTTCCACGTGGAACGTAGGGTTAAGTTAGGTATTCATTTGGGCTAGTGCGAATAGACCGCTTCCGCAGCCACAGCCCTTTCACCTTTGAGCGGAGTGCTCCTCCACGCCTGAACCAGCAACACTACCCCAACCAGCAGCAACCCCACGTGGATGACGCGAATAAACGCAGGCCTCCGTGTTAGCACCTTCCATTGTAAAACTTGCGAACAGTTTTGCTCAATTTAAGGAATATCTCTTTCACACTCCTGCCCAAGCTCTTTTCGAAGACGCTTCGCAGCAAGCCTTTAGCGTCAAGACCCGCCGGAGTTAAGTTGGCACGATTATTGAGTGAGCTCATTGTGTCAGGCAATCTTAACTAAACTCACGCTGTGATAAGGAGGTGCCAATGGTAATGGCAGGGAGGGAAGAGGAACTCCTAACTTGAAAGGAGGAGTTTATGTTTAGCTCCCGATTTTACGTGCTGGCTTTCGCAGCAATTTTGGCACTGCCCGTACTGGCGGAAGTAACCGAAGATGCGATTAAGCTGGCTCAAAACGGCGTCACGGAAGACGTTATCGTGGCGTGGTGTGAAAACCAGAATGTGCGCAATCTCACTGCGCAAGATGTCTTGCGCATGAAGGACGGAAAAGTGCCGGATCGTGCCATTGCCGCATTGCTCCGTACCGCTGCAAGGCAAACTGTCCCGCTGAATACCAACAACACCGAGTACGTGGCGACGCCATCCACGACGTATGTCTATACGTCCCCATACTATTCGGGCTATGACTATCCCTACTATTATAGCTACGGATACCCCTATTATCGCTCCTACGGCTATTGGGGCCCAAGCCTCGGATTCGGTTTCCGCTTCGGCGGCGGCCACGGTGGAGGTTTTCATCATCACCATTAGCCCGGCGCCGCGGCGGCAGAAAATAAGAAAATAGGGACAGTGAGAATGAGCGGCGTACCGCTCATTTACACTTTCCCTATTTTCTGGAGATGGCACCATTTGGCGCAAGAAATGAAAATAGGGACAGTCTGCGCCACGCTAGCGCACACTGTCCCTTTTTTGTTACTTCTTTTCGCGCCGCGCCACGTCTTCCAGATGTTCGATTTCCTTCTCGTGTTCGACCAGCGCCAGTGCGGCTTCCTTGTGTTCCTTTACAAACACGCGGTATTCCGCCAGGCCGTCGCGATGTTTTTCGTGGATGCGTTCGAGCGCGATCGTCTCTTCGTCCTTCTTCTCGCGATGGCGAATGAATTCCTCTATGTTGCGCTCGTTGTCCTTCGCCAAAAACTCCGTCATCTCGCGGAAGACTTTGTGATGGTTGCTGGTCCACTCCGTGAACGCTTCCGGATGCCGGTCGCCCCAGCTCTCCGCCGCCCGCGCGCTCCCTGCAAAAAGGGAAAATAGGGACAGTGTGCGCCACGCTAGCGCACATTTCCAGCGGGTGCAAGTCCCGCCTTGGTCCGGGTTGCTTGGGCCATGTAGCTATCCTGACGCCGGGTTGGTTTCGAAAGATAACCGGCGAAGCATCAGGAGACACACGGCGGAGAAGTCCGTCGGCAAGCAGTCAGGCCGTAACAGCAGTGAAGGCCGTTGAGGCTCCGAAATTTTAGACCCGAATGCCGACCTTGCACTGTCATGGGGAAGGCTAATGCGCGCGGCTC
>DATGGK010000166.1:0-21151 GCA_035308565.1 Planctomycetota bacterium | reverse complement strand
GAGGCCGGCGGCGCGTGCGCGCCGCTTGGCGCGATGGGCGGATGCGATCCGCTGGCGCTCGAAGCGAGTTTGGGCAGGCGGGCGCTGTCGCGGTTGTCGTGTTCGTGCAGGAGTTTGCTCAGGCGGGTGGCAATGTCCACGCTTTCCTGTTCGAGGCGCGCCTTCAATTCAGTGGCCACGGATTCGATCTTCTCGCCCTGGCAGGCGGCTTCTTCTTCGAGGCGCTTGCGGGTGAGCTTGGCGTTGGTCACCAGTTCCGACGTTTTCACCGCGAGCTTGCTTAAGACGACGTTGTAATCGGTGGCGAATTTTTCGAGTTGCGCGTTGATGCCTTTGCGCAAGCGGGCGACTTCGGCGTCGGCGCGTTCGGCGCGGGCTTCCGCCGTGTCGGCGCGGGAGAGCGCTTCGTCGCGTTCCTTGCGCACGCTTTCCTTGATGTCCTGCTCGGCTTTGAGGCGCGTCTTTGCGTCTGCCATTTTCGCGCTCAGTTCGCGGTGATCGTTGGCTAGGTCGCCGTGTTCTTTCAGCGCGCGCTCCTTGGCTTCGCGTTCGTTGGCGTGGCGGCGCGTGAGGTCGGCGGCTTTCGCTTCCAACTGCATGCGCAGGTCGTGAAGTTTTTCGCGTTCGCCGGTGGCGCTTTCTTTCGCCTCGCGTTCCAGTGAGAGGCGCGATTCGAGATCGGCGACGCGCGCGTCCAATTCGGTGCGCGATTCGTGGAGTTCGGCGTGCTTGCGCGAGAGCGCTTCCTTCGCATCGCGTTCGGAATGCAGGCGCGATTCGAGATCGGCGACGCGGGCTTCAAACTCGCGGTTGCTGTCGGAGAGTTGATCGCGCTCGCGGATCAGCGTTTCCTTCGTGCGCTTTTCAAGCGCGAGCCGAGCTTCAAGGTCGGCCATGCGGGCTTCAAGTTCCTGTCGGACTTCGGACAATTCGCTGCTCGATTTGATGCCGCTGTCGCGGACGCTGCGGTCGGACGCCATGCGCGAAGACATTTCGGCGACCTTCGCGTCGAGTTCCTTGTGGGCTTCGGCGAGCTGGTCGCGTTCGCGGTGCGCGGCTTCTTTCGCCTGGCGTTCCGAATTCAGGCGAGCTTCGACGTTTGCCAATCGCGCGTCGTGTTCCTGTTTAAATTGGCGCAGATCGTCCAGTTCGGCGTTGAGGGCGGAGCGCGTGGAAGTTTCGGAATTGTGGCGCGCGGTGAGTTCGGCGACTTTGGCGTCGCGTTCGCGCCAGAGGTTTTCAAGTTCGACGCGTTCCTGCAGCAACTGGTCTTTGGCGCGTTTGTCCGTGGCGACCAACTGCGAAAGTTCGGCGACTTTCGCCTGCAATTCGCCGACGGCGTCGTCGTGTGTGGCGGCTTCGCGCAGCGATTTTTCCTGAGCGAGGCGCGCTTCCAGATCGGCGAGTTTGACTTCGAGCGCGTTGCGTTCGCCGAGCACCTGTTCGCGCGCTTGTTTTTCGGTGTTAATCTGCGCTTGCAGCGCGGCCAGTTGCGCCTGCAACTCGAGGCCGGCCTGGCTGGCCATGGCATGTTCGCCGGAGGTTTTCGGCGCTTTGAATTCGCCGGACGTTCTGGGCGCTTTGAATTCGCCGGAAGTCCGCGGCGAGGTGAATTCGCCGGAGGTTCTGGGAGACGGCGCGTCGCCGCTGACCGCGGGATGAAGGTGCTGCCCGCTGGCGCGGACGGCGGCGTCCTGTTCATCCTGCGATTTGAGCATCGTATCCACGACACTCTGCATTTCAGGCTCGATTTCTTTTTTCAATTCGGCCATCAATTCGAACGCCTGCGTTTTCTTCGGATCGGGCAGCGCTTCCTGTTGCGGCTGTTTGTGAATCCCGCTGAGTTCCTTCCATTCGCCGGAATTGAATTTGTGCTGGCCGGAAGGCGTGGTCGTGACGCCGCTGCCGGGATTGGTTCCCGCACCCGCCATGGCGCCGCCGCCGACCGGAATTTCCGGGCTCGATTTTGTGGTGACGGCTTTGACCAGATTCGGATCGGTGCGAACGGAGGCCTGCTTGACTTTGACTTGCTTGTCTTCCATCGCCTGCCCGCCGTAGCGGGGCGAAACGCGCTGGGAGCAGAAGCCGCAGGTTTTGAGCTTTTCGGTGGGGACGGTTTCGGTCCAGCAGTTGGAGCAGAGGATGGTGCCGGCCGATGGAGCTTTGACTTGGTCGGGGAAGGTAAAGAGATTGGAGCAAGCGGCGCACCGGAATTTTTTGGGACCGGATTCGCCGCGGTATTTCGCGCCGCATCCGGCGCAGGTGACGATGAGTTGCATTGGCCGTTTCCCCTAGAACGCCCGCCCAGGACAAATATGCGAGCCGCGACCGCGAGAAGCGGGCGGCACAGACAAGCTATATATTACACGAGCCGAAAAAGCGTAAAGGATGAAAGTGGCGATAAATTCAGGAGTTTGCACGCACGTGCGCACAATGCGCATATATATTCGCTGAAGCCGTGGAACCTACTTGATCACAATCTCGCTGGGCACAAAATCCGGCTTCGGCAGTTTGTAGTCGATCCATTCCAAGACCTTCACCAGCACATGCGCGACGACGTAGTTGCGGTACCATTTTTTGTTTGCGGGGACAATGTACCACGGCGCGTGGGGCGTGCTGCATTTGCGGATGACGTCTTCGTAGGCTTCCTGAAATTCGTTCCACAGTTCGCGGTCGGTCAAATCGCCGGTGTTGAATTTCCAGAGCTTTTCCTTGTCGTCGAGGCGCGCCTGCAAGCGTTCTTTCTGCTCGTCTTTGCTGATGTGTAGAAAGAATTTAACGATCAGCGTGCCTTCGTCGGCGAGCGTCTTTTCAAAATGGTTGATGTGGTCGTAGCGTTTTTCCCAGGTTAATTTGGGCACGAGGTTGTGGACACGGGCGACCAGCACGTCTTCGTAATGCGAGCGGTTGAAGATGCCGAACATGCCTCGCGCCGGCGCGGCGGCGTGGACGCGCCAGAGGTAATCGTGGGCCAGTTCAGTTTCGGACGGTTTTTTGAAACTGGTGACCAGACAACCCGTCGGATTGACGCCGCTGAATACGTGGTCGATCGTGCCGTCTTTGCCGCCGGTATCCATCGCCTGGATCACGACCAGCAGGGCGTGGCGGCGATCGACGTAAAACTTCTCCTGCAACTCCTGAAGCTTCTTCAGGTCTTTCGCGACGGCTTCGTCGGCGTGTTCGCGCGATTTGAAATCGCCAGTGTCGTTGGGATCGAAATTCTTGAGCTTGAAGCCCTTGCCGTCGTCGATGCGGTATGCGCTCGTTCCCATTTATCCTCCAGTTTCAAGGTTTCACGGTGTCAGGTTTCAAGGGCGTCAGACTGCGGTTTCGACTATAGCGGCTTTTTGCGCTGAATCGACTTTCGATTTTTGATTCAGTTCGCGCGCAAGATTTTTGATGCGGTTGATGGCGGGCGCGCCCATGAAAAAAATGGGGAAGGCGGTTTTGTTGTGGTAGAGCGGTTCGTCGAGGTCGATCCAGCGGCGGCAGGCTTCGCCGTCGGGCGTGCCGGGGATGGGGGAGAATTCGGCGAGCATCACGCGGATGCCGAGACTGCTGGCGAAGCGCATGGAGTCTTCGACGTGCTGCGTTTCCGCGTTGGGATGCGCGACGATCAGGTACGCGCAGATGTTATCGATGCCTGCGCCGGCGGCGCAGAGGTTTTCGATCGCGCGCGCCAGTTCGTGCGAATAAACTTTGCCGCCGGTTTTTTTCTGCCATTCGTAGGCGCTGCTTTCGAAACCGAGGTACACGACTTTGAAACCGGATTCCACCATCAATTCGGCGAGTTCCGGCGAAATGAAGCGGGCGTTGAGCGCGTTGGGCGTGTGAAAATTCAGGCGCGCGTTGCGTTTCACGACTTCCTTCAAAAATGGAATCAGGATGCGGTCGGGCTGGTAAAGGAGCGCGTCGTCGTAGAAAACGATGTTGCGCACGCCGCGCTCGATCAGAAAATCGAGTTCGGCCAGCGAGCGGTCCATCGGCCGCGCGTGGAACGTCGGATAGACCTGCGGGACGGAACAGTACGTGCATTTGAAGGGGCAGCCGTCGGCAAGTTTCAGCACGCCAGTGTCGAGGTGCGAGTACAGATCCCAACAGGGCAGGCCAGCGGGATTCGGCTCGAGATTGAGGAACTTCCAGAGCGGGTCGAGGTTCAAACCTTCGAGCACAAAATCGGCGCCGAGCGACTTGGCGTGCGCGGGACAGAGCGTGGCGTAAACGCCGCCGAGGACGATTTTCGTCTCCGGCGAAAGCGCGCGCAGGTCGTCGATGGCTTCTTTGACGCCGGGGTACCAGTACGTCATTACGGTCTGAATCAGCGCGACGTCGAACGGGCCTTCGCGTTCGAGAAACGCGCGTAATTCGGCGCGCGGCAAACCGAAGCGGCGAAAGCGGCGCGGAATTTCGGAGAAGATCGCGGGCTTGTCGAGCAACTCGCTGTGAAATTCGCCGCGGCCCCAAACGTCGGCGCGAAGTTTTTCGGCGGGCGCGCGCGGGTGATGGCGGTCGAGGTAATCGAAGAGATGCAAGTCCGCGCGTTCGCGCAAGCGCCCGGCGACATTTAAAAGTCCGTAAGGCTTGAGCCAGAAATCGTAGGCGGCGAAATCGTGGATGGGAGGATTGAGCAAAAGGATGCGGGGCGGGTTGGTCATGCGAACGATTGTTGTGTACTCAAAGAAAATGCAAAATTAAAAATGCAAAATGCAAAATTGAAAAGTGCGCGAGGTTCATTTTGCATTTTACATTTTTCATTCACGCCAACCCGTGCGCGGCCATTTTCGCTCGCAGGAACTCCGCCGACAAGCGCAGATGTTCCATGCCATGCACTGCGTCCTCACCGTCTTCGATGCTGATCCAGCCGGCGGTGCCGGTTCCTGAAGCAAATCCAGCGGCTTTGAGGATCGAGAAGATTTTGTCGTAATCGTTGAGGCCGCGGCCGACGATGCCGTGTTTCAGAATCGGCGCATAGCCCATCTGCGGGTGGGCTTCAAGCTTGCGCAAATCGCCCGCGGTGCCGCCTTCGAAATAGCGGTCGCTGGCGTGCATCGTGACCACGCGGTCCTTGACAGCTTCGAGCAGCGCGATGGGGTCGTCGCCGGCAATGATCGCGTTCGACGGGTCGTAATTCACGCCGAAATTGGGCGAGCGCGGGATGGCGTCGAGCAGTTTCAGGAACACGTCCATCTTTTGCGCGAATTCGGGGAACTTCCAGAAGCCGTCTTTGTAATGATTTTCGAGGATCAGCGTGACGCCGTGAGCTTTGGCGAAGGGCGTGAGTTCATTAATGGAATCGGCGGCGAGTTTGACGCCGTCGTCGAGCGAGACGTCGGCACGGCGCTGGCCGCTGAGCACGCGGCAGAATTTTCCGCCGAGGCGCGCGATGGCTTCAATGGCGATTTTTTGCTTTTCGACTTCGGCGCGGCGCTCAGCGGGGTCGGGTTTGATGAAATCCGGCGAGTAGCACATCATCGGGATTTGCAGATCGTGAGACGCAGCGAGTGCGCGCAACTTTTCCAGCGCCGCCGGTTCGCGCGGCGTGAAACCCCAATAAAATTCGAGGCCGTCCACGTCGAGTTCGCGCGCAACGTTTTCGATCCACTCTTCGACGGTCATGGAATGGTCGACGCAGAGGGCGTTGAGGTAACACTTGGGGAAGGCGGCGAGAGGCATGGTTGCTCAAATGTTTTTTTCACGCAAAGGCGCAAAGAAAACGCAAAGCGCGCAAAGAGAATTATGACCAGTTTTCTTTGCGTTCTTTGCGACTCCTTTGCGCCTTTGCGTGAAAAGATTTTTCGTTAGAACTGCCCCGGAACCACGCTGGAACCGGGTGTGGTGGTTGTCGGAGTGCTGCCCGGCGTGGCCGTGCCGCCGGTTTTTGTCGTGCCGGTAGTTGTTGTCGTGCCCGCTGGCACGGTTGCGCCGGTGGTTGTGTTTGCGGCGGTATTGGGCGCGGCCTTCGACATGATCGGCATTGCGGGGTCGCCGAAGATCTGCTCGGTGTTGCTCAGGTCGGCATAGAATCCTGCGCCTTTTGAGTATGCCCACTGCTGCGCGTTCAGGAGCGCGTTGCCCCAGCGCGCGCTGCCGGAATTGGCGTTCTTGAGCAACTGGCCCATGAATTCGACACCGTAATCCGAAGCCATGTACGTGGACGGCGCGATCGACGCCGAGATGCCGCCTTGCGGCTGCGTCAGCGCCTGAATGGCGATCGATTTTCCAACCGTCTGGTCCGCGGCCATCCAGTTTGCGGTGCAGGTCGATTGCAGCAACACCACGTTGCCTGTCATGAACTGAACATTGTCGCGCACACTGTCGGTTTGCAGGATGCGCGGGTCGTCCTTGCCGAGTCGCGAGGCGTTGCCGTGGCCGACGTAGAGGATCCAGTTCGCGCCGCCGTTGGCAGCGCTCATCAGCGCCGACGAGACTTCGGGCGAGGTCTGATACGTCACGCCGAGGTAGTTGCGCTGCCAGGTCAGTTCGGGGTTGGCTTGCGCGAGCGATTCGGCTTGCGCCGGGAAGTCCGCGGTTTCGGGATCGAGGCGATCGGCAACGGCGTGCAGCACCGCGCCGGACGACGGCGGGCCGCTGTACGACATGATGCGCTTGACGGCGACGCTCAGTTCAGCGGGCGTGTTGACGGGCAGACGGCCGACAGCGACTTCGGGGAAGCCGCGGCCCAAGTCGCCGAACATCGAATCGGAGGTGGCCTGCGCCCAGAAGGTCGTGGAGACGAGGAACGTCGGGCACATTGGATCGACGCCCAAGCCGGAGTAATCGCGATAATCGTAAGTGGTGCGGCCCGCCAGCAGCAGGTATTGCGGCCTCACGGCGCGCACGGCATTCTGAATTCCGGACGGACCGTAGCGGCCATAGTTGTAGTAATCGAAGATTTGTTCCTGATCGACGAACGTTGCGCGCAAGCCTTCCTTACTGCGCTGCATCAGCAGCGGCTGCAAGGCCGGAGCGAACTGATTCGGGCCGACGGCGAGGTACGTGCCGGAATTGCGTATCGGTTTGATTGCGCGTTTGCTGATCGCCACCGGCGTGTTTTCCATTCCGGCGGGAACGACGAGGTATTGGCCGGTGCCGCCCGCGCCGGCGCTGAAACGCAGTGTATATGTGCCGTCGGCTTGGAGCTCACTTTGCGACGGCACGAGCGCGGCGCGATCGGCGTAGCGGGCGTCCACGACCCATGCGTTGGCGCTCGGCATGTTGCTGAGTTCGTAAGTCTTTTGCGATGATCCGCCGTTGAACAACTGCACTTGCTGCGAACCGTCGAGCAGGCGCGTGTAACCGATGGTCATGGAGTGCAGGAACGAAATCTCGCTGTCAACGCCGTCGATATTCGGCGTGATCATGTCGATCTGATTCGTGCCCGCGTTCAGTACACCCGACGGTACTTGGAACGTGATTTCCATCATCATGCCGCCGCCGGTCCATTGGGCCTGGCCAGCGGGCTGGCCGTTGATCGCAACTTGCAACGCATGGTCAGGCGAAACAGTGTCTGATTGAGTGAGGCTCCAGAGATTCACGGTCAGCGTCGCCGCGCCGGCGCTGGCGAAGGGCGTGTCGATGGAGAAGCTTTGCGTCGTTCCGCCGGTGAGGTACTGGCTGGAGAACCACGGCGCGTAGGTGTACGGGCGCAGCGTGTAATCGAAGTAGACATCGTGGTAGTCGGCGGTCACGGTCGCGGGAGTATCGGTGTTGACGGTGACGGTCGGCGCGAAGAGGCCTTGGGCTTGCATGACTTGGCCTGCGGCTGTCTTGCCGGCGATGCGGCGCAGGAAGAGCGCGTCTTTGTTCGTGTAATCGTCCTGGTAGCCTTGTCCATAAACGATCAGGCCGTCAGCAGTGAGCGCCAGCGGAGTGAGCGAGCGGCCTTCGCGCTGGATGCTGACGTGGTTGATGTCGAATCCACCTCCGGAACCGGCACCGCCGGGCAATTGAGCTTGCGGGATGAGCAGCACGCCGGGCTTGTCGTAAAGCACTTTGACGCCGGTGAAAGACGAGGCTGAGGCGCCGCCCGCGGTGAACCAGCGCGCGCTTACGTTCGTAGTCCCGCCTTTAGGCGGAACCGGCGTTGAGCGCGTACTTGTCGTTGAGGCGGCGGACGCTATTCCGCCTGACGGCGGAACTACGGACGCTGCATCGATGGCGCGCACAGTTGCGGGGAGGAACAACGCGCCGTTGTCGGTGTGGGCGAGCGGCGTGTATGCAGTCCCGCCTTTAGGCGGAAGGGGCGTCGATTGTGCAACGGCCGTTGACGGGGCGGGCGCTGTTCCGCCTAAAGGCGGGAGGACGAACGATGCGGCTTGCGCGAGGAATTTATCGCTCAGCGTTTGGCCGCGCAGAGTCTGGGCGTCGAATTCGATGCCAGAGACGACAGCGTTCAGAGCTTCTGGTGTCAACGCGGCGAATTGTGAGAAGGCGGAGCCGATTTCGACGGGTCCGGCGAGTTGCGCGTGCGTTTCGACTTCGCCTTTTATGCTCAGGCTTTCGAGCTTGTATTCGTACTGACCCGCGTCTGTCCAGTCGTAGAGCGTGTACAGCTTGAAATCAGCGTTAGTGATGCGGCCGGGGATCAGCGCGGAGTTGACGCGCGTCCAACCGCCGATGGAGCGCCGGCTTCCAGCCGGCTGGAAGCCAGCGTTCCGGCGGTAGACGTTGAAGCCAGCGTTTTGATATTCGGAGACGCTCAGCCACGACACGAGCACGCCGGCGCCTTCGGGGCGCGCGTTAAAGGCATCGACGGTCACGGGTGTGACGTTGGTGTTGGAGAACCGAATCAAGACCTGATTGACCGGATTGATCAGGACGCCGCCGAATGCGGGATTGATGATGTCGGGGTTGGGCGTAAGCGTATCGCGGTAAATGATGTCGTAATCGCCGCCGCCGCCCGTGTTGGACGCGCCGCGGGCCAACACCGACGTGCCGGCCTTTCCGATGACGTTGCTGAAGGACTGAGTGACGTTCGAATTGAAGCCGGTGTCGATGACTTTGAAGGTCTTGGTGTTGTGCGTCGAGTCAACGGTAAAGGAGAGTGTGGAGCTTGAGTCCACGTTAAACGCGCCGTTGCAAATGACTTGCTGTGAGGCGGTATTCGCGGCGTTGATGACGAAGGCGAGCTTGCCGCCATTGAGCAGCGAGACCGAATTGGCGGTGAGCACTTCGTTGGCGTTCAACAAGCTGGGCTTGGCGGCGACGCCCGGCCAGACCACGGTGTTGTTGTTGCCGGTGGTGTCGTTGGTGTTCACATCGCCGACAATGCCGGTGCCGCGCAACTGCGTGCCGCCTTGAGCGTTGGTCGCGTTCAGCGAATCGAGCAACTGAATGGTGCCGGAGGTGCCGTTGACCATGTAGACGGTTCCGGTGGCGGCGGTGCCGAGCGTTTGGACGGTGACTTGCACGGGCGTGAAGGTCGCGCCGGAACTGACGACCAGCGTACCGGACTGGACCAACGCGACATTGTTGTTTCCGCCGTAGGTGCTGGCGCCTGCCAGCGTCATGGTGCCGGTGCCCTGGTATTGGATGGTATTGGTGGCCGCGCCCGGATTGGAGCCGGTGAAGACGCCGGAGAAAGTCTGGTTGGTGGCATCGCCGAAAATCAGCGTCGCGCCCGCGCCGGCAGCTCCGACGTTCACTGACGAACCGCCCGCGGTGACGGTGCCCGTATCCGAAATCGATCCGACGGTCGTGCTAAATTGCTGGATGTCGAATTTGCCGGACGAGCCGTTGATTTTGATCGCCGCCGCCGGCAGGACTTCCGCAGCGCCGCCGATTTGCAGCACATCGGCATTCGCGCCGCCAACTCCGTCGCCCACGACGATTGTGGTGCTGGCGACACACGGTCCGATAGGCTGCGTGGCCAAAATCAATGTGCCGGCGGAGATTTGCGTGATGCCGGTATAGGTGTTCAGGCCGGTCAAAGTCAGCGGGCCGGTGCCGGCTTTGATCAAGCCGTTGACGCCGCCGCCATCGCCGATCACGCCGGTGATAAGGGTGTTGTCGGCGGCCGAACCGCCGGTCGTCAAAGTGCGGGTGACGGTGGCGCCGGGGATGGTCACGGGGCCGGCCAGCGTGAGCGTGACGCCGGTGCCGCCGACTTGCAGGCTGCTGTCGCCGGCGACGGTCACGGGGTTGAACAGCGCATAGTTGGCGCCGGCCAGTTGCGTGCTGCTGCGCAGGTTCCCGCCTTGCAGTGTGACGGTGCCGCTGCCCAGCGCGGAGCCGTTGCCAATGGCCACGGTTCCTGCGAGCAGATTCGAACCGCCGCTGAAGTCGTTGGGTCCGAAGATGCCCGTCGTATAGGAATTGTTGAACGTCACACTGCCGGCGCCGCGCAGCAGGCCTTCGGACGAGCGCGCCCAGACGAAGAACGTGCCGGCGGGAAGATCCGGCGTGAACGCTGAATCGACGGTCAACGCAGTGGTGCTGGCGATGGCGACAACTTTGCGCTGCTGGCTGGCAATGCCGGTTCCAGGCACGCCCGCGCCGCTGACGGCGATGAGCGTGTCGCCGACGTAGACGTTGTTGTTGTTGCCGAAGCCCGTGCCGGTGCCGGTCACTGCGGTGCCGGCCGACGCAATTGAGTTGGCGCCGCCGCTGAAGCCGGTGCCGACGAAGACAATGCCGCTCCCCGCGCCGGCGAAAGTCAGGTTGCTGTCGGCGAACAGATTGGTGTAGAAGGTGAAGTTCTGCGTGCTTCCCGCGTTTTGCGTGATCACGGGCAGCGTCGCGCCGTTGGCCTGGAAATGCAGCGCGCCCCAGAGGATGACCGACGCGGCGGTGGTATTCGAAAGGTTCGCGCTGTTGAGCACGAACGGCGTCAGCGGGAAAGCGCTGCCCTGCCCGGAGCCGTTGATGTCCATGCGCGAGAAATACGCGGCGAGGTTCTGATTGAAGTTGAGCGTTGTGCCGCAGCTTCCGACGGGGATGAGGCCGCCCTGCCAATCGCCGGCGGTGGACCACAAACCCGGTGAGCGAAGTCCCAGCGGATTGGCTGTTGTAATGGCTTCCACGCCCGCCGGAGTATTGGCCGCCCCAGACGTCCCGCCCGCGAAGGTCCACGTGTAACTTTGCGGCGTCGGCGCGGTGACGTTCAGCACGACACTGGCCGGATTAACCGTGGCCGTGAAGTTGTACGCGCCGCGCGCTGGAATCGAGGCGAAGTTGCCGGAGAACGTTCCGCCGGTGGTGGTCATGATCGTGTAAGAGCCGACGCCAAGACCGGGCTGCGGGACGATGTTGAGCGTACCGTTGAGCACGACGTTGCCCGTGCATGCGAGCAGATCAGACGCGCCAGCGGCGCCGACTTCGAAATTACAGACAGAGTTGGCGCTCAGCGTCATGCCGTTGGAGAGCGTCAGCGTGCCCACGCCAGTGTCGCCCGGCCCAATTTGGGCAATCGCGGCGTTAGCGAACGTGACCGCGCCGGCGACGGTGCCGGTGCCGCCGAGTTCACCGCCGCTGACGACCACGTTGGTGCTGCCGGTGCCGCCGGCGCCGTTGAGCTTGACTTTGCCGGATGTGATCGTGGTCGTGCCGGTCAACGTCGCGGTGTTGTCGGCCAACAAGTACACTTTGCCGGTGGTTCCATTGCGGCCGCCGCCGAGTTCCATGCCGTTGCTGCCGGTGATGGTGGACGTGATGTTGACAACGCCGGAGCCGTTGTTGGCGATCAAGGCTGTATTCGTGCCGAAGGAAATCGCAGCGCTGATCGTGACGAGCCCATCGGCGGTCAGAGCCGATTGCGGGATCACCTGCTTGCCCATCGTAGGCGATGCCCACAGCAGCGCTATACCCGTGCCGCCGTTCCCTTGTTCGTAGATGTGATCGATGGCCACGCGCTGTCCGGCGGTCAAGGCAAGCGTTGACCCTCCCACACCGGCGCTGACTTCGTTGATTCCATGACCGGTGTTGTAGTCGTTGCTGGTGACCATCACACTTGCGCCGCCGATAGGCGTGACGACGACGCGGCTGCCGTCGTCGCCGTGCGTGAAGAACGTGTACGTGTCCGTATAGGGCGCTTCGACGAATCCCGTCCAGCGCACGGAATAATCATTCGTGTTCGTCAGGCCGGAAATCGCCGGGTTGGCGAATCCAAAATAGACCTGCGGGTCGATGCGCGAATTATCTGGCACAATTTGGCAGGTGCCATTGAGCGTGCCGGTCGTTGCGGATGAAGCCACGTCCGGGTTGATGTGGAAGTACGAAACCGTCGTGGATGTGACTCCGCTGATGGCGTAGAAGCCGTCGAAGGCCGCGTCGCCCAGCGTGACCTGGATGGCTTGCCCGGTGGAGAATCCGTGCGTGCCGATGGTCAGCGTGGCGACGTTGCTGGTCAGCGCTTTGTTGGTGACGTTAAAGTTGGTCGAGGCTGAGGCGCTGTCGGCGCCGGCTTTCGTGTAGCTCAGGATGCTGCCCGATGCCACGGTCAGATTGTACGTGCCGTCGTACGTGGGATCGCCCAGCGTGACGGCGATGCTTTGCGTTGCGCGCAGGCCGTGCGCGGCGGCGGTGGTCAGCGTGACGGTGCCGCCGGAGAGGACTTTGTTGGTGACGCCGAAGACGCCGAAGGCGGTGCCCTGCGTGATTGCGCTGTTCACGGTGCCGTTCAAGTTGCTGTTGTAAGCGAGGATATTCGTGTTCGCGCCGTTGCCTTGCACTGTGTACACGCCGTCGAAGGCCGGGTCCGGCGGATTCAACGCGACACGCACGCCTTGGCCGGTGGGGATCAAATGGTTGCCGGTCATGGTCAGGGTTGCGCTTGAGCCGCCCAATTGCTTGTTAGTGACGAAACGCAGCGAGCCGTTGGTGTTTTGAATGGGCGTGTCGTAATAGTCGCCTTTCAGGCCGTTCGAGGCTGCGCCGCTGACGTTGATGCTGGCGGAGACGATGACTGTATTCGTGGTGCTGGTGAGCGCGTTGCCGCCAAGGGACCCGGTGTTGAAATTGATCGTCGTAATCGGGCGGTCGGCGCCGTTGAGGTCGATGGAGTGGCCTGCGTTAATGGTGATCGTGTCGGAGGCAGTCGGGCCGCCTGCTGGCGGAATGGGCAGCCAGACGGTTTGGTCGTCCCAATTGCCGGATTTCACGGATGCGTACGAAATGCCGCCCGGCGGGGCGACGATGCCGAGGGGCGTGACGGCGTCGTAGAAGCCTGCGCCCACCGAAGCTGTCGGGGCCAATTGAGTCACGGTGATATAGGGGAAGGATGTCCCCTGTGTAGTGCCGGTGACGAAGAGATTGGCGTCGCTGGGCGTGGGCGAGCCGAGGCGATTGAGCGCGAGGAAGGCGCCGAGGCCGCGCGAGAGCGTGGCGACGGTGACTTGGATGTCGCCGCCCGAGCCCGTCGGGGTCATGGTCAGGGTGCTGCTGGTTCCCGTGGCGAGCACGAGCGTGTTGAAGTTCTCGGTAATCAGCGTGCCCGGGAAATTGTTGATGGTCATCGTGCCGCCGGCCAGCGTGAGCGGAGAGAACGTGATGCGGTTGTTGCGCGCGCCTTGTGAATTGTCGAGCGCCAGCGTTCCGCCGCTGTTGACGGAGACCGGCCCGCCCACCACGCCGGCGATGCCTTTGACGCTGGTGACGCCGGAGTTGAGCGAGAGCAGGCCGCTGCCCGTGGAACCGGTGATGGTGCCCGCGGAGACGGTCGAATTGATGTTCAGCGGGCTGGCGCCGTTGCTGCCGTTGCCGGTTATGTTTACGGTGCCGGCGTTGGCGTTGATGGTGAGGCCCGGCGCGTTGCCGCCCGTGCCGTAGAAGGTGTAGGCGGGATTGGCGGTGCCATTCAGGTTAAGCGTGCCGGTGCCGCTGAACGATCCGCCGAGACCGAAGAAGACAGTCGGTCCGGCGACGGCGCTGGTGATCGTGCCGGTGCCGCCGGCGGTTGAAATCGTTCCGGTGAAGGAGAGGCTGTTGCTGTCGCCGCTGGTCCAGTTGAGCGTTCCGCCGCCGTTAATGGTGAGGTTGGTCATCTGCTGATTTTGGAACGAATTGTTGCCTTGGCGGTCCACGTTGATCGTGGAGGTGACGCCGGACGGAACGGTCAAACTCTCCAGGAATTGCGTGTTGTTGTCGCTGCGCAGATTCAACTGGCCGGCGGTGACGACGATGTTCGCAGGCGGGCCTGCGACGGGCGCACTGTTGGCGGGGCGCAGTTCGAGCGTGGCATTGGTTGTGGCGCAGGTGATCGTGCCCGAATAGGTGCTCGCCGGGTTGAACCAGCGGACGAAGCCCTGCGCGTTGATTTTCCCGGCGATGGTCAGTCCGCCTGTGCCGCTGATCACGCCGGTCAAATCGAGGAAAACCGTCACATTGACGTTGTTCAACGCCGACAGCCCCAACACGGAATTCGCGTTGACACTGATTGGGCCGCTGCATGTGAAATTGGCGTTGTTGATGGTGAGGTTGCCGGCCAGCGTGCCGCCGTTCAACACAATCGGATTGGGCACGGCGATCGTAGCGGCCGCGCCTTGATTGACTCCGAAATAGCCGGACGTAATTGTAATCACATTGGCGACGTTGCTGGTACTGGTCGCATTGCTGACCAGCAGGCCGGCGGTGACGTTGTTCGTGGCGGGATTGACCACGGTGAAATTCACGTTGATGTTGCCGGTGTAAAACTGCGTGGGATTGTCGTTAAGGAACTGAACGCGACCGCCGCCGCCAAACGTAATACTGGAGCCATTTCCACCGCCGCGCAGGAAGTCCGCCGTGGCCATGCGCAGAACGTCGAGCACATTCGAACTGGTTTGGATCGTGACGTTCGCGCCATCGGCGATCGTGAAGATTCCCGTGGTGTTGCCGCTGCCGTTGGGCATGTTGCCGGTGCCTTGAACCACAGCGTTGTTGTTCAGGAACACGGCGTTGGCGAAGTTGTAAGTCGATGCAAAAGAACCGCCGATGTTTCTGACCGCATCATGCGCCTTGTTGGTGGCCGTGTTGCCGGAGAAATTGCCCGTCAAGGTCAGGTGCGTATCGTCGGTAATCGCGGCAATGTTGACGGCGGTGAGAATGCCGGTGTCGTCGTAAGCGAAGAGCTGGTCGTTGACGGCGTATTGTGTGGTGAAGTTGGTATTGGTTCCCGTCACCGCCGTCGAATTCGCTGGAATGGAGATCGTGCCGTTGCCGACGATGGTGTTGCTGAATAATTCGAGCGTCGAGCCGTTGTTCACGAAGATTTGGCTGGACCCCATCGCTGAAATGGGCGGATTGGCGCTGACGGTCGGGACGCGCAGTGTGCCGCCGTTGACGTGGCTTTGACCTTGCCGCAGCGCGCCGTTGTTGGATTGCACGAAGACCGTGCCGGTGCTGGTGGGCAGGCTGTTGAAGCTCATTGAGCCGCCGACCATGGGGCCGTTGACGGTCAGCGTTTGACCGGCGGCGGCGTCGATGGAAGTGGCGAGCGTCGGCGAGTTGATTGAAAATGGACGCGATGCGGATGTGGCAAAGGTGCCGCTGGCGAGGAGCGTGCCGCCGTTGAGGCCGACTTGCGGGCTGCGCGCAACGGACATGGCTGCGCCGGTGACGCTGTTTGTAAAGGCGGGACTTGTCAGGATGGATGTGGCGCTGAAGACCTGAACGATCGTGGCGCTGACGGGCGTTGCGCCCGCAACGGTCACGACGTCGCCGATGTTCAATTGCGAGGTGAAGCTCGTGTTCGTGCCGGCGATGGCGGAATTCGCGGGCGTGACGGTGCCGAGGGTGGATGCCGCGGCGAGATTCGCCACAGGATCGGAGTAAGTAAAGGTCGTGGCGCTGGGCACTGTTTGAACCACGAAAGTGCCGTTGTATTCGTTGGGGAACATGCCGGCGATGGTGACCGACTGCCCAACCACGAGCAGGTGATTGGCGGCGGTCGTGACAGTCACGGTGTTGGTGGCTTCAGTCGCGGCGCTCACGCTGGAGACGACGTTGTTGGAAGCCACGCTGCCGATGAGCGGGAAATTGGTCGTGGCGGTGCTCAAATTTGCGTCGTTGGAGACGCTCAAAACGCCGGCGTCGATGTTGAGCGAACTGGAGAACGTGTTCGTCCCGGACAAGACGAGCGTGCCCGGGCCGGTCTTGGTGATCGTTGCGTTCTGCGGTTCCTGCTTGCTGTACAGCGTGGCGATTTCGTTGGGGCCGAGCACGCGGTTGTAGATGCGGAAATCGTCGATGCCGCCGCGGTTGTGGGTGTTCGCGGGCGTGACGAGCGAGCGGAAGATTTCGAGCGTTTGCAGATTCGAGATGGGGCCGCTGTTGCCTGCGAAATTGGAAGTGACCAGCAAGCCGTTGACGTAAATGGCGCGGTATGGGCTTGTCGCGCCGCCGGCCACGAAGGCGACGTGATTCCACGTGTTGAAGGGCATGGCTGTGCCGCCGATGAATCCCGCGGCGCTTTGGATGCGCCCGCCGTTGGCAATGTCGCCATAATCCCAACTGATCTGCTGGTCGCCGAAACCGATGTGGCAGGAGAAACGCTGCGTGCCGTCGGAGCCGACGCCGAAAGTCCATTCCTGCGGCGAGACACCGGGCGTGAAGGCCCAGAACGAAATGCTCACCGGCGAGCCGGCGGGCCAGTTGAAATTAGGCACTTCGACGTAACCGTCCACGTTGGCCGTATTTGTGCCTGACGCGGTGCTGCCGGAGAAAAGCGCGCTTGTGCCGAGCGCGCCGGGACCGTAGTAGAGCGACGCGCCGCCGGTCGCGTTCTGCAACGTGCCGTTATAGGCTGAACCGGCAGGGCTGCTGTTGACGATGGTGCCGCCATTGGGATGAACGTACATGTAGTTTGACGATGCCGCCACGGCTTGTGCGAAGCCAGGGCTGATTGTCAAAGTCTGCGTGGCGGTGTTGATGCCGGTTATGACCACACACTGTTGCGTGGTGCCCGTCCCGATCACGATGTAATCGCCGATCACAACCTGCGTTCCGAATTGGGTGTTGTTTATCCCCGTGACCGTCAAGGCGCCGATGGCGGCGGCTCCCAACTGTCCGGCGCCGGAGGTACGGGGATTTGTGATGTAGGAGAAAGCGCTGCCCGCCGCGCCAATCAGCGGATAGAACGTCTGCGCAGTTGTCGGGGAACTGATCGCCGTTACAAGGACAGCCTGGGCATTGGCGGCTGTGCCTTGGCCGATCGTAATCAAGTCGCCCGCATTGATGGCGCTGCCGAACTGAGTTCCGGAACCCGTGACGTTATTCACCGTGACCGAACCGAACGGAGTCGTGCCGGCCGCGATTCCCGCCGTTGGATTGTTGTACGTAAAACTCGCCGCCACCGCACTGGCAACCACATAATCGCCATTGTAGCCGCCCACGTTTGTACCCGAAATAGTGACGTTTTGTCCTGCCACCAGCGTATTGGCGACCGTCACCGTCACCACATTCGCGGCTTCGCTTTCCGCCGTCGGCGCAAGCGCGGCGGGAGCTCCGGTGATCGTGCCCGCCGCGTTGACCACTGTCGCGGGCGCTTGTTCTTCGAACTTATACCAGACGACGGGCGGCGAACCGCTAGTCGCGCCGTTTGAGACGACGCCTGAAATCGTCAGTGTGGAACTGGATTGGACGTTATTGATGAGGAAATCGCCGGCGACAGAGAGGTTGACGCCAATCGACGGCGAGCCGGCGCCGCTGACGAGGATTTGATTCAGGCTTGTGGACGCGCCGTTGAAGGTGAGCGTGTGGCTGCCGGTGCCGTTTTTGAGCTGGCCATTGGCGGTGAATTCCACTTCGTCGATGACGTTGTTCTGATTGAGCGTGACGGTGTCGGCGGCAACGATGCGCACAAGGTCGCCGGCCTGGCCGGGATGTGTGGCGTCCACGGTCGCGATGATGGCACCGTTGATGTCTTTCCAGGTGCCGATGGTATTCCAATCGCCGCCGCCGGAGCCGTTGGAAATGTAGAGCGTGCCGCCGACAATAGGTCCGCCTTCGACGACGCCGTTCAAGGTCGTGTAAATCGCGGGACTGTTGATGACCGGCGAGGGGGACGCGCTGTTGTCGGTGACCAGCGCAAAAGGCACGTTGCCGTTGTTGGTCAAAGGCGACGGATTGGCGAAGAAGAGGTTGCCGGTTTCGAGTCCGGCGCCCGCGACGGCGTTGGAGCGGTCCAGCGTGAAGGTTGCGCCGTTGGAGCGGGTAAAGGCCGCGGCGATGAACTGCGAATCGCCGGTGCCGTTGGCTTGCAGCACGATACTGCTATTGCCGCCGGTGAAATTAATCAGGCCGATGGTTTCGGTGCGCGTGACATTCAGCGGCGCGAGCATCTTGAGCGTGCCGCCGTTCATCGACAGGGCCATCTGGTCGTACAGCCGGTTGGGGTTTGCGCCGGCGGCGGTGTTCGTGGCGTCGATCAGCAGCGTGCCGTTGTTGACTTGCATGGACGTGACGCCCTGCAATGCGGCGGTGCTGCCGGCCAAATCCAGCGTGCCGGCGTTGATCAGCACAACGCCCGGGAAGGGCGATTCGCCGCTGGTGAGGGTGAGCGTGCCCGCGCCGAGCTTGTTGATCGTGGAACCGCCGCTGCCGTTGAGTTCGGCATTGAGCGTCAGCGTATCAGCGGCGTTGTTGACGAAGAACTGACGGGTCGTGTTGGCTGCGATCAAGATATTGCCGTCGATGTGACCGAGCGTACCGGTCGCGTACACGTCGCCGCCCAGCGTCAACTGGCCACCCGGCGTGTTGTTGACCACGGCGCCATTGTTGATGGTCAGCGTCGCGCCGGAGTTGCCGATGGTGGAGACGGTGCCGTTGTTGTCCACTGTGCCGGCGGCGTTGACAATGACGCTGGACGTGGCGGGGATGCCGCCGTTGATGCCTTCGAGCAGCGTGCCGGTATTGACGATGGTCTGGCCGGTGTAGGTGCAGGCGTTGTAGAGGCCCAATGAACCGGGACCGGTTTTAACGAGTGTAATCGAGCCGGTCAGGATGCCAAGGTAACGGTCGCGGATGCCGTCGGTGTCGGCGGAGACGTTGACGGTCAGCGTGCCGGCGTTGGTGCTGGTGATGACGCTGTCGGCCGCCAGCGCGGGGAGATTGTAGATGTCGTTGTAGCCGAGGTAAATGCCGGTGCAGGTTTGGTTGAAGCCGTTGAGGTTGAGCGTCGCGGCCTGGTTGGGCGGGTTCAAGGCAAATATCCCCAAATACGACGTGCCGGTGCTCAGCGTTCTGCCGGCGACGACAATGTTGTTGGTCGTCGGCAGTGCGTTGCTTGTTCCCAAGGTCATCGTGCCGCGATAAATGATTGTTGGACCGCCATAAGTGGAAGTGGAGTTCATCTGCACAAATCCCACGCCCGCCTTGGCGAAGGAGTAGCCGTTGCCGCCATCGACGATGGGGCCGTTGATGTTGCAGATGGCCAAATTTGCCGTCGAAGCGGCATTGCTGCTGAAGTAGCTGTCGAACGACACGATGCGGTTGGCGGTCAGCGTCAAGGTGTTGGTGAAGGTGATCTGGTTGGGTGAATTGCCAATGTAGAAGTCGCCGGCCAGCGTGAACGGATTGGCAAGGATCACTGAAAACGCGGAATTGCCCAGCGCGCCCATCAAGTGCACGTTCTGCTGGATGGTGACCGTGCCCGCCGAGAACGCGGAACTGTTGCCGGCTTGAACGAAGCCGGAACCCAAATTGGTCGCGCCCGTGTAGGTGTTGGCGGCGTAGAGCGAAACAGTGCCGTTGGAAACGATGTCAAGGCCATTGGAACCGGAGATCACGCCCGAGGACAGAGGCAGGCCCAGCGTGCCGATTTGCAGTGTCCCGGCTCCGTTGTTGGTCAACGCGCCTTTGATCGATCCGAAGTTCAAATTGCAGGCGACGACCGCGTTGTTTGCGGCGGGAACCAAATTGCCGGCCGGAACGACCGCCGCCAAGCCGCTGGTTTGGTTGGCGCTGTTCCACAGAAGGCTGTACGCGGATCCGCCGCCCTGATTGAAGAACTCGACGCGGATCGGATACCTGACGCCCGCCGTCAAATTCATCGTTCCGGCTCCAATATTGCCTGAAGCACCCATCGCGTCGATCACCATTTGTCCGCCAATGTAGACGCGTTCGCCATCGTCGATATCGTTGGTCTGGAAAATGTACTGCTCGGTATAGTCTGGAATAATGAAACCGGTGAAGATGGCGCTGTCGTTGGTGTTGGTGATTGGACCGAAGGCGTCCGGATCGTAGGTAAAGCCGGCAGTCGCCGACACGGTATTGTTTAACGAGCCGTCGATGCGGTTGGCGCCGAGGTTGGTGAAGTTCGTGCCCGCGCCCAAGCCGTAAAATTCGGCTCGCAGGCCGATGCCCGAACCGGACGTGCCTGGGAATGGCGTGACGGCAATCGCGCCGGAGGCGACGGTCAGTGTCGTCGCGCCGGTGATGGCGTTGGACGCGCCGTTGATCACGAAGGCGTCGCCGACACCTGGCGCGGCCGGCAGCGCTTGCGCGAGCGTGACCAGCCCCGCGGTGGTGACGGACGTGATGATTGTCGAGCGGCCAGCCTGCGTGCCGCTGGTCATGATAATGGTCTGCCCATTCAAGACACAGTTGGGTCCGCCAAGCACCGCCAAGGCTGTCGCGGTGAAACTGTTGCCGGCGGGGCCGCTGGTGACGCTGCCGGACACTTGTCCTGAGCAGACTTGGAACGAATCGCCCGCTCCAGGAAGCGTGGCGAATCCGGTTCCGGCCAGCGTGACGTTGCCGGATGCGTCGATGGACGAAATCACCGCTCCACTGCCGATGGCGTTGCCGCTGGTCATGGCGATGGTCTGTCCGGCGAGAACACTGCTGGCGCCGCCGTAGGGCGCGAGGCAGAGCGCATTGATGCTGGTCGCGGACGTGACGGAGGTCGTCTGGAAATCCAGCGTGAACGTATCGCCCGTGCCGCCGGCCAGGAACGGCGCCAAAATCGGCGGATTGAACAGGATCGTGCCCGTGGCGGGGACATAGCCGGTCACCGTGCTGACCACGTTGCTGTTGGCATTGGCTGCGTTCGTGTTGGTGCCGGTGCAGGTCAGTTTTTTGCCGACGGGCGAGATTTGGTTGACCAGCATCGTCGAGATGGCGCTGTTCAAAGTGTTGGTCGCCGTGGAAACTTGCGGGTACGTCGGGCCGAGTGTCGGCATCGAGCCTTGGAACGTGACGGAATTCACGGTGCGGTCGGAGCCGTTGAGGTCCATGA
>DATGGK010000165.1:0-12070 GCA_035308565.1 Planctomycetota bacterium | reverse complement strand
CGACAATCTGGATACCATTGAGGGGCGCGCGCGAGCCGTTGCGAGCGTTGGAATCCGTCGTGACTTTCAGCGAGGAGAAAGTCAATCCCTGGAATCGAACTACATTTCCTTGAGAGCTGTTTTGAATGCCGTCTGAAATCGAACATTGGGCGGTTTCGCTGCGGCAAAATTGGAAATTCGTGCTACCGTCGGCAAAAAAATGCACGATGCTGGCATCGTCGGCCCAGTATTTCCCGAGGATCGAACCGTCGCCGGTGTCACCGTGACAAATGACATAAACATCGTAGCGCGCAAATGGAATGTTCGTGATGGTGCATTGCGAGTTAGTCGCCGGGTTCGTGCTGTTGTTGTCGTCAAGGTATCCGTGCAGCAATTTGTCGGTGGGAGTGTTGTCGTCGCCGTTGGCCCAAGTATTGTTCGCGGACCACGTAATCGACGCGCCCGAAGGGACGCTCGTTGTCCTGCGGGTACTTCCGCCGGTCGAGAAATTCACCGCTTGTGCTGTTGCTTGGACATTGCCCACAGCGTTGTTCCAATTCGCCACCGGGATGAAACCCGTGACTTCCGTTGAGCCCAAGGCGGCGGAGCCACCGTTGTCGGTGGCTTGGAAATTGACGCTGATCACGTCCCCGCTGTAATTTATGTATGTGAAAGCACCGGTTAACGTTGCGAATTGGCCGTCTGGATTTGTCACAACCACATTGACTGTGCCGGCGCCAGCGGGCGCCTTCGCCAGCAGTGTGGTGCTGTTGAGAACAGTTACGCCGGTGGCGGAGACACCGCCAAATTTAACCGTGGCAGTGGGCGAAAAATTGGTTCCGGTAATGGTCACGGTGTTACCGCCCCCAGTCGCCCCCGTGTTCGGAGTTGCGGCGGAGATTGTCGGCGCGGGACTGGCCGTATATGTAAACAGAGCAGTTCCCGTGCCAGCTTGCGCGTTCGCATTCGTTACGATCACATCGGCGGTGCCTGTGTAATTGCTTGGGTTTGTCGCGGGAAAATTGCAGGTGAGTTGAGTCGTGCTGTGCCACACTACGTGGTTCGCGTTAACAGTCGTTGCGCCACCTGAGGGCATCGCAAATGAAACGGTGGGAGGCGCAGTCGTCACGTCGAAGTTCGTGCCCGTGATGCTGAGTCCGAATCCACCCACATTGGGTCCGGATGTCGGACTGACCGCAGTGACCGTTGGAGGACCGCTGACTGAGCCGTTCGGCTCAAACCCGAAGCTGCTGATGGTCTGAATCGAGTTTAAACCGCCTGTGCCGCCCGTAAAGCCCACGAACGCCGTGTTTCCATCCCCCGCCAAGACCGTTGAAAGATTTACAGTCGTCGAGGTGCTAAACGTATGAGTCGTATTGGCCTCGCTCATCGTCACGGCCAAATTAGTGGTCGTTGAATTGTAGACGATGGTGATGGTGATTGGATTGCCGCTGTTCAGAACAACCCGCTGGGTCGAAGAGTTGGTGTTGATCGTTCCGCCCGTTCCGAATGCGTAACCCACACCGCCAGCCGCCCCGGTGTAGATATTCAATTCAAGCGCAGCGCTGGGGGTGATCGTGGCATAACCCAAGCCGCCGCCGTTAGTGCCCACCGCGGTGACCGCCTGAGTTTGCAAACAGAAGGTCGCGCCATCGGCCGCGATGTTCCCGCTCGGTGTGTAAATAAAGCTGGCGGTGAAACCACCTGAGTAGGTGACCGGCGTATTGAAGAAGACGCTGGTCCCCTCGCCGTTGTTACCGTCCGTCAACGTCGCCACATCGTTGGTAACGGTTATGCCGCCGCCATTGAGCGTCCAGCCGGTGCCGTTGCCGCCGAAACCGGAGACGCTTGCCGCCGCGTGTGCGCGTTCAGCAAACAGCCCAACGATCACAGCGCAAGTCAAAATGAATGGGATTCGACAGACTTTCATGAACGCCTCCTTGTGCTGCCCTTGCAGCGTACAAATGAACGAACATGCGCCTCGAGTATCGAGTTCTTACTTTTTATTGATGCCAGACTGAAGCAAATACGAGAACTTCGTTCCGAAGATAAGGAACTTGCCTTTGAATTGCTTGTGCGGATTCTTAACCGAAAGTGTACTTTTTCATCAAGCAGAATTTGCAAAAAAAAAAGCCTGGCTCAACTGAACTCAACTGTGGATGCGCGAACGCTTGCGATTCTTGTCCACTTTGTGCAAGAAAAGTTATCGGGATGTCTATGGCATCGACTGAAGCTAAATCATTTTAGGACCTCAATATCGGGAATTCTATTCGCCGATTTGCGTCACATTAAATTTTTGTAATGTTCATTTTTCAGGCAGTTTTGGCGGTTTTTAGAAATCGACCGCTTGAACGAAATGGCAAAAATGGACGTCGTTTTCGGGGCCGCAGCTTCCCGAAGGTTTTGGGTTAGCTATTTCTTACTAGGGGATACCGCTCGCACATGCATTTTCAACCATTGACCGTTCCATCGCACGCCATGCTGTGGCTTGTGCATATCGCGCTCTCCGCGTTCGCCGCGGAATCGCCGCCTGGCCTCGTGAGCACGGAGTTCATCTTCGAAACCGCGGCGTTTCCCGCGTGCCACGCTTCGACCGTCGCCGAAACAAGCCAGGGGCTGGTTTGCGCTTGGTTTGGCGGGAAGCGAGAATCCGCGCCCGATGTGGGAATTTGGCTTTCGCGGATTGAAAACGGCAAGTGGACCGCGCCTGTTGAAGTGGCCAACGGCATTCAGTCGCCCGAAGAACGGTTTCCATGCTGGAATCCGGTGCTGTTCAACGTTGCATCCTTCGACGAAGCGGGCGGTCCCGCTCCCTTGCGGTCGCGGCTCGAAGCGGCGCGGCTCTGGCTCTTTTACAAAGCCGGGCCCAGCCCGTCAAAATGGTGGGGCATGTCGATGAGTTCCGACGACGGCGGAAAGAGTTGGTCGAAGCCCGCGCGGCTGCCGGATGGAATTCTCGGCCCGATCAAAAACAAGCCGGTGCAATTGTCCAACGGCGAAATACTCTCGCCCAGCAGCACCGAGAACGCGGGCTGGCGCGTGCATTTCGAACACTCCAGCGACGGCGGAAAAACGTGGCTCGCGAGCGAGCCGGTCAACGATGGCAAGGAATTCTCCGCGATTCAACCGAGCATTCTGATTCACAAAGACGGGCAGCTCGAAGCGGTCGGCCGCACGCGGCAAAAATCGATCTTCCAAATCTGGTCGAACGACAACGGCAAAACCTGGGGACCCATGAGCGCGCTGCCGCTGCCCAATCCCAATTCAGGCATCGATGCCGTCACGCTCAAAGATGGCCGCCACCTGCTGGTTTACAATCACACAAAAACGGGCCGCAGCCCGCTGAACGTGGCCGTCAGCGCGGACGGAAAAGAGTGGCTGGCCGCGTTGACGCTTGAAAACGAACCCGGCGAATTCTCTTATCCGGCGGCGATTCAGTCCGCGGATGGCTTGGTCCACGTCGTTTACACCTGGAAACGCACGCGCATCAAACACGCCGTAATCGATCCGGCGAAGCTGGAACTCAAGCCGATGGTGAATGGCGAATGGCCGAAGTGAGTGTGAGAGTGTGAGAGTAGTGAACACCAATCGCGGCGCAAAGCGCCACCCCGCTGTTACTCTCGTACTCTCATACTCTCGCACTCGCACTCGCACTCTACGGCGCCGTGGGCATGAACGACTTCGCGTTCCGCACCATTCCCACGCGCGTGACACCCCACTGCGTGTAGGACGAAAAGTCCTGGTTGTTGACCACGACCAGGTTCTTCGTGCGGCTGTCATAATTCACCAAAAATGCCTGCCGGTTGCTCGAATCGTTGGTGAAGTTGTTCGCGCCGTTGCCGGTGACGAGGATACCGGTGTCGGGCGCGACGAGCGCGCCGTTGACCTGCATGTAACCGCTGGTTTTCGCGGCAACCTTGCTCCATTTGCCTGTGGACGGGTTGTAGTATTGCGACTGCTGGCGTTCGACGCAGAAAATGGCGTTGTTGGTGTAAAGCACGCCGTCCAAACGCCGATCGGGAACCTGGTAATTGTTTGACGACGTGCCGTATTCCGCATCGGCGATGACAGGCACGTGGTTGTTGGCTTCGTCGGAGAGAATGCGCATCATCGTTGTAGGCGAAATCCAATCGGGGTGAACGTTGATCACGTTCTTGGCCTGAATGGCGGCGTCGCTGATGGAACCGGCGGGCATGCTGTCAACGGGCGTCATGTATTCGTACACGTGCGGATCGTCGGTGCCGTTCCAATGGTTGTTGACAGGATCCCAGGTCGAGCCGGAGTAGAGGAACGCCTGCGCCGGCGTGGTCGAGGGACTGGCGGCGTTGTAGGGATACAACGAATAGAATCGCGGGATGTAATTGGGATCGTAATTCGGATTGGTCACGCCCGCGCTGCCGGAATAGGAACTGGCCTGCGTCGGGTCGGACGTCGGCAGCTTCTTGAGGACTTTCATCAATTCGTTGCGGTTGAAATAGGACATCTGTTCGACCGTGAAGTTGGCGAAGTTGCTGCCGGCGAACTGAGTGCTGGTCGAGATGGACGTGCCGCTGGCGTATTTCGAGCCGGTGGGCAGCGTCACGACGGGATTCAGGTCCATCGGATACGAACCGATGTGATTGTTGGTCGTGCTGCCGGACACGTAAGTCTGCTTGAGCCCCGGATCGGGACTGCCGGGGTTGGGCGTCAGCACTTTGGTGGACGGGTTGTAGGTGTAGGGATTGAAGAAGTCGGTCTGGCTGGAATCCCAGTGCGTGACTTCGCTGAGGTAATCGCCGACGACGATGTTCTTGCCGGCCACGAGGCCCAGCAAGTTGGTCTGCTTCTTGGGATCGGTGTTGCTGTTGACGCCGAATTGTTCGTTGAGCGTGCCGACGCCGACATCGTTGTAGATCACGTCGCCGGGCGCGTAGATGTTGCCGCTGGCGTAGATCTGGCCGGTGCCTTGAACGTAACCGCGGATCACCACGTCGCCGTCGATTACCACTTTGCCGTCGATCTGGATGGGATTAGCCTGCGTGCCCACCAGCACGACGTTGCCCGTATAGGTCTGCTGGATGTTCGCGGCCGCGGCGGCGACGTTGCCGGCGCCCGTGGAAACCGTGGCGCCGATGCTGCCGGGGAGATTGGTTTGCGTGTATTGGGTGCCGGCAGCCAGCGTGACGGCAATACCGCCTTTGATGCTGCTGGGAGAAACGCCATCCACCGCCGAAGTAAGCCCGACTTCCTGCGCGATGACTTCCGCGGCATCGACTTTGTGATTCGGCCCATTGATGACTTGGCCGGTGGTGAGCGTGGTGCTAGTTGGAATTTCTGGGAACGGCACCGGGAAATTACTCGACGGCAGGTTGCCGTCCGTCTGTCCGCCGGCGGTGCTGGAATAATTGAGGTAAAGATTGCCGCCGGGCGCGGGCACCGGTATCGGATTGCCGCTGGCGTCGGTGGTCGCATTCACAAACTGCGTCGCGGACTCCATCCCGGTGGCCGCGTTTTGGGCCATGGTCGTCGCGTTGGTATTGAAGGCCATCGACCACACCGTATCCGAAACGAACTGCGCCGGAGTGACATTGGCGTGGCTGCCTTCATACTCCAGCGTGCCGCGGTGATACAGCGTGCCGTCAATCGTCGAATACATCTGGCCGGTGCGGATCCCGAGGTAATCGGTGATGCCGACTTTGACGCGCCCGAAGTTCCCGAAAAGACTCTTCGAACCGCCCGCCAACGCCGCGGCCTGATTGTCCAGCAGGCTGCGGTTGCGCACGCGCATGTGGCACATGGTACACGTCAGATTTTTCGTCAGCAGCGCGTAATCGAATCCGTTGAAATTCGGCGGGCTGGTGAAATTGAAGAGCTGGCTTTCCCACTGCGGCTGGAACAATTCTGTTTGCATGCCGGCATTGGTGCTTTGAACGGCGGTGGCCTGATTCGTCGCGTTGTTGCCGAGGTATTTCTGTGTCTCGGCGACGATCAGCAAATCCATGATGTAGTGCCCCGCCTGCGGGCGGTCTTTGCGGTACAGCCGCACGCCGGTGATCATGCGGTCGCCGAGGTTGATGTTGTTGTAACCGGTCATCACCGCGCGCGTGACTTTTGTGGGCGTGTCCAGCGTGGGCACTGCGCCCGTGGTCTGAGCCAGCGTGTAAGAATTCGGCCCAAGGCGGAAATCTTCGGCAACCGAATCGCCGGAGCCTGAATTGATCTGGGAGAACGTGGCATTGTTGCTCAGCCACGTCGCGAAAACCGGCGTGTAACCGGAGGCAGTGGTGTTCTGACCGTTGAAGCGGCCCCACAAGTCGCTCATCACCAATTCCGTCGCGCCGTGCGTGGCGAAGAAGGAATTGTTCGACGCCGTGTATTGGTCCTGCGACTTGGCGTTGGTGACGCTGGTTTGCAGCATCGACAACGCGATGGCCATGGCGATGACGATAGCGAACAGCGCAACCCACAGTACGGAGCCGCGCGAGCGGGCGACATTGAGTTTCATAACCTGATCCCCCTTTTTTCTGCCGGTTTTTCAAAGTGCAGGCGAGCCGCCTGCACCACAATGACGCTTAATTTCTGATCTTCACCTTCGTCGAAAGCGTGCGCACCGCGGCGCTGTTGTCGCGCTGATTCCCGCTGGTGCCGACAATTTTCTGTGCGTCGAACGCGCGAATCTGAACCCGCAGGCTGCCGTCCCATTTGCCGTTGCCGTTGGTGTCGGTGAAATTTTCCAGCGTATCCTTGACGTTGTTGCCGTTGGCATCCACGAACGGTTCGCAATCCGCATCTTCGAACATGCCGTCGCCGTCGATGTCGGTGAAGGGCTCTCCGACGTCCCACACGCCATTGCCGTTGGTGTCGGTATAAGTGCCGGCTGTCTGCGGGCTCCACACGGTGCCGGGGCCGGTGCCGGCGGCGTTGAGCGTGGGCGTCGCCGAAATGTTGCGCATGTAAAAGAACCCTCCGCGCCACGGCCACGTGCGCTTGGGCGTGGACGTGTCATTCTTGTCATACATCCGCAGACAGATTCCCGGCAGAACACGAGTCGGGCCGGTCAGCACGCCGGTCGGGCCGTTTACGTTGATCGTGCCGTTGGGCGGCGCGGTGTGGGTTTCCTGCTGGAACGATCCATAGTAAAACGCCTTGTCGTAAGCCACTGTGAAATTGGTTGCGCCGGTGGCGAATGTGCCGCTGATATTCTGGCCGTTGGGCGTGGCCGGCGTCGTCATCTGGCTTTCAACCAGCGGCGGCTTGGTCGTATCGTCCACAAAAATGATCTCGTAATAGCCGCCGGCCAGCCAGCCGTTGGGAACGCCGTTGGTCCAGCCCGACATGTCCGCGCGAATCGCGCCATATTGAATGTTGCCGTTGCTGTCCAGCACAATCGAGCCGGACGGGCCGGTCATCGGAATTTGGTAGCACACCCAGTTGGCGTTGGAATCCAGCGCGAAGAGGTGCGCGCCTTCGAGTTCCTGGACCAGCGCGGCCATGGTCGTGCGAATACCGCTTTGGACGGTGATTTCGCTGCTGTCTTCGAACGCATTCATGGTCTGCGTGGACATGAAGGCATAAAAGGCGATCAACAGCACTGAACTCATGGCCAGCACCAGCGCCATTTCGATCAGGGTGAAACCTTGTGGTGCAGGATTCCAGCCTGCATGGGATTTGCGTTGCAGGCTGGAGGCCTGCACCACAATACCCCGCTTTAGTACCGGGTGATGATGGTCCATAACTCGTACCTTTCGGGGCCATTGGTGCCGTTCCATCGAATAACCACGCCGACCGGAAGCCGGACTGCGGTTTTCACTGCGGGAGTGACGGAGAGATCGTAGCAATTGCCGCTGGTGGTTGTGCCGTCGCCGTTGAGATCGATCGGGATTCCGGTGTAACTGATCCCGCCCGGATTGCCGTTGTCGGGCCATAGGTTCGTGGACGAAATGCTGCAACTGTATCCGTAGGTGCTGGGCAGATTGGTTTCGTGCGTGACGATCACGATTTCGCCGGCGTCGAAATTGTCCACGCCGTTGACGACCTTGCGGAAGCCGGGCAATTCAATTCCCGACTGCTTGGCGTTGTTGGCCACGTACTGCGTACCTTCATCCATGTAGACTTTGAAGGTGTTTCCGGCGGTCGGATTGTACTTTCCATAGCGCTGAACCAGCGCGTCAAAATTGGTGCTGCAGAGTTCCTCCATTTTTTTGCGCGCGGCGGAGACAGCCGCGGAGTACTCCGCGGATTGCTTCGTCGCCTGCGCGGACGTGTACGACGCCACCAGCATCGCGCACGCACACAACGCCAGGATCATGCCAGCGAGCATCACTTCGAGCATGGAGAGGCCGCGTGCATTCTGGAGCTTTGACCGCACGGCGTTAATCGAAGCAAACGCGCTCATTATTTTTGCCCCCCTTCCGTATGCACCGTGACGGCTTCAGCCGCGGGCGGCGCGACTACCGACGAATGAGCCGGCGTACTTGGCGTCGTGACCGACGCGAGGCGCGCCATGACTGCAGCGTATTCGGTTTTCAAGCGTCCGATTTCCGAAGTGCTCGTTGCGAGACTCGTGCGCGCGCGCATCAAGTCGTCGCGCAATTGCTTGACTTCCTGCATCGCGTCGTTGGCTTTAGTCTCGGCGGGCGTCTCGACGACTTCCTTTGGACGCGCGATGAACAACGTCAAGGCAATGTTGCCCAGCGTGAAAACGCTGAGAAAAATCAGCACGATTTTGATGTTGCCGATTGTGTCGGCGCTCGCAGGGGTGTGAGCGACTGCGGCGCGCACGCCGGATTGGAGGCTGGAGGCTGCAGGCGCGGAATTGCGAGGCGGCAAGCCCCGCGACTCAGGGCGAAACGGTCGTGGGTCGGCAAAAACAGGTTTGTCCGTGGTCATAATTAAATTTACGCTCCGGATTCAAAAAATAGACTTCGCCGAAAAGCTGACCGTTCATTCTGCACAATGCCTACATCATAAAACTGCCAAATGCACATAATGTGTTCACTTCTTGTGCTGCACTACGTGCGTTACTTATATCACAAATAGGATTCGTTTCCAATTTTTTTGGGCAAATCTGCAAATGTTAGCCTGCACGTGTGCAATTGAATCCAACCTCACTGGACGCGCGTCCTATACGAGGTAGACTGAATTCGGATCGGAGGGTTTGCTATGACGACCATGTCGCTGGATCAGCAAGTCGCACTTTACGACGAGATCGCCGAGCTCAAGAAAGAGCGCGATGCAATCATGCTGGCGCACTATTATCAGGACGGTGCGATTCAGGAGATCGCGGAAATCACCGGCGATTCGCTCAAACTCGCCCGCGAAGCGGCCAAAGTCACCAACCCCGTGATCGTCTTCTGCGGCGTGCATTTCATGGCGGAGACGGCGAAAATTCTCAATCCGAAAAAAACGGTGCTGCTTCCCGATCTGACCGCGGGATGCAGCCTCGCCGATTCCTGCCCCGCGCCGGAGCTCAAGAAATTCCAGGACGAACTGTGCGCCAAGGGCGTGAAATTCCAAACCGTCACCTACATCAATTCCACCGCCGCCGTCAAAGCGCTCTCCGATTGGATCGTCACCAGCGGCAACGCGCGCGAAATCATCGACCGCGTGCCGCGCGACTGCCAAATCCTCTTCACCCCCGACCAGCACCTCGGCCGCTACTTAATGGAGGAGACCAAACGCCCCTTCATCCTGTGGAAAGGCTCGTGCATGGTTCACGAAGTCTTCTCCGTCGGCGACATGATCAAGCTCAAGAAACAAAACCCGCAGTCCGTCACGATCGCGCACCCGGAATGCCCCCAAAACATGCTGGAGCAATCCGATTTCGTCGGCGGCACCGAGGCGATGTTGAAATTCGTCGGCAGCAAACCCAATCCGACGACGTTCAACGTCGCGACCGAAGTGAACATGCTCTGGCAATTCGAAAAGCGCTACCCGCAGCACACATTTCTGCCGGTGCCCGGCATCGCCTGCGCCTGCAACGCCTGCCCGCACATGGCCAAAAACACGCTCGAAAAAATCCGCGATTGCCTGCGCGACATGAAGCCCGAGATTATGTGGGCGCCCGAATTCGACAAGGCGGGCGAGGTGATTCGGAGAAGTTTGCTGTGATGGAGGGGCGGCGATGAAATCATGCGTACCTAATTTTGTTTCTTCGTATTCGCGAACCCAGATATGGCTGTTAAGCGTGCTCATTCCAGCCGTACCAATTGTATTCGGAATTTTCGTCGCCTATCAAACTTCCGAATGGCAGGCCGCAGTCGGCTTTTCAATCTTCGGTGGTTTCGCGCTGCTTTTCTTCGAACTAATTTACGGACAAGAATTCCGAAATCGAGAGCGAGCGTTTCGCGAAGGGCAGCATGTTGATGGAACAGTCTTAGACAAAAAAACCACGAGGCGGTCGGCTCAGTCGATCATCGAAGTCGAATACACGATAAACGGAAAGGCTATTGCAGCGTGGGGACCGGTTTCCGAAAAGATTTATCGAAACACGCAGCCAGGCTATCGATTGGCCATTCGCGTGCATCCGTCGCGGCCGAATTGTTGGGTGCCGGACGGTGAAGTTGGCCAAACCGCGCCGTAATGCAACGCTTATCCAGCCAGCGGAAACCCGCGCGTGTGCGCCGTCGCGCCATCCTTGGTCACCACAAACGCATCGCAACCCGGCATCGACTCGACGAGCGCCAAACCTTTTTCTCGTCCGAAAATAAAGACCGGCTTCGTCAGCGCGTCCGCCAGAATGCCCGTCGGCGCGACCACGGTGACGCTCGCCAATTCGCGCGGCGAAACGCCTGTCGCGGGATCGAAGATGTGATTGTACAGAAAATCGTCGCTGAAATACGTTTCGTAATCGCCGGACGTGGCCAGCGCGCGCCCGTCCATTTCGCAGACCGCGATAAGCGCATCCGGCTTGCGCGGGTGCGCGATGCCCACGCGGAATTTCGAGCCGTCGGCTTTGCGCCCTTCGCAGGTGTATTCGCCGGCGTCGATCAGCGCGTGTTCGATACCGTGCGCTTTCAACACCGCCAGCACGCGGTCGGCGGCGAAACCCTGGCCGATGCCGTTGAAGGTGATTTTCGTGCCCGGCGTTTTGAATTCGACGCGCTCGCCTGACACGGAAATGTCGCGCCAATCGACTTTGGCGCGCACCGCAGCGATGGCTTCGACGCTCGGCAGCGCATCATTCTTTTTCGCCGCGAAGTACAAATCCCACAGCGGCTGCACCGTCGCATCGAAAGCGCCGTTGGATTGTTCAGCCATCTTCTGGCCGGCGTTGAGCACAGTCAGAAAATGCGCGTGCGGATGCTCAATTTTGCCCTGGCGATTGAGCCGCGAAATATCGCTGTGCGCGCGGTAGACGCTGATGCAATCTTCGATCAGGTCCAATTCGTCGAACGCCGCGTTGAGCGCCACGCGCGCGACTTCTTCGTCCGCGTGCAGCACCGTGAGATGAACGTCAGCGCCCAGCGCGTACGACGTGCGCTTGAATTCGCGCAGGTTGTAGTCGCGCTGCAGCCGGGCGGCGAGGCCAAACATGGCCAGCCCGCCGGCGCCGCTGGCGAGCATGAGGAATTTTCGGCGGGAATAAAGAGGCATGGCGAGCTTCCTAAAGGAACCATTATAAATACACTGGCTACGTCGTCAACTTCAGCGTCGTTTACGGCAGCAGTTCCCTTGCTGCGATGCGCAACCCAGGCAAACACAGCGGTGTGATGGTCTCGCCGCTTTTATAAATCTGACATTGGGCGTATTTCCAGCCGAAGAAATGGCCCTTGGCTTTAACGGGGTCGCGATACACTTCGACACAAAGGTCGGCGATGTTGACCAGCCAATACTCGGGGATGCCTGCCTTTGCGTACAGACTTCCCTTTTGCCCTCGGTCGTAGTTCACCGAGGCATGGCCGATTTCGATCACTAACTCCGCGCTCGTGGGATGGTGCTGAAAGAACTCGCGCGCGGTGCCCTTTGAAATTGAAATGAATTGAACCAGTTCCCAAAACTCTAACTCATTTTTCGAGCGCAACTTGCCGATGCTTTACCAGGAGGAAACCACGGGGAGCTTTCGGCATGAATTTTACATCTTTCCTGTCTGTTGAAGACACCATCTTTGCTT
>DATGGK010000164.1:0-13804 GCA_035308565.1 Planctomycetota bacterium | reverse complement strand
AGGACTCAGGACTCAGGACTCAGGACGACAGTCGTCACAGGAGCGCATAAAATTTGGAACTAACCTTCTTCACCATCGCCGCGTGCGCGCTTGTGCTGGCTTTGATCCTTACGCCACTGATTCGCCGCGCCGCGCTCGCGTTGAATTTCGTGGACAAGCCCGGCGAGCGCAAAATTCATTCGCGCGAAATCGCCTATGGCGGCGGCATCGCCGTTTTGCTGGCCCTGGTGCTGACACTCGGCGGCGCGTGGTTCGCCGCGCACCGCTGGCCGCTCTTCCCGCCCGACGCCGACGCGCCGGAATACGACACGCTCGTCTACGTCGTCATTGGCGCCTTTGGCGTGCTGGCACTTGGACTTATCGACGACAAGTACCGCTTATCCGCGCGCGTGAAACTGCTCGTGCAGCTCGTCATCGCCGCGGGAACCGTCGCCGGCGGCGTGCGCATCACGGCGTTTATCGGCGATAATTGGATCATGAAATGCGTCACGGCGATTTGGATCACGCTGATCACCAACAGCTTCAACCTGCTCGACAACATGGACGGCCTCTGCTCCGGCACCGTCGCGATTTCGTCGGCGATGCTGGCGCTGGTCGCGTCCGAAAGCGGGCAGTGGACCGACACCGTGACGCTCACCGCGCTGAGCGGCGCGAGCGCCGGATTTTTCTGGTACAACAAATCGCCGGCCTCGATTTTTCTTGGCGACGCCGGATCGCTGCTGTGCGGTTACCTGATGGCGTGCTTCGCGGTGCTGGTCACGTATTATCGCGAGAGCGGCCCGTCGCACCTGGCGATCGGCGTGCCGCTGCTCGTGCTCGCGATTCCGCTTTACGACACCGGCTCGGTGATCTTAATCCGTCTGACCGAAGGCCGCCCCGTGATGAAAGGCGACACCTCGCATTTTTCGCATCGCCTCGTCGATCTGGGCATGACCCGCGCGCAGGCGGTGGGCACGATTCATCTCGCTTGCCTTGCAATCGGATTGTCCGCAACGGTGCTCGGCAAGCTGTCGGAAGCGACAGGGTCACTGGTGATTGTTCAGGCGCTGATGGTGCTGACGATCATTGCGCTGCTCGAAAGGGCTGGATTGAAAAAGTCGCGCGAAAAATAATTCAAAGTTCAAGGTTCAAGATCCTGAATGACGCGCGCAATTTTGAATTTTGAATGCAAACTCATTGTCGATTGACAGAATTCGAAAATTCCACACACTGGACACATGGCGACACTTGTTACTCTCGACACATTGGCCCGTTACCTTGATCGCGATGAATGGCGCTACGACATGGACCCGGAAGGGTCGTGCATCCGCACCGGTTTCCGCGGCGACAACGCCACCTACCGCGCGATGATTCTCTTCGACGCCGAAAAACAGCGCGTGCGTTTCATCGTGCCGAATTATTTGAACCTCGCCAAAGTTCGCGACAAAAGCAAAGTGCTCGAACGCCTGATGGAGCTGAACATGCAGTACATCCTGCTCAAGTTCGGCTACGACCCCGCCGACGGCGAAGTGCGCGCGGAGATCGACGTGCCGGTCAACGACACCGATTTGAGCTACGAAGGATTTCGGCGCTGCCTGTATTGTTTGCTCACCGCCGCCGATGAGGAATTCCCCGAGATGACGCGCTTGATGTGGGGCACTGCCGCCGGAACGCGCGGGCGAAAACTGGGCGGCATCGAAGGCGGGCCGGAGCCGGGCGAAGGGCCGCCGGAAGGCGGAAAGACGATTCGCAAGCCGAGAATATAGCGCATGCGTTATTTACGATGGCTTTGGATTAAAACGCGTCGCAAGATTCGATGCCATGCAAACGTGATACGCGTGTGGGCCTTTCTGATGGCGATGTTTCACATAGTCGGGTTAATTGTGTTGTTTTCATTTTTGGAACGTGCACCCAACAATTCGCGGGAATGGCAGGTATTCTGGTTCCATCGCGGATCACCGCCGGAATTGGTTGTTGTGGTCGGGTTTGCGTCGTTGATCGTTATTGTCGGCGCTGTGACAACATTCTTCCAGCCTAATCTTGGCTTTTGGCTGCTCGCGATCGCTACTCTCGAAAATTTTGCCATGCAGATTTATGCGTTTGGGTTTGACCCACATTATCGAACGATCATGTCGAGCCAATTTGTTGAGGGCACGAAATCCAGCCCGCTTATTGAAGGGGTATCGGTGGTTTTGTTTTTGATCGCTGCGTCGATGCCGCCGCACGTTTATCGAAAGCACAAGAAAATTAACTGGCACCGTATTTTGGACAAGAAGCGCAGTTGGACGATCAAGCGATAAGCTTTGAGGCGGAAATGTCCGATCGCGAAACACTTGAAGTGGATGTGCTGATCGTCGGTGCCGGACCCGCGGGCTTGGCGTGCGCGATTCGGCTGCGCGATTGGGTCGATGCGTACAATCAGAATAATCCGTCCGCGCCGATTGAGCCGCCGTCGGTGCTCGTGATCGAAAAAGGGGTCTCTGTCGGCGCGCACAGCATCTCGGGCGCAGTCTTCGATCCGCGCGCGCTCGACGAATTGCTGCCGGAGTGGAAGCAGCAGGAATCGCCGGTCAAACAGAAAGTCACGAGCGAAGAAATCTGGCTGCTTTCGCCGGCGCGCAAGCGCAAACTGCCGCACGCGCTGATTCCGCCCTATCTCCACAACGACGGCAATTACGTGATCGCGCTGGGCGAATTGACGCCGTGGCTGGCCGATCACGCGCGCAAACGCGGTGTTGAAATTCTCGAAGGCGTAGCCGGCGCGGAAGTGCTTTTCGACGGCGAGAAAGTCGTGGGCGTGCGCTGCCAGGACAGCGGCGTGAAAAAGGACGGCACGCCCGGCGAATCGTTTTCGCCCGGCGCGGACTTGCGCGCAAAAATTACAATCTTCGCCGAAGGCGCGCGCGGCAGTCTGACCAAACCGCTGATCAAGCGCCTGGCGCTCGACGCGGATCGCCAGCCGCAGACGTACGCGATTGGGATCAAGGAATTGTGGGAGATTCCCGCAGCGAATTTCTCCGCGGGAAAAGTGATTCACACGCTCGGCTTTCCGCTGCAGAAAGGCGCCCTGCACGGATTCAGCGGCGCCTTCGGCGGGTCGTTTATTTATGGACTCGACGCGGCACATTTGGTAATCGGACTGGTCGTGGGGCTCGATTACGAAGACCCGGCGTTGCAGCCGCACGTCGAATTCAACCGTTTGAAAACGCATCCCGAAATCAAGAAGCTCCTCGCCGGCGGCAAGGCCATCGCCTACGGCGCGAAGGCGATTCCCGAAGGCGGACTTTATTCCGTACCGCAGATGTATGGCGATGGATTTTGTCTCATCGGTGACAATGCGAGTTTGCTGAATGCTGCGCGCTTGAAAGGTGTGCATCTGGCAATGAAGTCCGGAATGCTCGCCGCCGAAGCCGCAGGCGAAGCGCTCGCCGCCAAGAGTTTCGCGCGCGGGCAGCTCAAGCACTACGACGATTTATTCAACGCAAGCTGGGCGCGCGACGAACTGCATCGCGTGCGCAACTGGCGCGCCGGCTACGCGCGCGGAATCGCGTCCGGCATTATCCACGATCTAACGCAACGCCTCACGCGCGGACGCGGATTTGTTGATCCGCTTCGCACAGAAGCCGATTTCAAGACGCTGGAAAAAATCAGCGCCCGTAGCGCAGGCGTCCCGCCCACCCCGGCTGACGGCTCGCTAACCTTAGACCGAGCCTCGGACGTATTTCTTTCCGGCACCAATCACGCCGAGAATCAGCCGTGCCATTTGAAAGTGCCAGATCTAAAATTGTGCCAGGAGCGCTGCTCAATCGAATACGGCAATCCGTGCCAGCATTTCTGTCCCGCCGCCGTTTACGAATGGATCGGAAACGGGCCGAGCGGACATTTGCAGATCAATCCGGGCAATTGCGTGCATTGCAAAACGTGCGACATCAAAGATCCGTACGAGAATATCACATGGGTCGTGCCGGAGGGCGGGGGAGGGCCGCGGTACAACCGGCTTTGACGGCTCATTTTCCATTGTCCATTTTCCATCAATCATTTTCCATTTGCTCGACGCACGCGCTTCAATGAAATGGAAAATGAAAAATGGTAAATGGACAATGGAAAATGCGCAGTTACTGCGATAGCGCCTTGTAATACTCCTTCACCCAATCCTTGAATTCAGAAGGCACTTCCTCGTCCATTGCGTTGCGCAGATCGTCGCGGCGCTGTTTGGTCAGAGGGCGCGAGGTGTCGCGGTTCACGTCGATGGAATCGCGCACGGTTTTTTTCGCGGCGTTGAGCTTCTCGCTGACGCCTTTCATTTCGCCGGTGTAATTCGCGCCCCTCATGCCGCGCAACTGGCCTTCGATGGTTTTCATGCGCTCGATGGCTTTCGACAAATCCTGCGAGACGTAGCCGCGCTTCTGCATCCCCACGTTCGCTTTTTCGGCGGCGTCGCGCAGGTCGGCTTGCGTGTCGGCGAGGCGGTCCATTTTTTCTTTGCTCGGCGGAGGCGGCACGCCGCGCAAGCCTTCTTTGTTCGCGCCGCTGATCTTGCCGCCGCCGGTCGAGCCGCCGGAGGGGTCCTTGGATTTGTCATCGACACGTCCGGCTTCGAACGGATCGGGCGTCGAGCGCGTGGGCGTCTGCTTGCCGCCTTTGCCTTCGGCGGTTTTCTCCGCGAACGAGCCGGAACTTTTGCCGCTGCGCCCTTCGCCGCTGCGCCCGTTTTCCTCGTTCGAATTCGGATTCACGTTGCCGGTGATGCCCTTCGCGCTCATGTCCGAAATCGGCCCGTCGCTCACGCCCCAGCCCACGCCCTTGTCCATCGAATCGAGCCAGTTGCTGGTCACGTCCTGCGCGTCCTCGGCGAGCTTGTCCTCCTTGTCGATCAAATCGCCGACAATGTCTTCAAGCTCCGACGGCAAATCCTGCATCGGCACGTCCACGTCCTTGTTGTTGTCCTCCATGTTCCACTTCGTGTCGTCCGGCGCGCCGGCGAGGAATTTTTCGATATTCGATTCTATTGATTTGGCCAGCTCCAGCCCACTTTCTTCGAGAGGAATCGCCAGTTCCGTCGCTTTCTTATCAAGCTGCTGCGCCGCTTGTTTGATCTCGCTTGAGATTTCGTTGAGTTCCTTCGTCGTCGTGCCGTTGGTCATGTCTTGCGGGGCTAGGCGCGAAAGGTCCGTCGCTTTTTCCTGGAAGAACTTGCCCCATTTCTCTTCGGTCTGCGCAAGCTTGGCCATGTTCTTTTTGTCTTCGTCGCTGAAGTCGTCGGCGGCTTTGAGCTTCAAATCCATCGACTCCTGCAACACTTTCTTCTGCTCGGTTTCGAATTCCTTCAAGCCCGCCAGCGTATCCTTCGCGATCTGCTTCGGCGTTTTCTCTGCCGCCTGCTGCAACGCTTTGTCCACGCCTTCGCTCATGCTTTTGGCGACGACACCTTCGAGCATCGCGACGATCGCTTCGAGTTCCCCGACGATTTTGTCCTGCGTTTTCAGCGCCGACGGCACATCGCCGCGCAACTGCGTGATCGCCGCGGGCGCGGGGCCGGCCAGCACCGCTTCGAGGCGTTTGCGCGCGCTCATGTGAATCAAATCCTGATTGTCCCACGAACCGTGAATGTCGCGCAGCGTGCGCAAAATCGCGGACTGATCTTTCACCAGCGCTTCGGTGGCGCTTGGCTTGATCTGCGCGACGCCGCGCACACGCTTCTGCTCGGCGATGACTTCGCGCAGACGCGCGGCGATTGTTTTGACTTCCTTGATCGCCTCCTGTTTCACCGCCGCGTCGGCCACGACGTGGATGTACACGACGCCGCTGACGGCCTCCTGCCCCTTCAAATCTTTCGCGACGGCGAAGACGCCGAGCGCGTCGCCGAGCTTGGCTTTGATTTCTTTCATCGAGAGCAGCGACGCCGCGCGCAGATTGTTGCCGCTGATCGGAAAATCCGAAATCGTGACTGGATCGCGGTCGCCTTTGCGCAGCTTCAGACTCACGCTCGCCAAGCCAAAATCGTCGGCGGCTTGAACCACGACGGTGACGCTGCCATCGGGCTGCAAGCTGATGTCACGTGCCGGTTCAAGCAGGCGCACGGTCGGCGGTTGATCTTTCAACGCGGTGATGGGATAGACGGGGCTTTTGCCGGCGAGCTTGTCCTCATCGGTCCACGCGAAGGAATAGCTGCCGTTCTTTTTTATGTCGAAAGTCCACGCGAGATCTGTACCGCCGGCGTCTCGCCGGCCAGTTTCAGAATCGGGCCGGCGGGACGCCGGCGATACAGGTTCAATCGACATGCCGTCTGTAATCGTCGCTTTGATCGTTGAAACCGCTTTGTTCATCGTCAGCGCCGCGGTGACGCGCGTGCCTTCGACAACCGACACCGCGCCCGACGACGGGTCGTCGGTGCGGGGCGCTTTCTTCAAATACTCGGGGAACGTGTACGTCAACGCGATCTTCTCGATTTTGCAGCGCTTCAGCACGGTCACCTTATAGAGGTCGCTCTGAGCATCGCCGGCCTGCACCGTGTACGTGAACGACGATTCGACGTTCGGGAATTCATGCACGAACGCGCTGCCAACGAAGCGCATCGTCTGCGTGGTTTTGTCGGCGTAGACGCGCGCGTCGGAAGGAATCTCGCCGCTCACTTCCGCTTTGATCGCAACGGTGTCGCCTTCCACGACGGTGACGTTGCCCGGTGAGACGGTCAGGAGCGTGCGCGTGATCGGCGGAATGTACGAATTGGGCCGCGTGTAACGCTGGAAGGCGTTGTTGAAATGATCGGGAAAAAGCGCCGCGTAAAGCAGCAGCCCGAAGACCGCGATGCCAGCGAAGAGCGCAAGTTTTTTGAGCGCGCGCAGCGGCGTGACTTTGCGCAGATCGAAGATCGCGATCATCTGCGCGGCCTCGTCCTGAATCATCGCCAGAATTTCGCGCGGCGTGCACGGGTCGCGGCCGAGTCGCTCGGCGTTGATCAGGCGGTTGTCGAGTTCCGGCATGGCGCGCTCGATGAGGATCACCGCTTCTTCGCGCGAGAGCGGCCGCAGCAGCGGGTTGAGGCAATTGCGAATCCAGAACGCGCCCGCGGCGACGATGAAGCCGGCGCTTAAAACGATGCGCGTCGCGGTGCCAAGATGAAGCAGGTTGTCCAATCCAAAGAGCGCGATGGCGCCGCCCGCAAGCAGAACGGCGAGGATGAGCAACGCCTGCAAGCCGCGGAAGAGTTTCTGTCGCGAGCGGACGGAGGTTGCGGCGGAGTCGAGGGTGAGGGGGTTCATGAGGCTTTAAGTCTCCCTACTGCGCTTTGCCACGATATTCTCGTCCACTAACGTCCGAAACCGAATGCGCTCGTCATTGCTTTTGAACACACGCTTTGGAATAACCGAATACATTCGTGTCCCATAGACTAGAAGCCACAGACGTTCGTCTTCAAGCACTTTTGTGAAATGATCCCATGTAACCCGCGAATCGATCGACCTTGTACGAAAATGAATGCCGGCACCATCCAGCGTTACATAATAGGTTTCGCTAAACTTCGGATTCGATTTGAACCAACATCTAACTTGAATCTGTCGCAGCGACGGCAAATTGAACCACTCCAAAAACGCCAACGGAAACCATATCACCGTCCACCACCGCAACCCGGCAGCCCATACAGCGATTATCCCAAAGAGCACCAGCAACACGGCAACAATCTTGTCCAATTTAGCGAATAGCGTTGATTTGTAATACAACCGTTCCGCGGCAAGATGCTCGGCAAGTATGTTGTCAAATTCGATGCTTACCGCCTCGGCCATGGCAGCCCCTTTTAATTCCGTTCAACGGGTCAATGTTCCGGTTTAAGCCGGCCCATAATCTCCCGGCCCTTCAACATGCTCCCCCAATTGACGCAATGCTTCCGCCGCTGCCTCCGCTTGCGACAACTCGCCAAACTCGTAAGTCAGGCAAGCGCTCCTCACTTGGTCGCGCGGATTTTCTCGAAATTCCAGCCATCCGCCCATGCTGGCCACTCGCTGATTCAACGCGGGCTCTTTCCCTGGATCCACAGGCGGTTTGTAATAGACCTCAAACATGTATGACATATAGACCCACTCCGCGTCAAAAGTCTACGCCCATAGTCACCGCCGGTCAATGGCTCACGTCACTCAATACTTCCCATCCCGCACCTCAAAATGCGTCGGCCGCCCCAGCGTCCGGCCGTCACGCCGAACCCAATGCGCGATCCAGCGCAGAATCGGGTCGAGCGGCGTAGGGGGCGCGCCAAGTAGCGCGCAGGCGCGCGCGGCGTTGCTGAGCATGACGGTGTTGGCTTCGGCGCCGGTGAATTTTGCGGGCTTGTTCATCAATTCGGCGAGGCGCGTGACGGTGGCGCGGATTGAGATGGGGTCGGGGCAGGTGAGGTTCAGCGCGAGCGGCGGGTTCGCGGCGTGCGCTAACATGCGCACGATCATGTCGTTGGCGTCGCCCTGCCAGATCCAATTCAAGCGGTTCATGCTCACATCGACCGGCTCGCCGGCGTGAACTTTCAGCGCCATGTCGAGCAGCACGCCGTAGCGCAGTTCGACGGCGTACGACAATCGCGCGAGCACCAGCGGCGTGGCGTTGATGCGCGCGAAATGTTCGAAGATGCGTTCCCGCGCGATGCAGGCGTTGGGATATTCGCCCAGCGGCGTGAGCGGATGGTCTTCGCGCGCGCCGTAGGGCGCCTCTCCGGCGCGCCCGCCATCGGATGGAAGCGGCACGAGCGGATAAACGTTTCCGCTGGAGAGCGCGACGATGCGCGCGCGCGGGTAGCGTTCGGCGACGTGGGCGGGCACGAGCGTGTTCATGGCCCACGTCAGCGACGGATTCTGCGTGGTGCCGAATTTGAGGCCCACGAGATAGAGGATGTTTTCGGCGTCGGGCAGCGTGCGCAGCGCGTCGCGCGAAAGCAGATCGGCGTTGAGCGTGCGCACGCCGCGCGCATCGAGCCACGCGCGCGCTTTTGCGTCCGAGAAGCGGCTGACGGCAACAATGTCGAGCGCGCACCCGGCGGCGTCCGCGGCGCGCCGCGCAAGGACCGCAAGCGTCGGCCCCATCTTGCCGCCCGCGCCAAGAATCAGCAGCGGCCCGCGCAGAGTTTTGATAAAGTCGATCAGCGCGGGCGACGGGCGCGTGAGGATGTCGTCGAGTTGTTCTTCGGAATCGAGGAATGACGGCAGTGAGTTGATCTCAGGCATAACTCCGCTCTCATGGCAATTTGACTTATCTACCCCGGAATGCCGCGAGTTTTGGTCAATGCGTCAGAGTTCGGCGTTTGAATTTGAGCCTCTCGGCGATAATGTCTGAATGCTGAATGGACGCGCGCCAAAGAATCAAGCCTTGCTTCGTAAATGGATTGGGAGTGGAAGAGACCTGGTGATCTCCGCGGTCTTCAAAGCCGTTGATTCGTCCGCAAGGGCGATAGGTCGGTTCGATTCCGATGCACTCCCGCCAATTCAATTTCTCCTATGAAAAACGCCTCTCGAAAGAGGCGTTTTTGTTTCGAATATTAACTTTGTTGCACAAAGTATTGTATCGTTTTGTATCGCTTTTTGTATCGCTTGTATATCATCGTGACTGTGAGACACGCTGCGTAGCGTTTTCAAGGTAAGGAGGCGTGTAGAAGCCGGCGACTCTACGATTTTAAGAGCGCACATTCTGCCTCGCGAGCGCGTTAGCGCCAAACCGATCACAACCGCCATTGAGCAAAAGTGGAAATCGGCTTCGATCGTCATGGACAATGGAGTCCACGATTAAGAAGGCTCTGCGATTTTGCGCATCCACGACGTGATCCACGCTGGCGCGTAACGAAGATCTTTGAGCATGCGTTTCCGAATATCGTCGCGAATCCGCCGCCGCAGCAGCGCGACCACTTTATCGACCACGTGTTGCTGACCGAGATAGCACAGCGCTTGGATCACCGACCCGCTGGTCTTCCCGGCGGTCGCCATGTTGTGCGGCGTGGTGCATTCTATTGCCCCCACACCTTCCTTTCCATAGCCTCGCAATGACCGAGAAGCGCAACCAAGACTTCATGGCCAATAAGTTTGGCAAACTCGTCGGCGTCCATGAACTTTTTCCCGCGGCCCTGTGCCTCGTCAATGGCTCCGATGATCGCTGCGTACAACGGTTCGAGCCTAGTTTCCCCAGCGGGCACTTTTTCATGATTGACATCCATGACACGGCAGTTCGCCATGGTCATTCGCAACATATCGAGGTCAACCAAATCCTCCAACCAAATCACCCCCGTGTTTTTCCTCATCGCTACGATCTCCTTTTGTTTTTCGCGTTGCAGCCGTCAGGGAATCCCAACGTCGTCCGCCGCACACACTCAATTTGGCGGACGGCACGCCGGTCGTGCCGCCCGCGTCTTGTTGAAATTAAGCGGCCTTGTTCTTCTTCTTGTGCAGCTTGACCATGGCGACAGCCGGAGGAGCAGTCGGAACCTGATCCCCGACTTCCGGCGCATCCGCCGGCACGGTCACCGCCACCTTCTCGCTCGCGTTCAGGTCGATGTAGATCCACATTCCACCGCGCACCGGAACGGCGCTGCTGATCGCCTCACGCATCTTGGCGTCGGCGAAGTACGCGTCAATGCCCTGAGCCGTGGTGTCCGGTGGCGTGATCGTGAGCACCGGCACCGCGATGCCCGACGGAACATGGAGTGCATCGACCTTGCCGCGAAGCGCTTCCGCATCGAGGCGCTCAACTGCCGGTGGAAGCATGTTTGCCTTCGCGACCTCCGGCACCGGGCGTATGCCGCGGCGCAGCGTGGCGAGCTTTTTGCGCTCTTCCGCAAACTGCGCGGCCACTTTCCTGACGGAGAGTGTGTCGTCCAAGATCGCCACTGTGATCGCTTCGATCTTCTTCTGGAGATTGGCAATTTCTGCGGGATCATTGGCAGCGACCTTGCGCGCAATCTCCATTCCGCAATGGAGCTGGTACATCGCCGAGACTGAATTAGCCGGCAGTTCCTCCGGCTCCAAGTCAAGTTCGCGGCGCAGCTCTTCGGCCTTGACGTCCATCGTGATGATCTGCTTCGGCACTTCGCAGATCTTCGCCGCTGCCCGCTGATATTGGACCTTCTTCGCCGCGCACACTTCGCTTACCGCGAAAGCCGCTGCGGCCCGCATCCAGCGCTTCTTCTCGCACGATAGAGACGATGCCTTTGCGAGTTCAATCGCCTTACTGTAGCGGCGACACTCCGCGCTGAAGATTGCGTTTGCGGACCGGGTCGAGTCCGGGCATTCCGATTCCTCCGCACAGTCGCATAGCAATTCTGCCAATTCGACTCTGGCCGACTTTTTCTTCGCGGTCAAAAATGGCGACGTGCGCTTCGCCGACGAGTTGCTCAGCAACCATCCGTTCTGGATTCATGATAAAGACGTTGAAGGCTGGACCGTTCTTTTCTGGGCAGTCATCGGCAAACAGCATCGGATGAAGCTCGACTCAGCGCTCAATGCGCTCGGCGAGCGAGAGTCCCCTAATAAGGCAGCCGCCAAACTACTATTGAACGAGGCACGCGAGAGTCGCGAAAAAGTCGCTCGACTCAAATCGCACCTGTCTGCGGCCGACGTGCTCTATTCGAAACAAATTTACGGCGATGCTTCGGAAGCATACGAACTTGCGTTAAAAGAGTCCGCGGACGGGCCGGTGGAATTCAAGCTTAAAGCAGCGAGCGGATACGAGAATTCCCAGCGCAAACTAAATTATGCCGCCGCTATTTTAGAAGGACAAAAAGCGCTCAATGATCTCCAATGGCAGAATGCCCAAAGCGCCTTCGACAAGGCGCTCATGCTGGAGCCAAACGACACGGCGGCACGCCGTGGCCGAGATGCATCAACGGTAGGATTGGCGAACCTGCGGCGTTGGCAACAAGCCGTTCAGGAAGCGGAGAAGGCGTTTACGGAGGGACGTTGGGACGACGCCGAACGCGAATTTGCGGCGGCGCTAATTGAACAGCCCAACGATGAGGCCTTGCTGGCTCGCAAAGAAGCAGCACACAAACGCGGTGATGGCGCTCGTGCAACGCGAGAGGCGCAGCAGTATTTCGAAAAGGGATTTTACGAGGATTCGAAAAACACCGCTGCGCACGCCGTGGCGCTGGCTCCAGAGGAAAAAACTGCCCAGCAACTCTTGGCGCTCGCCTCGCAGAAATTGGATAACCCTCTGGTGTCATTTAGTCAGAACGCTCCCGTGTTTTGGCTCTCTTGGAGTCCGAACAGTTTACGGCTGCTTACTCTTGGGCACGATCGGGTCGCGACTGTATGGGACGCAGCGACGGGTACTAAAGTGTGTGCCTTTTGGGGCGACCCAGGTAACCGCGTAGGCGCTGATAGAGGCCCTGGTAGGTCGCCTCAATACTGTATTCGATCGTCGCCAGCGTGCGCTTTGGAAAGAATTGCTGTTTGCCCGCAACCATCACGTAGGCCTGACGCTTGCCTGCAAGATAGTCATCGAAGCGCTTCGAATCGACCGGCTGATGCGTTTGGGCGTCCAAGCCGTAAAACCGCAGCATGGCGATGTTCACAGCGAACGGATCGAGGTCCACGCCATAGAGGTTATTCTGGATGATCTCCAGCTTCCGGTTGTAAATGTCCTTGTGGTCTTTGGCCGTGGCCCTGAACAGCGATTCGCGCAGCCGCAGCAATTCCTGCATCATGCCCAGCAAGTAAGCGCCGCTGCCGCAGGCGGGGTCGCAGATTTTCAGATCACGCAGCGCGTCCAATACGACTTCGGGATTCTGCAGTGCGGACGGGTCTTCATGATCCACAAACCGCGACACGGCGTCCACCGTTGAGGAAAATCGGCTCGCCGCAGCGTTCGCGCACGGTTTTCTGGTCGGCGGCGCTGAGCTCTTTGTATTCCAGGTTCAGGCCGTAGAAAAAAAGCCAGTACAGACGGTCGTTGAGAAAGCTCTTTTCATTCGCGGCCTGCGAGGCGCTGAACAGCGCGCGCAGATAATCCGTGCTGCCGTTGTAGCTCAGCCAGCCCTTCTTTTGAATGAAGTACAAGAACATCAGGCGATTAAAGAGGCGCTGCGTGTACAGCCGCCGTGTCTCGCCCGCCGGCACGCCGGAGATGCTCTTCTCGGCGTCCTCGAAAATCTGCCGGTATTCGTTGAAAAACCGCTTCGTGACCGCTTCGACATCGAAGGCTTCGTCGTGGCGGGCCTGAACGCGGAGCGGTGCAAGATCGTCATCGGTTCCGAGCGCGCTCAGATCGAGCATCTCCAGCCGTTCCGCGGCCGTACGCAGACCGGCGCCGTCAGCTACGGTGATGCGGCGAAACAATTTCCGACGCGTGGCGTCGCCGTGTGAGGATTTATTTTGCACCTCGGCGAGCTTCACGTTCAGGAAATGCCACTGGTCTTGCCTACGGTTGGAAAAAACGAAGAGCGCATAGGGATGCTGCTTGAGCAGTTCGGTGACGGCGCTGCGTTCCATACTGAGCGAGAGGCGATCCGAATCCAGGCGCGCATAGATGACCTGGAAAGCTTCGCCCGCGCCTGCGAAAAGCAGCGGATCGTCGGCCAGCGTCGCCACCGCCGCATCGCTCCAACCCTTGCGGGACAGCGGGGTGTTGATGCGGTCATAGTTGAGTTCCGTCCAGAACAGTTTCTTGAGTGGTTCGGCGCCCCGAAATCCACTCAACAACCCCAGTACGGATTCTCGATTCGCACGACGAATCACAGCCTTCCCCTCACAAAGTGGAATTGGCGTTACAATTTTCTTTACCCCACAAACGGCAGAATTATCATGACGACTGCCGATTTTCAGCTTTCAAGTTCGTCCTCAGCGCTGCGTAGTGCATCCATCAA
>DATGGK010000163.1:0-17095 GCA_035308565.1 Planctomycetota bacterium | reverse complement strand
GACAAGATAAAATCCGGCGAGCATTGTAAACAGCGCGGAGAGCGGAATCAGCGGCGATTGCGTGCGGCTGAAGACGAGCAGGAAAATGCCCATCAGCAGGGCCATGCCGCTGGACGCGCCGATCGTTCCAGGCAAATAACCGAGCAGCATTTTCAACCAATCGTACGGTTCGATGGTGTCGCCTTTGTCGTTCGTGTAGCGGCAACAGCTCAAATCTCGCGCGGGATTTTCGGCGACCAAATCCTGCGGGCGCGGGCCGGTCACGGCGTCGGTGGTGACCTTAGTGAACAGATCACTGCGCGGGCGCGGCATGGAATTGCGGATGTCGCCGCCGAAAAAATTCCACAGAAAGCCGGGAATGTAGCCGCGTCCGGTTGTCGCGTCGAGGCTGGTGGCGCGCTCCAGCACCGGCCAGTTGCCGCGCGGATTCATCGGGTTCGTGGTGGGACCGGGCGCATTGGAACTCAGCGATGAGGTGGCGAAGCAAAGCAGATGCAGCGCGAGCAGGCCGATCAACGCAGGCTGCAACAATGGCGTGCCGTCCACTTGCAGCCAAAATTTTCCAGCGAGCACGGCGATAAATGCGCCGGCCGCGGCCCAATAGATGGGGATTGCGGGCGGGAGCATCAAGCCGAGCAGAAGGCCGGTGAGCAGCCAGACGCCGTCGCGACGCAGAAAAAGTTCTCTTTCACGGCGGTAAATCACGCGCCGGCCGAGCAGATCCGCGAGCCACGCCGCGGCGAGCGAGACCAATAGCACTTCGCCCGCGTACCAGCCGTACACAAAAATTCCACACATGACCGTCGGGACAAGCGAGGCGGCGGCGGTGTAGCGCTTGGACGCGAGCGCCGGCGGATTGGGTTCGACCGACGAGCGCCATAGCAGGTAGCTGTGCAGTTGAGTGGGATACATGCGGCGTTGCGGCCCTCGCGTCAGGAGCGGCGGCGCTCTTGCCGCCGTGAATAGGGCGGCAAGAGCGCCGCCCCTCCAAAAATTATCGTATCAAAGCGGACAAGGCTTGCTCAATCATTTTTCGTCCGGCGGCGTTGGGAGACGGGCCGCAGACTTTGGGCGTGGAGGGGTCGACGCGCCAGGCGGATTCGCCGATCCAATCGATCGGGTCGATGACTTTGGCGAGATTTACCGCCGCCGACTCGTGGACTTCGTGCCAGAGCGCTTGTTGATGCGCGGCATTGCAGCCGAATCGGAACGGACAGATTAGAGTCGTGCGCGTAACGCCATTCTTCGTGAGCCGCGCCATCAGCGCATCCAACGCCACGCGGTACACGCGCGGATCAGTGGCGAGGTCGAGGTCTTCCGGCGGAAGCAGAATCACGACGCGCTGAATCTTTTGCGCGCCGATTTGGCTGAGCACTCGGTCCATGGTTTTAAGAATCGGCGCGGAACCGTCCGGCGTCCAAGGGCCGAGCGTCTGCACGCCGCTGTCCACGTTCAAGTGCCACGCGCCGGGCGCAAAAATAAGCGCTGTGCCGCCTATCGCGCCGCTGCTGTCGCTGGAATCGCCGAAGAGCCATTTCATCGGGGCGAAGGTGCGGTCTTCGATCACGCGCTTTTTCTTCACCAGCGGAATGAGCACGCTGCCATCTTCGGCGATGGTGAGGCGGCCGTTGGCGATTTTTGTCGCGGGCCACGGATCATCTTCGCGCAGCAGCGTGACGTTTGTCTCCGCAAGCGCCTCCGCTTCGCCGGCGCGTTTCAATTCGATGTGAATGCGCGCAGTCTTGCGTGTTTCGAATTCAAATTTCACCGCCGCAAACGCTCCGGCTGAGGCTTTTGCTTTTTCGGTGAAGGACCTGACTTCCTTGCCTTCGGCATCGACGGCCTTCGCGGACACTTCGAACGCGGCTTCGCGCGCGGAGGCGTTTTCAATTCGAAAGCACGCAGACAGGCTGTCGCCTTCGTAATTCGCGGGGGGAAGATAATCGGTGATTAGGAATGCAGTCGGGCGAGGGGCGATGATGGGGCTGGATTCGGCGCTTGCGGCGATGCCAGCGCTCAGCATAAAAATTAAAATTCCGGATCGGCGCAGCGCATTGGATTTCATTTAAAACTCCCGCCGGCAGTTAATTCGATGTTCGTGTGCCACTGGCCTTGCCAGTGCGTCCGCTTACTCGCGTGCGCGGCTCTGTATTACGCTTTCTTCGGCTCTTCGGTCACTACCTTAACGGCCAAATCGCGCAATTGTTTCTCGCTGACTTCGACTGGCGCGCCGGTCATCACGTCCACGCCTTTCTGGTTTTTCGGGAACGCGAAGACGTCGCGCATGGCTTCGGTTTCGCTCAGCAGCCACACGGTGCGGTCCCAGCCCACCGCAATACCACCGTGCGGCGGGGCGCCGTATTGGAAAGCTTCGAGCAAAAATCCGAATTTTTCTTTCGCTTCCTGTTCGCTGATGCCCATCGCGTTGAAGACGCGCTGCTGGATTTCGGGATGGTGAATGCGCACGGAACCGCCGGCGATTTCGTAACCGTTGAGCACGAGGTCGTAGCGCCAGCATTTGACGCGCTCGGGATCGGTTTCGAGGTACTGCAAGTCTCCGTCGCGCGGGTGCGTGAAGGCGTGATGCGCGGCGGCCCACTTTTTTTCTTCTTCGTCGTATTCGAAGAGCGGCGGATCGACGACCCAGAAACAATTCCATTTTCCGCCGGCGCCGAATTCGGGAATCAGGCCGAATTTCTTTGCGAGATGCACGCGCAGATTCGCCATGACCGTATGCACCAGCGCGGGTTTGCCGAATTGCATGAAGATCGTGGCGCCCTCTTTCGCGCCGCACGCGGCGTTGATCGCCGAACGCATGTCGGGCGAAATGATCTTGTTAAGCGGCGACGAGGCCCAGCCGCCTTCAGCATCGACTTTCGCCCAGGCCAGTCCCTTCGCGCCCATGCTTTTCACGAAGTCTTCGAGCTTGTCGATCTGCGAGCGCGGCAGCTCGTGTTCGGGCGGGACGCAGATCGCCTTCACGATGCCTTTGCTGTCCACGGCGAGCTTCATGAGCTTGACGCCGCCGCCGTCGAATTTCTTCACGAGATCGGTGAGCTCGATGTGTTCGAGCGCGAAACGCGTGTCGGGTTTGTCATTGCCGTAGCGGCGCATGGCTTCGTCGAAGGGCATGCGCGGCAGCGGCACTTTCAGTTCGACGCCTTTGAGTTCTTTGAGCATGCGCGCGAGCACGGTTTCGACGACGGTGAAGATGTCGTCCTGTTCGACGAACGACATTTCAATGTCGAGCTGCGTGAATTCGGGCTGCCGGTCGATGCGCAAATCTTCGTCGCGGAAGCAGCGCACGATCTGGAAATAGCGGTCGGTGCCCGCCACCATTAATAGCTGCTTGAAAAGCTGCGGGCTTTCGGCGAGCGCGTAGAATTTGCCTTTGTTCAAGCGCGATGGCACGAGGAAATTGCGCGCGCCGCCGGGCGTGTATTTGACCATGAACGGAGTTTCAACTTCGGTGAAACCCAAATCGCAGAGCGTGTCACGCGCGATCAAATTGGCCTTGCTGCGCAGCGAGAGAATCTGCTGCATGGCGTTGCGGCGCAAGTCGAGGTAGCGGAATTCGAGGCGGATGTCGTCGTTGCAATGCAGATCGTCGCGGATTTCAATGGGCGGCGTTTTGGATTTATTGAGCACCGTTAGTTTCGACGCGGCGACTTCGACCATGCCCGTGGGCAGCCTTTCGTTCTTAGTGCCTTCAGGGCGCAGGCGAACGAGGCCTTCGACGCGAATGACCCATTCGCTGCGCAGTTTTCCAGCTTCCTCGAGGAGCGCTTTGTCCTGCGGATCGAAGACGACCTGAGTGACGCCGTGCTTGTCGCGCAGGTCGATGAAGATCACGCCGCCCATGTCGCGGTTGGTTTGCACCCAGCCGGAAAGGACGGCGTTTTTGCCGGCGTCGGAATGGCGAAGCTGACCGCAGGTGTGAGTGCGATATTTGTTGGGCTGCAACTGCACGGAGGACTCCTTCTCGTTTTTTGAAACGCAACGGTGCTCGTGTACGCAGAAGAAAGCTTATCCTGCAGAGCGCAAAATTCAAAACGGAATTGATGGGCGCAGTTGCCCTCTCCCCCCGGGAGAGGGCCGAGAGGCGCGGCCGTTTGCGCCTCCGGGGTGAGGGGAGGCGCGCGTTCGGATTCTACTGATTCGTAAGCCACTTCGCGACGAAGCTGCCGGATTTCACAGGCAGCGGCTGGTCGTTGAGCCAGACGCGCGGAGCGGCGTCGTGGCGCGCGAGGATCATCGAGCCTTGCGGGAAGGCCATCCAATTTTGGATTTCGCGGCGCTGCAAGAAAGCTTCGTAGAGCGAGAGGCGCTTGAGATTTTTTTTGTCGTGATGGTCGTGGTCGTCCTGCGCGCAGCCGATGAACCACCCGGAATCGCGCTCGTTGGCCGGTTCGGAGCGCGCCAGGTACAGTTCGCGCGAAACGCCGATACGGTCGCACACGACGGCGGACTGTTTGATGCTGGGGAATTCCATTTTGTCGCGGCTAATGGCGAAGCTGTCGAGCGTGTACATCTGCATCGTCATCTGCAGAATCGACTCGTTCACGCCGGGAACGAATTTGAGCGGGAACGATTTCATGTCGGGTTCGTAGAGCGTAAACGTTTTGCGGTCGTGCGGCCAGACTTGCGCGATCATCCAGCCGACGCTGAGCGTGTCGTTGAGTTTGAAGACTTCGCCGGCGGCGACCATGTCCTCGATGCTGCGGAGAAATTTCAGCGCGGGTTTGACGATGGTGCCTTCGACATCCAGGATGAATTCGGGATGGTTGTGGGCGGAGCACGTTTTCGTGGAAAGCTGCACGGTTAGGACGAACGCCTCCGCGCCGTAGTTTCGTTTAATGATGCCATAATCGCATGATACGAGTCGCTGCGTGGCAGGTGAATTTCGTTGCGAAAAGCTTCGTCCATTTCGAAAAGAACTTCTTCCGATGTCATTTGCGTGCCAGGGTTCAATCGGCGCACAAACGCGCATGCTAGATCGAACAAAACTCCCGCGGACTCTCGATCCATCTGCTTTATGCCGGCCTTGCCGAGCTTATCGAGATACGATTTTGCTCCAGCTTTCATCAACACGCCGCGTTGGAATCTGGATAACCCCGATCGATTTGAAAGGACAAAATCTGCAATAATTTCGCGCAGCTTCGCGTCCATATTTAGCCTCGCTTGAATTCTTGGCGCACGTCCTTCAACACCGGAAAATCGCGGCGCCAATTCACCACGGTTTGCACATCAATCTCCGCGCCGATCACGCAATCGCCATTGCCTGCGTCGGCGATGATTTCGCCGTGCGGGTTGACGATCAGGCTGCGCCCGCAATAGACGTAGCGCGGGTCGCGGCCGGTGCGGTTCACGCCGGCGACGTAGGCCTGGTTTTCAATCGCGCGCGCGCGCAGCAGGGTGATCCAATGATCGATGCGCGTCACGGGCCAGTTGGCGATGACGGTGATTAGTTGCGCGCCTTTTAGCGCGGCTTGGCGGAAGAGTTCGGGGAAGCGCAGGTCGTAGCAGACGAACGGCGCGACTTTGAATCCGCCGCAGTCGAAAAGCGTGATCGCCTTGCCGGGCGTGTAATGTTCGAGCTCGCCGCCGAGCGAAAACGGCTGCATTTTTTCGTAGCGCGCCAGTTCGCTGCCGTCCGGCGCAAACGTCACGGATTCATTGCGGCCTTTGCCGTCCGCTCCGCGCGTAACCACGCCGCCGGTGACGTGGGAGTTGAATCTGCGCGCGGTTTCGGCAAGAAACCTTTCAGTCGGGCGCGTTTCGTCTTCGCAGATTGTGGCGACATTCATGCTGAAACCGACTGAAAACAATTCCGGCAAAAGAATCAACGCGTCGCGGCAAAGATGCTGCTCGCCGTCGAGCAGCGCCGAAACCTTCTTAAAATTTGCCGCCTTGTCTTCCCAGGCAATGTCGAACTGGCACAATGCAATTTTCATGAAGTCCTCACCGATGCTCATTTCTTCGATAGATAATACATGACCGCAATCATGATCGCTAAAAGCAGCAGTTGAAGCCAACATCCGCGCAGATAGCCCGTGACAGTCTGGTCTTCATCCATGTCCTCTGGAAGCATGACGCACGTTTCCTTGCGAAACACTCTTTTCAAATCAACGCGCGCAACCCGCTCGCCAGTCTTCCGATTCCTTCCTCCACCGTTTCGCGCTTCAGCGCGCCGAATGAAATGCGCAGGCTGCAACAGTCCGTTGCGCCGAAGGCGTCGCCGGGAATTGCGGCGACGCGGTGCTCTTTGACGAGGCGTTCCACCAATTGCATCGGCTTTAACGGCGCGTTCACATAGAGGAAAAAGTAGAGCGCGCCGTCCGCGCGGGGGATGCGGCAGATATCCTGCACGCTTTGCAACGCCTCCCGCACGTGCGCACGCGTGGCTTCGATTTCTTTGACGCGCTCGCGCACGTAATTGCTGCCGCCGTCGAGCGCGCCGAGCGCGGCGTATTGCGAAATCACGGGCGGGCAGATCAGAATCGTGTCCTGGATTTTTTTGATTGAGACGAAAAGATGCTCCGGAATCAGCATGTAGCCGACGCGCCAGCTCGCAAAGCCGTAGGATTTTGACAGCGAGTAGAGTGAAATCGTGTGCGGCGCGGCGCCGGGGATTGATGCCGATGAAAAATGTGCGGCGTTTCCATAGACGAAATCCTCGTAGGCTTCATCGCTGATGTGGTAGACGCCGCGTTCGCGGCAGAGCGAATTGATCGCGCGCAAACTTTCTTCGGAATAGACTGCGCCTGTCGGATTGTTCGGCGAAATCGTGACGATGGCGCGCGTACGCGGCGTGATCGCCGCGGCGATGGCGTCGAGGCGCGGCTGAAAATTTTCGTCAGTCCACACGATCACCGGCTTGCAATCGGCCATGCACACGGCCATCTCGTGATTGAAATAAAACGGCGCGAGCAGAACGATTTCGTCGCCTGGGTCGGCGATGGCCAGAATCGCGTTCATGAATGCCATGTTGCCGCCGGCGGTGACGACGAGGCGATTTCGTTCATTCACGGCGACGCGATTCTGCGCGGCCAGTTTCGCGGCGAGCGCTTCCAAAAGCGGTGCGATGCCTTCGACGGGTTTGTATTTGTGGTTCTCGGATTCCTTGAAAAAATCGTTCATCCGTTCCAGCGCCGATGGCGGCGGCCCGTAATTGACCACGCCCTGCCCGAGCGAAATCGTGCCCGGGTGCTCGCGAATGAGCTCGCCCACGATGGGGATCACGGGCAATTGAACGGAGGACATGCGGTGAGTCATAATTCAGTCCAAGGTCTATGGTCCAAGGTCCAAAGTCCAGAGTGTACGGCGCGTGATGAAATTCGCGAGTGTGTTCGCCCACTGGCGATCCACGATGGGCAAACGAATGGTACAGACCTTGGACTTTGGACCTTGGACTTCTAAAGTTCGCCATTCCGCCTTCCGATACCATTAATGGGGTGGGTTAAGCGAAAGAAGCTGTCTGGGAGGATGCTGCCATGAGTATGCTGCATGGAGTTTTGCGCACTGCAACGGTTGCGCTGATTGTGGCCATCGCGCTTTTAGTCTACATCAATTATTTTCGCAGCAATGCGCCGACCATGACGAGCGGCGCGGATGTCGCGGCTGCGCCGGAGGCTCCGAAGCTTGCGGTCGGTCCAGACCTCGCGCCGCCCGCCGTGCCGGCGATTCCGGTTGATCTGCGAGCGCCGCAAAATCAGGAGACAGGAGTCAGGGGTCAGGAGTCAGCGGCGTCGGTCGTGAAAAATGTGAGTGACACTCTGGACAAAAAGGCCAATTCAGCGACGGCGGTTAGCGAGACGATGAGTTCGCCGCTGCCGCCGCGCCCGCCTCGAGTCGTGCGCGCGGAGATCATCGATAACGGACCCGCGGGCGAAGTGGTCGAACTGCCGCCGCAGAGCCTCGCGCAGCTTGCGGCGAAAGCGCCCGCATCGTATTCCAACGCACCGGCGGTGAAGCGCACTCACGTGGTTCAGCCCGGCGAATCGTTGTGGCTCATCGCGAAAAAATATTACGGCAACGGGGAATTGTTTGGGCGCATCGCGGAAGGCAACGGGATCGCGGTGAAAGACCGCGTGAAGGTAGGACAGGTGCTGGTCATTCCCGATCAGAACGCACCGCCGCACGTATCGGAGGACCTTGCGGACCACGAGGACGCCGCGCCGCGCGCGATCACCGTGTCGAGCCCGCACGAAGAAAAGCCAGCCACGATGAGTTCGACGTTTCACACGACAGGAGATAGGAGATAGGAGTTAGGAGTCAGAACAAACACGGGCTAAAGGCCCGAGTTACTTTTTCTCGAGGCGTTCCAACGCCAGACGCGCGCCGAGGCGCGCGTTTTCGCTTTCGCTTTTCTCGAGCGCGTGGATGCGCGCCAGGCCGGTGGAGTCGTGCACTTCGGCGAGGGCCAGCGCGAGGTTATCCAACAGGTCTTCATCTTTTTGCGCGCGCGCGTTTTCGCGCTGGAACGCATCAGTCAGGATAAGCCTGACTTTGTCGGCGACTTCCAGACCATCCGGCTGAGTCATGTGGTACGCGCCAATTTCGCCAAGCGCCTTCGCGGAAATTCCGCGCAGCAGCGAATCGTCGCTCGTCTCCAGAATGTGCGCCAGCGGATCGACCGCGCGGCGTTCGCGCATGTAGGCCAGTCCTTGCGCCGCACAGACGCCCAGCGCGCCGCGTTCGTCGAGCGCTTTCAACAGCGCCGCGCAGGCGCGATTTTTGTCCGCCGGATCGGTCAGCCGCGCGGCGATGTGGCCGGCGATGCGCGCGGCCCACCAGCGCAGCGAAGTCTTCTCCTGATCCTGCTTGATTGCCGAGCTGGGCGACCATGCCGCCGCTTCCTTGTCGAGTTCCGGCGAGTCCATGATTTTGAGCAGCGCGGATAAAACCACCGGCGAATAAATCCGCGAATCCGGCTCGCCATAGTGCGAAATGTGATCGCTCAATTCGCGCGCCGCTTCCCAGCGCTCGCGCATGTTGGGGCTTTCGAGTTCACGCGCGAATTGTTCGGGCGTCTTCGGTTTGTTGAAGAGCACGATCCAGCCCACGAACATCAGCAGGCAGATGCCCGCGCCGACCATCGACGGAAAAAAGACCATCGAGCGCAGAAAACTCTTGCGAACCTCCGGGGGCAAGTCGGTGATGTGAGCATCCTGCTTCGGAACGTCGCTTGGAGTGGGCTGGCCGGAAGTGGTGGAACCGGGAGTGGGTGGGACGTAAGCCATGAAAAGAATTCAAAAATCAAAATTCAAAATTCAAAATTTAGTCGGTGCGCTGATAAACAACCTTGAACTTTGAATCTTGAATTTTGAATTTGCCGTTAGATGTTGAAGAAGTACTCCGGAATGAAGACGATGTACTTCAGCGTAAAGGCCCAGCGCAGATACATTTTAATCGGCACCGCGAGCATGACCAGCAGAAACATGATCACGATCGAGTAGCGGATCAGGCCGGGGATTTTGCCGTAGGTCGTGATGAATGAATTGTAGAAATTCTTGAAGATTTTCGTCACCAGGAATGGCACGACCGTAAAGTAGACGAGCAGAATCGCGAAGCCGGCCACTTCGCGTTTGTACCACGGAATGTCCAACGCCTTCGGGTCGCGGTGCATGATGTATTGCCAGAACACGTCCGAGACGTTGACGTTGTTCGCGGCGATGACTTTGTGCGCGTCCCATTGTTCGTACAGGCCGAAGAAGTTCCAGTTCTGCCCGCGCAGGAACGTGCCGACGAAGATCAGCACCAGCCACATCATCACATAGCCGAAAAGGTACGTCGTTATCGCGAATTTTCGCTGGTTAAACGTGTAGTAGCCGACACCTTTGGGATTCGGATCGCAGTACGGCAGCGCGATCAAGCCGACTATAATCATGCCCGGCAGCAGCACGCCGGCGATCCACGGATCGTAGTAGACCAGCAGTTCCTGCAAGCCGAGGAAGTACCACGGCGCTTTGGCGGGGTTCGGACTTTTCGCGGGGTTGGCGAACATTTCCAGCGGCGCGTCGAGTCCCAGCGACCAGATGAAGAGAAGCGCCATGACGAACGCGGCAATCACGCCTTCGAGGTAAACGAGGTAGGGCCAGACATGCAGCTTTTCCTGCGCGGCGTCGTGCTCGTCGGATTTCAAACCCTTCTTGAAGCGCTCGTCGTTGTTGACCGCCTGCCAGAACGCCGCCCACATGCAAATGCTGGAAATGCCGAGCATGATCCAAATCGGCGCGTTGTCCGATTTCGTGGCTTCGCGGCGGAACTGTTCGTTGAACAAACTGACGCTGATGAAGACCAGTCCCAGAATGCCAATCGACGCGGCGATGACCGGTTTGACCAGGAATTTGCGAAATTTCAATGCGCCGAAGAAGGCAATGGTCGTGCCTGTATAGAAATACACCGGCTGGCAAAACCAGTTGACGGCTTGGAAGAGGTAGTTGAGCAGTCCCGGACCCAATTCAGCAGATGCCATTCCCAAACTCCGATTCAAGGTTCTACATTCAAAATTCAAGATTCAAGATTGAAGTAACCAACTTTGAATCTTGAATTTTGAATTCTTGTTACAGCGGCGCGCTGAAGCCGTCTTTGCGGATGCGCCAGAAATGGACGGCCATCAGGAATCCGGCCACCACCGGCAAAAAGACGCAGTGCAACACATAGAAACGCAGCAGCGCCGGCGGGCCGACGATCGAGCCGCCCAGCAGCGCGAAGCGAATGTCGTCTTTCGAATGAATCAGCGGCATGTCGTCGTAGCCCAGGATGCTGGGATTCAGCAGCGACGCGCCGGGACCTTCGTGGCCGATGAACGGATGCGCGCGCGCCATATTCGTGCCGACTGTGATGGCCCAGATTGCCAACTGGTCCCACGGCAGCAGATAGCCAGTAAAGGAAAGCAGCAGCGTCAGCGTCAGCAGAATCACGCCCACGCCCCAGTTGAATTCGCGCGGCGCCTTGTACGAACCGGTCATAAACACGCGCAGCATGTGCAGCCAAACGATGATGACCATCGCATGCGCCGACCAGCGGTGCATGTTGCGCATGAACATGCCCAGCGGCACGTCTTCGCGCAAACTGACCACGTCGGCGAAGGCGTATTCGGCCGTCGGGCGATAGTAGAACATCAAAAATACGCCAGAAATTGTGAGGATCAAAAACATGAAGAAGGACAGCCCGCCCATGCACCACGTATAGCGCATGCGCACCGCGTGGCCTTTTAATTTTGCGGGATGCAGATGCAGAAAAACGTTCGACAGCACAGCCAGCGTGCGATTGCGGTCGGTGTCCGGAAAACCGTGGCGGAAGACCGACTTCCAGATCACGGACTTATACACGCCGTCGTCGAGTACTTTGCGAACTTTATCGCCAATTGCCATGGTTATTCCAAATCCAACTTAAAGCCGCGCACGTAAGCACACGCCCAATTCATTCAGGAGCCGCGCACGTAAGTAAGCGGCCAATTTCAGCATCCAGCCCACCGAATTTTTTAAGTGCAAACAGAATATAGTCGTGCCCTCATCTGTCAAGGCGTTTCGATGCGAATCAACACGCAATTCGTAAAATCTTGATACGCGACAAAGTTGAATCGTCCGGACACAGTGGCAGACCAAGATTCTGGTCATGACGAAAAGGCGCAATTGGCCGGCCAAAGCTTGTTCCGGCCCCTGTACCGCCGGCATCCAGCCGGCCCCGTTCCCGCCTGTACCGCCGGCATCCTGCCGGCAACTTTTTCAAGATTCCCAATCGGGGGCCATCACCGCAATTGAATGCGCACGTCATCGCTCACACTCGCGCAAAAAAGAATCTCAACCCCTCTTGCAAAACTGCACATGTTGCATCGATCCCACAAAAAAATCCTTACTCTCTACCCTACTCCCTACTCTCTCACTTTACCCCTCCGCCCATTTCGCCGCCTCCTCTCCCATCCCCAACTCTGCGCGCATGCGCGCCATCCATTCCGGCCTCGTCTTCAGATTCTCCGCCCACTCGTCCGCATACGGCGCGCGATACTTGTCCCACCTCGGGTCGCGCTGGTGCCGGAACTCCTTCGCGCGAAGTCGATCGATCAGCCCTTGCGCCAGTGAAAACCAGTCCGCAAACTCGCGCAGCACCTCGTCCTCCAACTGCGACGGCGTTTTCTTGTAGCACAACAAACATGCCCGATAAAACCGCGTGTAATTCGCAAACCCCAGCTCGATGGCCCTCGTCGCATAGCTGAAATTCGCCGCGCGCCGTTTTGCCTTTAGCGTCTCCCAAAACTCGGTCAGCACATCCCCGAACGACAACTCCGCCCCGCCCCACGCCCCCGGCGCGCGGAAACGCCACTTGACCCATTCCAGCAATTCCGCCCGCAACTTCTCCTTAATCCCCTCTGCCCGTATCTTGTCCACCAACTGCCACGAAGACATCCCCGTCAATTCCTTCAACAGCCGCGACAGCACCGTGGGCGCAATCTCCAGCCGCTGGCACACCGCCGGAATCGGCTCCCACAGGAAAGTCCGCTCCTCCTTAAACGCCTCATCCTCTTGCGCGCTTTTCAACTCCGCCCGAATCTCCTCCTCCACCACTTTATACAATTTCCGCAGCGCCCCCCGCCGCTCCTTCCCCAACAGCGTCTTCTCATTTTCCACCCTCAATCCGCTGACTTCCCGCCACCGCGCCGTCGTACCGCCGGCTTTCGTACCGCCGGCTTCCAGCCGGCCGGCCGCCGTCGCAGCGGCGGCACTCCCGCCGCCGTTAACGTGGGTACCGCCGCCCGCGCGCGCCGCGGTATTCTCCGTGCCATATGTCCCGCTCTGCCCCTCGACGCGGCTCACACCCATCGCGTCCACCCCGTCCACCTTGTCCATCAAGTCCACTCCGTCCATAACCCACCCCCCAATCACGACAGCGCCGCAAAAGCGCGTTAGCGCCGATGCTTCACCGCAACCATTAAACTTGTCCGGATTCGAAGGGGACGCCAATAAAGCGTGCCGGGCACCCAAATGGGTTTCGTGGAAGTCCCTGCTTACCACTTCGATTCCCTAATTGTCAAACGCTATTTTTAAAAAATCGAAAGCGTATTCATTGCTCCCGTTCCCCGCGCACGCTTGCAAATTCCGGTCGCTTTGCGACAATGCTCGCTTCCATTGAACCCAGGATCTGGACTAGCACTCAGGACTCAGCACTCAGCACTTCTTTCAAGGAGCTTTCGTGTACCAATCCATTCGTATCGCCGCACAACCCACACCTCACCCCGATGTCATTGTATGCCTCATTTTCGATGACAAAACGCTGCACCACTGCGATCAGGATTTGGACGCGCGCCATCATCGCATTCTGTCGAGCGCCATCAAGCGCGGCGACGTGAAGGGCGAGAACGGCGAGATCACGGTGGTGCAGAGCATGGACGGTTCAGTGTTCGCGTTGCTGGGTTTGGGCAAGCGGAACGAATTCAGCGCGGACAGATCGCGCTCGGCGGCCGGGCGGCTGGCGAAGAGTCTGCACAAGCTTGAAGCGAAAGTGGCGCAGATTTCAGTTCCAAAAGAAACGCTGGCGACCGTCGATGTTTCAGCGCTGGGTTGCGCCATTGGCGAAGGCATTGGGCTGGGCAATTTCAAATTCGACGAACACAAACGCCCGCCGAAAGACGAGCCGGCCGCGACGGAACTGGCCGTGCATGTCTTCTGCGCGGGCGAGGACGCGAAGATCGGCGCCGCGTGCGTGCGCGGCTTGGAATTGGCGGAATCCGCGAATTTCGCGCGGCGTCTGGCGGCGACGCCGCCGAATGTGGCGACAACTGAATTCATTGCGAAAAAAGCGCAGGAGTTGGCGCGCGATTCGGGCTTGAAATGCAAAATCATCGATGGCTCCGCGGCGGAGAAGCTGAAACTGGTCGGCATTGAAAACGTCGGCAAAGCGTCGATTCACAAGCCGTGTTTGATTGAACTCAGCTACACGCCGCGCGGAAAGTCGCCGTTTACACTGCTGCTGATCGGCAAGACGATCTGCTTCGACACCGGCGGGTTGTCGATTAAGCCGCGCGAAGGCATGAGGGGCATGAAATACGACAAATGCGGCGGCATGGCGGTGCTTGGCGCAATGCGCGAAGTCGCGCGCATCAAGCCCAACTTCCGCGTCGTCGGCCTGCTGCCCACCGCGGAAAATTCGATCGCGCACAACGCCCTGCGCGTGGACGACATCCTCCATTATCCCAACGGCGTGAGCGTCGAAGTCACCAACACCGACGCCGAAGGCCGCCTCGTGCTGGCCGACGCGCTGATTTACGGCGTGAAGGAGCACAAGCCCGCCGCGGTGGTCGATCTCGCGACGCTCACCGGCGGCGTGGTGGTCGGTCTTGGGCGCACATACGCCGGCTATTTCTGCAGCGATGATAAATTGCGCGCGCGTCTCGAAAACGCATCCGAAGCAAGTGGCGAGCGCATCTGGCGCCTGCCCATGCACGAGGATTACAAGGAACTGATGAAGGCCAAGCACGCCGACATCTGGAACAGCGCCCCCATGCGCGAAGCGCACCCGATCCAAGGCGCGGCATTCCTGAGCAATTTCATCGACGCGGCGGTGCCGTGGGCGCACATCGACATCGCCGGCACCGCGGATTTGGAACGCGACAAAGCGCCGTTCGTGGCGGGGCCAACGGGGTTTGGCGTGCGCCTGCTGGCAAATCTGGTCGCACAGTGGAAGTAAAGAAAGTGCTGAGTCCTGAGTGCTGAGAAAGTCCTGAGTATTAAGTATGCCTCCAACGAAAGGAACATCCCATGAAATGCACCGTCACCATCGTCGTTCTTCTGGTCGCCATCCTCGGCACGCAGGTCGCGCGTTATTTCATCCGGCCGGCGGCGCCGACGCCGGACTGGCACGCGGAGTTGAAAGATAAACTCCCCACGCTGGGGCAACACAATTGGATTGTGATCGCGGATTCGGCCTTTCCGCTGCAAAGCAAAGAAGGGATCACGACGACGTACATCGGCGGCGACCCATTGACCGCGGTCCACGACGTGCTCGCGCTCCTCGCTCAGCAGAAACACGTCAAGCCCAGCGTGTTTCTCAACAAGGAATTGGATTTCGTCGATGAAAAAGATGTTCCCGCGGTGCTGAACTTCCGCGCGAAGATCGGCGATGAAATCAAGAGCCTCCCGAAAGAGTCGCTGCCGCACGACGGAATCATGACCAAACTCGACGACGCTTCGAAAAACTTCAGCGTGCTGGTGCTCAAGACCGATTCAACGATCCCATATTCGAGCGTGTTCATCAACCTCGACAGCGCTTATTGGGACGACGAGAAAGAAGCGAAGTTGAAGAAGGCGATGAAAGAGAAATAATTCAAGATTCAAAGTTATGGCGCGAAAATTTTGAATCTTGAATTTTGAATTGCCGTTACCCCCACGTAATTAAGCTCGGCACATACGGCGTCGAGAGATTCGGGTTCTTCGGAATTGCGCGAATCTCATAACCGAAGCGGCCCGTCGTGTTGCACGGAATTTCGCCGGCGTAGTTGAATGAACTGTCGCTGCCATCCAAGCGTCCTTTGCATTCGAGCGATTGGCTTTGGCCTTCTTCGATGGCGCCCTGGTCGTTGAGCGGGCCGAAATAGGCTTGCACGTTCACGTCATCGGGCCGGATCGGTCCGAGGTGAACGCGCGCGGCGAGGCGCACGGGTGTGCCGGCGCTCACGCCTTGCGTGCGGTCGGCGCTCACTTCTTCGACACGAATCTGCGCCCAGCTTGCGAACAAGCTCAGCTTCCAGCGCCAGAGTTCCTTTGCAGCTTCCGATTTTCCGGCGTTGATGCGCGTCCAACGTTCGCTGGCCGGGCTGTAGTATTTTTGATAATACTCCTGGACCATGCGGAAAGTGCTGAACGTGCCGGCGGCGGAGATCATTGCGCGTTTCATGCGCTTGATCCACTCGCGCGGCAATCCGTCGCCGCGCCGCTCGTAGAATTGCGGGACGATCTGTTTTTCGAGCAAATCGTACAGCGCACGGCTTTCGACGTCGTCCTGGTATTCGAGGTCGGTGTAATCTTCGCCCCGTCCGATTGCCCAGCCATTGGTGCCGTCGTAGCCTTCGACCCACCAGCCATCGAGAATCGAACAGTTGAGCGCGCCGTTGGCGGCGGCTTTCATGCCGGAGGTGCCTGACGCTTCCATCGGGCGGCGCGGATTGTTGAGCCATACATCGACGCCCTGCACCAGATAGCGCGCGACGGTGATGTCGTAATCTTCGAGGAAAATGATGCGGTTTTTGAAACGCGGATCGCGCGCAAATTTGTAGATCGCTTGAATAAATTGTTTCCCCGCATTGTCCTTCGGGTGCGCTTTGCCGGCGTAGAGAATTTGAACGCGGCGGTCTTTGTCGGAGAGCACTTTCGCCAGCCGGTCCGGGTCACGGAAAAGCAGCGTGCCGCGCTTGTACGTGGCGAAGCGGCGCGCGAAACCGATGGTGAGGACTTCCGGGTCGAGCAGTTCTTCGGATTCTTCGACTTCTTTCTGCGGCGCGCCAGACCGTTTGCGCTGAAATTTGACGTGTTCGCGCGCCCATGTGACCAGGCGCGAGCGACGGCGCTCGTGCACGCGCCAGAGTTCGGAATCGGGAATCAGTTCCGGGCCGCGCCAGTTGGCGCCTTCCTGCCACGCGTCGAGCGACCAGCGCGGGCCGCAGTAGCGCACGAAAACTTCATCGAGTTGATCGGAGACGTACGAGCGGATGTGGCAGCCGTTGGTGATGTGCCCGATCGGCACTTCGTGGACTGGCACGTCGGGCCAGACGTTGGCCCACATTCTCCGCGAGACTTCGCCGTGTAATTTCGAAACGCCGTTGGCCGCGCCGGAGGTGCGCAGAGCGAGAATGGTCAGCGAGAAATTCTCGCCCTCGTCGTGCGGGTTGATGCGGCCCAGCGCGAGAAAAGATTTGCGGTCGATGCGCAATTTGCCGTGCCACTCGCCGAAGTAGCGGTCCATTAACTCGATGCCGAAAACTTCGTTGCCCGCGGGCACGGGCGTGTGCGTGGTGAACACATTGCCCGGAATGCCGGCCTCCTGCGCCTCGTGGAAGGTGAGGCCTTTTTCTTCGATGGCGATGCGCATGCGTTCGAGC
>DATGGK010000162.1:0-18011 GCA_035308565.1 Planctomycetota bacterium | reverse complement strand
GAACTGCTTTACGCCACGGGCATGCGCGTCAGCGAACTGTGCGGGCTGCGGCTGGAATGGCTCAGCCTTGATGAAGCCAACGTCCGCGTCACCGGCAAAGGCGAGAAGACGCGGCTGATCCCCGTCGGGCGCGCGGCCATCGACGCCGTGCGCGCGTACCTCGTTCACGTCCGCCCCGGTTGGAGCGGCACGCGCGACGGCGGGCGCCTGTTCTTAAGCAAGGGCGGCCGGCCCATGGCGCGCGAAGATGTCTGGGCGCTGGTGAAAAAGCACGGCCGCGGTGCTGGCCTCCCCGGAAAATACAGCCCGCATACGCTGCGCCACAGTTTCGCCACGCACCTGCTCGAAGGCGGCGCAAATTTGCGCGCCGTCCAGGAAATGCTCGGCCACGCGGACATCACCACCACCGAACTGTATACGCATGTGGACGCTAAGCGCTTGCTGGGAGTGCATCGGCAGTATCATCCGCGAGGCTAGGGCAGGGTGACCATACGAAACGGCCTATTTGTGATTTGTCATTTGCTCCACGCGCGCAAAGGGGAGCGTGAGGATTCGAAAAATGACAAATGCCAAATTCCTGAGTTTAATTATTCTCGGTGTCGGCTTCCGTGCCTTCGGCGAGGTCGTCGAGCTCTTCGCTTTCTTCGCGCTTGCGGATTTCGGCGAGGGCCTGGCATTTGATGCACAGCGTCACATAAGGCAGGAACTTGAGGCGGTCTGCGCCGATCTGCTGGCCGCACATTTCGCAGGTGCCATACGTGCCGGTGTCGATTTTCTCGATGGCGCGCTCGATTTCGCTGGCTTCGACCGTTTCGCTTTCGGCGATGCGCAGGGCCAAATCGCCTTCGGCAGCGTCGGAAGCCATGTCGGAGGTATCGTTGATGTGCGCCAGATCGCGCGCGCTGGCCCCACGGACTTCGTGGTCGATGTCGCGGCGCATCTGAGTGAGCATGGATTGCAGGACCGCGCGGATTTCGAGCATCTCTTTGGTGAGTTTGATCGCAGGGCGCGGCGGCAGCGCCGGCTTTTTGACAGCGGTTTTGGACGGGCGAAGGTCTTTGGCGGAGCGCAGTTCCTTGGAGGAGCGGACCACGCCGGCTTTGAGCTTGTTTTTAGTTTTCAGATTAGAAACCTTTTTGGCAGGGGAGTTTAGCTTAATCTTCTCTTTCGAGGACGCTTTCAGGGCTTTAAGCGCGTTAGGCTTCTTCGAGGCCTTCTTTGAGATGCCTTTGTCGCGTTTGAGTTTGTCCTTTTTCTTCTTGTGCTTGGACATGGACGGGATCCTTTTCAAAAGGCAGAAAAGAGTAACCACGCTGCATGGCAGCGTCAAGTCACTATCGGCAAAATAATTGCAATTGCGTTGTGATTAACTGCACGGAGTCAACGATCAAAAGCCACACTTCAAATGATTGCTCGACAAATCGCGCGAATCGGACGATACTATAAACGTGCGGGGGAGAAGGGGTTTGCCATGGACCTTGGCCTCGCATTCCGTTGTTTTTTCACCGCGCTGGGAAGAGGCGAAGAAATCGTTCGCTTGCAGCGCGTCGTGGATGGCGTGAAAGACCCGCCGGTCATCAAAGAAATCACGCGCGAAGTCGTCATCCCTCAGCGCAATCCCATCATCCGCGAAGTTCCGGTCGAAGTGATCAAGGAAATTCGTGTCGAAGTTCCCGTCGAAATTATCAGAGAAGTTCCGGTTGAGGTGATCAAAGAGGTCATCAAAGAAGTGCCTGTCGAGGTCGTGCGGGAAGTGATCAAAGAAGTTCCAATCGAAATTATTAAAGAAGTCGAGAAGGAAGTGATCAAAGAGGTGTTGGTCGAAGTGATCAAAGAAGTTCGCGTCGAAGTTCCCGTTGAAGTCATCAACGAAGTAACCCGGGAAGTGCCTGTCGAAGTGATTAAAGAAGTGATCAAGGAAGTGCCGGTTGAAGTCATCAAAGAAGTTCGTGTTGAAGTTCCCGTTGAAATCATCAAAGAAGTGACCCGGGAAGTGCCGGTGGAACGAAGCTCCCGCTCCGTTCAGACCGGTGTTGCTGGAACGGAGCAGGAGCTCCGTTCTACATACGGGACGCGTGAAATGATCCGCGAGACCATCCGCGAAGTGCCGGTAGAAACGGTGCGCGAGATCATCAAGCGCATTCCGGACACGCACGGGCCGGCGCAATTGCTGGGACTTTTGCAGCAGGACGGGCGGCTGCTCGATTTTCTTTTCGAAAACATCGACGAATACGACGACGAGCGCGTGGGCGCCGCGGCGCGGGAGATTCACGCGCGCTGCCGCAAAGCGCTGCTGAAGTACATCACGTTCGAACCGGTGCGCGGGGAGAGGGAAGGCGAGATGGTGACGCTGGGGTCGGATTACGATCCGGCGTCGATCCGCGTCAGCGGCACAGCGCACATCCGCAGCGCGATGTTCGGGACGCTGCGCCACCGCGGCTGGCGCGCGGCGCGAATCGACCTGCCGCCGCGTCCAACCGGAGCGGATCCGGCGATTGTGATGCCGGCGGAGGTGGAGGTGGAGTAGGAAGTGAGAGAGCGGGGAGTGGGGAGTGGGGGCGCGCCCCGCTCACCCTTTCAAACTCAACGTCTTCCGTCGCGCCAGGCGGCGCGACAGGAATTCTTTTACCTGAAGGCTTTCGGCGTTGTTTGAGGCGGTGAAGACGAAGCTGTGCGCGGCGCCTTTTTCGGTGAGTTTGATCGCAGTCAAATCCGGCGGGCGGGCTTGGAATTCGACGGCGGTGAGGGCGTCGAAATTCACCACGCAGACGATGTCGGCTTCGCGCTTGAGCATGGGATTGTCGAGTTCGGCCAGGCGCGTGAGTTCGCGGCGCACGGCGGACTGGTCCTCCTGCTTTTCCTGTTCGGTGCGCGCGGGCGCGAAGATGGATTTGACGCGGCGGAAGGCGCTGATGCCGGCGTGCGGGTCGGGTTCGGTTGAGCCGGTTTGCGGATCGACGATGCCGGCTTTGACACCAACCAGTTGCAGCAGGTCGATGCGGCAATAGGCGTAGCAGTCGGCTGAACCGCGGTAGAAGCAATCGAATTCGATCGATTCGCCGATCGGCGCGCCGCCATAAGAAGGTGGCTGCGAGCGCAGCGCATTGGCGCGGGCTTCGGCGCGGCCCAATTCAATTTTTGAACCTTCGTTCTGTTCGCGCGCCAATTCGATGTAGCGCGTGTACAGGATGATGGCGCGGCGTTTGTCGCGGCCTTTGTAATCGGGGCGGTCGTAGATGCGCGCCAGTTCGCGGTAGCCTTGCGGATTTTCGGGATTGTCTTCGATGAATTCGTTGAAGAGCTGAATGGCTTTGTCGAAGCGGCCGGCGCCGATCCAGGCGACGGCCTGTTCGGAGAGCAGCTTCAGGCCGTTGTAGCGGCCTTTGACGAGCAGTTCTTCGCTGAACGCCACTGCGCAGCCGACGCGCGCATTCCAATTGGGGCAAAGCAGGCAGTCGCCCAAGCCCCTGTCGCGGCCTTCAGGCGTTGGGATTGGCGAGAGTTGGTTGGAAAGGCCTTCGGCGCGTTCGCAGCGCGCGGCGTGGCGCGCGTAGGACCAGCGGCCGTCGGCGATTTTGACGAAGGTCGTGGAGACGCTGGTGGGGCGAATTTTGATGCGCATGACCGGCGCGGAGACTTTGCGTTCGACGACTTCGGCTTCGTCCAGAATGGCGGAAGGCTTGGCGAGTTTCACGCCAGACTGCATGCGTTTCGACATCTCCTGAATGCCGCTGGGTTCTTTCTTCGGCGGCGGCTTGAGCATGTTGAGCGGCTTCGGCGCGGGCTTGGGCGGAAGCTTCTCCTTTTCCTTTTCGGTGGGCGAGGGCGGCGAAAGCGGCTGCGCGGAGGCGGCTTCAGGTGCGGCGTCGGGCAGTTTCTGGGTCTGCGGCGAGGTGTACTGCTGGATGAATTTCGCTTTTTCAGCGAGCAACTGGCCCAGCGGCGCAACTTGCGCCGGCGGCTGAGCGACTTGCGGCTTGGGCTCTTTTTCCTTTTCCTTCTCTTTTGGCGCGAGGTCCGGCGGGCGTTCGGTTTCCTGCGTGGGCGGGAGCGCCGGCTTCGCTTCGGGTTCGGGCGGCGTTTCAACGGCCTTGGCTTCGGGCGCTGCTTTGGACGTTGGCGCGGCCTGCGACATCACTCGTTCCAAAACTTCCTTGAGCGATTTCGCTTGCGGTTCGAGCAGTTTTTTGGGCGCGTCGGGATCTTTTGAGAGCGAACGCGGTTCCTGGCGTTTGCGCGCGTTGACGCTGTTCTGCGCGTGGCGCGAGAGTTCCAATTCGGCGGCGGCGGCATTGAATGCAATCTTCGACAATGCTTCCAGCGTCGCGTCCGGCGTGGCGTAGCGTTCGTCCGGCTTTTTGGCCAGCGTGCGCATCACGAATTGTTCGAGCACCGGATTGACGGGATGGTCCGGGTCGCTCAGCGGCGGCGGCGGCTCGAACATGTGCTTGTAGATGACCGAGGCGACTTTCTCGGCGTGAAAGGGCGGCTGGCCTTTAATGGACTCGTACAACACGCAGCCGAGCGAGTAGAGGTCGGAGCGGAAATCGACGGTCTGGCCGCTGCCTTGTTCGGGCGACATGTAGGTCGGCGTGCCCACAACCACGCCGGATTGCGTGATGTTGTGGTCCATTTCCTTGGCGAGGCCGAAATCCATCACTTTCACGAGGCCGGTCTTGGAGACCATGATGTTGGCGGGCTTGATGTCGCGGTGCACGACGCCCTGTTCGGAGGCGACGCCGAGCGCTTTGACCACCGAGCGCGTGACTTCGATGATCGCGTCGATGCTGAGCGGATTTTCGCGGTTGCGGATGATGTGCTCGAGGTCGTCGCCTTCGACGTATTCCATCGTGTAATACGGCACGCCCTGCACTTCGCCGACGGTGTGAATCTGAATGATGTTGGGATGGACCAGGCGCGCGGCGGAGCGGGCTTCGCGGTAGAAGCGTTCAATGAAGTTGCGGTTTTCCTTGGCGCGTGGCAGCACCTTCAGCGCGACCCAGCGGTCGAGCGCTGTCTGCCGGGCGCGATACACCTTGCCCATGCCGCCTTCGCCGATCATCGATTCGATCACGAACTCGTCGAATCGATTGGGATCCAGGGCCATGCCCGTTCCTCACCCGTTACGCTCAGAGCAATACACAGCCATCATAATCTTTGATGGCGATCGTGCCAATGCCTATCAAGCCGGTGCTTATGCACGCATCGAGCTTTTGCATTCCACCTTTTATCGGAATAATCGCGGCATGAACTGAATACTCCTGAAGTGCGGCATAATAAAAATTATTCCATGTTGCGAAATCGTTGCAACACAGACGCGCAGTAAGCGCCCGATCAATAGGACCCATAGGACCTTTGGGCCAATGGCAGCGATCGCTTTTTAGCCAAGGCTGCGCCCCAGAGAGAAAGCTGTGCCAATTCGCTTCAGAGTGCTTCGTTTCGTGCCGCGTGGGTTCTCCTGTGTCGTTCGATTTGCCGCTTACTGGCGTGCGCGGCTCTGTAATTTCGGCGCTGCGCCTAAAATGTGACACTTCACAAGTGGCGTTAAATGTGGGTCTTGCGGACTCCATTCTCACTGCTGCCTCAGACTTGTCGCGAATTCGGTTGAGAATTTGCTCGTGTTTAAAATATCCACGGCGCCTGACTTGAGTCGGACGCCGCGCTGGATACAATTCGAGCCCAAGGATTTCACCATGAACGCTCGAGCCACCGCTAAAACCGCCACAGCCCCTATGATGCCGGCAGACAAGAATGTGCGCGTCACCACTGGCCGGCTGGAAGCCGGCGCTCCTGGCGCTGCCGCGCTGCAGCAGCTTCCCCAATCGTCGGAAGAGCGGGCGCTGCTGCTGCTGAAACTTGTCGGGCCGATACTGGGGGATTTGGAACGCTCGGAATCCATTCTCTCGCGCAACCTCAGCAGCCAGTATGCGTTCATCAACACACTCTGCAAGCACATCGAACGCTTCAAGGGCAAGCGCTTGCGGCCGGCGGTGCTGCATTTGGCCGCGCGGGCGTTTGGCGGCGAAGCGCCGCTGGCGGCGGACGTGGCGGCGCTGGTGGAGATGATTCATCTGGCGACGTTGTGTCACGACGACATCCTCGACGACGCGGCCACGCGGCGCAACGTGCCCACGGTGAACGAAACCTGGGGCAACAAATCGGCGGTGATGACCGGCGACATTCTCTTTTCGCGCGCCTTCGAATTACTGGGCCGCTTCGACGATCCGCGTCCGTTCCGGATTCTTTCTCGCATCAGCCGCCTGATCTGCGAAGGCGAACTGCTCCAAATTGACAGCCGTTTCAAAACAGACATCGACGAAGACGCGTACTTCGATTTGATTGAGAAAAAAACGGCGGTGTTGTTTGGCGCGGCGGCGGAATTGGGCGCGCTGCTGGCGGGCGCGAAGGAAGCGGAGAGCCGGCGGCTGTATGCGTATGGACGGCGATTGGGGATCGCGTTCCAAATTGTAGACGATTGTCTTGATCTGGTGGGCGTCGAAGCGACGGTGGGCAAGTCGCTGGGCAGCGACCTGAAGAACGGCGAGCCCACGCTGCCGCTGATTCATTTGTTGAGCAAAGCCACGGGCGCGCGCAAGCAGGAACTGTTGACGTTCTTCAAGCCCGGCATCGGCACGCTGACGCGCGAGACGCTGCGGCCGTATTTGGAACGCGAAGGCTCGGTCGATTATGCGCTGCAGATCGCCCGCGCGGAAATCCAGCGGGCGCGGGACGAGATCGAGTTTCTGCCGGCCTCGGCGGCGAAGGCCTCGCTGCTGGGGATTCCGGAGTATGTGTTGGAGCGGACGAAGTGAAGGGGCTTGCAATTCTCGGAGCACTTGGGCGTCGATGCGCAATTGATAGGGCCTATAGGTCCGATGGGTCCAATGGGCCAAATGCAGTGCGCGCGCTTTGGCCGAGCCGGCGCCGGGAAGAGAATGCAGGCGTTAACGATCTCGTCTGAAATAAAGTAATCACCTCCCGCTAATGCTTCCAAAGCCTCCGTTCCCCGAGATCGAAAAGTTTACTGGCGCCAGCGTCGTGTAGGGCACGCCGTCGAGCACCACGGCGATTTGGATTTTGCGGGCGACGGGCGCACCGCCAGGGGTGGTGTCGGTTGAGGCTTTGCTTACGCCTTCGGTTTCGAAGCCGGTGCCGACCAGGCCGGCTTTGTTGAAGGTGATCGAGACCGTGGCGGGTTCGCCGCCTTGCGTCACGGCGTTGCGCCGCACGCCGAAACGCACGCTGAGGCTCTTCAGCAGTCCCGGCGTGCCCGGCGTGACGCCGCGGCCGCGCGCGCTGATGGTTGTGTTCGAGATGTTGTTGCCAATGCCGACGTTGATTTCGTGCGGCTGGGACGTGTCGAGGCCAGGCGGGAGTTTGAAATTGCCGGTGAAGACGACGCTGTCGTTTTTCGTGCCGGTAAAATCGAAACGGCCTCTCATGTTCATCAGCGTGATGGCGCTGCTGGGTGGAGCGCCGGGGCCGTGCGGCGAGCCGGATTCATCGTCGCGCGCGTTGGGCAACTGCTCGCCGGTTTCATTCGCACCGATGGTGATCATCTTGCACTGGATGCCGCCGTTGTGCTGGTCGGTGCGGCTGATGCCGGCGGTGACGGCGACGAAAATGCCGTGATGGGTGAACTTGTGCACCGGAAACGGCCCGTTCACCGTCGCCGACGTGCCGCCGAAATCGTTGAATGTCGTCTGCGGATCGAAGGTGTCGCCTGTGAGCGACGCCACGCTCACATCCAGTTGAACCACGCCGCCGTTGCTGGCGTTGAGGCCCATCGATACCTTATTAATCGGATTGACCAAATCCGGCTTGCCCGCGTCCACGTTGGAAACGCCCAGCACCGCCGGCATCGGAATGCTTTGCGAAATGGTTTGGGTGACGGCGGGGTTGATGCCATCGTTGACCGTCGCGACAACATTGAACGTGCCGTAGGCCGTGAACGTGTGCTGGGCAACGGCTCCAGCCGAATGTGTGCCGGCTGGGCTGTTAAAAGTGGCGGCGGGCGTGCCGTCGCCGAAGTCAATGGAGGAGGTGAACTGCTGCCCACCGGTGCTGCTTATGTAAAGCGAGAACGTTACCGTCGAATTGATCAGCGCCGGATTGTCCGACGAAGAAAAACCGGTGATCACGGGCGGCGGGCTCGTGGTTCCGGAGCAGAGGGCGTGTGAGGCGATGAGCAGCAGAAGCGGCACGAGGAGCGTGGTTAGTTTCTTCATTTCTCAATTCTCCTGCAAGCAAAGGGCATGTCACGTTGGCTGCAAGCCCGGTTCGCCCCCTTGGGGTTTAGAGGGTGTTTAAAAAGTGAGCGCGGCGTAAAACGGCGCTTTTTGTCCGGCTCTTCGTTGCGAACTTCAAGCGTTATCTCCTGAGGATAGCGCATGAAGTTCGCGCCTCGATCCGAACAAAAATCGCTCGTTTTCCGCTCGCACCCACTTTTTAAACACCCTCTTAGCGGATTTCCCTGATTCAAACCCAGGGCTGCGCTTCGCTCCGCCTTGGGCTGTCGTAGTTCGCGCCGTTGGCGCTGAAAGCAATGCAACCATCCGGGCATGGATCCTACAAGTTCATCCGGCCACTTGGCGAATTACGTTACCGCCCCGAGATGCTTCCAAACGATGAATTGCTCGAGACCGTGAACGTCACCGGTACTAGCGCTGTATAGGGCACGCCGTCGAGTTCCATGGCGACCTGGATGGAGCGCGGCGCTTGGCCCTTAGTGAGGTCGGGGGAATCGCGGACGATGCCTTCGGTGTCGAAGCCGGCGGCGACCATGCCGGCGGTGTTGAAAACCAGACTGATGCGGGCGGTTTCGCCGCCTTTGGTCGGGACGCCTTTTTTGACTTTCATGTACGCGATGCTCAGCGATTTCAAGACCGCGGGCGTGCCGGGCGCTGAACCTTTGCCTTTGGCATTGATTGTGGTGCTCACCACGATGTTGCCGATGCCGACGGAGAATTCGTGAGAGCTGGAGGTGATCAGGCCCGAGGGCAGTTGGATGGTGCCGCTGTAGCTGACCGCGTCGTTGTTCGTGCCGCTGAAGACGAATTTGCCTTTGATGCTCTTGGTCGTGGCTTTGGTGCTGGGCGCGTCGCCGACGGTGCGCAGGTCCTGGAAGCCGGCGCGCGCAGTGGGGAATGTCTCGCCGGTTTCCTTGGCGCTGATGACGAGCGTTTTGCGCGCGAGGCCGGCGATTTGGCCCGTGGCATTTTTGGTGACTGTGGTTTTGGCGACGAAGACGCCGTGATGCGTAAAGGCATGCACGGGCGTCTGGCCCGTCACGGTTGCGCCGTGGCCGGCGATGTCGCCGAATTCGGTCGAGGCGCTGTAATCCTGTGCGGCGCGCGCTTGATCGACCGCGTCGAGGCCGATGGAAAGCTGGACCACGCCGCCGTTGCTGTTCATCACGTCCATGGTGATGCCGTTGAGCGGATTGGTGATGGTGCCGTCGGAGACGTTGGTGACGCCGGTCCCGGCGGAGGACGGCGCGGGGATGGATTGCGGCGCGGTTTGCATCGCATGGGCCTGCCCGTCGTCCACAAACAGCGTTACGGTGTAATTGCCGGGGGTCATGTAGGTGTGCGCGACGCTCACGGTTGTGCCGGGAGTGAAGTCCACTGACGCAAAGGTGCCGAGCGCGTGCGGCGAACCGTCGCCGAAATCGAGCGAATAATTGAGCATCGACGTATCGGGATCGTCGGCGGAGAACGTGTAGGTGACGGGCGTGTTGACCAGGCCGGGGTTATCCTGCGTAGTGAGCGAGATGATCACAGGCGGCGAGTCGATGCTCAACACCAGCACGGCGTTGCCGGTGCCGCCGTCGTTGCTGGCCGTGACGTTGATCAGAAACCCGCCCCCGGTCAATGGCGTGCCGCTGATCAAGCCGGTGGTAGTATCCACGGTCAGTCCGGGGGGCAGGTTCGGCGCTGCATAAGAGGTTGGGTTGTCGGAGGCCACGAGTTGATAGCTGAAGGGCACACCCACCACGCCGCTGGCGGAGGGGCTTCCGAAGACGGGCGCGGGCGGGAGCGCTTTCAGCGTCACGTAAGTGATGTTCTCGCTGACCGAGTCTTGGTACGCCGTCAATTGAAAGACGTATACGTCGGCGATGTCCGGTGTGAATGTCGGATTGCTGATCGTGGGATCCGAGAAGTCGTTGCTTGACCCGGCCGGCCGCCGCACGATCCGCCATTGGTATGTGCCGAATGACGGGTTGAGCACATCCAGTTGGCGCTGCACGTTGACCGGCGCGGCGCTCATGTCAATCGTGGCCGTGTCCTGCCCGCTGAATCCCAACCCGCGCCGAATGTTGTTGTTCTGCGAATCGGCAACGTACGCAATTCCATTGGGATCGACGGCCACGGCAAGCGGCTTGTTGAAGCGCGCCGCCGAGCCGACGCCGTCCTTGCCGCCCGGGATGGGGGCGCTGCCGGCCACCGTCGTCACCTGTCCCGAATTCAGGTCGATGATACGCAGCGTGTGGTTGTCCGCATCAGTCACGTAGAGCAAGTTCATGCCGTTCACGCTCGCGAACGAGACACCGGTCGGGTGATTGAACTGTGCCGCAGTTCCGATGCCGTCGGCAAAGCCCGGCGTGCCGGCCGTGCCGGCGATCGTGGTGACGTTGCCGGCTCCGTCGATCTGCCGGATGGTGTGGTTGTTCGTGTCCGCTACGTAAAGAAAACTTGTGTTTGGATCGGCCGTGATGCCGCTGGGCGAGTTGAAGCGCGCGTTGATCCCTTGTCCGTCTGTAGTGCCGCTGGACCCGGCCACTCCCGCAACCACCATGACGGTGGACGAACTCACGCGCCGAATCGTATGATTCCCCGTGTCGGCGATGTACAGCGTTGGCGCGAGGTAAAAAACTCCTTTGGGCGAGTTGAAGCGGGCTAATGATGCGGAGACGCCGTCGGTGGTGCCGGGCTGGCCGGGCAATCCCGCATACGTCTGCACGCCGTTGCTTGGGTCGTAACTTCGGATGGCGTGATTGCCGGTGTCGGCGATGTAAACGGTCGTGGAACTGCTGTCGGTGCAGACGCCGGTTGGACCGTTCAGCAATCCGGACAAACCTGTGCTCGTGCCCGGTTGACCGGCGGTGCCGACGAGGGTGAGCGAACTGGAGCCGTCGATGGCGACTTCGCGAATCACGTGCTGCGCGGAGTCGCTGACCAGCAGTTCAGTGCCGCTGTGCGCGACAAAGATGCCCGCGGGGGTGACGAAACGGGCGTCGCTAGATGGCGCATCGACGGTGCCGGTGCGCGAGCCCTGGCCGACAACAGTCAGCGTGTTGGTGGTTCCACCGGAAGCGATAACCGCGCGCACGACATTGTTGGCGGCGTCGGCCACATAGAGCGTGCTGGCACCGAGGAGTGCCAGGCCCGTGGGTTGATTGTACTGAGCGGAGAGGCCGGGGGCGTCGAGCGCTCCGGCGCCGGTGGGGCTGGGTGTGCCGGAGAAATTGGTGACCACGCCGCTGGTGGTAACTTTGCGGATGGCGTTGTTGCCTGTGTCGGCCACGTAGAGATTCGCGCCGCCGTCGGAGACGATTCCGCCGGGGCCGTTGAAGCGCGCTTGATTGCCGGTGCCGATGGCGTTACCGGGATTGAGCGCGAGCCCGGCCAGCGTGCTGACGACGGGCGTGCTGTTTGAAATGACGATGGCACGGATCGTGCAATTAATGGTGTCGGCGACATAAATCACGCCGGAGCTATCCAGGGTAATGCCTATGGGTTGGTCGAAACTGCCGGGCGTGCCATTGGCCGAGCCGGGAGTGCCCGGCGTGCCGGCCAGCGTGGTGACGGCGCCGGCTTGGGTGATCCTGCGGATGGTGTGATTGCCGGAATCGGCGACGTAGAGGATGCCGCTGGCGTCGAAGGCAAGTCCGGCCGGAAAATTGAATTGTGCGGCCGCGCCGGTGCCGTCGGCGGTGCCGGGGACTCCGGCCTGGCCGGCGAAAGTGGTGACCAAACCGGCGGGGGTGATTTTGCGGATGGTGTGGTTGCCTGAATCGGCGACGAAAAGATTGCCGTTGGAATCGAGCGCGAGGCCACCGGGTTTGTTGAAGCGCGCGCCGGCACCGAGGCCGTTGGACGCGCCGGGCACGCCTGCGAGGCCGGCGAGCGTGGTCACGCCGTTGCCGTCGAACTTGCGGATCGTGTGGTTGTTGGTGTCGGCGATGTAGACGTAGGAAGAATCCGCGGCGACGGCGCGGGGGCCGCTCAGGCGCGCGTCAACGTAGGCGTTGTCCATGTCGCCGATGGCGCCGACGGGGCCGGAGAGCGTGTCGATCACCAGCGGCCCCGCCGCCGTGATTACCGCCGCACGCACGCCGCGGTTGTTATCGGCCGCCAATGGGGCGGCAGTCTGGCCGGCCAAGGTTGTGCGCGCTGCCAACAGCGACACAGCGAAAAGCAGAATCCAGCGAAATCTCGGCTTCAACACGTTCAACACTCCTGTGGCAAACGGGACGGGGGTTAAAGGGCGCCTGCCATATTACTAGTGCAACTGCGCAAAGAAACGTATCGTCCAGAAGTGCGTTGGGCGGCAAAATATTTTTGAGTCCGAGCGCGTGACGATCGCGGGGATCATGCTAAGGCACGAGGGGCACTTTGCAAGAGGCGGCGTTGCAAGAGTCGCGGAGATTTATCGCAAACTCGTCGCCGCATATTTTTCGCGCGCTGGTGTAAACAATCGTGAAACGATTTTTGAAACGAAATGGAGACACTCATGAAACGTATTTTCGTCACGACACTCGCCGTACTGCTGGTTGGCCTTTCGCTTTCGGCCGCTGAACTCAAGCCCGACGTTATTTTGAAACTGGAGCGCGCGCTGCCGGATGCGCCGCAGGTCAAACCGGAGAAGGCGCACAAGGTTTTGGTGTACACGCGCGCGAGCGGGTTTGTACACGGGTCGATTCCGGTCGGCGCCAAGTGTTTTGAGTTGCTCGGCAAAAAAACCGGCGCGTTTGAAGTCACCAAGATCACCGAAGACCCGGCGATTTTCGATACGGACCTGAATGAATACGACGCGATCGTGCTGATGAGCACGACTGGCGATTTCCTCAAGCCGGCCAAGCCGAACATGCCCAAGCCGGAGGATTTGGCCAAGAAATCCGACGAAGAGAAGAAGAAAATCGCGGCCGCTCAGGCGGCGTACGAAGAGAGCAAGAAGGCGTACGAAAGCGCCGAACCCGCGCGCAAGAAAGCGCTGTTGGATTTCGTGGCTTCGGGAAAAGGCATCGTCGGGATCCATGCCGCCACCGACGCGTATTACAATTGGAAGGAATACGGCGACATGATCGGCGGTTATTTCAACGGGCATCCGTGGCACAACATCAACATCAAAGTGGACGACAAGGAAAGCCCGCTCACCAAGCTTTTCGAAGGCAAGAACTTCGATTTCAACGACGAAATCTACACCTATAAAGAGGTGGCGAACCATTCGCGCGAGAAGATGCGCGTGCTGTTGAGCGTCGATCTGGAAGCCAGCAGCAAACTGGCCAAGCCGGACATCAAGGCCCCGGCTGCGGCGGGCGGCACGTACAGCGGCGAAAATCGCAAGGATCACGATTACGCGGTGGCGTGGATCAAAAAGTCCGGCAACGGGCGCGTGTTTTACACGCTGCTGGGGCACAACGACGGCACGTACATGAACCCGACGATCGTGAAGTTTTTCCTGAACGGGATGCAGTATGCGCTGGGGGATTTGAAGGTGGACGACTCGCCGAGCAAGGCGGCGGGGACGGGGACGAAGTAGGGAAGTTGATTTCGCCTCGGCGTGCGCTAATCTACGTTCTTAACAAAGACGAGATATTTGAGGCATAAGAGGGGAGAGTGAGCCGTGGGCAACGTCCAGCCGCCGAAAATTGCTCAGCCCACGCGTCCAGTTCGACGCGCCGAAGTCAAAAAGCGAACATCCTCGCAGCTTATTGTTCTCGGCATCAACCTAATGCTTTTCGCCTGCTGCATTGGCGCTCTTATTTATTACATGCAACGTCACTCAAAGGACAACGAAGCGATCTTAGAGGAACATCGCAAATGGCAAATCGAGCAAAAAGCCGCAGAGGAAAAATTGCGCGAGCTTCAGTCACAAAAAGTTGACAAGGTTCAATCCGTGGCAGAGCCAAAAGCGACACTTCCGGCTACAATTCATTCGCCTGCCACCCCATTTACGGGCACGTCTTTACCGGAAGAATTGCAACCACCAATCCCTGGGAAAGCGGAGCGTGCTAGATTGCGTGTACCACAGTATGTTCCGAAATATGAATCTCAAACGGAGCAAGAGGCGCCACCGGAACGACCAATTCCGCGGCTTCTGACAGAAGTTCAAATGGAGAAGCCTGCGACCGATGCGAAGCGTGCCACGGACGAACCGGACGCAGCAACGCAAGCTAAACTAAAGGCTGAGATTGCAGCGCTCGCCGAAAAAGGCAAAGCAGATAGTCGTGAAAAGAATAATGCGCGGATGCTGGCTCTATGGGAAAAGCGGCTCGAAAATGCGCAAAAGCAATTGCAGGATTTGGGCGAGCGCCCGTCTCCGCAAACCCGCACAATCACTTCGGCGTCAGGTGTTTCAATCACGGAGGACAATCTTGGCGAAGTCACTGCATACGACATCAAACGCCAGCGCATCGAGTCGGAAATAGCTCAATGTAAGCGGGGGATAGAATCGCTTCGAAAATAAGAATTGTACCATTTCCTCTATCGACGCTTTCGTGTACGCCCGGCAACTTCAAGACACAATTCGATTGCCTCTTCAATTCGCTCGAGCAATTTCTTGATCGACTTGGCCTGCGTGTGGCAACCATGTAGTTCCGGAACGCTCGCGACGTAGTGACCGTCGGCGTCTCGTTCGATGACTACATTGAATTCGCGTTTCACAGGATTACTCCTTTCGTTCGAACTTTCGCAAGCATTGTTTTCAATGCCGACGCCGCTGTGCCATCCCGGACGCAACTCCGTTGGAGTTGTAAGGTGCCGTCGTTTTGGTACCCAGGGTAGGCGCGAGTACGCGCCAACCCTGGGCTTTGCTACGCAACGCCTTTGGCGTTGAAGGGCAGTCCCTCCTCCATCCACGCCGCCATTCCCCCGCTCACGTTAATCAAGTTCGTCCAGCCGGCTTCGCTTAGCGCTCGGCAGGCGTGGACGCTGCGGATGCCGTGTTCGCAGACGATCAGGATGGGGCGCTTGGAGTCGCGCGGGATTTCGGGGTGGCGGGTTTGGAGTTCCTGAATGGGCAGCAGGACGGCGCCCTGGATGTGGTGCGATTCGAATTCGGGCGGCGTGCGGACATCGAAGAGCAGGGCGTCTTGCGTGCGCAGGAGTTCGGCGGCGGCTTTGGGGGGCAGCGAACGGTAGGGTTGGGGATTATCGGACATTGTTATCTTTTTAGGGGGAATGGAAGGCCACGCGACAAATTGTATTGCATAATTTGGAATAGGTCAAATGGGACTGTATAGCGCCGAAATAGGGCTTATGGGGCCTATAGGGTCTATGGGGCTGATGAGAACGGCTCGAGCGCAATGGCAAATGCTTGACGGCTCGGAGAGCCGTCCTACGGGGGGATTCCCACTTTGTGCAATTGATTCCGAAAATCTTCACATTTTTTGAAAGAAACGGCGATAAGGAGAGTATATTAAGCAGACCCGAAGCCATCGGGGGCGATATATTGCTTTTTTAGGCCGGATGCGTGGGTGGGGTTCGAATCTTTGAGATTGTGCGAAGAAATCTCGGATTTGTTGCAGCAAATGGAACGAAAACACCGACTTTGCGAAGGGGTAGGTGTATTTAGGGAAGGGACGAAGGGGGACGCGATGGTTCGAGGCATTCGGTTCGCGGGGGTTTTTGGGCTGGCGCTGAGTATTGCGGCGTCGCACGTGTTTGCCGCAGACTATGCCGTGCCGGACAAGGCCAAGGCGCTGGACGCGGTCAAAGCGCTGGTGGCGGACGCGGCGAAGTCGGGCAAGAAAGTCTACGTCTGGGTGACGCTCGGCACGTACGTCAAAGCGCAGCTTTCGCAGGCTGACGCTTTAGCCATCACGGTCATTTCGGAAGGCAACGACTTCCCGATCAAATGGGACAAGATTCCGCAGGAACAGATTCCCACCATTATTAAGAATTGCTGGCAGGACGACTCCAAGCGCGCGCTGGTCGGCATGGATTATTGCATGGCCACCGGGCAGTTGGACAAAGCTGAAGAATTCATGACGTTGGCCGCGGGCGACAGCAAGGCGCTGGGCGACGATTTGAAAGTGCGCATCAAAGCGCTGGGCGGATTGCAAGACGCGGCGAAGATTGCCGCCGACCCGCAGTTGGCCGCTCGCGCCGCCGCGGTTGCCGCTGCCGCGAACAAGGACAAAGACGATGCGTCGTACAAGGGGCCGGAGAAGATTGCGTACCGGCCTTCGGAATATGGCTACCTCAATCCGATCAAAGATGTTGCCGCTGCGGTGGATAACGTGATCGAAATCAGTCTGGCTGAGCAGGGCATCCGGCCGGAGCCGATTTGCGACGACACCACGTTCCTACGCCGCGTTTCGCTGGATTTGACGGGCGAGATTCCGAGCACCGATGAAGTGCTGGCGTTTATGAAAGACGGCAATTCGAACAAGCGCGCGAAGTGGATTGAAGAGATGAGCAAGCGCCCGGAATACGCGGACCATTGGGCGACGTTCTGGGGCGTGCTGTTGGTCGGGCGGCGCACACGCGAAGAGGCGGACGTGAAGCCGCATTATTTCCGCTCGTGGCTGCGCGAGCGCTTCGCGACCAATGAAAAATGGGACAAGATCGTTCAGGAAATTCTCACGGCGACCGGCGAGAACGACAAAGACGGCGCGTCGAACTATCTCACGTTCCACATGAACGACACGCTGCCGATCACGGTCGGGCACATTTCGCAGACATTCCTGGGCGCGCGCATCGCGTGTGCGCAGTGCCACGATCATCCGTTCGACAAGTGGACGCAGCAGGATTTCTGGGGCTTTTCGGCGTTTTTGGCGAACACGCGCAGCGAGCGGAAGGAATTGCGCGACGACCCGAAGGACCCGATGAAGATCACGCGGCAGTGGCACGTGCTGGTCGATACCGATCAGCGCAACGGCGGGCAGAAGTACGATCCGCCGCAGCCGGAATTGAAACTCCCGCCGAAGGTGTTGGATGGCCCGGTGTTCACGGGCGTGGCGGTCAAGCCGGGCGACGCTCGGCGCGATGCCAAGCGCGGCAAAGACAACAAAGACATGGCCAACGACAAGAAGATGGATAAGCCGAAGGACATGGCGTCGAACGACATGAAGTCGAAGGACATGAAGAAGTCGGACAAAGAGCCGAGCATGAGCGGTTCGATGGACATGGCGGCCATGATGAGCATGGACGACAGTTCGATGATGAACGCGGCGGCGAGCGGGTCGGGCAACGCAGGATTGCTGATGCGCAAGGCGTTCGCGGCATGGGTCACCAGCCCGAAGAACGAGAAGTTCAATCAGTCGGCGGTCAACCGCATTTGGCGCAACCTCTTTGGTTACGGATTGGTTGAGCCGGTCGATGACATTCGCCCGAAGAATCCGCCGGTTTATCCGGAAGTGATGAAGATTCTGTCCGAAGATTTCAATGCGTCCGGGCGCGATCTGCAGCGCTTGGTGGCGATCATTGCGAACACGAAGGCGTATCAGCGCTCGTCGATCGGCACGCTACAGAAAGTGGACCGTGTGAAGCAGGTGCGCAATTTCGCGCGCGCTGAAGTGCGCCCAATGACGCCGGAAGAATTCTTCATGGCGGTGATCAAGGCCACGGCCGGCGACGAGACGGCCAAGCACATGGAAGATCAGATCCGCAAGCGCGACGCAAATTCCGGTTATGGCGGGATGATGACGGACAACGGCGGAACGCCTCCGCCGGCCGGCAAGGGCGGCAAAGGCGCGATGGCGATGGGAATGGGCATGGGCGGCGGCGATTTGGGCGAATACACGCGCTTGATGGAACGCTTCATCGGCACATCGACGGCGGAAG
>DATGGK010000161.1:0-71186 GCA_035308565.1 Planctomycetota bacterium | reverse complement strand
TGTGCAGGCGGCGTTGCAGGAAGACGTGGAGGTCGTTGGACTGTCGATTCTTTCCGGCGCGCACATGACTCTTTTTCCCGCAGTGCTCGAAGGCTTGCGCAAAAACAACATGGGCGACGTGCTCGTCTTCGGCGGCGGCATCGTGCCGCAGCGCGACATCGACGCATTGAAAGCGCTGGGTGTCGGCGAAATTTTTACACCGGGCGCGGACACGCGCGTGATTGTGTCTTATCTCGATTCGTACTTCAGCAACAAAAGTAGGGCGGGCTGCCAGCCCGCCCAGAGCGCAAGCGGCGATTAGGTGCCCAATGGACGGGCTGGCAGCCCGTCCTACTTCGACGCGAGGATCGCATGTCAAAAAATATCGCCGTCATCGGCGCCGGAACCATGGGCCGCGGCATCGCGCAAGTCGCCGCTGCCGCCGGCTGGAACGTCAAACTCATCGACACCAGCGAAGACGCGCTGCATTCGGCGCTGCATACGATTGAAAAGTCGGTCACGCGCCTGATTTCGAAAGCGCTCCTGAAAGCAGAGGAGAAAGAAGGCATTTCCAAACGCATCACGCGTACTGCGGATTTGATGACCGCCGCCGATTGTAGCGTGGTCATCGAAGCGATTTTCGAAAACGAAAAAGTGAAACTCGATATTTGGTCGAAGCTCGCAAAATTTTGCACCGAAGATGCGCTGCTCGCGTCGAACACGTCAAGTATTTCAATTACGAAACTCGCGTCGATCGTGAAGCGCCCCGAGCGTTTTGTCGGCATGCATTTTTTCAATCCCGTGCCTGTGATGAAGCTCGTAGAGGTCGTGCGCGGAAATCGGACCTCGGACGAAACCATCGCGCGCACGAAGGAGCTCGCCGTTGAATTCGGCAAAACGCCCGTAGAAGTGCGCGACTACCCCGGTTTCGTCTCGAACCGCGTGCTGATGCCGATGATCAACGAATCGATCTTTGCGCTGCAGGAAGGCGTCGCCACCGCCGAGGCGATCGACGATGTCATGAAACTCGGCATGGCGCATCCGATGGGGCCGCTCACGCTCGCCGATTTCATCGGCCTCGATATTTGCCTGGCGATTATGGAAGTTTTGCAGGACGGATTCGGCGATTCAAAATACCGCCCCGCCCCGCTGCTGCGGCAAATGGTCGCCGCCGGAAAACTAGGGCGAAAGAGCGGCGAGGGATTCTTCAAATATCCCGATGAAAAAAAGTAGCGGGTGCCACGGATTTGAATGTACTCATTCAAATCCGTGCCCGCTTGAAGTCAGCGCGTTGGAGTGTTAACAAATGCGCGAACAAAGCACGGATTTTCAAACGGCAGAAAATCCGTGGCATCCATTGCTCACACTTTTTCCGGAATCGAATACGGCGCCCGATACTCGCGCGTCAGCATCTTTGACGCGTCCATGTTGCCGCTGAACGTCTCAGCGACACCATCCATCGTCAGGAACTCGCCCATTGTCGCTTTGGTCTTTCCGAGATCGACACGGTTGACCTTCAAATGCATGCACATGTTTTCAAACGTTTCTTGCGCGTCGAAGTTGTCCTTGAGCTTTTCGCGAATCGCCTCCTGCGTGCTCTTCGCGCCCAAGCGGATGGAGATGTTGCCGGTGTGGCAGAGCGCGCTCGACAAATGCCCCTGCAAAATCGGCGACGCCAGCGATTCCTGCTTGCGGCTGTTGACCGCGTCGATGAAATTCTTGAAGTGGTTTCCGCCGCCCTTGAATTCCTTCACGATCTTGCCGTCTTCATCCAGCACATGCGCCTTTTCATAGGACGTGATGACCAGATTACCGTGTTCACACTTCGCGACCACGCCAATCTCCGCACCCTTGTATTCGTCCATCTTCGGCTTCTCGCCTTCCTTCGGCGGCTTGCCGGGCAATCCGCGCACTTCGAAAATCAGCGGCGCGGGTTTGTAATCGTGGAACACAAACATCGTGTTCGGCGTTTCGCCGTCGTCTTCGTAACCGAAGCGCCCGCCGACCGAGAACACGCGCGGGCTGAGCTTGTCTTCGCCCAACACCCAGCGCGCGATATCCATCTGGTGGATGCCTTGATTGCCAAGATCGCCGTTGCCCGTGTCCCACACCCAATGCCAATCGTAATGCAGGTTCTTGCGCATCAGCGGCTGGGTGGTCTTCGCCGGCCCGCACCAAATGTCGTAACCGGCGCCGGCCAATCCCTTCGGAATCGGCTGCGGGCCATCGACGTGACCAATCGACGGGCGATACTTGTAACAAAGACCGCGCACGTGCTGAATCTTGCCGAGATTCCCGTCCTGCACCCACTTGATGGCTTCCATCAAACCCACGCTGCTGCGGCATTGCGTGCCTGTCGCGCAGATGCGTCCGGTTTTCTTCTGCACTTCAACGACCTTGCGCCCTTCCCAGACGTTGTGCGAAATGGGCTTCTCGCAGTACACGTCTTTGCCGGCCAGCATCGCCCAAATCGCTTGCAGCGAATGCTGGTGATTGGGTGTCGCAATCGAAATCGCGTCGATGTTTTTGTCTTCAAGCAGCTTGCGCAGGTCCGTGTATTTATCGACTTTGATGCCCTTCTTGTCGAGCTTGCCGGCTTCGGCGTTGAGATGATCTTCATCACAATCGCACAGCGCCACGATGCGCACGCCCGGCACTTTGGGCGAGCCGCCTTTGTCGGTGCCCGAATATTCGTCGATGTGCGCCTTGCCGCGCCCGCCGCACCCGACAACCGCCACGCGCACGGCGTCGTTGGCTCCGTAAGCGCGCCTCCAAGTGGCCAGCGATGCGGCTGTGGCGACGGTTCCGGTCAGAAAAGTGCGGCGAGTGAATTTGCTCATGCGGGAAACTCCTTGGAAGCGCGGTGATTTAATGTGCCGATACGCGGTAACGCATGACCATTATATATGTCGAAGCGCGCGATTTATGCGAAAAAAATCGGCATTATCCCGCTTTTTCGCGGCGAAGGCGGTCGAGTGCGGCTGCGGCCACAAGAAACATGCCGCTAATGACTAATTGATAGGCGTCAGGAATGCGCAACGACGTGCAAGTGTAGCTGATCGAGCGCATCAAGACGGCGCCGATAACGCAACCTGTTACCGTCCCTTGTCCGCCAAGCAACGACGTACCGCCGATGACCACGGCGGCAATCACAGTCAGTTCTTCCCCGGAGCCGGTGTAAGAACCTGAGCCGCCCATTCTGCACGCGTACATGACACCTGCAATTCCCGCCATGAATCCGCCGATTCCATAGGCAATCAACTTTACAGACGCGACACGTACCCCGGACAACCGTGCAGCTTCTTCGTTGCTGCCAACCGCATATAGCCTGCGCCCGAGGCGCGTGTGCTTGAGCATCGCGCGCGCGATCAGAATTGCCGCGAGAACAATCGGAACGAATCTTGGCACGCCAGACCATGGGTCACTCTTTGATAGCCAGCCCATACGAGCATTCAGTGCAAGCGCCCCTTTCTTCTCTATGACGCCATCACCAATGAAAATAGTTGCATTGCTATTGAGCAGGTGACACAAGCCCCGCATGCTCATCAACGTTCCCAGCGTCACGATGAACGGCTGCACGCGCAAACCAACCACCATCATTCCATTCACCACGCCGCAAAGCGCGCCCGCCGCCACGCCGAAGGCAATTCCAACCGCGACCGATTGAAAATGATTTGTGGCTAAACTCGCCGCCGCCGCCGACACGCCAATGATGCTCCCCACCGACAAATCAATTCCGCCGGTAAGAATCACAAACGTCATTCCCACTGCGGCCACGATCGTCGGCGCGCAATCCGTCGCCATCGATCGCAAATTGCCGGCGTTCAAAAAAATCGCTTGCGGCAGCAGCAGATCGCGGATGCCCATTCCGCCAAAAATAAGGATCAGCGCCGCGTACGGCAGCAGCGCCGTGAAGACATACCACAAGCGGGACCGCGAGGATTCGCCGGACGATGCCATCGATTCATAAAATCCGAGTTTAGATAATTGAACTACACTTCTTCCGCCGCCGCGATGTCGATCAGCGCGCAAATTTCAGCGATGGTGCTTTGATGCTTGTCAGCCGCGTAGTACGCGTGAATCTTCTCGCGCGCCGCATCGATCTGCCCCGCCGCTTTACCGCGCGCGATCAGCCGCTTGCACTCCGCCGGACGCGGACCCCAATTGCCGACTTCGACGAAATCGTGGTTGTAGAACACAAAAATCGGAATCGCCTCCGCCGCGTTGGTGAGGTATCGCACCATGAGTTCCGGCCGCGTTTCCTTATCCACGCAGCGCAACCGAAGCATCTCCGGATTGAGCGCGCACAGCTTCGCCAGCACTGGCGCATTCCGCCGCACGTCGCCGCACCAATCTTCGATGATCGCGAGCACATGCACACGCCGCTTGAGCGCCGTCAGTTTCGAGGCAATCACAGCAGGGATGGCAACTTCAGCATCGAAGCGCTCGATGTCCGCACGCATCTGCGGCTTGCACGCCGCCAGCCAATCCGCGTAACTTTTGCCGCTCGACCAAGCCGCTTTAGAATCCAATGCAGGAACCGCCATCGCTAAATCCTCCTCTTGTTGAATTTTTCTTTTAACACAATTCGCGCGAAGAGACAACGAACGACGATTGGCAATTCGAATTTGTGATTTATACTTCGGCCATGGACCGCAAACAGTGGCTCACCCTGATCTATCGCGAGGCGAACGTCTTTCTGGAACGCCACGCCCCCGACGGCAAGCTCTCCGAAACCGAAATGGACGAGCTTGAACCGGAACTGCACGACCAACTTAAAGAAGTCTTCGGCCGCATCGAACACCTCGAAGATTTGATCAAGCATTCCCTGCTGAAAAACCCATCGCCCGACCTGTGGTACGGCGAGAACGAATGGCCGCACGTCGTTGCCGCCGTGGCCAGCGCGTGCCTGATTCACGATGTCCGCGGCCTGATCCTCAAAATCGTAGAGGGCAAACTGCCGCGGACGCCATCGGAGAAACTGCTGGATCCCTTTTAAAAATCTCACGCAGAGGCGCAAAGGCGCGGAGGAATGAAAAAAGAAGGCTATCGCGAACGCCGGTTGCGTCAGCGCACGGAACGCTTGGAGAAACGACGGCGCAAGCTCATGAGCGCTATGGGAGTCGCGCTGCCGAACCTTCCGCCACTTCCGCCGCCGATTCCGGCCGGCACGGTGAGAGTAAATCCATCGGCACTTGAATCTAACAGCTCTTACGTTCCGCCAGATTTTGTGAGACGAGGCTATTATCTCGACGAAGAATTCACATGTCAGGATTGCGGAAAGACCGAAGTATGGACCGCTGCTCAACAAAAATGGTGGTATGAAGTTGCCAAAGGTTATATTTGGACCTCCGCGATTCGCTGCCGCGCGTGTCGATTGAAAGAACGTAAACGGCGTGAAGAAGCCCGCAAAATTCATTTGGAAGGGATTGCGAAGAAGCGAGCAAAGTCGCATTGAATGCTTACCGGTCTTCTCGCACTTCTCGCTGCCATTCCACTGGATCAATTCCCTCAAAAGGATTTGATTGACTAATCGATTCCATCACCACCAGTAGCTTGCGCTGCCGCTCCGCCTCGGCGCTCTGCGCAATTGAGGTATTTGTCACCGCTTGTTGAGGAGTCGCCACAACTTTGAATTTGACGTTGCGGAGTTCGTTTGGAACCGGCACATGCAGCGTGCCGTCGGCTGCGGGTTCGAGAATGGCGGTGATGGTGCTCATATTGGGAAGATTATCCTGAGCGTGACACGAAGTCAACTTGTCCACCTAACTCGCCCTCGCAAGTGGTCGCACACTCAAAATCTCGTCCGCCCGTAACGCTTCAACCGCGCTCATTGGAACAGCCACCACTTCAATCGATTCTCCGACCGCGTTGAATACCTCCAGCACACAGCAGTCCTCACCGCCTGAAGGATGTTTGACAAAGTCCACCACCGTCGCGATGTCTCCCGTTCGAAGCCGATACTCAGGCACATCGCGGGTCAAAGCCACTTCCTGAATTAATTGAAGCGTCATGGCTTGCCTCCGCTCGATTACGTATTCTTAAACTCCCCCGGCTTCGGCAATTCGCTCACGTTCTTCAATCCGAAATTCTCCAGGAAATAATCCGTCGTCCCATACAGCAGCGGCTGCCCCACGCCGCTCCCCCGCCCCGCGATTTGGATCAGCTTCTTCTCCAGCAGCAATCGCAGCACCGGCCCCGCATTGACGCCGCGCACGGACTCAATCTCCGCGCGCCCAATCGGCTGGCGGTACGCGATCAGCGCCAGCGTTTCGAGCGCCGCTTGCGTGAGTTTGCGCTGCGACGTTTGCGATTTGAGACGCTGAATCGCCGGATGAAATTCAGGCCGCGTCACCAGTCGCCAGGCGTTGGCGACTTCGACCAAATCCCACGGCCGCCGTTCGCGGTCGCCGGTTTGTTTAAGCGCGGCAAGCACCTTCCGGATCGTCGGGCTGTCGCTGTCCGCGGCGCGCGCGAGCTCGCGCACGCTAATCGGTTCGCTCGCGGCAAAGAGCAACGCTTCGACCGTCCGTTCCAATTCCTTTTGAGTGTCCTTCGCGGCGATTTCCGCGGAAAGCGGCGACGGCGGCGACGGCTCTGCCAGCGGGTCACGTTCGCCCGGGTACTCGCCGGATCGTGACGGATCGCTCCCCGCATCGTTGGGATTCACGTTGACGCTGACGATCGCCGACGCCAGATTCTGTTCGCGCTCCAACGCCGATTCGAGCGCCGCGTCGGCCGGCGAGTTCGGATCGCCGCCGGCGCTTTCGTCGCCCACTTCAAGGCTGCCGATGGCGTTCTCCGCGTTCGCCGGCGCAAGGGCAGCGAGCGATTTGAGCGGCTTAGCAGCAGCGTCAGAGGTTTTAAGCTTTATGGTTTCGTCGGACATTTGAACGATTGTAATTGGATGGTGAAATTAAGCCAAGTGTGAATGCCGGGGACAAACGATGAACGCGGAACGATGAACGATGAATGGATGCGTGGCGCAACTTTGTTCATCATTCGTCATTCATCATTCATCGTTCATTTACCCTTGCTTCAAAAACTTCCCAATCCGCCCGCACGCTTCCGCAATCCGCGCTTCCGTGTCCACCAGCGCGATGCGCACGAAGCCTTCGCCTTCCGGACCGAACCCGCCGCCCGGGAAGAAACTCACGCCGGCGTGCTCCGCCAGTTTCAGGCAGAATTCCATTGTCCCCATCTCGCGGAAATTTGCGGGCAGTGCCTGCCACGAAAACATCGTCGCGCGATTCTTGATGGCGCGGCCCCAGCCGTTGTGTTCCAGCCCGTGCAGCAGCGTGTCGCGCCGCTTCTGGTAGCGAAGCGCCTGCTGCTTGATGTACTCATCACCCGTGTCCAGCGCCACGGCTGCGGCCGTCTGAATCGCCTGGAAATGCCCATAATCAAAATACGGCTTGATCTTCGTCAGCGATTCGACCAGCAGCGAATTCCCCGCGAGGAACCCCACGCGCCAGCCCGCCATGCTGTACGGCTTCGACATCGTGAACATTTCCACGGCCACATCGCGCGCGCCCTTCGCCTGCAAAATGCTCGGCGCTTTGTAGCCGTCAAAGCAACTGTGGCCATACGCGAGATCGTTGAGCACCCAGAACTTGAAGTGCCGCGCCATTTCGACAATCTCTTCGAAGAAATCCAAATCCACCGTGCGCGCGGTCGGATTGTGCGGAAAATTCATCACCAAAAATTTCGGCCGAGGCCGCACGACTTCGAAGACATTGCGGATGTCTTCGAGCAGTTTGTCGCCAGGCTGTTCTTCATCCATGAACACGCCGACCACAACCGCGCCTGCAATCTGCGGAGCGAAATAATGCGGCGCATACGCCGGCGTCGGCACCACGCACGCATCTTGATTTCCCAACAACGCAAAACACAAATGGCTAAACGCGTCCTTCGACCCAATCGACGAAATGACTTCGCGTTCCGGATTGAGCATCACATTGAAATGGCGCTCGTAATGCCGCGCCAACGCCTCCTTAATAGGGCGAATCCCCGTGGCGGGCGCGTAGCGGTGGCTGGCAGGGTCGTCAACGGCTTCTTTGAGTTTCTCGACGACGTTTTCGGCAATCGGATCGATGGGATTTCCCATGCCCAAGTCGATCACGTCCATGCCTTTGGCACGCAGGCCGTCGTTGAAAGCGTTGATGCGGCTGGCCAAATATGGCGGCAGCAGCGCCATGCGCGGCGAATTCACCGACGGCATTCCCTCCAGCGCCGCGGCGTGAGCCTGCGCCTGGTGATGCTGAATCACCAACGGGTTTGTGTTGGGAGCGATCTGACTGGCTGTGCGAAGATGAGGCATATCCTGGCTTTTCGAATAACCATTCCCAGAAACCGGCGCTGAATCAGTACTTTTGCCGCTCACGGCTTCCCGCCGGTGCGCATCACGTTGAGTCAACATTGTGTCGCTTGCGATCCTTTCTCCAAGAGCGGCAGTTTACACGCCGAAACGCAATTCTGCCACTTGGATTGCCCCAAAAAAAGCTGTGTGCCCTGCTTCCTTTTTATCGGCAATGTAACCATCCCGCCGCATTTTCTACTCAGAATTCTGGCCACACGCGGGTTAGAGTATTAGGATATACTTTCGCCTCCATGAGGAATTTGAGGACTGCAATGAATCTGTTTAAAGCCATCATCTGGATTCTGGTCGTCGGCGGCATTTGCGCCGGTGGGTATTATTATTATTTGAAGCTGACTGCGGTTCCTGAACGCACCTACAAGACGGCCCCCGTCAAAAAAGGCAGTTTGGTTCAGACCATAACCGCCACGGGCACTGTCGAACCCGAAGAAGTCGTCGATATCGGCGCGCAAGTCGCCGGGCAGATCAACACCTTCGGCGTGGACAAAGACGGCAAGCAGGTCGATTACGGCTCGATCGTCGATGCCGGAACAATGCTTGCGCAGATCGACTCCTCGCTCTACGACGCGGACTTGGCGCAGGCCAAAGCGCAAGTTGACGTCGATCGCGCCAGCGTCGCGAAGGCTAAAGCCGACGCCGATACGGCGAAAGCCAAGCTGGAGCAAGCCCAATCTGATTTGGAACAGTTCAAAGCCAAAGTCGATCAGGCGCTGACCGATTTGGACATGTTCAAAGCCAAACAGGATCAGGCCAACGCGGACGTGCAACAGGCTCAGGCCAAACTCGATCAAGCGCAGCGCGATTGGGACCGCGCGCAGAAGTTGGGGCCCTCGGACGCGCTTTCGCAGGAAAGCTACGATACCTATAAAGGAGTCTACGAAGCCGCCTCCGCCGCGCTGACTTCCTTCAAAGCCATCGCCAAACAGTCGGTCTTTTCCATTTCCTCTCAGAACGCGGTCATCGCGCAGGCCAAAGCCAATCTGGCGTCGCAGAACGCGGTCATCGCGCAGGCCAAGGCCAACACGCTCTCCGCCGACGCGGTCATCAACCAGGCCATAGGAAACGTCGCTCACGACGACGCCGCCGTGATGCGTGCGCAGCAGAACGTCAACTACTGCGTGATCAAATCGCCGGTCAAAGGCGTCATCGTGGATCGCCGTGTCAACATCGGCCAGACCGTCGTCTCCAGCCTCAATGCGCCGAGTTTGTTTTTGCTCGCCAAAGACCTCACCCGCATTCAAGTCTGGGTTTCAATGAATGAAGCCGACATCGGCAACATTCATCCCGGCCAGCCGGTGACGTTTACGGTCGATGCGTATCCGTATACGACGTTCAAAGGCAGCGTCCGAAAAGTCCGCTTGAATGCGACGATGACTCAAAACGTCGTCACGTACACGATCGAAGTGGAGACCGACAATTCGGACGGCAAACTGCTTCCTTATTTGACCGCGAATACTCAATTTGAAGTCGCGCGCCGCGACGACGTGCTGATGGTCCCCAATGCCGCGCTGCGTTTCACGCCTCAAAAAGACGAAATCGAGCCGGACGTCACGGACGACGCTGAATCCCCCCACCGTGCCTCAACCGGAACCGGCAGCGGCGCTGCGACCGACGAAACGCCACCGACAAAACCCAGCGGAACCGAGCATCGCGGCCCGCGGGCGGACAAATCCGACGCCAGCGCGAAGCCCGCACGCGACCACTCCGAATCCGGTCCTAGAACGCACGGAAAAGTCTGGGTCGAAGACGGCAAATTCCTGAAGCCCATCCGCGTCCGCCTGGGCATCACCGATGGCGTGAACACTGAAATCAAAAGCGATGAACTCAAAGAAGACATGCAATTGGTCGTCGGCCGCCAAATGCAAGGCGCCGCGGACGCCAGTGGAACGACCAATCCGTTCCAGCCGACCAATCCATTCGGCCGCCGGCAGAGCAAGCCGTCCGAATCCACTCAATCGCAGGGAACGCAACAAAAGTAACCAGCATCGTCCACTATGCGCGGAACGGAGTCCTCGATGGAATTAATGGAACTTAAAGAAATCACCAAAACCTACCACCTCGGCGAAATCGACGTCCCGGTCCTTAAAGGCATCTCGCTCACCGTCAAACACGGCGAAATGATCGCGCTCATGGGCCAGTCCGGTTCCGGCAAGACCACGCTGATGAATCTGCTGGGTTGTCTGGACCGCCCCAGTTCCGGCCAGTACTGGCTCGACGGCCTCGAAATTTCGTCGATGAACGCCGACCAGCGCGCGCTCGTCCGCAACGAAAAGATCGGTTTCGTCTTTCAAAGCTTCAACCTGCTCGCGCGCACGACCGCACTGGACAACGTCACCATGCCGCTGACGTACACGGCCTCGACGCTCTCTGAAGCCGAATGCCGCCGGCGCGGGCAAGTGCTCCTCGAACGCGTCGGCCTCGGCGACCGCATGGAGCACCAGCCGTCGCAACTTTCCGGCGGGCAGCAGCAGCGCGTGGCCATCGCGCGAGCGCTGATTAACAATCCGCCGCTGCTCTTCGCTGACGAGCCCACCGGCAACCTCGATTCTAAAACCAGCAAAGAAGTGCTCCAAATGTTCCGCAAAATCAACGACGAACAGCGCATCACCGTCATTCTCGTCACGCACGACGCCACCGTCGCGCAATGCGCCAAGCGTATAGTGCAACTGAGCGATGGCGTCGTCGTCGCGGATAAGTACAATTAAATGTTTGTAGTCCCGCCTTTAGGCGGAAGCGCGCCTCGCGGTCAAAATCCGTGCCGCCTAAAGGCGGGGCTACGAACACAGCACTCAGGACTTTGAACATGAGAATTCTCCGCACCTGCCGCACCGCCACCATCGCACTCCGCCGCAACCTCATGCGTGCCGCCCTGACCACACTGGGCATCGTCATCGGCGTCGCTGCCGTCATCGCCATGATGGAAATCGGCAAAGGGTCGTCCAGCGCCATTCAGAAAACCATCGAAAGCATGGGCGCCAACAATCTCCTCGTTTTCCCCGGCCAGGCCGCCAGCGGCGGCGTCAGTTTCGGTGCGGGAACGACCATGACACTCACCGCAGCCGATAGCGACGTGCTGCCGCGCGATTGCCCCGCCATCAGCGTTTCCGCGCCCGTCGTTCGCGCGCGCACGCAAGTCGTTTATGGCAACAAAAATTGGGTGCCCATGAACATCTACGGCACCACTCCCCAGTTTCTCGACGTCCGCGATTGGACCAATCTGCTCGAAGGCGAGCCCTTCACCGATCAGGACGTGCGCAGCACCGCCAAAGTCTGCCTGATCGGCACCACCCTTGTCCGCGAATTGTTCAACGGCGCGTCGCCCGTCGGCAAGGAAGTCCGCGTGCAAAACGTGGGGTTCAAAGTCATCGGCGTTCTCTCGCGAAAAGGCGCCAACATGATGGGCATGGACCAGGACGATATCCTCATCGCCCCTTGGACTACGATCAAATTCCGCGTCACCGGCCAATCCGCGGCCACCACAAACCAAAGCGCCGCGACAGCCAGTTCCAACAGCAGCACCAGCACCGCGGTCAACACGCTCAGCGTCGTTTACCCGGGCACATTCGGCGGCTTGTATTCCACGCCATCCGCCACACAAACCGCCGACACGCCCCAACCCGTCCGCTTCGCCAACATCGATCAGATCGTCGTGGCCGCGCGCTCCGCTCTGGAAATTCCCGACGCGATGGTTCAGATGACCGACGTGCTGCGCGAACGCCACCGCTTGCGCCCGGGCACCGCCGACGATTTTCAAATTCGAGACATGACCGAAATGTCGAAAGCCCTCTCCTCGACAACCCAACTCATGACCAACCTGCTGCTCTGCGTCGCCATGATCTCGTTGGTCGTCGGCGGCGTCGGCATCATGAACATCATGCTCGTCTCCGTTACCGAGCGCACGCGCGAAATTGGCCTGCGCATGGCCGTCGGCGCCCGGCCCCGCGACATCCTCAGCCAATTCCTGATCGAAGCCGTCATGCTTTCGCTGGCCGGCGGCGCGCTCGGCATCGCGCTCGGCCGCCTCACGTCGTACCTCGTCACCTACTTTAAACATTGGCCGACGGAAGTGTCGCTGCCCGCAATTATCGCGGCGGTGATTGTATCTGGCAGCGTCGGCATTATCTTTGGTTTCTATCCAGCGTGGAAAGCGTCGCGCCTCGACCCGATCGATGCGCTGCGATACGAGTAACATGGGCTTTTGTGTTGGTCGGGCAGACATTCTTGTCTGCCTGTGCTGGCAGACAGAAATGTCCGCCCCACCGGCCCGTGCGTAGTTTCAACGTGTCCAAAGTGAGGGGAATCCGATGTTGTCACTGAAATACTGCCGTTCGCGCCTTTTGACCCTGCTGCTGCTGCCTTTCCTCGCCGGCTGCACTCTCGCCGTCGGCCCCAGCTATCATCCCGTCCAAGTGCAAGTACCCAGTTCGTTCCCCGCCGTGGCGCAGTCGCTGAGCGTTCCGCCGGCCACGCCCGCTGACGCCAAACCAGCCCCGACTCAGCCCGGCGCCGCCATACCCGTCAGCCTTCCGCCCGCCGAAAACCTCACCGACTGGTGGGTCGTCTTCAACGACCCCACGCTCACCAAACTCGTCGCCGAAAGCATGGAGGGAAATCTCGATTTGAAGCAAGCCTGCCTGCGCATTTATCAAGCCCGCGCCTCGCGCGGCATTATCGTTTCCGGCCTCTTTCCGCAGCTCGATTACACCGGCTCCGCCAACACCAGCCGCACGCCCGTGCTCGGCCACGGCGGGCGCGGCTTCATCGGCCGCACCTCGAATTTCTTCACCCACGGCCTGGATGCCGCGTGGGAATTGGATTTCTTCGGCGGCACGCGCCGCGCCGTGGAAAGCGCCGATGCGTCGATCGAAGCGGCCGTCGAGGACCGCCGCGACGCAATGGTCACGCTCGCCGCCGAGATCGGCACGAATTACATCGCCTTGCGCGGCTTCCAGAAGGAGCTTGTCATCGCCCGTGAAAACGTCGTTTCGCAGCAGAAGAGCGTCGATCTGACCGAGAAAAAACAAAAGGCCGGAATTTCAAACGCGCTCGATGTCGCCAACGCCAAGGCCCTCGTCGCATCCACCCGCGCTCAAATTCCCGTCCTCGAAACCGCCGCGCAGGAAGCCATCTACGCGCTCGGCGTCCTGCTGGGACGCGATCCAAACGCGCTCGACGAAGAGTTGAACAAAGGCGGCCCGATTCCGCCGCCGCCGCCGAGCATCCCCGTCGGCCTGCCCTCGGATTTGTTGCAGCGCCGCCCCGACATCCGCGCCGCTCAAGCCCGCGTTCACGCCGCCACCGCGCAGATCGGCGTCGCCAAAGCCGACCTCTTCCCGAAATTCTCGCTCACCGGCAGCGCCGGATTCCAGGGCCAGAAGCAGTCCGCGCTGGTGAGTTGGGCGCAGCGCGCCTACTCCTTCGGGCCAAGCGTGGATTGGTCGATCTTCTCCGCCGGAAAAGTGCAATGCAACATCGTCCTGCAAAGGCTGCTCGAAGCAGCGTCCGAAGTCACGTACCGCCAATCCGTCCTAACCGCATTGCAGGACGTGGACAGCGCCGCCTATGCCTACGCCAAGGAAAAGGAGCACCGCGACATTCTCGCCGACGAAGTCAAGCAGTTTCAGAGGGTCGTTGAACTCTCGCTGGACCTTTATCAAAAAGGCGCGACCGACTTCCTCAACGTGATCATCGCGCAGCGCTCGCTGTATCAGGCGCAGGACGAATTGGTGCAAAGCGAGCGCGCGTTGTCCTTGGATATTGTGGCGCTCTACAAGGCCCTCGGCGGCGGCTGGAACGATGCGGATGTGATCGAATGCGATCCCTGCGTACATTAGCGCTTCCACGAAGACACAATTCGCGAAGCGACGCGCGCCATTCTCCCCTCTCTCCCCTTGGGGGAGAGGGGCCGGAGGTGAGGGGTGGGCCGCGTCCGCTGCTCACAAAATATTCAACACCACCACCAGCAGGACGCACGGAATCAATATCGGCTGCGCCAGCACACCCGTCACCATCGTCATCAGCGCCAGGATCGTGTACCCAAACGCATCCAGCCACCGTCCCAACCCGCGCGACGTGCCAACTCTACTGACAAATAATAGCGCCGCCAGAAATCCAATCGAAAACGCAAACGTCAGCGGCACGCCCCGGCTTAGAAAATTGCTCTGCGGCGCCACGGAGCGAAAGAACAACATCGTCGTCCCGAACAGAAAAACGACTCCCATCAAATCCGCCAGCCCCAACTGCCACCGTCCCGTCCAGCGCGGCGGATATTTCGCGTAAAGCGCGCGCAGTCGAAAAACCGCAAGTGCGCCAATCGGTATGTTGAGCACTGAAAACAACGCCATCTGCCCCCACTCCGCATGTCGCCACGTCACGCGCTCAATTGCGCCATCGAAAAGCACAAGGACGATCACCAGCACTACGCCGCTCGCCCCCGCCAGCGCAAACCACCAGAACGATTTTTGTGTGCCGTGAGAAAACACGAATTCGCGTCCTCGTCAATTCATATCCTTGAACCCGCGCAACAACCCGTCCGCTTTGCGCGTCCAGTGCGCCAGCAGATTCAGCGCCGGCATCCCAAGCGCCAACGCGATCAGCGGCGGCAAACGCCCTCCGAAAAAAGGAGGCACGCTTTCCCCCCAAAAATTCGCCGGCGGAAATCCGCCGGGATCCACGCGCGGTGCAATGACCACGCCACAACAATATGCCAGCCCATAAATCATCGATCCCAACACCGCGTCGGTGATCACGTTGCTTTTGTACGCAACTGCAACCAACACGCAGTACATCAAAAACGCAATGTAATCGTGGCCCCAACACGACACCATCGCCATCGTACAGATCGCCAGGAACCCGCCAAATGCCGCACCCAAATGCCGCGGGCTCGATAGCAGTACATACAACCCGCCCAGCGCATAAAGCACGCAGCGCGCCGCAGCATAAGGAGGACTGATCGTCTCGAAAACCATGCCCCGCCTTTTAGCGCGTCCGCACGCCGCGTCGAGTGTAATGATCGCCGGGACGAAGCGAAGCGCGTTCGCGGCGCGGGAAACGACAGCACTTCATCGCCCGCATCACTTCTGCTTCTCCTTCGCCCCCCGCAGCTCTTTCAGCAACTTCCCCGCCGCTTCCACCAGCATCTCCCCCGCCCCCTCCGCGCAGCGCGCGCTGAACACTTCGTAATTCCCCTGCGCGTACGCCGGCGCGTTCGGGATGTATCCGATGCTTCCATTTGCAAGCTCGGCAATAAACGTATGTTTGAACGGCGACGCCTTTTTGATCGCCAATCCCAATTCCACAAAAATCTCTCCCGGCAGCGACACAACCGCCATTTCGTCGCTCAATGCAATGACCTGCACTTCCACTTCCAGCGGCGCGCCTTCCCGCGCGACCACGTCCAAAATACAAAACGCTTTCGCTTTCTCGACCGTGCCGATCTTCGGATCGGACATTTTGCGCGCGATCGTCTTGGCTTCTTCGATCTGCGCCTCCGTGAATTTCGGCAGCGGCAATTTCACCGGCGTCGAAGCCGCACGCGGCGCGTATGTCGTCAGCGCCTCGAGATTCGGCACTGAACTCAACACCGCGCCGGCGAGTACCGTGCCGATGCGCTCAGACTCGCGCGGCCCGTGCTGCGGATCGGCCCAGGCAACATTTCGATGATTGATATTCCCGCAGCATCCGTTCGCAAACAGCGTGAGCATCGTGTCGCCTTTGTACTCCGCCAGCCGCTTCGAAAGATAATACGGATAGTCCGCGGAAATTTTCGTCCCGCCTGTCGTATCGGGATGCATCGCGAAATTCACATACATCGCCAGCGGCGCCGGTTTCTTTTCAGCGCTCTCAAAATACAACACGCCCACATCCGGATCGATCGGTCCCGCCGGCCGCACGATTCGCTTATCCAGCTTCGCCGGATTCCACGACACGCTTCCGTCCTGCATGAAAAAACGCCGATTGAAGCTCAATTGCTCCTCGCGCCCCAGCGTCGCCAGCGCCCGCGCTGGCGCCAGTTTTGCATTCGCTTCCGCCACGCAATGCGCGATCAGCGCGGGCAATCCCCCGCCAAATTCCTGCGCCGCCGGCGTCTTCCCGCCCATCAAGTCGTCCAGCATGCCCTCGCGCGCGAGCACCGGCCCCGTGTGCGAATGCGTCGCCGAAATCATCACGCGCTCCGGTGCAATCCCCGTTTGTTCCGCGATCAGTTTGCGCGCCGCGACCACAATCGGCCGCGTGACGGTGATCAAATCCAGCGCGACAAACGCCGCCTTCGCGCCGTCCTGTTCGACGACAATAGCTTTCGCGTGCAAATCGTCCAGCACTCCATCCGCCGCACGCATCGAATAATAGCCCGCCATCGGCGTGCCATCTTTCGGCGTGATCACGACCGCCGCCGTGCCCGCTTTAAATTCGCCCGCCGCCGACAGAAGCATCGCGCTCGCAATCGCAAAGCATATTGAGACTCGAATAATAGCCATGCCCCCATGTTAACCACTTTTTCCTCTCGCATCAAAAAGCGAAACTCAAAAAACACCGCCTCTTAAGTCTTGACTCCGCGGCGCGGTGAGTTATCGTTGCGTTCGAATTCTTCGGAGCTGTTTTCGAGGAAAAAGCCGCAGCCTTTTAAGAGAATGCGCGCGAGAAGGGTTGTAACTGCCAACCCTGTTCGTGCCTGTTCTCCAAGAAAGAACGATGGCAACAACAATCTTTGTTCGCGCAAAAGCGTGTTCCGACACGAGCTTTTTGCGCTTGCAGGACCGTATTGGCTATCTTTTTGGCAATCCCAGCCTGCTCGAACGCGCGCTGACCCATCCGTCCAGCACGCCGCACGCAAACAGCGACAACGAACGCATGGAATTCCTCGGCGATTCCGTCGTTAATCTCTGCGTCGCGCAAGCGCTCTACGAATGGCACTCCGATTGGAACGAAGGCGATTTGACCAAAGTCAAATCCTGCGTGGTCAGCACGCAGTCGCTGGCCCGCGCCGCGGAATTGATCGGATTGCGCGACGTCGGGCGCTTCGGCAAAGGCCTGCCGCAGAACGAACCGCTCCCGCCGAGCGTCTACGCGAATTTGTTTGAAGCCGTAACCGCGTCCGTTTACCTCGATGGCGGACTGGAAGCGGCGCGCGCGTTCGTGCTGCGCATCCTCGGTCCGGAGATGAAAGTCTGCGCGGAAACCGGCGGCGATCCGAATCCAAAATCCGCGCTGCAGCACGTCGCGCAGAAAATCTGCGGCGTCACCCCGCATTACGCGGTGGTCGGCGCGATCGGCCCGGACCACGGCAAGATTTTCGAAGTCTGCTGCCATATCGGGAAGCGCGTTTTCCCCGTGGGCAAAGGCAAAAGCAAGAAGGAAGCCGAGCAGGAAGCAGCGCAGCGCGCGCTGCAAATTCTGGAATCCGAAGTCGCTCAAAAAGCCGAGCAAGCGCGCAAAGACGCGGAGCCGCAAAAATGCCCCGCTGAAGAACCGCCGCACGAAATAAGCGCCGTCATCGAGTCGTCGAGTTCAAGCATGTAATGAAAAAATACAAGGCATACATCAAGCCCTTCAAACTTGAGCCGCTGCTCCATAGCTTGCCCAAGGAGGGCGTTCACTCGGTCCTGATTTCGGAAGTGCGCGGCTACGGGCGCCAGAAAGGCCAGCTTGAATTGTATGCCGGCAGCGAATACGAATGGACCTTTCTACCCAAGGCGCGCGTTGAGATCTATTGCGACGAATCCGCGGCCGCGGCGGTGGACAAAGCCTTGATCGAAAATTCCCGCACCGGCCGCATCGGCGACGGAAAAATCCTGGTCCAGACCGTCGAGCAAGTGGAATCGGTAGACTAAAGGTTTGCTTTTTCCAATATTCCACACTACATTCATTGCGCCGAGTTTTCACGACATCGCATTTTTTAGCCGACTCACGCGGTATCGGCATTATTTAGTCGAATTTCGGCGCTTGCATGTCGATAAAAAGTGGCGTGGGCAGAACGCTCAAATGCGAATAGGAAATTATGCAAAAAACCACGAAACCGCCTCCCGCCATTTGTGTGGCCGCGCACCATAAATCGGTCCGCGAGTTGATGGCCGACAATGAGTTTCGCGCGCTCGCCAATCAGCCCGGTTTTCTGATCGAACTGCGCCTCGATTTCTTCAACGATCTCACCGACGCATCGCTCAGCCGGGCGATGGATCAGTTCGCGCCCAACGCCGTCGCCACATTCCGCCATCCGGCCGAAGGCGGGATGCGCAAAGACGTGAGCGATGCCGAGCGGCTGCATTTTCTCCAATTGGCCGTGAACCGCGGCGCATCCTTCGTGGACATCGAAGCGCGAACGCCGCGCGATGGATTCAACAAACGCGCCGCGCGCCTCATCGTCAGCCACCACGAATTTTCGCGCCCGCTTTCGTACGACGAATTGCGAGGCATCTGGCTCAAGCAATCGTCGCAGGGCGTCGCCGACGTAATTAAAGTTGTCTCCATGCCCAAATCGATTCTCGACACCGTCCCGGTGCTTCGCCTGCTCGACGAATTGCAGAACATGCCGCGCGCCTCGCAGGTCGAACGAATTTCGGGCGCAAAAGTGAATCTTCCCACGCCGTTGTTTCTTTGCATGGGCGAATTCGGCGCATGGACGCGCATCCTCGCCGGCCGCTTCGGCGAGCCGTTCACTTTCGCGCGCAGCGAAAACGCGCCCGGCACCGCGCCCGGCCAGCTCACCTGGCGCGAGATGGACGAACTTTACCGCTTCCGCGCGATCACTGAAACCACGCCGATCTACGGCGTGATCGGCAACCCGATCGCACATTCCCTTTCGCCTCTGCTCCACAATACGGCGTTCAAGGAAATGCAGGAAGATGGCGTATACGTGCCGTTTCTCGTTGATTGCAATCCGGCCGAATTCGTTCGCGCATTTGGCACGATATTGAAAGGGCTTTCGGTGACGATTCCGCACAAGGAATCCGCGCTGGCCGCGTGCCAGCATCTCGATCCGTCCGCGAAGGCCATCGGCGCGGTGAACACGCTTGTGCGCGCGTCTGAGAGCAGCGCGGGCCTGCATCCTGAATGGCTGGGTCTCAACACCGACGCGCCCGCCGCAGCCGACGCGCTCGAATCCGCGCTCGGTTCGCTTTCAGGAAAACAGATTCTGATCCTCGGCGCGGGCGGCGCGGCGCGGGCGATTGCGTTCGGCGTCAAGGAACGCGGCGCGACGGTCATGCTGCTCAACCGCACCCGCGAACGCGCCCAAAATCTCGCGCGCGACGTCGGCGCCACGGTCATCGCCGACAGCGATCTCGCCAAAGTGAAAATCGATGCCATCGTCAACGCCACGCCCGTGGGCATGCAGCCAAACGTGGACGCCTCGCCGCTCGAAGAATCCCAGATTCCTCCCGGCGTGCTTGTGTACGATACGGTGTACAATCCGCAGCGCACGAAACTGCTGGAGCTTGCCGAAAAGCGCGGCTGCCGCACGCTCGAAGGCGTTTCGATGTTCATCGGCCAGGGCGTGCGGCAGTTTGAACGCTGGACCGGCAAGAACGCGCCGCGCGAAGCGATGGAACGTGCGGTCCTCGATGAATTGAAAAAACGCCGGAGCCAGTAGAATTTCGTTGTTGAACAACCGCGTTCGATTGTATCCAAAAGGGTTCTTTCCCGCGGAGACATTCATGCAATTCGTCCGTCGCCTTGTCTTCATTTCAATTCTGATCCAATCTACCGCAATTCTAGCATCCGATTCAGCGCCGCTTGGTTCGCCCGATTTCCGCCCGTCGCAGGCACACCCGTTCGGCTTCCGCGGCGACGGCAGCGGGCGTTTTCCAGGCGCAACGCCGCCGACTGAATGGTCCGCAAAAAAAAACATCCGCTGGAGCACTGCTGTCGGCCGCAGCTATTCGTCGCCAATTTTGACCGATAAATGCGTGCTCGTGACCTCCGAGCCGAATGTGCTGCTTTGCCTCGATCGCGCCAACGGACAAATCCTCTGGAAAGTCGAATCCAATCCCGCCGATCTGCCAGACGAAAAAAGCCGCAAAGGCGCCGCCGACTACGAAGCGCCGAAGAACGGCTCCGGAATGGCCGCCGCCACGCCGGTCACCGACGGCAAATTCGTTTATGTCGTCTTTGCCAATGGCATCGTGCGAGCCATCGACCTGAGCGGAAAGCCGCAGTGGGCCGCGTACATCGACGCCGAACAAAGCACTGGTTACGGGCGCAGTTCCTCGCCGATTTTGTGCGGTGGAAAACTGGTCGTCCACATGACCAATCTCTACGCGTTCGATCCGGCAAATGGAAAACAGCTTTGGGTGAACACCGACGCGACCTCGCAATACGGCTCGCCAACCTCGTTCAAACTCGGCGATGCCGATCTTATCGTCACGCCGAATGGCGATGTGGTGCGCGCCGATAACGGCAAGTCCGCCGCCACCGGCATTGGGCTGGGTCACAACTCCTCGCCGGTCGTGAGCGACGGCGTGATTTATTTTGACGAAAACGCCGTCAACGCCACGCGCCTCAACGCCGCGTTCAAAGGCGAAGAACTGTGGAGCGCCTCGATCATGGGCGATGTCTTCGGCTCGCCGCTGATTGACGAGCCGCGACCGCAAGGGAGCGGGCTGCTCTTCACCGCGACCGGTAAAGGCGAGTTGTTCGCTTTCGACACGAAAGGCAAAGGCGATCAGGATCCCGTGATCAACGCGCGCGCGCTTTTTGGCGAGAACGAAGGCGGCCCAATCGCGTACGCAAGCGTGACGCTCGCGGGCAAATATCTTTTCCTGAATTCAAATCAAGGCGACACCGTCGTGCTCGAAGCCACACGCGAAGCGAAGCAAATCGCAAAAAACACACTCGCCGCCGGATCCGGCGCCTCGCCGGTTTTCTCGGGCAAGGACATGTATCTTCGCGCCGGCGAAAAACTTCTCTGCATTGGTGAATGACGTTCGTAGTCCCGCCTTTAGTCGGAACCGCGCATTTGCAATCACGCCGGGTTCCGCCTAAAGGCGGGACTACGAACTCACACCGGCCCAGACCCCAGCGCCACCACAATTGGATCGAACACTTCCTCCGGCGCCGAACGCGATCCCACCGCGTTGAAGCCGTCGTCGTTGCCGGCTTTGAAATAATAATCGCGCGCGCGCTCAAAACACCGATTCGCTGCCTCTTCATTCAGCGCGATATCGCCCGCGTAATGAAATAGCTGCGCCGTCCGCCGTCCCAATTGTGGCGTGACCATGAAAAAGAACATCTCCCACGCTTCCGAAAAACGCGCGCCCAGCGCCGTACCCAACGCCTCCGCCGCCTCCGACCGGTATTCGTGCGGCAATTCATTAATCGCGCGCGCCTCGAATTCATACCCGCGCAGCGCAGACTGAACGCGCGCCAGCCTGTCGCGCCAGTACGACGATTCGGAGCGCGACGCGTGCAGAAAATAGCGCGACGAATCCACGCGCGCTCCCGCCGCCTCATTCGCCTCGCCCGCGCGGTACGCATAGTAGCCGTGGTACGGCCGCGCTTGCAGCATGTGCGCGTAAACGCCAGCCGCCGCCGAATATTTCTGCTCCGCCAACGCCGTCTCTGCTTCGTATTCGAGCGCCGGAAAAAAATCGGCGTACTCGTTTTTCACCGATTGAAAATAGCCCTTGATTCCGGATAAATGTTTGCGGTAGGCGTCCGTTTCTTTTCGGACAAAATCCTTCCCCGTCTTTTGCAGCCGCATCTCGATCACGCGGTCGATCATGCGGTCGAACGGATTTCCCGGCGCGCGGCCCGCGGCCATTTGTAAGCGCATAAACACCGCGGGCGACGGCAGACTGTAGATGCACGCCTCCTCGCCCGAGCGGATAAAGCCGTTGATCCACGAAGCGATTTCGTCCCGTTCCTTTTCGTAAATCGCGCTGCCCAGCCGCTCGGCGCCCAGTCCGTTCGTCACATCAAGCGCCTTCTTCATCACGTGGCAGCCCAGCATCGACGCGCCGAGTTTGTCCGTTTCGCGCATCGCGCCTTCGCCTTCGACTCTGATTTTTTTATCGATGCTCTCCCCATGCCCGCGCAGCGCCGAGCGCCATTCCCACGCCGCCAACTCATTCCCGCCGCCGCCCCGTTTGAGCGCGTTCATCAAGATCGCCCACCCTCGCGACGTGTGCCCGATCTGTAATGCGCCGCGATACAAAAACAGCGTTCCTTCCAGCGCAAACGGCCCGCCCGCGAGTCCATTCGCGGTTCGCGTCAGTTCCGGCGAATAATATTTCGCGTCCTGGTAATAGTACGCGCCGCGCACGATCGAAATCAGCGCCGCGCCCTCCGCGCCGCCGCCGAAGCGCTGAGTCATCCGCGGCAGAAATTCCTTGTTGAACCAATCCGTCTGCTCGTTCGACCACAGCGCCTTCTCCAGCCACTTCCGCCGCAGCGTCTGAACGTACGCATCGATCGACGACGACTGCTCCAGCCGCTGCATCTCGCTGAGCTGCGGCGCCGCCGCCGGCTTCGCGGCGCCAAGGCCAATCGCTTTTTTCAAACCGTCCAGCAATCCCATGCCTACCCACTCCGTAACTGCGTACTCTCTACTCTCTCACGCTCAACTCTCACACTCTCATACTTTGCGCACTGCGCGCATCGACCGGCATTCGCGCGCCAATTGCCGGAACTTCCACGCGCGCACATACTCTGCGATCAAATGAAACGGAATGAGCAGCGCGGTTACGCCCGCCAAACCGTACATCCCCCATTTGAAAACGTCAGTGAGTTCCGCATGACCGCCGTTGGGTTTTGCAATGAAGGTGCCCACCATCGCCCAAGTCGCCAAACCCGTTAGTCCCGCAAAGAGCAGCGTCGTCAGCGTGATCACGATCTCGTTGAAGCCCACGCGCGAATGCTTCACTTTGAACGCAATGTCGATGTCGTACAAATCCGCGATCCACATCAGCGGAAAAACGCCGCCCGTGCATTGAAAACGCAGCCCGCTCAATTTGTTCTCCGGCCCAAACAAGCGCATGCTGAATTTCTCGCCCACCGGATCGAGTTCCAATTCCATGCGCTCGGTATCGCTCCACATCGCCCGAAACACGTTCGTATACGTCAGCGTGCGCGTGCTGTTCAAGTGGCGAATCTCCGACTGCCCCGTGACGATGCCGACGACGCCAAAGTTCGTGACATAAACGGTGCACCCGCCGCTCGAAACTCCGCGCACGCAGTTCAGCGGAAGCTTCGTCAAGTCGTTGACGGTGCCGCTGACCTGGTGGATCACAATCTCCTTGAAATCCTTGTCGTTGATCAGCGTGTCTTTGAGCATCTTGCCGGCTTCGCCATCAAAGCTGGGCTTGATGTCCGCGAAGCCGGAGCGCTTCATCTCCGCCATGATCGCGTCCCAATCGCCGCCAGACGCCGGCACGCTTTGCGGATCGAAATCGGTTCCGCCCGCCAAGCTGTTGTCGTAGCGCGCGCGCAACTCCGGATTCGAGAGCACGTCCCACGCTTCGACGACCTGTTTGAACTGAGCCGCGCGCTGCGCTTTTTCGTGCGGATCGGCGAAACGATCTGGATGAACTTCCTGCACCAGCGCCAAATAGCGCTTGCGGATTTGCACAAACTTCGCGGCGCGGCCAACGCCAAGCGTCGTGTAATAATCGCTCGCGGTGGGTTTCGATAACGTGGCGGTATCGGACATGATCAATCTCCGCGGTGGAGCAGACATTCTTGTCTGCCAAGCGCAAACGGGCAGACAGGAATGTCTGCCCCACCTATTATTCCAACGCCTCGTACAGTTCCTTGAGTTTCCTGTTTTCCGGTTGCGCAGCGGGCATGGCGTGCGGCAAATCGCCGAGTTTCGGTTTTTGCGGAAGGAACCGCGCGGCCAGCGGCACATCGTAGAGTTTGATCGGTTCAGGCGGCACGTCGCTGGCCGCGTACAACAAATACGGCGACGCCGAAAAGCGCCCGACGCTGTGCAAGCCGATGAAGATCAATGCGGCCACGCCGACGCCGATAAGCAAAAAGAAGCAGCCAAACAACATTCCGCCAAGCTCCGACCAGAAATTGTTGGACTTGGCCGTCAAATCCATGATCCCCATGGCGATGATGCCCAGCGCCAATTGACCCGGCAGCAAAAATGCCATCAGCCCGCGAAACCACGGCATGCGCTCGGCGCCGGAACGAATGCCCTGCTTAATGCGCGCGGGCGTGAATTCAAACTTGCAGCGCAATTTCTGAAGCCGCGCCGCGCCGAAGAATACGTAGAACCCGAAGCTGGAATCCAGCACCAGATGCGGCATCGTCCGCGACGTGTCGTGCGATTCGAAATCGATGTAATACGTGTTGTTCACGTCTTCGGTGATTTTCATCGCGTCAAGTTCGTCGAAGCGCCACGTCTCTTCGGCCAGCGAGCCGGACGCGCGCAAAACGATGCGGTCGTCCACAATCGCCGCCGATGACAGTTCGCTCTTCCCGCGCGAACCGCGCGCCAGCCTCAAGCGCTTCTCTCCCGCTGCCGCCATCGCTTACGCCTCCGCCTTCGCGCCGCAGTTCCCGCAGAACTTGAATCCCGGCGGCACTTCCGTCCCGCAGCTTGCGCAGATTTTCTTGCGTTCCAGTTTGCCACCGCATCCGCCGCAGAATTTAAACGTCACCGGATTTTCCATCCCGCAGTTTGGACAAATCGCGCCCGGGGCCGAGACCGGCGCCGTCGCCTGACCTCGATCTATCACCGTCGGTTCAGATGCGCCTCGCTGCGTCTGCGTATAAACTCCCGCGGGAATCGTCGCGGGCGCCGGCGTCGTTTGCGGCGCGGAACCGCCTTGCACTTCTTTGAGCCATTCGTTCATCGCGCCGTGCAACGCCGGCGTCGTTGGCCCCACTGTGCCGCCTTGAGCAAATGGAACTGGTTGCGGCGCGGGATTGCTTTGACCAATGGGAACAGTCGGGATTGACGGCGCGGGTTTCGCAAAATTCGGCTGAACGGGAGTGGTTGCCGCCGCCGCGTCCGGCGTCGGCGCTTTGAATACAGGCTGGACCGGCGGAACATTCGGCGTCCCGCCCAGATTCACTTCCGAACGCGTCGCCACCACATCGCCGGCCTTCCCGCCGGCCACGTTGTCGCCCGCGATGCGCTGGCGTACCGAATGAACATCGCCCCCGCCCGCGTGGTGAATGATCTCGCCAATGTTGATCAGCATCCGCGCGTCCTGCGACACCGGCTCGTTGCGCCGCGCGACTTCAATCACGGCGTCGGTCGCAACCAGATACTGCAATCCGCTTGCATCGCGAAATTCCAGTGCAATCGCCAGCGGCACCGCCGATCCGGGACTAGTCGGAAAAATACTCACAGGCAGCGAATGCACGCTTCGCGGCTGAAGCACCGACACCGCACCCTTCTGCTTGTCCTTGATTGCGCCCGCAATCGAAACCTGAATGTCGTACGCCGGCGCCGCGCCCTTGTTCTCGAGCACCACTTCGAGGCGGCTCCATTCTTCCGCGCGAAATCCGGATTGCGTCGAAATCTGCATGCCGATATTCGGCAGGCTGTCGTTGCTCGCTCCCTGGCGGTCGCGGTTCGTGTCCGTCGGAAATTCATGCATCAAATCGTAAAAGTAGCGCTCGATTTCGAGTACATTTCCCGACGCCAGCGCCGCGCGCAAATTCCGCGCGATGCCGTCGATCTTCGCGACATAATCCGGGTGCAGCATCCCGCGCACCGGCCGCATTGCGCGATCGAGCGACGCCAGCGCTTCTTCGCCGTCGGCTTTGAAACGCGCCAGCCGCAGCACTTCCGAATTCTGCTGCTCGCGCGCCGCGGCTTCGCGCTTCATGCGCTGCACTTCTTCCGGCGAAATTGTCTGGCTGCCTTTGATCGTCGTCTGCGCGCGCACGCCTGTCTCTTTGTTGCGCGCCTCGACGTTGAGAATGTCATTCGCGTCCAGATCGAACGTGACATTCAGCGACACTTTGCCCTTCGGCCGCGCCGGAAGTCCTTCAAGATCGAACGTGCCGAGCAGTTTATTCTGCACCGCAATCGAACTTTCGCCCTGATAAACGTCGATTTTCACCACCGTCTGGTTGTCCTCCGCCGTAAAATATTCGCGCGTCCTTCGCGCCGGAATCGGCGTATTCGCGGGAATGATCACCGAGAATCCCCCGCCCTTCACAGACGTGCCCAGTGACAGCGAGGTGCTGTCCACGAGCACGATGTCGCGCACGTTTTCATGGCGCTGTAAAATCCCCGCCTGCACCGCCGCGCCCAGCGCCACGACTTCATCCGGATTAATATTGTTGTAAACTTTCCCCGCAAATTCCTGTTTCAGCGCCTCCTGCACGCACACCACGCGCGTTTCGCCGCCGACCAGAATCACGTCGCATTTCTCAAGGTTCTTCCCGAAAATGTCGCCGAAACGGTCTCGGTATTTTGCCTGGCTCAATTCCGCCACCACGCGCTGCGCAAATCCGCGCAGCCGAAGAAGCAGCGGATCGACCAGCGTCTTGAGCAACGGACGATCAAGTGGAATGTCCAACGACACGCGCTGCCCGCCGCTCACGCCGATCTCCGGCACCACCACGCGCACCGCTTCTTGCATACTTAGCGAGTGCTTCGCCAAAATCGCTTCGCGCCGCAGCGTTCGCAGCGCGTCCTTGTCCTGCGACAAATCCAGCCCGTGCGCGCGCTGCGCCTGCTCGACCAGATGCGCGATGATGCGCATGTTGAAATCGTCACCGCCCAGCCGGTTGTCGCCGCAACTGAACAGCACCTCGTACACGTTGTCTTCGCACAACACAACCGAAATATCGAACGTTCCGCCGCCCAGATCGAAGACCACCACGACCCGCGACAGGCGGTTCATCTGCCCATACGCGAGCGCCGCGGCAGTCGGCTCGTTGAAGACGCGAATGACATCCAGCCCCGCAATTTCGCCGGCGCTTTTCGTGGCCTGCCGTTCGGTGCTGTTGAAATTGGCCGGCACTGTGATCACCGCCTGCGTGATGTTCTGATTGAGCGCGGCGCCGGCGTCGGTTTTCAGCGACGACAGAATGATCGCCGAAATTTCTTCGGGCGAATAGCTCTTCCCATTAATAGTGCGGCGATAATCCGTGCCCATGCGGCGCTTGATCGACACCACGGTTTGTTCGGGAAACTGTTCCAACCGATCCTTCGCCGCCTGACCGACAATCATGCCGCCGTCCGACGGCAGAAACACCGCCGACGGCGTCATCCGCTCGCCACGCCGGCTGGGAATAATCTCCGGCCGCTGGCCGTTCATGTACGCAACCAGCGAATTAGTCGTCCCCAAATCGATCCCGACAGCGATGCTCATAACTTGCCCTTCTGTTTCTTCAACATCTTCAAAATGCGCAGACCTTCTTCCACTTCCTTCGTCGCGCGATCGTTCTCCGGATCGACGTCCAGATCGTGATCGACGAGCCGCGACCGTAAGGGATCGGGCACTCCCGCATCTTCCGAGCGATTCCCGCTCCCTTGCGGTCGCGGATCGTTATGCAGGCGCGGTTCGTTATGTTGTGGCGCAGTGCCGAGTGTTTTCAATGCATCCAACAATTCGCGCGCACTCTGATAGCGCTTCGCCGGATTTTTTTCCAGCAACTTGCACAGCATCGCTGCAAACACGTCGCTCAATGTTGGCACGTAGCTGCGCGGATCGGTCGCCGCTTCCTTCGAATGCTTGACCATCACCTCCAGCGCCGACGCGCCCGAAAACGGCGGCCGCCCGCACACGAGATGGTAGAACGTCGCGCCGAGGCTGTACAAATCGCTGCGCGCGTCCGCGTATTTGGCGCCAGCGATTTGCTCCGGCGGCATATAAAGGGGTGTGCCCATCCCCACGCCGGAGTGCGTGGCCACAAAATGAGGCTGGTCGGTTCCAATCGACAAAATCTTTGCCAGCCCCAAATCCGCCAGCTTCGCGTCGCCTTGCGCGGAAAGCAGAATATTGTCCGGCTTGATGTCGCGGTGGATGATGTTGAAGCTCGCTGCATAATCGAGCGCGTTCGCCAGCCCCGTGATCATCGCCAGCGCGCGCTGCTCTGAAAATGGACCTTCGCGCTTCATCAACGACGTCGCCGTCCCGCCCGGACAGAATTCCATCACGATGTAGCGCATTCCCTCGAATTCCGCGCAATCGTACACCTGCACCACATTCGGATGCCGCAGCCTCGCCGCGATGCGCGCCTCTTGCACAAATCGCGCCTGCCCGACGGGATCGTCGTTTGCCAGCATGAATTTCAGCACAACGCCGCTGTCGAGGCCCGTGTGATGCGCCAGCCACGCCGCGCCCATGCCGCCCTGGCCCAGCTTCTTTTCCAAGCGGCACGAGCCCACCATCAAGCCCGGTAAAAGTTGCAGTGGAGATTTCATATTCCGATGAGCGCAAAGTACCTTTGAACGCACGCATTGCAAGAATATCTTTGCCAATCAGACTTTCCTTGGCGAAGATTCGCGCGATTCGTTGTTTATCTATGACTTTTCAGCCTTTACTTTTCCCTTATTTGCGGTTACAAACTCTTCGTTTTCCAATTGAATTTTGAACGGAGCGGAAGCCCCGTTCGACGAATGGCCTGCCGATGAAGCACGTCCCGCGCCCGCTTCTCAATTTGGCGATCCTCGCAATTGCGCTCTGCCTCGTCACGGGCTGCGAAACCGATCCCAATCAGGAACATACGACCAATATTCCAAAGCTGAGCGATTTCGCCAACGGCGGCGCCAATAAAAAGAAGGATCCGAAATCCAACAAGGACGCCGACAAATCGCCCGACCAGTTGCGCAACGAGGTTCTCGAGAAAGTCGATAAGCAGCTCGAGAATCAGGAAAAGCAGCTCAAAGAGGCTACCGCGCGCGGCGAAAAAGCCGCTAAGAAAAAGGAAAAGGAGAAGAAGAACGGCCCACCCGCGCCGCAGGTCTTCGCGCAAGGCGGCACCCTGGCCGCCGAAGTCGATGCCGGCAAAATGAAAAAGCATCCGGAACGCGAGGGGCCGCTGGCCAGCAGCGCGCCAATCACACAATCCAAATTCTCCCAAATCCTCGGGCCCGATCAGAAACCTGCACCGTCGCAGGGTAATACGCTCAAAATAAGCAACACGAACGGCAAGCCCAACTCCGGCCAGAAACAAGGCGCGTTCGACGAGCAGGACCTCAAGATGATCAACGCGAAAGGCTCTGCCGAATTGGGCAGCGACGCCCTGGCCTCGAAAAATAATAAAGATCCCAATTTCATCGAGCGGCTCCTCGGAAAGAAGAAAGAGGAGCGCGACATGCTCAAGGCGGTGCCGCAAGGCTCGCAAGTCGAACTTATCAATAAAAATCTAAAGAAGGATAAGAATGGACAGATCACCGTCGAGCAGCCGGACGGAACAGCTTTCGGCCCGTTAACCCGCGAAGACAATCCCAAAAAGCGCTCCGTTCAGGCGTTAAAAGACATCTACAATCCGCAGGACGTCCACAACGTCCCCACGCTGAGCGGATTCTCGCACGCGCCCGCTGACAGGAGCGCTTTCGCGACCGATCAAATTCAAAGTGAACTCATGCGCAGCCGCCTCGAAACTGAAGCGAAGATGGCCAAGAAAAACTTGCGCGACTTTAACGACAACCCAACCCACGCCCCGCGCCCAGTCACCAATTTCGAACCGCCACCAGCCAAAGACGGCCCCGCAGAAAAGGTGCGCGCGCCGGCGACGCAATCGAACGCCGCTGCCTCGCCCACCGCGAACGATGCTCCCGCCGCACTGCTCAGCGACACCGCGCCGATCACTGCGTCGTCTTCCATTAATAGTACGATTGCGGCCACCGGTGGCGCCGCCGCTGCCGCCGGAGCCGCCGCCGCACTGGCTAACAGCGCCGATTCTCAGAGTGCAACAGGCGATGCCCCTGAGGGCGCCACCGAAGACAAACTCGCCAACGTCCAGCAACTCGGTTCGCTCGATGAGTACAAGCGCGGCCTCTCCTCGCGCGATGTGGTCGCGCGCGAAGCGTCATTCCAGCGCGCCGTGCTCGAAAAGCGCGCCGATGCGCTGCCCTATTTGGCCGAGGAAATCAACCGCGACGGTCTGCTTGCGCCCCGCGCTGCGCGCTACATCACCGCCATCGGCAAATGCACCGATGCCGTCGAACACGCGTTGCGCGTGGGTTTGAATTCCAACGCGGCGAAGGATATTCCGCTGCGCGAAGCTTGCGCCGAAGCGTTGGGCAGCCTGCGCCTTCGCAGCGCGCTCCGCGACCTCATCACGCACACCAAGATCGACTTCGAAAGAGCCTATCAGGTGCGCGCCGCGTCCGCGGCAGCGCTGGGCATGATTGCGGACGCGTCCGCTTCGGTCGCTCTCCACATGCGCCTGGACGATCGCGGCGAAAGCGAATTTGTCAAACAAAGTGCCGCGCTGGCGCTCGCGCGCATGGGCGATGCGGCCGGCCGCGAATTCCTCATTCGCGCGCTGGACTCCAACGCGCCCGCGCTTCAAATTCTGGGCATGACCGGACTCGCCCAACTGCGCGAGGCTGACACGGCCAGCTATTTGATTTCCGCGCTCGAATCGAGATACCCGGAAGTGTGGAGCACTTCCGTCGCACTCATGCCGCGCGTCGGCGCGCTCCGCGCCATTCCGCTGCTGCGCGATCAGCTTCTATCCAACAATGAAACCATGCGCTCCCGCGCGGCGCTGGCGCTGGGCGTGCTCGGAAACGGCGACGGCATCGCGCTGATCTGCCGCGCCGCGCGCACTGGCGACTTGCAGGAACGCGTGCTCGCCTGCGATCTGCTCGGCCACTTGTACCGCACCGACCAGATTCCCTTGCTGATCGAAAAGCTTAGCGATCCGCAAACCAACGTTCGCCAAACCGCCGCCGTCGCGTTGACGCAACTCAACGCCACCGCCGCAATCCCCGCCATCGCGGAAGCCGCGCGAGGCCGCACGCAGAACTCGCAGCTTCCCATTCAACTGCGCAGCGGCGAGCAGGACATTTACGAGCGCGCGATCATGCTCTCCTGTCTGCGAATTCTGCGCGGCGAAAAAGACGATCTCTCGATCACGCTTCCCAATCCGCACGATGCGCGCTGGCCCGAATTCGACCGCGAACTGCTCAAAGAACAGGTCGCCATGCTCAAGCTGTACAAACTCATCGACGTCATCCCCAGCGGCGCCGGCCAGCCCGGCGCCCTGGTTCAAGTCCCCGGCGGACAGGAAGTTCTTTACCGCGCCGGCGAAACCGTCGCCGCCGGTTTTAAAGTCGGCGATATCAGCCTCGGCGCAGCCGCGCCCGACGGCAAAGCGAGAATCCCGCCCTTCGTCACCCTTCTGCGCGGCGAAGAACGCGTTATCCTTTACGTCGGCCAGGAAACGGAAGTGCAGAACGTGCGCGAAGAACGCGAAAGGTAAGTCATCGATGCAACTGCACGACTCGATATTGGAAAACTTCAATCGGCGATTTAAAATGTGTTCATGAAAATCGCCCTCTGCCAAATCAACCCCACCATCGGCGACTTCGACGGCAATTGCGCCCGCATCGAAAATGCGGCGAAGCAGGCGCGCGAGCTTGGCGCGCAACTGGCGCTCTTCTCCGAAATGTGCGTGCTCGGCTATCCGCCGCGCGACCTTGTCGAGCGGCCGTCGTTCATCGACGCGCAGCAGCGCGCGCTTGGCCGCCTCTGCGAAACGCTCAAGCCCGTTCTCCCCGCGATTGTCGGCTGCGTCCGCCGGCGCGATTCGCACGTGGGCCGGCCGCTGCACAATTCCTGCGCATTCATTTTCGGCGGGCAGATTCAAGCCGTCGGCGATAAGTGTCTGCTGCCGACGTACGATGTCTTCGACGAAGACCGCTACTTTCAGCCAGCGGAATCGCCCACGCTGCTTGAATTCAACGGGCGCAAACTCGGCCTGACAATCTGTGAAGATTGTTGGAACGACAAAGACTTCTGGACCAATCGCAAATATGGCTTCGATCCCGTGAACGATCTGGTTCAACGCGGCGCCGAAGCGATTCTGAATATCTCTGCGTCGCCCTACAACATCGGCAAACTTGCGGTCAAAATCGAGATGCTCGGCGCGCTCGCAAAAAAACATGCGCGCCCGCTGCTCTACGTCAATCAAGTTGGCGGCAACGACGATTTGATTTTCGACGGTCGCTCGATGGCCTTCGACGCGCACGGAAATCTGCGCGCGATGGGCGCGCACTTCGACGAAAGCGTGACGCTCTACGACATCGACACGCCCGCTCATTCGCCCGACTCCACGGGGGTTTTTGTCCCTGAAAATCTGCGCGCGCCAATGAGCGTCGAAGAGGAAGTGCATCGCGCGCTGGTGCTCGGCACGCGCGACTATGCGCGCAAATGCGGCTTCAAATCCGCCGTGCTCGGCCTTTCCGGCGGAATCGACTCCGCGCTCGTCGCCGCCATCGCCGCCGAAGCGTTCGGCCCTCAAAACGTCACCGGCGTGGCGATGCCCAGCCGCTACAACGCCGAACAGAGCCTGACCGACGCGCGCGAATCCGCCGCGAAACTTGGCATTCAATTTCAGGTCGTGCCGATCGAGGGCATCGTCGGCTCGTTTTCAGAAGCTATGAAATCCGCGTTCGAAAACACACAGCCGGGAGTGACCGAGGAAAATATCCAGGCGCGCATCCGCGGTGTCCTGCTGATGGCGATGTCCAACAAATTCGGCCACCTGCTGCTGACCACCGGCAACAAATCCGAACTCGCCACCGGTTATTGCACGCTCTACGGCGACATGTGCGGCGGTCTTGCCGTCATTAGCGATCTGTACAAAACAATGGTCTATCGTCTCGCGCGGCATCTCAACGCGATCAATCCGGCGAATCCGCCGATTCCGGAATCGTCCATCGTCAAAGCGCCCACCGCTGAATTGCGCTACAATCAGAAGGATCAGGATTCTCTTCCGCCATACGACCTTCTCGACGATATTCTCAAAGAGGTGATCGAATCGCAGCGCGGCTGCGACGATTTAATCGCGAAAGGTTTCGACGCGCCGACCGTTAAACGAGTGTTGAGGATGATCGACGTCAACGAATACAAACGCCGGCAGGCTGCGCCGGGATTGAAAGTGACCACGAAAGCGTTCGGCACGGGCCGGCGCATTCCGATCGCTCAAAAAATTGGATAGCACGGCTCGATTTATCTTTTCGCAAAGAGTCATCAATGTCCATTCTGACGCCTTCCGCGTTATGGCTCATCGCCCCCGCCCTCCTTCTTCTGATTTTATTTCGCCTGTTGCGCGCGCGGCGGCGCGTGATCGTAGCCGGAAGTTTGCTGATTTGGAATCGCCTTGCGCTGCTGCCAGTGACGACGCGCCCCAAGCGCATCATCTTTGACCGCTCACTCCTGCTTCAAATCGTCGCGATTCTTGCGCTGATCGCCGCGTTGTCGCAACCCGTCTTCACTCCCCGAGAGTCGAACGCGCGCACAATTCTGATCGTACTCGACAACGGCCCGCTCGCACGCTCGCGCACGGCTGATGGCCGGCCATTGCTCGAGAATGTTGCCGAACGAGCGCGCGAACTTCTGAATCGTCTGGACTCGCGCGACCGCATTTACATCGCGCAGACGGCGCCGCTCTTCGCAGTCTTAAACGAAAAACCGTTTTCCCCGCGCGCTGCCGCAGACACGATCGCGACGATCACACCCGCGCTTTCAGGTCCAGATCCCAACTCTATATGGCTACTTGCAGCCGACCGCGCGCGCGCAATTGGCAACGACGGAAGCGTGCAAATCGCTTTGTTTTCACTGCGCGACAATCCACAAAACACTGCAGCGCTTGGTAATAATTCTGCGCTGTGGGTCTGCGCCTCCGATGAAGCAAAGCGACTGGATAACATTGCAATCGTCGAAGCCGGCTCGATTCGCGTCACATCGAAAGCGAATCCGGGCGCGCGCGTGTTGGTTCGTCTATCGAATTTTTCGGCGAGCGCGGCGAGCGGCGAAATCAAGCTCGAATCGCTCGAAAATTCAGCCGCAAGAGAACTCGACACGCGCGCGATCACGATGGACGCGGGCAAAGAAGCGGTCGCATCGTTTAGCATTTCGGACGACATAAAAACCCCGCTTCGTCTGACCTGGCGCAGCGCGACAAATTCAGCAGATGCGCTTCCGGAAGATGACAGCGTCGTGCTCGCGCCGCGTCCCGCTCATGCTCCACGCGTGCGCTTTCATGCGCCGCAAGCAGCGCTCGAAGATTTGTTTCGCTACGGATTGGATGCGCAAATTGTTTCGGACGAGAACGGTGCGGCGCAGCCTTCAAAAATCGGCGCAATCGATCTCGACGTTTATGTGGGCAGCGTTCCCGACCGCTTGCCCGACGACGCTCACGCGGCGTTCTTCGTGGCGCCCGAACGCGGCTACCACAGTTTTTTCGATGTGGGCGAAGTGCAAAGCTTCAAGCAACCCATTGCCGTGCAGCGCGGCGATGATGACGCGTTGACGGCGGAAATTGCCGCGGGCGCAAACATGATCGCAATTCCGCGCGCCGTTGAAATCATGCGCACCGGCGATTTCAAAACGCTGCTGCGCGAGCCTGCGTCCGGACGCGCGCTGGCCGCAAAATTCATCGACGAAAAATCGCGCCCCTGTTACCTGCTCGCATTTTCGCCAGGCGACGGCCTGCCGTCCGATTGGAAGCTCGACAAGCCCCTCGCGGCGATGCTGACGCGCATGGCGCTCGAAGCGGCGCGCGGCGGCCCGCCCTATACGCGCGTCACCGCCGCGGAATTGGAAGCCGCGTCGGGCCGGCCGCTTCCGCTGGAGTGGCGCCCGCGCGTTGAGGAATCCCCGCAAACCGGCAGCGGCGTGCTCAGCGAAAGCACGTCCGAATTGAAGACCGGAGCGCCCGTCACGAATGCCAGTGCAGACGTAGCAAGTTTTTTGGCTGCGCACGGTTCGTCTTCGGCGGAATCATTCGACTTTTCGCCGTGGCTCATTGCGCTCGGCTTGCTATGCGCCGGAATCGAATTCTTTTGCACGCGCGCATAATCGCTATTGAAACTTGGCCGCCAGCGCCTCCATCTTTTCCGCGAGCATGAAATCCATCTCCGTCACGCCGCCGGAGTCGTGTGTATTCAAATCGATTCGAACTTTGTTCCATACGTTGAACCATTCCGGGTGGTGGTTCATGCCTTCCGCCGACAGCGCCGCAGCGCTCATGAATCCAAACGCGTGCACAAAATCCGCGAATTGATACTCGCGGTGCAGCTTTCCGTGGATATACGTCCAGCCGCCCAGCTTCGGCAGCCGCGCCACAATCGCGCCTTCCTCAAGTTTTTGTCTCTTCGTTGACATGCTGTGCCTCCTTGCGAATTTGCCGCTTACTGGCGTGCGCGGCTCTGGAATTCGACTTTCGACTTCTTCAGCCATTGATTTAAACTGTACCGCACGAAAAGGAGCGGGCAATGGAAACAATCAATCCTGTTTTTCGCCAGGTCGATGACTACATCGAAGAACTCTTCACCAAACCAGACGCGGCGCTCGTAGAAGCCATTCGAGTTTCCGACGCCGCGGGTCTGCCTGAAATCCATGTTTCGCCGAACGAAGGCAAAGTGCTGTTTATGCTCGCGAAGATTTGCGGCGCAAACCGCATTCTCGAAATCGGCCTGCTCGGCGGCTATTCGACGATTTTTCTTGCTCGCGCACTGCCGCCGGATGGCAAAGTCGTCTCGCTTGAACTTGAAGAACGCCACGCCGCCGTTGCGCGCAAAAATCTCGAACGCGCAGGCGTCTCTGCGCGCTGCGACATTCGCGTCGGGTCAGCACTCGACACGCTGGCGCGCATGCACGCCGCGAACGAAGCGCCGTTCGATTTCATTTTCATCGATGCCGACAAAGACAACTACCCGGCGTACTTCGATTCGGTGATGAGCCATTTTGTTCATTCCGGCAGCGTGATTGTCGGCGACAACGTAATTCGCAACGGCCGCGTGCTCGAAGACGCGGCCGGCGACTCCATTGTGCGCGGCGTTCAGATTTTCAATCGCAAAATGGCCGAAGATCCGCGCCTCGAAAGCATCGCCATTCCTCTGATCCGAGTCAGACTCGACGGTATCGCCGTCGCGCGCGTGAAATAATTGTGGCAGTTCAGGTGTATTGACGAATATACGAAATATGAAGGCGGTTCATTTGGACGAGAGAATCATTCGAAAATTGCGCGTGCCGGCCGCGCTCGCTGTCGCTGCGTGCGGAATTTTTGCGCTCTCCGCGTTCGCTGAAGATCGCTCGACCGCCGCCTCGCCTGAATCGTCCGCGCTCGCCGATATTCTTACCGTGTTCGAACGCGGCGGGCCGGTGATGTGGTCGATCGCCGCCGTCTTGCTCATCGGCATTGTGATGGGTTTGGAGCGCATCCTCGATCTCACGCGGCGGCGGCATTGCCCGCGCGATTTTGAAAAAGATGTTACGCACGTCGCGGACGCGCGCGGAATGGATGCCGGCATTTCGCTCTGCCGCGAAAAACCGTCGTCGCTCGCGCGCTGTCTTAGCGCCGCGCTGACCCGGCACGGCGCGCCGCTGGCACAGATCGAAGCCGCGGTACGCCATGAGACGCGCATGGTCCGCTACGTCATGCTGAAGAATACGCGTGTGATCGGCTGGCTCGCGGCGATTGCGCCGATTCAAGCCCTGCTCGCGATTCTTCTGGGCATGCTCAATCGGCTCGGGTCGCCGGAGGCCTCGCGCGGCGCGACCACCGGCGCGTTGATCGTGCTCGGCTTTGCCGAGAGCCTGCCCGCGGCATCGTTCGCGCTAATCACCGCGCTGCTGCTGCTTGGAATTTTCTTCGTCACGCGCGCGCGCGCGAACGACCTCGCTCACGAAATTCAGGTCAAGAGCACCGACGCCATTTTGATTCTGGACCGCAAGGCGCGCCAGAGCATCCGCTTGATCGAAGACATCGAAGAAAAGATCAAAACCGAAAGCATGATCAAAGTGCCGGATTTGAGCGCTGAATTTGACGAGCACGCCATTGGCAGCTCAATCAAGACGGCAGTGACGACGCACGCGGGATTGCCGCTGAAAGATTCGAATCGCGGCGAATCGAAACGCGAAGTGGCGGATGAAGACGGATCAAACCCGCCGGAAAAACCCGCCGAGACATCCAAACCTGAAGCGGATATTCTGACGCCGGAGCCCGCCGATCCCGATCCGGCTCCGCCCGACGTGGCGCAACACGCATCCTCGCCGCCAGACGCGGCGCAATCGAATCCTTAATTGCATTCTTAATTATTGTCGGCGCATTAAAACGTCGGCCCGATATGCCACGGAGCGAATTCCTCGTCGCCGATGCCCTGCTGCTCGCTCTTCGTTTTTTCGCCGCTCGCGACGGCGATGATTTTCTCGAAGATGTGCGAGCCGACTTGCTCGACGGTTTCGCTGCCGTCGAGAATCGTGCCGGCGTTGAGGTCCATGTCTTCGCTCATGTGTTCGTATAGCGGCGTGTTCGTCGCGACTTTGATGCACGGCGATGGCTTGCAGCCGTACACACTCCCCCGCCCCGTCGTGAACACGCCGATGTTGCAGCCGCCGGCAATCAAGCCGGTCATGCTCACCGGATCGTAGCCCGGCGTGTCCATGAAACCGAAGCCTGGTGTCGTGACCGGCTCGGCATATTTGTATACGGCCGCCAGCGGCGATTGCCCGCCTTTCGCGACGGCGCCCAAACTTTTTTCATAGATTGTGGTGAGTCCGCCTTCCTTATTGCCAGGCGATGGATTGTTGTCGATCGTCGCGCCGTGCATGCGCGCGTGCTCTTCCCACCATTTGATGAATGAAATGAGCTTGTCGCCGACGTCGCGCGAGACTGCGCGGCGCGTGAGCAGATGTTCCGCTCCATAAATTTCCGGCGTTTCTGCGAGCACCGATGTCCCGCCGTAGCGCACGAGTTCATCCGACGCCACACCGAGCGCCGGATTGGCGGTGATGCCGCTGTTGCCGTCGGAGCCGCCGCAATTTTCGGCGAGAATCAATTTGCTGATCGGCTGCGCGGAGCGCTTGAGCGCGTTGGCTTGCGGCAGCAGTTTCAGCACGGCGTTCGAAGCGGCATCGACGGTGCGGCGCACGCCGCCGCTGCGCTGAATCGTCAGGAATTCCGGACGGATGCCGCTGGGGTCGGGCGCGTCGAGGTTGTGCGCTCGTACGAGGCTCTCGATCTGGTTGGTCTCGCAGCCAAGACCGATCAGCACGTAGCCGAAAATATTCGGATGGCGCGCGATGCCCGCAAGCACGCGCTGCAAAATTCGCAGCGCCTCGTTCTGCGGCAAAGCGCAGCCGGTCTTGTGCGTGAAGGCAATCACGCCATCGACATTCGGAAAATCGCGCGCGAACGATTCCGTTTTGAATCGCTGCGCGACGTAATGCGAAACTGACGCCGAGCAATTCACACTCGAAATCACCGCGACGTAATTGCGCGTTCCGGCGCGCCCATCGACGCGGCCGAAGCCTTGAAAATAGCGCATGCGTTCGGACGGATAATATTGCACGGGCCGCGCTTCCGTACAAAACTGATAGTCGCGGCCAAAATCCTTCACTTCCACATTATGGGTGTGCACCCATTCGCCGGGCTTGATCGCGCCGCGCGCAAATCCGATGATCTGCCCGTATTTTCGAATCGGCTCGCCCGATGCGATTTTGCGCAGCGCGATTTTGTGCCCGGCGCCAATGTCGCGCGCGGCGGTCAACTGTTCGCCGCCGCAGTCAATCGCCGCGCCGGATTTGACCGGACGCTTGAGGACCGCGACATCGTCGGACGGATGCAGACGCAAGGCCGCCGTATTTGAATTTGAATTCATGCGCACGTTTCCATTCAATCTTCTATTGCCGACGCGCCGCTTTCGCTTGGAATCAGCGCCGTGGATTTTGGCCGCGTTCGAATCGGAAGCAGGAGAACCAACAAGGCCCCGATCAACAACGCGCCCGCGTTGATCCACAAACCATAAGCGTACGTATTATAGCGCGTTTTCAAAAAACCCATCAGCCTGTTCCCGCCGAATCCCGCGCCCAGATTGCCCCAGGAATTGATGAATGCCAGCCCAGCGGCCGCCGCGGTTCCAGTTAAAAACAACGGCGGCAGCGTCCAAAACGGTGCGAGCGCTCCAAGGTTCGCCACGGCGGCAAGCGTGAAAAACGCGATCGCAGAAATTAGATCATGCGTCAGCGACACGCCCAGCAATCCAACGCAGCTCATAAACATGCACACGGCGACAACGTTGCGCTTGTCCTTCACGCCGTCGGCGATGCGGCCAATCAATACCATTCCAATGATCGCGCCAAAAAACGGAATGGCGCTCAAGCGGCCCACGATGCTTTCGGGCACAGTTGTCATTCCCGCGCCAATCCATTCGCGCGGATAGCGTTCTTCAATGACCGATGCGATCCAATAATGAATCGAAAATCCGCCCAGCACCAATGCCGTGAAAATCAAACTCAGCAGCCACACTCGGCCGCTGCGGAGCGCGTCCATCAAATTCCTGCGGCCGTGCTCGGATTGCGTGCGAAGCCGCTCGTCGTTCATTCTGGCTGAAAGCCAGCCGCGTTCTTCAGGCGAAAGCCATGCAGCGGATTCGGGCCGGTCCGTAAAAATAAAAAGGACGGCGCAACCGAGCAAAATCGTCGGGATCCCATCGACCAGAAAAATCCAGCGCCAGCCCGACAGGCCCGCGAAACCGTTCGCCTTTTCAACAATCCAGCCGTTGAGCGGATTGCCAATGATTCCGGAGATGGCAATCGACGTCATGAAAATCGCGCCGATGCGTGCGCGCTGGCGCGCCGGAATCCAGTAGGTCAGATATAGAACCATGCCGGGAAAAAAGCCCGCTTCGGCGCTGCCAAGCAGAAAACGCAATGCGTAAAAGCTCCATTTGCCTTTTACGAAAATAAACAGCGACGAAATCAGGCCCCACGAAATCATGATGCGCGCAATCCAGCGCCGCGCGCCCACCCGTTCAAGCATCACATTGCTGGGCACTTCGAAGATAAAATAGCCGACAAAAAAAACGGCGACGCCCGCACCGTAAATGTTGTCATCTAAATCCAATTCCGGAATCATCTTCAATTTGGCGACATTAATGTTGGCGCGGTCCAGATAATTGAAGACATACAGCAGCATCATGAACGGAATCAGGCGCCACATCACTTTGGAGACGGTGCGGCGTTCAATCTCGGCTGGTTGCACGCGCGGTCCTCGGTCGGAGCGATGCTTTGGATACACTACTAACCGAATTTCGGCGGCGACGCCTGACGAAATTGGAGGTCGCTCGCAGGCAGCTAAACTTGCAATAGCGTCGATTTTGCATAGCATGTAGCGCATTCACCATGAAGGTTTCCGTCGTCACGCCTATTCACAACGAGTCGTCGAACATTCCGGAGCTCGTTGAGCGCATTGAAAAAACCATGTCCGCATGGACCGCGCTGGAAGCGGGGCGCGATTGGGAGCACGTGGCCTGCGACGATCATTCCAGCGACGGCAGTTTTGAATTGCTGCAAAGGCTCACGGCGGCGCAACCGCATTTGAAGCCTGTCAAAAACCCGCAGCGGTCGGGCCAAACCGGCGGATTTGAAACCGGTTTTCGGCACGCCACGGGCGACGTGATTGTTACGATGGATGCCGATCTGCAAAATCTCCCGGAAGACATTCCCGTACTTTTGAAGCCAATCGAGGAAGGCCGGCTTGATCTGGTTAATGCGATCCGCGCGCGCCGGCAGCACGCCGGCACGCTGATCGCAATCTCAAAGTTGGGTAACGTTCTAATCCGCCGGCTGATGGTTTGCCCAGTCAGCGACGCCGCGAGCAACTTCACGGCGCTGAAGGCGAATTTCGCGAAAGATTTAAAGCTTGTCGAAAACGATCACCGCTACTTGATACCAATTCTCGTCCATCGCGGCATGGATCCGAAACGCATCGGCGAAACCAATACGCGCCACGAGGCGCGCAAGCACGGCGCATCAAAATATAGCGCGCTGAGAAAGGCGCTGACAGGATTTCCGGAACTGCTGCGTTGTAAGAAGCGCCTTCGGCGCGGATTTTATGATTGGCCGAAAGAATCGCAGCCGGCCGCGGCGGCCCAAAAATCATGAACGCGGAATCGAGGATGCCTTCGCGCGAACACTCACTGCGGTGGCTTGCTGCGGCCATCGCGCTCTATCTAATAACCGCCGGTTGGAACATCGGCGGCAAGCCGGTGAGCAATGCCGAGGAGGCTCGCTATGCGGTGGCGGCACGCACGATGTTGCGCGACGGCGACTGGCTTGTGCCGAAATTCAACGGCGAGTTGCGGCTGAAGAAACCCATCTTCTTCTATTGGATAATTGCGGCGGCGGGGTCGATTGGCCACGCCGCGGGACCGACTTTGCTGACGGCAATGCGGCTTGGATCGCTGGCGATGGGAATGCTGGCACTCATCGCGACATTTTTGATCGCGCGCAAATTCGCCGGCGGTTCGCTCAGCACGGGATTGGTTGCTGCGATTGTGTTGATCACGTGCAACGAATTTCATAAAGTTTCGCGCGAACTCATCCCGGAGATGACGCTGACGGCGTGTCTGACGTGGGCCTGGTATTTTGCGCTGATCGCGTTGGATCGGAGCGCAGGGAATCGGCGGGTTATCTTTCAACTGCTGGGCCTATACGTGTCGCTCGGACTTGCGTGCATGACGAAAGGGCCGCTGCCCGTGGGCGGATTTATGGTGCTGCCGTTTGTCGCATACCTGGTCTGGACCGGACGCTTCAAGGCGCTTGCTCGCGCCGGGCTTTGGTGGGGGGTACCGCTGACGACCGCGCTTGGATTCTGGTGGTTTTTTGTGATCCGGATGCGCGGGCATGGCGGCGACGTTGCAGAGTTTTTTAAGCACGAAAATTGGGACCGGGTATTCGGGCAGAACGATCACATACATCCCTTCCCATGGATTTATTACTTTACAATCTGGCCGGAAGGACTTTTGCCGTGGTTGATTGCCATTCCATTCATGGCCGAATGGGCGCGTTCGCGGCACAAGCAGGGCGAGGCGTGGATTTCGAGCGACGGTGCAAAGTATGTTTGCTGTGCGCTGGGGATCGCGTTTCTGATCATTGGGCTTTCGGCGAGCAAGCGCACGACCTACTTGCTGACGCTTTATCCGCCGTTTGCGGTTTGGGCGGCGCTGATCTGGAAACAGGCTATCGACGCCAAACCCGCGAGCAAGAAATTACTTGGCGGAGTACTCGCGTTAGCAGTGTTGCTGGCGCTTGGTTTCGAAATTGTCATCGCGTCGCAAAAGGACCAATTGGCGGGACAGGTGGCGTTCTTTGCAGAGATCAAGCAAAAACTCAACGGCCGCACACTCGTTACGTTCAACGAAAGCCCCAACGAAGCAATCTGGTATCTGGACGTGGACCGGCCCATTGGCAAGGTGACGCCTGCCACTCTGGACGAGAAGTTTTTCAAAGCGCCCCGCACGGTGTTATTGATTCAACGCACGAAATTGGTTAAAATCGCTGAATTGGAATCGGCGCTCATCATCGAGTTGGAACGAAAACGCGGCAGGGACGTGTATTGCCTTGCCGTGCCCAATTCGGCGCATCCGCCCGATCCGAGGATCTTTGAGCGCAATTCAAAAGAGGCAGACACGGGAGACGACTAGAAGTGGAACTCAAGAAAGTATTCATCAGCGGCGGCTGCGGATTCATCGGATCCTACCTCGCCCGCGAGTTGCTCAAGCAGGGTTGCGACTTGATGCTCTTCGACGCCTACTTGAACTACATCGATCCATTCACGAGCAACTACCAATTCTTTTTGAAGGCCCGCATGGGCGATTTGCTCGGTAAAGTCAAGATTGAGCGCGGCGATTTGCGCGTGCAGAAGCGCATGCAGCAGTTGCTGACCGAGTGGAAACCGGACGCCGTCGTTCATTTGGCTGCGCTGCCAAGCGCCAAAGAATCGACGATGTATCCGACCGAGGCGCTGCAAATCAACGTGGACGGCACACTCTCGCTGCTCGAAGGCGTGAAGGCCAGCGGCAGCGTCAAGCGATTTATTTTTACGAGCTCCAGTTTCGTCTATGGAAATTTCAAGCGGCCCATTGCCGACGAAGAACATCCGACCGAACCGATTGACGTCTATGGCGGCACGAAATTGACCGGCGAAATTTTGACGCGCGCGTATTCGAAGCAGCACGGCTTTGAGCACGTCATTATCCGGCCATCCGCCGTATATGGATTCGGCGATTGCAATCGGCGCGTGACTCAAATCCTGATTGAGAACGCCATCAAGGGCAAACCGTTGATTTTGCACGACGGCGGTCTGTCGAAGATCGATTTTACCTATATCACGGACGTGGCGGACGGTTTTGCGCGGGCGCTGATGGCGCCGGAAGCGGCGAATCAAACCTTCAACATCACGCGCGGAAATGCGCGCAGCATTTTGGAATTTGCGCTGGAAGTGAAGAAGCATTTCCCGAAAGCCGAACTGATCGAAAAGCCATCTGACACCTCGCGGCCGGAGCGCGGAACGCTGAGCATTGAGAAAGCGAAGAAACTGCTGGGGTATAATCCGAGGATTGACATCGAGCAGGGCGTGGCGGAATATGTGGAGAGGCTGAGGAACGAGGGGCCGAAGTAAAGCTTGTCTTTGCCGAGATGACGGACATACTTGGGAAATAGCGACGCGCTCGTGGAGACGATTGACATGCATCTCGTATTGGTAAAAGAGGGAAACCGTTACCGGCCTCAATCTGAAATGGACGCGAAGGACGTGGCGGAAATGTTGTTCGCAGAAGATTTCGACGTGGCGGAAATTCCGAAAAAAGTTGAGCTTTGGGGGGCGCTTTTGAATCCGGAGCCGCTTCAGCGTTAAAGAAATTCATCGACGAAACGGACGACGATGGCAATCCAAAGTGAGCGCTTTCCATTTCAGATAGCGAATTATATTGGTCAAAGTCAATTTGCGGAAGGTGTAATTTCGTGCCGAACAACATCTTCAATTGAGCGTAGAAACAGTCTGCCCGCCACGGTTACCGCCATGCGCAATAGGAAATACGGGATCATCAGTACGCTGAATGCGGCCGCAAAGAGCAATAACGCCAAATGGCGCGAGACCACTTTCATTTGGATGGCGCAACCGATAGCGATTACGCCCGCGATAACAATTGTAGCGCGAAAGCACCATTCCAGGAACAAAGTCATCGTTGACAATTCAATGAGGACTTCGTCCGGACGGCCGCGATGCCAGACCACGTCGATGTTAACGCCTTCTCTATAGCCTTTGCGAAGTCGAAGCCTCTGGTGAAAACTCTTCAGCGCCACGCTGCGATTATCGCTTGTGATTTCGTTTTGCGCGTTAACAAGTTCGATTTTAGTTCGTACGGCATTTCCATGCACGCTAAGGAGTGAAGTGCCAATTTTTTCCAGTGCCGCGCCGATGCCTTCCTTGAGTTGATCTTCAGATACTTTTCCCAGAGAGATCCAGATCTTGCGGCCCATGCTTTCGCCTCGGCAATTTCATCCATTGCGTTTGAGTGTATCCAGCGGAAAATGCTACCACAGATACTGAGATTCGGAGATTAAAAATGCCCATCGACGTAAAATCGCTCTACGACCTGCGCGGCAAAAGCGCCTACATTCCCGGCGGCTACGGCGGCATCGGCGCGGCGATTGCTTGGGGGCTTGCGTCTTGCGGCGCAAGCGTCGTCGTGTCTGGCCGTAAGAAAGAGAAAGCAGACGCATTGGCGGCGCAATTGAAAAGTGCGGGGCACGAGGCGTGCAGCATTGCGATGGACGCGAACTCCGTGGCGGAGATTCGCGAGTCCGTCGATTTCGTCGCCGGAAAATATGGCCGCGTGGACATTCTCGTCAACTGCGTCGGCATCAACATTGAAATGCCGATGCTCGAATTCACCGAGGAGGCATACGATGAAGTGTATCGCGTGAATCAAAAGGCGGCGATGTTCCTGGGGCAACAGGTCGGACGGCATCAAGTCAAAGCGGGACGCGGCGGCAAGCAGGTGCATATCTTGTCCGTGCGTTCGCAACTGGCGCTGCGCGGACGCGGCTATTCGGCGTATTGTTCGACCAAAGCGGCGATGGCGCTGCTGATCAAACAGCACGCGATGGAATTGGCGCCGCACAAGATCAACGTCAACGGCGTGGCGCCGACGTTCATTTACACGGACATGGTCACGGACATGCTCGCTGACGCCAATTTCAAGAACATGCTGCTGGCGCGCATTCCCCTAGGACGAATTGGAAATCCCGATGATACGGCGGGGCCGGCGGTGTTTTTGTGTTCCGCGGCGTCGGATTTTATGACGGGGCAGGTGGTGTTTGCGGACGGGGGCGTGACGGCGTGCCAGTAGCGCACTCACTTCGCTACGTCGGCCGCCTGCGCCAATTCTCCATTAGTACTCGTTGCCTCTGGCGCATCCAACGCGAGCGTTTCGTCCGGATCGAGCCGTTCCAGCAGCGTCGCGACAGTCATGTCGCTGATCACGTTCACCGCGGCGCGCGTGCGGCCGATGATCCAATCCACGGATAGCAGCAGGGGCAAGACTGTATCGATGTCCTTGCTTGGAATGCCGCCGGCCGTCAAGACAAGCGGCAGCGTGATCAGCCCGGCGTCGGGCACGCCAGCGATGCCGACTCCGGCCATGACGCTGGCCAGTGCGACGCCGATTTGTTGGGGAAGAGTCAACTGCATGCCCAGCGCTTGCGCGATGAAAATCGTCGTCGCCGCTTCATAGAGAATAATGCCGGTGTGGTTGAGGTTGGTTCCGACGCACGCGGCCAGACGCGCATTGGAATCCGCAATCTTCAATTTCTCCTTCAAGCAGCGCAGTGTCACTGGCAGCGTCGCCAGACTCGATCCGCAGGACAACGATGTGACGATCGCGTCGCTGGCGCCGATAAAGAATTTTACCGGCGAATAGCGCGCGACCACTGCCAGAATGAAACTGTAATACGCGACGGAATGAATCAGCAAACCCAGCAGCACAATTCCGAGGAACCGCCCAATAATATCGAAGACGTGAAAGCCCATGTCGCTGACAAGCTTCGCTATGACTCCAAAAATCGCAAACGGGATGATTTCGACGACCCAGCCGAGCATCACCGCGAAAAGATGAAACAGCGCCGTCGCGCCATCCTCGATTGTTTTCACGCCGTGTTCTGTTTCCGGCGTGGCGCGGTTGCGCAATTTGCGCAGCGCAATGCCCGCGAATATGGCGATGAGCACGACCGTGATGATCCCGTTGCTCTGAAATGCGTCCACAAAATTCTTGGGAACGTAGCCCTGGATGACTTTCATCGGATCGAGCGATGCGCCCTTGGCCTTTTCGCGGTCCGCCTGAAGTTTTTTCAGTTGCTGGTCCACGTTGCCGTGAGTCGCTTCCGAAACCTCCTGCGTCATCGTGCTGAGTTTGCCCTGCCAGCCTTCGCCGCTCTTAAAGGAATTGGCAATACCCAACCCAATGGCGATGGCCACGACCGCGTTGATCATGCTGATGATAATCAGTTTGACGCCTTTGCGCGGTGGAATGAAAGTGCGCGCCAACGCGTCGATCACAGCGAAAAAAATGAGCGGTGTGGCGAGGGCTTTGAGCAGATCGATCACGAGCGTACTGAGCGTGCGCATGTTTTCGAGCGCATGCGACACAAATGCAGGCGTGCCCGGAATCTGCGAAGCCCTTCCGACCGCAATCCCCAGCACCACCGCGCCCAGGATGCGGTACGACAGCGGAATGCGTGTCCAGAAATTCTTTTGGGCGTGAGCGCTTCCGGGTAAGGCCGAGCCGGACATGGAAACTCCTTCGTTTCAAATAGGATTCTCGTCCCGTTTTATACAACGCGAACCCGGCGGGTGTAGCTGAAGATTGAGTTTTTGTCGCGGAGGATTTTTATGAAGCTTGCATGGCAAGGCGCGCAATGTACGAATAGCGCCGGTAAAGCGGCGTCAATTCCAGTTTGCAGCGGCCTCTCGTGTCGAGTTCATTCATGTACTCCAGCAGTTCGGGCCGATGATGCACGTGAAAAAGACTCAACCACCACACCAGCATTTTCCGGAATACCGCCGGCAACTCGCGCTGGTCCCAGAAATCCACACTGTAAATCGAATGGCCAGGTTTGACGTTTGCGAATGCGGCGTCCAGCGCAGCGCGCCAAGTTGGAATCATGGACAGCGAGTACGAGAAAAACATCGCGTCGAATTTCTCGTTCAGCTCAAACGTGCGCTTGTAATCGAGTTCTTCGGCGAGGCAATACTTCAGCGTGATGCGATCGGCGAGCTTGCGGCTGTCGATTTTCTTCTGAGCCGTGGCGAGCATTTCACGAGAGGCGTCGAGCCCATAAAAGCGCGCTTGAGGATGTTTGCGCGCAAGCAGAATCAGATTGCGCGCCGTGCCGCAGCCGATTTCGAGCACGTTCATGCCGGGGCGGATGTCCATCGTGCGGATCAGCCGGTCGCGGCCGAAGAGATAGAATTTGCGCGTAAGATCGTAAAAATGCCGCTGCACACGGTAGATGCGATCCATCTGGCTGCTGTGGTCGGGCGCATTGGCAATAGTCGAGGGCATAAGCGGCTCCGGCAATTTAGGAGCGGCGGCACTCCTGCCGCCGTGCATTCGAGGGCGGCAAGAGTGCCGCCCCTCCTACTCAACGCAAGACGTACAGATGAAACCCGCCGTAAATGGCCGAGCGGTCTTGTTTGTGCAACTCTTTCGAATATTGCATTTCGTACTTGAAGCGCTGGCGCAGCGCCTTCGGCAGCGCCTCTTCGACGGGCGACGCTTTCGCGCCCGTGCGGAAGATGATGCGGCTGCCGGGCATTCCAGTGCGTTCGACTTCCGCCCACAATTCATGAATCTGCCACGGCTGCATCCAATCCTGTGAATCGAGGAAAACAAATCGGTTGAGACTCTTAGCGGGCTGATCGCGCAGGAATCCCGTCAGGTTGCCGACAATCGCGCTGGCGCGATGCGCGTGAGATTTCAGCACGTCGTAATTCGATTCTTTCAAATAATCCGGAATCGCGCGGCGCGCGCGCGTGTCATAGCTTCGCCCCAACGCCTGCCATGCGAAATAATTGTCTTCGATGGGGAATCCGCAGGTCAGCCGTTTGATGCGCTCGCGGAACAGGTCGATGATGTCACCGCTCATTTCGCGTTTCATCACCGCATACTGGCGCGGCGGAATGCCGAGGCTGAACAGAATGAGCGGGTTGCGTCCGATGGCTTTGATAATTTTGTTGTCGAAGAACGGCGCGATCGTTTCATTGAAGATTTGCTCCTGCTCTTCGATGCTGCCGGCGCCGAGGATGCGCGACGGATTCTTGCGCACGACTTTGGTCAGGCCGTGCGCGAAGCGCAGCAGCAGGCCGAGCTTGGCATAGTCGTAAAAATTCTTTTTGAAGTACCGGATGCGCGGGCGGAGTTTCTGGAACCAGTTTTTGCCCTCCCAGAATGCGCGTGTTTGGTCGTCGAGGCGCGGGCTGATGTGCTGGTGGTATTTCTCGATGTTCTTCTCATCGTTGGCGAAGCCGAAGAACTGAAAGAAATCGTAGTGAGTCGGCAGCGCTTGGAGCGCGGCGAGTTTGAGCCGCGTGAGGAAGATGTGATTGGGATTGATGTCAACGGCGGTGATCGAACGCGGTTTTTGTGCGAGATAAGCGAGGATGTTGCAGCCGCCGGAGGCGATGGTCAACATGCGGCTCTCGGAATCGAGTTGGAGCGCCTCCATATCGACGCGCGGGTCCTCCCAGATTTGGTTGTAGACCAAGCTGTCGAACCAGAAGGAGAAGATGCGTTCGAGCAGTCCCTTTTTGCTGAGTAATTTATGTTGATGAACGGACTTTTCCACGAGTTTCGGGGCGGGCGGTCCGAGCATGGGAAGTCTCCGGCATTTACGGCAAAGACAGGTTCGATATTGACAATTATCGGACGTTTATATATCAGACTCGCGTGAAGATTTCATGTGAATTCTATTCTTCAATCGTTAAAAAATACATGGCGATCATAAAAAAGAGCGCCGAGCCCAGCAAAAAAACAGGCGCGTAGGGGAAGCGAACGGGCGCGTGGGTTTCAACCGCCGGCTCGTCCGCTTTCGGCGAGAGCTCCGGCGGCGGCACGGTGTTGGCGACGAGCGCCGGTCCTTCGATTTTTGCCGGCAAAGCAGGCTTCGGCTCAATTTTGACGATAACCTCGTTTTTCTTCGCGGCGACCGGCGGAGACGCAACCGCGGGCAGCACCTTTGGCGACTCGACAGGTTTGGCCGGCTCAATGGGCTTTTCAGCCTGCGCGGCTTTGCCGGCGGCGATGCGCTTGAGCACTTCGTCGAATGAATCGGGAGTCGCGACGACCGGCGTTTCAGCTTTCTTCGCGGGCGTGTTTCTTTCGAGCGATTTGGCGGCCACCTCCTTCTTCGCAGCGAGTTCCTTCGCGGCTTGATCCCTTGCGGCTTGCTCTTTTGCCGCGAGTTCTTTGGCGGCAGCCTCCTTGGCCGCGACAGCTTCGGCCGCCTTCTTCTCAGCCGCGGCGGCTTCAGCGGCTTTCTTCTCTGCGGCGGCAGCTTCCTGAGCGGCCTTCTCCGCGGCAGCAGCCTCTTTCGCGAGATCCTGCGCGGACTTCTTTTCATTCGAGGCGACGGCGGCAGATTGCGCGATGCGCGCGGGCGAGCGGCGCCATTTGAGCAGCCATTCGTAGAACTGCCACTTGGGATAGTAATAGCCCCACGCGCCGTGGCCGCAGTTGGGCACGAGCATCAGTTGCGGCTTGGGAACGTTGCCTTTGAGGGCTTCGAACATCTCCTTCGCGCCTTTGGTGAAATCGCCGTCTTCAGCGCCGGCGATAATCCACGTCGGCAAATCTTTGAGCCGCTCAGTTGCGACTTCCGGCGTCACGGCCCGGGGGTCCGATGGAACAATTGCCGCGAAACGGTCGGGGGCTTCGAGCGCGACACACCATGTCCCCTGCCCGCCCATGCTCAAGCCGGTCATGCAGACGCGATCTTTGTCCAAGTAATTTCCGTACGCTTTCAGAATTTCGTCGAGCAGCGCGACGGTCGCGCGCGTGATTTGGCGCTGATTCCACGAACGCCCCGGCGCGCATTGCGGGCCGATGATCAGGAACGGCATTTTGTCGCGCAGCGCCTTATCGCCGCGCAAGTGGCCATGCGGGCCGTTGCCGTAAACGCCTTCCAGATCCGTGCCGCATTCGCCGACGCCGTGCAGAAAAAGCAGCGATGGCGAGGGCGCTTTGCCGAAATCGTTGGGCACGAACAAAAGAAATGGAAAATCAAACGGCGCACCGCCGCCCGTGACTTTGGAAGCGCACTTGAAGAAGCCCGGTTTGGTCGGCAGTTGTCCTTGAATCGCCACCGTGACCGGCGGCGGCGGTTTGGCAATTCCCGCGGGCGCCAGGCGCGTACCCGGAATCGGGCGTTCCATTTTAGCGTCGGGCAGTTGCCAACCGACGGCGAGATTGTCGCCGCCCGATCCCTGTTTGTGCAGCGCTTCTATGTAATACCGGCGGCCCGCGGAGAGCGGAATCGGTTTGGATTTTTGCTCCGGCGCAGTGTCCCACGCGCGCGCCGCGCACCAGGCCGACATCTGGCAGATTTTGACTTTGTCTTTTGGATTCTCAGTTGGGCTAAGCCACAATTCGCTGCCATCGTCGCTGGCAATCCAGAAGGTGTAATTGCCGGTCGCCGGCGGATAGATGAACCCGCGCACGGCCGTGCCATAATTCTCGCCGGTGTTTTCAGGAATTTCGAATGAGAGCAGCGCGATGCTTTCGCTCGGATTATTCGGAAAAGCGGGACTGCGCACAAGATCCTCGACGCCGCCGCCCGGGATGCCTTGAAAATACTCGCAAAGGATCGAGCCGGGTTTTGTGTTGAGCGCGACGGGACCGCTTTTGCGTTCGCCCGCTCGCATCGCAGATGATATGGCACAGAGAGCGATGAGGATCGTACGGCGAATTGTATACGGCACGACCACCCGCTCCGAACGCCACGCCATAATGAAAACGCTCATGAAGAAACGACGCAAAAAGCCGCTCGCACGCTGCACTCAGCTTTTGATTTCCTGTTCTTCGGAAACGACAGGCACGCCTTCATCGTCGGCACCTATTTCCGGCGCGGGCTCTTCATTATTGCGCAGAATCAAATTTCCACACGCACCCACGGCGCACAGGCTTAACGCCCCCAGCACGATCAGCCAGAACACCGGTAGCTCGCGCTGTTTTTGAGCGGCATGTGCGGGATCGTTTGGCGCTGAAATCAGAGAGCCGGTTCCATTTTGCGCGGCGCCGCCCGCGTTTGAATTCGCGGGAGTCTGCGCGTTTTGAGGGGTCTGCTGCGGATCGTCCTGCGGGAACATTGCCCATTCTTTGGGCGGAGGGGTCAATGAACCCGTGCGAATCTCGAGGTCGTGTTTTTGAAAATGCGCGGGACTTTTCGCGAAGGAGCACGTCGCGACAAGCGCGATCAAAAGACAAAGCGATGCTGTCGGGATTGAAACTCGTTTCGGCGCACTCACTGCGGAAGGCCCTCCAAAAGCTTTAAGTTCTGCATTCTTATACAGATTAACTTGCATTCCGTCAGCTTTTTTTCGAAAATAACAGTAACTTTTTTGCTCGCGGTTTGTAGAAAGAAGACCGTTTCAGGGGGTTCAATCGTCAGGTTTGAGAACGCGAAAGGAAGTCCATTGAATCTCGGCGTCAGAAAACCGCTCCCAGCTGTTCGCAAAGCTCCGCCACGCCCCCTCGTCTCCCCCGCCGCCGCTCCAAGCAGCATTTCGTCGCTGACGCGGCCCAAGTACATGCCCTACGGCGACGTGGCGCGCGTGCTGGGCACCGTCGCCGTCGTCGTCGGGCATTGCTGCGACATGGTCCAATATCAGTTCAAGGACTTGAGCCAGCTCAACCACTGGGTGCCGCAATTCAATTTCGCGATGTGCAATTTTTTTAATTCTGCGTCGCGCTGGGCAGTGCCCCTTTATGTGATGCTGAGCGGCTCGCTGCTGCTGGATCCCGCGCGCGCTGAAACGGCCACCGAATTTTACAAAAAGCGCCTGGCGCGCTTGGGAATCGCGATTGTGTTCTGGTCGATCTTCTTCATCGCGCTAACCGTTTTCTATCTTCAACCGCACGGACTATACACGAACACCAACGTCTGGCATGAACTGCTGCTCGGCAAGCCCTATGCGCATCTGCATTTCATCTTCCGCATCGCCGGCCTCTACGCTTTCGTCCCGATGTTCCGCATTTTCCTGCAACACGCGCCCAAACGTGTGGTCACGCTCGCGGTGGTGCTTTGCCTGGGATTGTCATGCTTGAATTCAGTCGCCGACGGATTCACTGAAACCGAAGAAAGCGCGTTCATCCGCTTCGTGCCGTTCATCGGCTATTATTTGGCGGGATATCTGCTCCGCGACCGCAAAGTTTCGAAGCGCACGCTCATGGGTTGCTGGCTGCTGGCGATTGCATGTGTGTTCCTCCTGGCCGGCGGGACTCAACTCTTAGTGGAGACGTTTGGCAACGCGAAACTGTACCCGTCGAAATCGTATTTGCTTTACGACTTCGTCAGCCCCGTGCGGATTGCGCTGGGAATTTCGGTGTGGCTGATTTTCGTCAACACGTTTGACGAAAAGTGGCTGCAAACGCGCTTGAGCAAATTCATCTCGCGCTGGCTGGCGCCGGCAACGCTGGGGATTTATCTGGTTCATCCGCTCTTCCGCGAAATTTTTTATGTCAACGGTTGGGACGTCTCGCTGACTCGCATTTTCCCCGGCGCATTCACGGGCCCGTACGTCTTGCTGGGCATTCCGCTCGTTTCAACGATGGTGTATCTCCCGAGCGTAATCTTCACGCTGATCGTGATGCGCATTCCGTATGTGCAGCGAATTGTGATGTAAGAAATAGTCGAAAGTCGAAGGTCGAAGGTCGAAATAGTCGAAAGTCAAAAAGATTCGACTTCCTCGATTTGTTCGACTTTCGACTATTTAAAACGATGCCGAATTCTGAACACAGACTCGTCCGCCCGATCTCCAAAACCGTTGAATCCAATTATTTGTTGCATCTGCCCGTATCCTACGGCAAGAGCAATACGCGCTGGCCTCTGATCCTGTTTCTGCACGGCGCTGGCGAGCGGGGGAACGATTTGCAAAAAGTGCGCGAATTCGGCTTGGCGCGCGTGTGCGAATACGATCCCGCGTTTCCGTTTGTGGTCGTTTCGCCGCAATGTCCGGAGAACGATTTCTGGCGCAACGACGTGCTGCTGGCGCTGCTCGACGAAATCACCGAAACGCACTCGATCGATCCCGACCGCATTTATCTGACGGGCGCAAGCATGGGCGGCTACGGCACGTGGTGTCTGGCCGCGCACGAACCGCAGCGTTTCGCGGCCATCGCACCGCTCTGCGGGCGCGCGGCCGGGCTGTGGGTTTGGTCGCTGGCGCAGTTGCCGATCTGGGTTTTTCACGGCGCGCTCGATCCGGTCGTGCCGCTGCGCGAATCGCAAGTCATGGTGGACGGACTCAAAGCGCTCGGCTGTCACGTTCAGTTCACGGTTTACAAACGCTGCCTCCACGACTGCTGGACGCGAACGTACCGGAATCAGAAGTTGTACGACTGGTTCCTCTCGCACAAGCGCGCTGCAATTCCAAAATCGACGCTATGAAAGTTTGGACAAGGGGCTTTTGATTCAGTACAATGGTTCTCCTTATGGACCGCCGAATTTTTATCGTTACTTCAATTCTGATTGTCTGCGTCTTCTGCGTCTATCTCTTGCGCTACGCGCCGAAACGCGCGACCGATCCGTTTGCGCTCGCTCCGATTTTTCAACGGGCTGACGAGTTCGACGCGCCTTATGAGTCCGATCCGGAATTGGTGCGCGAATTTGCCGCGCAGAAAATCGAATTCCCGTTCAAGCCGGGCGACCGCGTCGCCTGGATCGGCAGTTCCTCGACGTTCATCGGCGAATGGCCCTCGACGATGGAGTTTCTGCTGCGCTCCCGCCACCCTGAATTGCAGCTTTCATTTTCGCGCTATTCCACGGGCGGCGGGACGTTCGCCAGCGCGTTGTCGAAATTGCCGGATTGGCTGGAACAATCGCATCCGACGCTCGTTTTCTTCAATTTCGGCGCAAACGATGCCGCATACGGCAAGCAAAGCCTGGACGATTTTCGCGCGCACATGCGCGAATGCATCGAACTGGTCCAAAAGTCCGGCGCGCGCGTGATCGTGATCGCGCACCAATCCGCCGACATCCGTGTCACCGGCCCAGCGGCGTATTACCGGCGCAAACATTACGCCGACGAGATGCTTTCGTTTTGCAAGGCGAATGGATGGACGATCGTCGATATCCATCATCCGCTCGAAGAACTTCAGCATCAAGCGCAAGCGGAGGACAATTCCTTCTGCATCAATTGGGATACAATTCATCTGACCGATTCCGGTTACGTGGCATGGGCGTATTTTCTCTACGATCGCTTGAACCCGCCCGACGCCGAAAGCGCGCTCGACATCGACGCCGACATTGGCCGAGTCGCGCGCGCCGTTCATTGCAGCGCGCGCGTCATCTCATCGCGCGATGACTTGGCGTTCGAACGCACCGACGATGTATTGCCGATCCTTCCGCCAAATCCGCTGCCATTGAGCATCGCAAATCGCGGCAGAATTCTGGCCAGCCGCTTCTCCGCGCAAGCGCTCGACACCATTGAGCAAAAGGAGCAGACGACGCAAAGCCTGCCGCCGCGAAAATTTGTGCCGATTGAAGCGCTGTCGAAATACATGTTGAAGGTAACGGGCCTCGCCGTGGGCGAGTATTCGATCGAATGCAACGGCAAACTCTGCGGCCGCGCAAGCGCTGTGCAACTTGGCGCGGGCGTGAATCTCAATTCGCTGGTGTTAGACGCCGGAGTTGAGGCGCCGTGGAACGATTTGGCGGGGCGGATGTGGGCGGGAGCCGCACCCAATGTGTTGACCGAGCGAACGATGATTTTTCGAGTGAAACTCATCAATCCGAAATAGAAGTAGGACGGCTCTCCGAGTCGTTGTTGTGTGAGCTTAGACGGCTCAGAAAGCCGTCCGACTTCACGCCAATCGTTTCCGCACCGCTTCGACCGCGCCGTCGATTTGAATGCGTTCCTGCTGCATCGTGTCACGGTCGCGAATGGTGACGGAGCCGTCCTGCGCAGTCTGGCCATCGACAGTGATGCAGTAAGGCGTGCCGCATTCGTCCTGCCGGCGATAGCGCCGACCGACTGTGTCTTTCTCATCATAGGCCGCGTTGATCTGATGCTTATGGAATTCCGCGATGATTTTGCGCGCCGATTCGGGCATCCCGTCTTTTTTCACGAGCGGGAACACAGCGACCTTGATTGGTGACAATCGCGGATGCAGTTTCAAAACCGTGCGGCCCTCGTTCGTGCCGGGCGGCGGCGGTTCTTCGGTGTAGGCGTCGAGCATGAACGCAAGCGTCGCGCGGTCGGCTCCGGCGGCGGGTTCGATCACGTAGGGATGATAGTGCGCGTTCTTCTGCGAATCGAAGAATGTGAGCTTCTTGCCGCTGTGCTGTTCGTGTTGTTTTAAATCGTAGTCGCTGCGATGCGCGATGCCTTCGAGTTCGCCCCAGCCCCACGGGTAATCGTATTCAACATCGCTGCACGCTTTCGCGTAATGCGCCAGTTCACTCGCCTCGTGCGGGCGCAGGCGCAGCTTTTCCTTGCGAATGCCGAGCGAACTGTACCAGTTGATGCGCTGCTGGCACCAATAGTTGTACCAGTACATGTCGTCCTTGCCTTCTTCAGCGTACTGCGGCGGCGGGACGAAATACTCCATCTCCATCTGCTCGAACTCGCACGAGCGGAAGGTGAAATGTTCGACGGTGATTTCGTTTCGAAAGCTTTTGCCCTGCTGCGCGATGCCGAACGGCGGCTTCATTCTCATGCTGGTCTGCACGTTCAAAAAATTCGTGAACATGGCCTGCGCGGTTTCGGGTCGCAGATAGACCGCAGTCTCATTGATCGCGTCGGCAATAGCTTTTTTCAAGTCGTCGCCGCTGAGATTTTTGCCTTCGAGCGCTTTCGAAATTGATTCGATGTTGTCCACGCTGCCGAGCGAGGTGCGGAACATCATGTTGAAGCGGCGAATGTCCGACAGATTCGGGCTGCCGCAATTCGGACAGATGATGCCGAGCTTGCCGACTGCGCCTTTGCGCGTTTCCTTTTTGCCGGTCTGATGATCGACGATGACTTTGTATTCGACTTCCGTGCCTTCTGGCGCTGTCGGCCACTTGTCAGCGCGACCGCGTTCTTTGCAATCTTTGCAATCGACCATCGGATCGGTGAAGCCGGCGAGATGGCCGCTCGCGCGCCATACGTTCGGGTGCATGATGATGCTGGCGTCGATGCCGACGATGTCCTCGCGGCCGTGGACCATGGTGCGCCACCATTCGGCCTTGACGTTGCGCTTGAGTTCCGCGCCGAGCGGGCCGTAATCGTAGCAGCTCTTCAGTCCGCCGTAGATTTCAGACGACTGAAAGACGAATCCGCGCTGTTTGCACAGCGAGACGATTTTTTCCATGACCTCCGGTTCGGCGGAGAGCTTTGGTTTTTTCTTGTCCTGGCTCATGTCGATCCTTCAATTTTATCGAACGCAAAACGAAGCGGATACTTTAGCGCAAGCCGCAGCGATTCGCAAATCACCCCCCGCCCTTCCGCTTCACTTCCGTATCCCAGCGCTCCATCCATTCGTCGATGTGTTTCTCGAATTCGCTCGTGTCGATTTTCATTGGATTGAGTTTGAGCTCCCGCATCCACTCCGGCAGCTTCTCGCGCGGAATGTCGCTGCGCGCGGGAATGCGCCCGCGTTCCTTCGCCATCAGTTCAAGCTGCTGCGGATCGTTGATGAAATCGTAGAGCAGCTTCGCGCCTTCCGCATTCAGACCGTTCTTGATCAACGCGATCGGCTCGATGTTGACCATGGTTTCGTTCGGAATCACAAAATCGATTGGCTTCCCGCGACTGTCGCGCAACTCCAACGCATCGACCAGTGTCCATGGCGTGAGCGCGTAGGGCCCTTCGTCCACCAGCGCTTGCGCGAGCAACTCAGGACTGGCGGCATAATACCCGGTAATGGCGTGAAGCTTTTTCAAATAATCGAATCCAGCATCGATTGAACCATGCCGGTTTTTTTCGCGCAGAATTAGCGCGCCGAAAATCAGCTTCATGGTCGAACTGGCCTTCGCGTCGCGAATGGCGATGCGGCCCTTCCATTTGGGATCGAGCAATCCATCCCAATCGGTCGGCACTTCGGCGCGCGCGATTTTCTTTGGATTGAACATGATAATCTCCGGCGTCACGAAAGTGGCCGTCCATCCGCCGGTGGGACTCTTCGCATTCCCGGGCAGACTCGCGGACCAGGCGGGCGTGTAAGCGTCCAGCAGGCCTTCGGATTCGGCGCGCTTGAAATCGCCCAGCGATCCGCCCCACCACAGGTCCGCGCGCGGGCGTGATTTTTCGGCTCTAATTTTTGGGTAAATGTCGCCGCCGCCCATGTCTTGAAAGACGACCGTCCAGCCGGGATGCGCGGCTTCGAAGCGGGTTTTGGTGTCGGTTTCGAGCAGCTTGCCGTGCGGGGAGTAGACGACGATGGTTTTGTCGGCGGCAGGGCCGTCGCCGCAGCCACATAGAACCGCGAGCGCACAAGCAATTGGTGCCAAGGCGAGTTTTCTCAGCACTCAATCCTCCACCCTGAAAAAGCAACTCGGCCTGCGCACAAAAGGCAGCTTTTCAATCTCGGTCAGCGCCGCGCGGAAGCGTTCTTCAATCGTGTTGTGCGTGAGCATCACGATCGGCACGTCGCCGCTTTCGTGCGGTTCTTTTTGAATCACGGACGCAATCGAGACGCCCTTTTCGCCGATCACTGTGGCAATTTTTCCCATGGCGCCGGGCTGGTCCGCGACGCGGAAGCGGACGTAGTAGCGGCTGCGCGTTTTGCTCATTGGAATCACGGGCAGATCGGCGCGCGGGTTTTGAAAGAATTGTAATTTCGTGAACGCCTGTCGCGCGCTGCCGCGGGCGGCGTCCACGATGTCGGCGATGATCGCGCTCGCCGTCGGCATCATGCCCGCGCCGCGGCCGTAGAGCATTACTTCGCCGGTGGCATCGCCGCGGACGAGCACGGCGTTGAAGACGTCGCGGACGTTGGCGAGCGGGTGCGCAGTCGGGATCAGCGTCGGGTGCACGCGCAACTCAAGGCCGCCGGGGTATTCGTCCGGATCGGCGCCGGGGATGCGACGTTTGGCAATGCCGAGCAGTTTCAGCGTGTAGCCCAATTCGCCGGCGAAACGAATGTCATCGATGTTGACGTTGTCGATTCCTTCGATGTGCGCTTCGCCGAAATCAAAGATTGAGTGAAACGCGAGATTCGAGAGCAGCGTGAGTTTGTGGCCGGCGTCGATTCCTTTCACATCCGTAGACGGATCGGCTTCGGCGTAGCCTTTGGCTTGCGCTTCGCAGAGCGCTTGCGCATACGGGGCCTGGCTTTGGATCATGCGCGTAAGAATGTAATTCGTCGTGCCGTTCAAAATGGCGTGGATGCTTTCGATGCGGTTGGCCACAAGTCCGTCGCGAATCGCATCGACGACGGGCACGCCGCCGCAGACGGAAGCTTCGAAGCCGATGGAGACTTTTTTCGCGAGTGCCAACTCGAAGAGTTCTTTGCCGTGCGTGGCGAGCAGCGCTTTGTTAGCAGTGACAACAGATTTGGCGGAATTCAACGCCGCGGCCAGCAGCGTGCGAGCCGGATCGATTCCGCCAATGACTTCGACGAGAATATCGATCTCCGGATCGGTGGCGACGGACATGGCATCGTCGGTAAGCAGCGCCGGATCGACCGGCAGCGCGCGAGCTTTTTTCAAATCGCGCACAGCAATTTTGTGCAGGCGGATGTCGAGTCCCGTTTTGTCCACGAGCGGCGGGCGGCTTTCGCGCAGGATTTTCGCGACGCCCGCGCCGACGGTGCCGAGGCCGAGCATGCCGAGCTTGAATATTTTTGGGCTGTGGTTCATTCGAGAATCCAAGCTGCCGAAAAGTCTCACGCAGAGGCGCAAAGGCGCGGAGAACGGAAACGCAAGAGAATTGCAAAACGGCAAGTCTCACTTTTCCAACAATCTTAAAACCAATTCTTTCTTTTTCTTCTCTGCGCCTTTGCGTGAGAAGACTTTTTAACACAAAATGCGCGAAGGCACAAAGGACACGAAGGAGAATTTGCCCGGTTTGGCTCTTGAAAAGCGCGCTCCACCCACTATAAGTATGGTCCCTCGCCGGATGCACGCGCGGGGTTTTTGTTTTATAGGCAAAACAGATTTATCGCCGGTGTCGATTCGCCGGTGCCACGGAAGGGGTGACACGTGTCGGTACACAAAAGTTTGCGCACGGGCGGATCGTTGACGAAGCACCGCAACGTCCTGAAGCGCTCGGAGCGGATCAAGATTCTCGAAGACGGCGGCGGATGGCGCGAGGGGCAGAACAGCGTGCTGGGGTTGCGCAAAGTCAAGAGCATCAAGGTCGCGGCCAAGAAAAAAGCGGCGAAGAAGGAAGCGGCGGAGGGCGCGGCGGCTCCGGCGGCCGGCGCAGCGGCTCCCGCTGCAGCAGCGGCGGCTCCAGCAGCGAAGGCGGCGGCAGCGCCCGCGGCCAAGCCGGCGGCGAAGAAATAGTCGAATATCGAAACAGTCGAAAGTCTAAGGAAAACGGCGGCGTTTGGGCCGCCGTTTTTCACTACGCGGGAATCCAGGATTCGAATTGTGCAGGCGGGACGCCGGCACCACGGGGTTATTTCTTGCCGGTGAACCACGTCTTCGCGCCCGCGTCAGTTTTCAGAAAACTCAGCAGCAGATTGGCGACTTTGTCTCGTCCGCTGTTGCTCGGATGCGTGCCGTCCGGCCCGAAATCCTTTTCTTCATAGACAAGCCCGTCCGCTTTCCGCGCGTTCATGCCGTCGGCCCAGAGATACGGTCCCCAAAGCAGCAGCGGCGAAACCACCTCTCCGCGCGACGATTCGTAGTTGAGCTTCGCTTCTTTTTTGATCTGATCCAGAATCAGCCAGCGCATCGCGAACGCGCCTTCGTACGCAAATGGTTCGGGATTCAGCCGCGAACGCGCGTAGCCGGCATAAATACGGCTGGACAGATATGCGACGCGCAGATTCGGGTAATGCTTTTTAGCTAGATGCAGCAGCGTCTCCATGTCCTTATGCAATGCCCGTGCGTGATCCAGCGTCTCGCCAGTCGGCTGAATATTCGCCTGTTTGATCCACGCAACTTGCACTTGTTTTGCGCTCATCCCCGCCGCTTTGAGGCGCTGCTCCGCCACCTGCCACACGCTTTCGTCGGCCCATTGACGCGCGGCTTTTCCGCCTTGCGCGCCATCGACGATCACGAGATTCGTCGCCTTGTCGGCATCAGCGTCGGCGACCTGTTTGAAGCGCGAAAATTCCTGCGTTGTGTTCGACATGCCGATTCCGATGAACACGATCTTGCCCGTGCCGGCTGGATTTCCGTCGGCGTCGAGCGGCACAATTTTGGCGAGTTCCTTCGCCGCCGCCTCGGCGTGTTCGGGCGGAGGTTCGTTCTTGCCGCCGCCATAAAGACCGCCGTCCTCACCCTTGTATTTTTCAGCGCCCAATTCGGTGAGCGGAATCAATCCCGTCGGCGATTTGCCGACCATCGGCGCTAGCTTCGCGGGGCCAGCGTTGTTGTTGCCGGCGGTGGCCTGATCCTTCCAGGGCGCTTTGCCTTCCGCGATGAGTTTCTGGCGCACTTCTTTGGCGTGGTCGAGGTACGCCTGATCGTCAGCGGAAAGCTTCTCGCCGCGATTGGAGCGTTGGAAAAGATCCTGCGTCTTGCGCCAGTCGATGTTGTCGTCGGCGGCGCGGGCTGCGCCCAGCGTACAGAGGACGAGCGCGAAAACTGCCGCGCCGAAGGGATTGGGGCGGAATGAGGTCAACATGGAGGCGACTCCTTATGAGATGGACTTTTAGCTCCGTTACACTTCGCCCGCAGTTCAAGGCTAATTTGGCGAATCAGATTGGGACGATGGCGCTGGTGGCTGAGCCGTAACATCAACTTCAGTTTTTCTATTTAGCAGTGTCCCATTGTTCCCAATACGATCCAATAGTTTGACTAATTTTATCATTGTGCTCGATTTGATAATGCGTTTCAACAATGGTGGGAATAATAAAGAAGGAACTGTCACCAAAACAAGCAGACAAATTAAGTTTGTAGACCATGACGCCGTGCGAAACGAATGTATCGCGAACCAAAAGGCCAGGAGAAAGGGGCTCAAATAGATGAAGATAATTGCGTAAAAAATACAGCAAAAGAGGAATATGGATACGATACGACGAACAATTCTCATTTACGCAGCATTCCTATCGACGCCTTTCTATCAATACCTACAGATTGCGCATTTGCGACCACAACTAACGACCGAGGCGACCGCCCTGACGAGAACCGTTAGAATATTCCCCAGGATTATAACTTTGGATAGTTAAATGCGACACAAAAAAATCCTCACTTCTTATCCATCAGCCGAGGCCGATGCTTCAAAATCAGTTCCTGAAATTTCAGGTCGTCGCGCAGAAAATCCAAGTCCGGTTCCTGATCGACCCATTCCATGATGCGCGGCGATTTTGCTGTCTGCAGCGCGTGTTCGAAATTCACGTAGAATTCGTCGCGCTCACGGCACTGCACCCAAAAGGCGCACTGCATAATCGCCCAGAATTCCTCGTCCGCCCGAGGGCGCTCGAGCGTCTCGAACAATTCCGTGCCGCGCTCCCTTTGGCCGTCGGCGACGAGATAACCGGCTTTCAGAATCTGCAAATTCCAACTTTCCGGGTTGAGCGCCAGCGCTTTGTCGATCGTCTCCAATGAACCCTTCAAGTCGCCTGCGTTTTTTTGCAGAATGGCGAGATTGTAGAGGCTCACGTCGTCCGGAAATAGCGTTACTGCCAATTCCATATAGCGCACCGCGCCATGATAATCTTTCAGCGCGCGCAGGCAGAACGCCAACTGGCTGAGCACGCTCTGCTGCATCGGCTTGGGCGCCTGCACGAACGCCGCCAACAGATACTCGCGCTCCTTTTCATGATCGCCGCCCCCCGCGGCGTCTTCGGCCAGAAATGTGAGCGCATGTGTGACGACCGACGGCGGCAGCGAGCGCCGATGACGCTCGTCGGTCAGGCGCACAATCTGCCGGCGCGCCGCATCGCGCTTGCCGGGAATGCTGGCCATGATCGTGAGCCGCTGCAGCGCGTAATCGCTGCGATCCGGCGCGAGGCGCAGCGCTTTGTCCAGAAAATTGAGCGCGTCGTCGATTTTGTTTTCGCCGCAACGGTGATTGGCGCAGGTCACGTTCAATTCGGCCAGCGCTTCGTCGGCGCTGAGCGACTTGCACCAGCCCAGTTTGTCGATGTCGTCTTCCGAGGGCTGATCGGCGTTGCGCAAATAATCCTTGTCTGACATTTCGAAACCCTTGTTCGTGGTTTCGATGTTGATGCGTTCCTTGCCGTCGTCCCAGCGCACGAAGGCATGGCGCGGAATCAGGACCATGTGAATCGGCAGATTCAGCGTGTCGCCCACGACCATATAGAGGGTGGATGTCGAGAGGCAATTGCCGTGTTTGCGCAGAAGGCTCGCCGCCAGCGTCGCATCGCGCCAGTACACGTTGGACAGATAACTCACGTCGCGTTCGTCGAGCAGCATTTTGTTGAGCGCGCGGACTTTTTCGCGCGGCGACTCGGCCTTTTCCACCTCCGCGCGCGTGGCCGCAATCAGCGCATCGAACGCCTTGCGCATTTCGCCGGCGCTCAGCTCCGGTTCTTGAACTTGATTGAGCTTTAGCACGCGTTCGAAAAGCTCGTGCCTCTCGTTCGCATTATCCTTGACTGGCGCTTTGGCCTGCTGCGGCGCGTCTTCGGCGCGTGACCCAGCCGCCGCAAAAAGCAATGCGAATGCAACGGCCAACGTTTGGCGCAAATCTTTTAGGAATGGAAGCATGAATCTCTTCTGCATGTTGCGCTCCGCTCGACGATTCGTAGGACGGCCCAGCGGCTTGGCATGCGGCACAAATTTTTCGCACGCGATTGGCCGAAAGCACTCTTTCGTGATATTTAACGAACGAGCGGCGCACTTATGACTTCAATTTTTCCATGACTTTCTTCATGTCCTCCCACACTTGCCGGCGCACTTCCTCGGTGTATTGACGCAGCACGAACGCGGGGTGAAACGTGGGCATCACGGGAATGGTTTTGTACCAATGCCAGCGCCCGCGCAGGCTGGTGATGCCGCTGCTGGTGTTCAGCAGCGTCTTCGCCGCAGGCGCGCCGAGCGCCACGATCACGCGCGGCGAAATCAACTCGAGCTGTTCGGTCAGAAACGGCGAACATGCCGCGATCTCATCCGGCAGCGGCGTGCGGTTGTTCGGCGGGCGGCATTTGACCGTGTTGCAGATGTACACATCCTCGCGCTTCAACCCCATCGCGCCGATGATTTTGTTGAGCAACTGGCCGGCCCGGCCCACGAACGGCTCGCCCTGCAAATCTTCGTCCTGGCCGGGTCCTTCGCCGACGAAGACGAGTTTCGCCTTGCGGTTGCCGGTGCCGAAGACGACATTCGTGCGGCCTTCATGCAGCACGCAGTTCACGCACGCTTTCGCGCGCGCTTCGAGCAGCCGCCAGCGCTCCTCTTTGTCGGGCGTGATGCCCTCCAACATCGGCGCGGTAGTCACAGATGCCGAGTGCCGTGGAACAGTACCCTGCTCCGCGCTGGCGGACTTTGCATTCACAACTACGGGCATCGCCACAGTAGTCGGCGCGGCGCGCTCGAGTTTGACGCGCGGCACGACTTCGACGCCGAAAGATTGCTCGAAGCGCAAACGCTCCAACGCGAGCCGGCGCGTATCGGTCAATTCACTCAATTCGCTCATATTCTCTCAAAGAAACTTTGCTCTTCGACTTGAAAACTTGCGCATCTCCAAATTCTTCTCCGCGCCTTCCTCCGCGCCTGCGCGACTTTGCGTGAAGAATTCGCGTTCGACCAGTTATTATTTCTCCTCCGCCGGCACCTCCCGAACTTTCCTAATCTGTGCTTTCGATCCCCCCCAATATGGAAACGACAGCACCACCACCACCGCCAGCCACGCCACCCAAAGCGCCAGTACAATCCACGGCGCAATGCTCCGCTTTCGCGAAGCGTCCTCTCGATCCTGAGTTTTTGCAGACGGGCTGTCCGCGCCGCCGATTTCCTGTGCGCTCATTGATTAAGTATCGACCCTTCCGGCCGCATCGGCGCAACAGGCCCTTCGTCCTCCGGGTGCCGCCGCCCGGTGACGCGCGTAATTCCCGCGGGCTTTTCGCCCTGCCTGAATGCGTCCAGCGCCTCCTGCGCGCGCCGAATCAATCCGGGACCAGCCTCCGTCCGTTTGACTTCCGACTTTGCAATCCGGAACGGCGCATCGCCTTCTTCCATCACGATGTAATCGTTGGCCTCTTCGCTGACCCGTCCCGAAAAAACACGGTCGTCCTTCGTCACAAGCGAAATCGCCGAATCCAGTCGTTCGTCGCGCAACCCCAGCCGCGTGGCGCGTGCAAACGAATTGAGCGCCTGCTCGCACGCCGCCTCATCGGACTTGAGCGCCGTCAGCGCCCGGCCCAGCCCAAAATGTGCCGCCCCATTTTCTTCATCAAGCGCGACGAGTTTGTGAAACACGCCAGCCGCCTCCTCCCATTGCCCCATCTCCAGCAGCACCGAACCATGCAGATTGAGCGTGGCGATGTCGTTGGGATTGTAAAGCACCGCCGCGTCGAGGTAATTCTTCGCCGCGCTGTAGTGATGCATCTGCAATTCGCACAGCGCCAGTTCGAAATACGGGCGCGCAAAGCGCGGAAATTTCGTGATCGCTTCCTGCAGCGTTTCTTCCGCAAGGTTGAACACGACAAACGAAGGCATATCTTTCAGATCGGACGACTTGATTTCGTTGTAGCGCAATTTGACCAGCGCTGCGATAAACGCCGGATCGCGAAACGCCTGCTCTTTTGACGACAATGCATGCTCGCACGCCACCAGCGCATCCGAAAATGCCGCGCGCTCGCTGACGGGCTTCGGAAGCTCTGGGAGCGGCACAACTTGCTTTTCTTTTTCGTTCCTTTTGCGGATCGCTTCGTTCTTCTTCGCCACGTCCTCGGCGCGCCGAGCCGTGTCGATTTCATTGTCGGCGAATTCGTCCAGCCGGTCTTCCAGCCGCGCGATGGACATGCGCGCATTCCCCGCGACCTCGCCGCTGGCCGAAAAACCGCGCCCCGCTTCATCCGCCGCGCGGTGATACAGCGCCAGCGCATCGTCGAACAAGCCCAGTTCTTCCTTGGCCACCGCCAGCGTATAAAGCCCCAGCGCAAAAATCTCCGGCCGTTTCTCCGGGTAATCCTCGACCGGCTTCGCCCCCTTTTCGCGCCAGGGTTCCAACAACAGCGCCGCGTCCGCCGGATTGCCGACCGCGCAAAGCGCCACCGCCAGCGAAATGCGGTTGCGCGGATCGGACGGAGAAAGTTCGCGCGCCTTGCGGTAGCACGCCAACCCCGCCGCGGCCTCTCCGGCGCGGTCCAGGATTCCCGCCATCGTGCGAAGCAAATCGGATTTTTCAGCGTCGGTGAACGACCGCTCCGCGCGCGTCCCGCATTTTTCCGGCGACATCGTCACGCGCGGCTTGCCGTCCAACGCGCTGTTCCACGCATTTTTCAAACACTCCCGCGCCTTAAAATAATCGCGCCGCTGCAGCCAATAGCGCCCAAATTCCGCCTGCCCCTGCGGATTGCCCGGATCGATTTTCAGCGCTTTTTCGTAGAGGTCCCGCGCCTGAACATACGCTAGATCGCGCTTGTCCAACAACTCGCTGATTTTGTCCGAATGCTCATCCAAGTCCTGCCGGCTCAATCGCTGGTTGCATTCATCCCCCAGCCGCCAGGCCCGCCGCGCCTCCGCCAAATCCGCGCTGATGTCCGGCGGAGCGTCAAGCGCATGCGCGGCGGCGCAAATCAGCAACGCCGCAGCGCAGGCAAGAAATTTTGAACATCTGCGCATCATTTATCCCCGTGTCCCCGCGTCTCCCCTTTACGGCTTAATCAGCCGCGCATTCACAAAATCCAGCCTGTCCCCCGCGTCGTCGTCGTCCGCCCCGTAATCGCAGATCAATTCCAATTGCTTCGCACCCGTTACATCCAATTTTACCACCGCTTTTTCCCCACCGGATTTCGCCGTGCCAGCCGCCCCCTCTTTGCCATCGACCAGCACCTTCCACGCGCACGCCGCTTTCGCCGGCGCCGTCGCGTCCATGCCCACCTCCGCGATGAATTTCGCGTACTCGCCGTTCAGCGCGTAGGTCAGCTTGCAAAAGCTGTGCACGCCGATTCCTTTATCGAAAACCGTGTCGCCAATCGTCAGCGCCGTGTTCGCCGCGGACCGATCCTTGCGCCACGTGAACACCACCGGCGCGCCGCCCACGTACGGCTTCTGCTCGACCGCGCTCGGCGTCAGCGCCGACAGATACACCAGCCGCCCGCCGGCGTATTCGGCGTTTGCGATCCGCGATCCTTCAATCGCCCACGTGCCACCGTGCACGGCTTCGAATTTCAGCACATCCTTTTCCATCCCCGCCGGCTTCACCGTCAGGCGCGAGCGATCGGCCAGCCGCACGACCAAATTCAACGCCTTGTTCTCCTCGTATTTTTCCGTCACCGCCAAGCGCACCGCCGCCACCTGATCGAACGCATACGCACGCGACTGCCCGCCCGCATTGAACGTCAGCTCTTTGTCGCTAAGCTTCTCGTAAAATCCGGTAATGACCTCGCCCTTCACCGTTAGCAGCACGTCCTCTTTGGGCGGCGGGCCTTTGAGTGTTGCGTCGAGATTCTCGGGAATCGTCTTCAGCGGCCAATAAAACACAACCGCGTCGATCAACTTGTATTCGATCTCGAATTCGCCCAGCACGTCGGACTTGAGTTTCAGCTTGGTGTCGCCGCCGCCAAGAATCGACACTTCGCTCAGCGCGTCGCCGTTGCGCAGCAGCACCAGCGGCGAGGTGTTCTTCGCTTTGATCGTGCCCGGAAATTTGATCTGCGCGATATCTTTCCCCGCAATCAATTTCCCCGCGACCGTCGCGCCCGCCTCCGTAAAATCCGTCAGCGCGCCTTTGCTCTCGTCGCCATCCACCTGCACGACCGTGACCTCAATCGCGCACGAACACGACGCCGCCACAGCGGCGAGCACCAGAAACAATTTCGACATTGCCACCCTTTCAAACGGCTCATTTGTCATTTGGCATTTGTGATTTGGCATTTGTTATTCGGTTTAACGTCGCGCCCAAATGACAAATCACAAATGACAAATGTGCAGTTAAAACGATTCAAGCTTCTCCTTCTTCGGCTTCTTCTCGCCCTTCACCGGCTCCGCATCGTCCTTGTGCTTGTCCCACCACTCCTGCCACGCTATCGGATCGGGATCGACTTTCGCGTTCGTCAACTGCCGCAGCGCCTCCATTGCGTTGCCGCGGATTTTGTAATTCTCGTCTTTGAGCGCTTTGATCAGTCCCGCCCACGCGCGCTTTTCGCCCAGCAGCCGCAGCGCTTCGACGGCATCTTCGCGCACGCTGTCGTCGGCATCGCTGAGCGCGCTTTCGATCGCATCGACCTGCGCGATGCCGCCGAATTTCCCCAGCGCGTAAACCGCGCGCGAACGCACTTCCGCTTTCGGCGACTTCAGGAGTGCTTTCAAGACGCCCCCTGCCTTCTCGCTTTTCATCTTCGTCGCTGCCACTGCTGCGGTGAGGCGCGCTTCCTCGTCCTCTTTTTCGTTCAGCGCCATCGCTTCAAGCTGCTCAAGCCCGGATTTGTAATTGCAATCGCCCATCGCGCGCGCGGCTTCCCGGCGCACTGGCGCGTCCGGAGATTTAAGCAACCCCGCCAGCGCCGGCCCCGCGCGCGGGTCCTTCGAATCCGCCAGCGCCAGCATGATCGACTTCATCATCGCCGGCGTCGTTTCCTTCTGCTTGCACAATTCGACCAGCCCCGGCGTGACCAAGTTGCCCATGCCGCGCAGTTCGGTCCACGCTTTCTCGCGGTCCTTCTCGTCGGTTTCGAGCGTTCCCTTGATCAGCTTGCGGACTTTCCGCAAGACATCCGGATCGATCGGCTCTCCCTGCGCACCCGCCGGCGGATCGGTTCTCTGCTCGGCAAACGCAGCCCCGCCCGCGCAGCAAAGCGCCGCAGTTGCAAGCTGAAGAAGACGCGCGAATCTCATGGCGGCCAATGATATGAATTCCAGTCGTCAATACAAGGGACGACTATCGGCTGCCATTAATTGCTTTCCGATTGAGATTAATTGGCGCAGCGCATTGTGTAGTTGCAGTGTTTCGCAACTCATCGCGCATCGCTCAGGACTCAGCACTCAACACTCAGCACTAAAAAAAGAACCGTCACGCCATCGAGCCCTCCAGCGGGTGCTTTCGGGGGCGACAACTTGACGGAGCAATTCAAAACTCGATTTCTTATTTCGCTAATTCAACGTCGTCCTGCGCAAAGGGAAGCGGCATCGTTTCATCATCGTCCTCCAGCACCACGCCCGACAATTCCGGCCAATCGTGCAGCCAATTCAACAACTCAATCCGCCCGTCCGCATGCTCGACCAGTGCCGTGCAGTTCTCGATCCAGTCGCCGGTGTTGCAGTACGTCATGCCCGGAAATTCCTTGATCGCCGGCTGATGAATGTGCCCGCAAATCACGCCGTCCACGCCCTGCTTGCGCGCGTAGCCCATCACCACGTCTTCGAAACTGTTGATGTAGCTGACCGCATTTTTGACGCGGCCTTTGATGTAGCCGGAGAGCGACCAGTACGGCAGGTTCAGCAAGCGCCGGACGAAATTGAAAACGCTGTTCGCATAAATCAGCCAGCCGTACGCCGCGTCGCCGAGCCACGCCAGCCAGCGGTTGTGCTGCACCGCCGCGTCGAAGACATCGCCGTGCAACACCAGAAAACGCCGGCCGTCCGCGGTCGTGTGAATCGCATCCATTTCAATGGAGACATCGCCGAATTTCGCGCCGACAAATTCGCGCAGCCCTTCGTCGTGGTTGCCGGGGATATAGGTGACCTTCGTCCCTTTTTTGGCGCGGTTCAATATTTTCTGGATCACGTTGTTAATGGGCTGCGGCCAGAACCAGCGCCGCTTGAGTTGCCAGACGTCGATGATGTCGCCCACCAGATAAAGCTGCTCGGCCCGGGTATGTTTCAAAAAGCTCAACAAGTAATCCGCGCGGCAATCGCGGGAGCACAGATGCGTGTCCGAAATCCAGATCGTGCGATAATGCCGTTTGCTCATCGAGCTGCCCCTCAGTCCCCCACTTAATTCCCCTATTCGTATTATCGGATAACTTCATTAACGCGCCGTGAAGACCCTGCGAAGTCTCTATGAGCTTTCAATTTGCCGGATTTGTCCGCGCCGCACGCGCCGTTGCCGATAATAAATGGACCGATGAAATGCATTCTCTCCATGCGCGCACACCTGTTCCTCGGCCTGCTGCTGATCGAACTGGCCTTCTGGAAAGGCGACGGCGGTTATTTGGATTTGCGCGAGTACCTCGACGACGCCGAGCGCCTTTGGCTCAAAGGCGACTTGCGCCTGCCTGCTGAACCCGGAGCGCCGCCGCAGTACAATCGCTACTCGCTGGGCCTGCAAGTCCTCTCCGGCCCGTTAATGCTCGTTGGCGCCGGCGTGCAGGCGATCACGCAGGGCGCGATCGGGCGCCGAGCGATCGCGGCGCTCACGGTTCCACTTCTTGCCGCGCTGGCGGGCGTGCTGCTCTTTGAAATCGCGCTGCTGTTGAATGCCTCCAAGCGCATCGGAATTTGCGCCGCAATCATCTATTGTCTCGGCAGCCCGCATCTCACGTTCTCCAGATTCTATTACGCGGAAGCCGCCATCGAATGTGGCATTCTGTTGAGCGTCTGGAGCTACCTGAAATTCCACGCCGCCGCGCCGACTGCGCGCGGCCGCTGGGCGCTTCTTTGCGGCGCGGGATTGGCCGCGGCGGGAGCGAGCCATTATCCGCACGCGCCGCTGGTCGCGGATGTCTGGTTCTGTCTCGCGATGGGGATGTTTGGTGGGACAGGCATTCCTGCCTGTCGGACCTCAACCCGCCTGAAAAATATTTTCCTCTTCGCGTTAATCCCTGCGTTTGCCGCGGCCGCGCTCGTTGCGCTGAATTTATCGCGCTACGGCAAACTTGTCCCGCCGCGTTATCAAGTCGAAGTCGATTCGTATTTCTCGCTGCGTTACATTCCGCAAACCATCCAATACGCCGGCCGCATGTTGCTGCGCACCCCCTGGTTCGCGCCGGCGCTGCTTTACGGCGCGTGGTCGCTGCGCCGCAAAGCTGATTCGACAAATGGCAAATGGCTCGCGGGCGCGATGCTCTCGGGCGCCTCAGCGCAATTGCTTTTCTTTCTCTGTTATTACCAATTGCAAACCTTCCCCGCACGCTACCTGCACCCGATGAGCGCGCTGGCCGCGGTGGGCTTGCCGTTTGCGCTGAATTGGCTGGACGCGAAACTTCCGAAACGCGGCGTTGCGTGCGCGATGCTCGTTCTGCTCCTTTCAAATGCATTCCAATTCCTCGGCGACACCGGCTCGCTGCCGTTTCAATCCGCCCCGTCCGGCGGCGGAATTCTGGCCTGCGTCTGGTACATGCAGCCCGCGTCGCCTGGCGCGAAATTCGATTCCGCCACGCCGGCGGGCGTGCTGCAATTCGCAATCTTCGCCGCATTGATCCTTAGCGGCGCCGCACTTTTGCTGCGCGCGGCATCGCTCG
>DATGGK010000160.1:0-6675 GCA_035308565.1 Planctomycetota bacterium | reverse complement strand
GAGCTATTGAGCGAAGGGAATGGATGACGTGACCGTGTTGATCGGCGGCATCATTCCAGACGCGGACATTCCTGCGCTGAAGCAGGCGGGCATCGCCGAAGTTTTCCTGCCCGGGACCACCACGCAAGCCATCATCGATTTCATCCGCGAGCGCGGCGCGGCGAGGCAGGGAATCTAACGTGTCACCGCGGAGGGAAGCGACCGGGGAACCCGTGACCGTTGGCGGAACCGTGATTCAAACGCGGGTGGACCCAAAAGCGCCCGCGTTCCAAAAGAACAGCCGCGACATGGTCGAGCGCGTGGCGGAAATCAAGAACGATGAGGAGAAAATTCGCGAGGGCGGCGGCGCCAAAGCGATTGCGGGTCAGCATAAAAAAAGTCGCCTAACGGCCCGCGAACGAATCGCCAAGCTGATCGACCCGGAGACGCCCTTTTTCGAACTCGGACTTTACGCTGCGTTCGAGATGTATGCCGAATGGGGTGGCGCACCGGCGGCGGGAACCATCACGGGACTGGCGAAAGTTGCCGGACGCCGCGTGATGATCATCGCCAACGACGCGACGGTGAAGGCCGGCGCCTTTTTCCCGATGACGGCGAAGAAGGTGATTCGCGCGCAGAACATCGCTATCGAAAATCGCGTCCCGACAATTTATCTCGTAGATTCGGGGGGTGTTTTTCTTCCGCTGCAAGAGGATGTTTTCCCGGATACGGACGATTTCGGGCGCGTTTTCCGCAACAATGCGGTGATGAGCGCGATGGGCATTTCTCAGATTGCTGCGATCATGGGGTTGTGTGTGGCGGGCGGCGCGTACCTGCCGGTGATGTGCGATCACGTTCTGATGACCGAGGGCAGCGGGCTTTTTCTCGCGGGACCTGCGCTGGTGCAAACGGCCATCGGGCAGAAAGTTTCGCTCGAGGAACTTGGCGGCGCGCGAGTGCACGCGCAAATCAGCGGCACCGCCGACTTTCGCGAACCAAACGACGAAGCGTGCATCGAACGCGTGCGCGCTTTAGTCGACAAGATGGGTCAGGGTCCCGGCGCTCCATTTGACCACATACGGGCGGAGCCGCCCGCGTATCCGCCGGAGGAAATTTACGGCATTTTTTCCGCGGACCCTTCGAAGCAGTACGACACGCGCGAAATCGTCGCGCGAATCGTGGATGGAAGCCGGTTCGAAGAGTACCGCGCGGAACGGGGACAGACCGTTTTGTGCGGCTATGCGCGCATCGGCGGCTGGGCCGTTGGAATCGTCGCCAACCAAAAGAAGAATGCGACCGTCTCGGCTCCCGGAACCGATGAAAAGCGCATCGAGTTCGGCGGTGTGATTTACACCGAATCGGCGGACAAAGCGGCGCGATTCGTCCTGGATTGCAATCAGAATCTGGTACCGCTGATTTTCATGCACGACGTAAACGGTTTCATGGTCGGCAAAGAGGCCGAGTGGACCGGGATTATTCGCGCGGGCGCGAAGATGGTCAATGCGGTTGCGAACAGCGTGGTGCCGAAGATAACGGTAATCTGCGGCGGCACTTTCGGCGCCGGGCATTACGCAATGTGCGGGAAAGCGTACGATCCACGCTTTGTTTTTGCGTGGCCGACGGCGCGTTACGCGGTGATGAGCGGCGAGTCCGCGGCCGGCACACTGGTCGAACTGAAAATAAAACAGCTTGAACGCGAAGGAAAGAAACTGAGCGCGGCGGATAAGAAGGAGCTGTACGAATCCATCCGCGCTACCTACGAGCGGCAAACCGACCCGCGCTACGCCGCGGCGCGTTTGTGGGTCGACGCGATCATTGACCCTGCGCACACGCGAGAAGCACTGATTGAAGCATTAGAAGCGGCGTCGTTGAATCCGCACGTAGCCGAATTCAAGACTGGAGTTTTGCAAACCTGATGGCAGACGCGGTGACCATCGTCGAGTGCCCACGGGATGCGTGGCAAGGGCTCGCGCAGCAGATTCCCACAGAGGAAAAAGTAAAATACCTTACGCAGCTGGTGTCGCTGGGCTTTCGGCACATTGATGCGGTCAGTTTTGTCTCCTCAAAGCACGTGCCGCAGATGGCCGATAGCGAAGCCGTAATGCAAGGAGTGAGCCGAGCAAAGCTGCCTTCAGGTGAAGCGCCTGATATTATCGGCATCGTCGTCAACAAGCAGGGGCTCGACCGCGCACTTGCTACGCCGGGTGTGACGACGGTCGGCTATCCCTATTCCATCTCGGCATATTTCCGCCGCGCGAATGCGAATATGTCTCGCGCGGAATCGCGCTCGCTCGTCGAGCAGCTTCAACGCGAGACAAAGGCTGCCGGACGAAAACTGGTGATTTACATTTCCATGGCGTTCGGAAATCCATACGACGAGCCTTGGGGGCCTGAAATCGTGGAGGACGCGCTGGTTTGGCTGAAGGACGTGGGAGTGCGAACCGTCTCGCTTGCGGACACAGTGGGGACCGCGTCCCCCGCTGACGTGGCGGGTTTGTATCGCGCCGTGAAGGACTGCGTGGCCGGAATCGATATCGGCGTGCATCTCCACAGCCGGCCGGAACGTGCCGCTGAAAAAGTATTGGCCGCATACGAGGCGGGATGCAGGCGCTTTGACGGCGCGCTGACGGGGCTTGGAGGGTGTCCGTTCGCAGGCGATCAACTTGTGGGCAACATCCCCACTGAAGCTGTGCTGACCGCGCTTGCGTCCCGCGGCGCCGCCACCGGGATCGACACGAAGTCACTCGCAATTGCCTGCGCGATGACGCATGAACTCCGCGAGAAGTACGCGCACGAGCCCGAAACGGCGAAACCAAACTAATTTCCATCCGGCTAGCTGCTGCGCGATTCACAACCTTTGATTTTTGCCGCGTTCGGTGCTTATCTGTGTCCGGTAGTGTGCGCCAAGAGAGGTCACCCATGGGGTATTCAACGCTGACTTTCCAGTGCGACGACCGCGGCGTCGCCACGATCGCGCTGAGCGTGCCGGAGAAGCGCAACGCCATTTCGTCGCAAATGGTCGTCGATTTGATTGGCGCGCTCGCACAAGCGGAAGGAGGGCCTGCGCGCGTCGTGATCCTAACTGGGGCGGGCAAAGCCTTCTGCGCGGGGATGGATCTGAACGAGCTGCAAGACCTGGCAAAACAAACGCAACAGAAGAATCTCGAGGATTCACGGCGATTATCGAAAATGTTGTATCGCCTGTACAGTTTCCCAAAGCCGACCATCGCCGCAGTGAACGGCCCCGCGATCGCTGGGGGCTGCATGCTGGCAACGCTGACTGATTTTACGGTCGCTGTGCCCGAAGCAAAGTTCGGATATCCCGAAGTGAAGATTGGCTTCATGCCGGCGTTAGTGGTGGTTTTTCTTCGCCGCCAGGTTGGTGATCGTGCTGCGCGCGAACTGCTGCTCACGGGAAGGACCATCAACGCAATTGAAGCGCACCGGATCGGTCTGGTCACAGAAATCGCCCCGACCGAAGCGCTGATGGACCGTGCCCATGAAATTGCAGCCGAATTGATGGCGGCCAGCCCTGCCTCCATCGCGCGAACAAAGAAGTTCCTGCTGGGTTTCGAAGAGACTGCCGTGCGTACCGAGCTAGAACAGGCCATCGACGCGAATGCCGACATTCGCTCGACGCCCGATTTTAAGGAAGGAATCGCCTCATTCCTCGAAAAGCGCTCTCCGAAATGGACGGTGGAATAGACCGGCGCGCGCGACAGAGACCATGAGCGACTATTCGGAGACAACAGTTCGCGTGCGCTACGCCGAGACGGACCAGATGGGTGTGGTCTATCACGGGAACTATTTCACCTGGTTTGAAGTGGGACGCGTCGAGCTCTGCCGGCAACTGGGATTCGAATACAGGCAGATGGAAATTGAAGACGATAGCTTCATCGTCGTGGCCGAGGCGCAATGCCGTTACAAGCGCCCGGCGCGCTTCGATGAACTGCTGGTGGTTCGCACGCGGCTCTCGAATTCTCAGCGCCGCATGATCCGCTTCAAGTACGAGATTGTTAATCAATCCTCGGGTGAGTTGATCGCCACAGGCGAAACCACTCACGTGATCTGCGATAAGCTGGGCCGGCCGAAATCTCTGCCCGAAAAGTACCGCAAATATTTCGAGGCAGACCACACCGATGGCTCCGCGCATCCACACGTAAAACTCAGTTCTAATTTGAAAGGCGAATGATGAGCGCTCCTGATCCCGCTAAAATCGAACGCTTCCGCGAGAAACTTCGGGAAGAATGGACCGACGAACAAACGGTTGCCGCCTGGCGGAAATGGAATAACCGAATGAGCGAGTTCACGCGCGAAGCAACTGCCGCAGTTCTTGAGGCAGCCCAATTGCGGCCCGGAATGCGAGTGCTTGATCTGGCGAGCGGCGTCGGGGATCCGGCGTTGTCGATTGCGGAAGCCGTTGGGCCATCCGGGCACGTTGCGGCGACCGATCTCGGCCCCGGCATGATCGCTTTCGCCGAGGAACTGGCGAAAAGGAAACGGCTCGGTAACATCGAGTTTCGCGTCGCGGATGTCGAGGCGCTTCCCTTTCTGGATAGTTCCTTCGACGTAGTCTCGTGCCGCTTCGGCGTCATGTTTTTCCCGGAGCAGGTCAAAGCGTTTCGCGAATGTCGCCGCGTATTGAAGCCCGGCGGGCGAGTCGCGTTCGTTGTATGGGGCAAACGCGAGCAGCCCTTTCTGGGTATAACCATCGGGGTATTGATGAAATACGTCGAAGCGCCGCCACCCGATCCAGATGCGCCGCATGCATTCATGTTCGGCGAGCGCGGCCTGCTGCGGCGGCGTCTAGAAGAAGCGGGCTTTTCGGATGTGCGAGAGGAAGTACGAACGGTCACCGCACATTGGAAGGGGACGCCAGAGGAGTACTGGCAACAGTTTACCGAAGTAGCCGCGCCTTTTCGGCCGCTTGTCGCGAAGCTCACGCCGGAAACGCGCGCGAAAGCGGAGACCGAGATTTTTGCAGGTTTGAGGGAACTCTCGGATGGCAAGGAATTGTCGATGCCGCTTGAAATCGTGGTGGGCACGGGCGTGCGGACTTGACGCGGATTCAAATCGACGGCGAGCATCTGACGATTGAGGACCTGCATCGTCTTGTGCTCGGCGATGCGGAAGCTGAACTAACCGCGGCGGCGCAAGAGAAAATGAGGGCGTCGCGCACGGTGATCGAAAAACTGGTCGGAGCCGGCGGCACCGTGTATGGCGTGAACACAGGCTTCGGCAAGATGGCCGCGACGCGAATCTCGCCGGACGAAATTCGCCACCTTCAGCTCAATCTGGTGCGCAGCCATGCCTGCGGAGTCGGCGCCCCGCTCAGCGAACCGGCCACGCGCGCTATGCTCGCTTTGCGCGCCAACGCCATCGCCAAAGGTTTTTCCGGGGTGCGCCCGATCTTGGCGGAGACTTTGGTCGCGATGCTCAATCGCCGCGTGCATCCCGTGATTCCCTCGCAGGGAAGCGCCGGCGCTTCAGGCGATCTTGCGCCCCTCGCGCATCTTGCGCAGGTGGCGATCGGCGAAGGTCAAGCGGTGTTTCAAGGCCGCGCAATGCCCGGTGGCGATGCGATGCGTGCTGCCGGAATCGCGCCACTCGCTCTCGAAGCCAAAGAGGGCCTGGCGCTCCTCAACGGCACTCAGGCAATGCTTGCGCTCTTGACGCTCGCGTTGCGCGAAATGGAAATTGCGTCGGACACCGCGGACGTGGCAACAGCGCTTTCCTTGGACGCGCTGCGTGGCAGTCCGGCGGCATTCGACGCGCGCATCATGCGGGTGCGACCGCACGGCGGCGCCGCGATTACCGCGCGCAACATCGAGCGGCTGAACCGCGGCAGCGAAATCCGCGAATCTCATCGTTCACCCGATGTGGACCCGCGCGTGCAAGATCCGTACAGCCTGCGCTGCGCCCCCCAAGTGCACGGCGCCGTTCGCAATGCGCTGGCGCAGATTCGCGCTACGCTCGCAGTCGAAGTCAACAGCGCCACCGATAATCCGCTCGTTTTCGCCGAAACGGACGACGTGGTCAGCGGCGGCAATTTTCACGGCCAGCCGCTGGCGATGGCCGCCGATCAGATGGCCGTTGCTGTTGCAACCCTGAGCGGCATTTCCGAGCGCCGCATCGAACAGATGACTAATCCGCAGACCAGCATGCTGCCGGCATTTTTGGTGCGCGAAGCGGGGCTCAATTCGGGATTTATGATTTTGCAGGTTGCCGCTGCCGCGCTTGCAAGCGAATCTCGTGCTCTCGCGGCGCCTCACTCGATTGGCTCAATTCCCACTTCTGCCAACCAGGAAGACTACGTCTCGATGGGAATGGGAGCGGCGCGCCGACTCGAGCCCATGCTCGCGAATCTGCGCAACATCCTCGCCGTCGAACTACTCGCGGCCTGCCAGGGAATTGACTTTCTCGCGCCGCTGCGTCCTGGCCTGGAAGCGCGCAAGGCCTACGATATCGTGCGGTCGCTATCGAAGCGCGTGGATTCCGACCGCTCGCTCGCATCAGACATTGAGGTAGTCGCTGCCGCAATCGACGCCGGCAAGTTTAGCGATGTGATCCGTTAGTCTCTGCCAGCGAGCGCTGCAAAAACTTCCCAAAGCGATGGCCTGCGATGTAACTGAACGGCGCGACTCCCATCGAGTAATGTCCGCACGGCAACGACAAGTTTTCGAATGGAATTCCCTC
>DATGGK010000159.1:0-5738 GCA_035308565.1 Planctomycetota bacterium | reverse complement strand
CAGACCACGACGCTGTGGCTTCGTAGGCCACGCGCAGTACCGGTGTTGCCGGAACCGCACGACTTTTTTGTGCTCACGCAAAGGCGCGAAGGCGCGGAGGGTTTTGGGGAGGGGATTCTTCACGATGTGGGGAGGGGTGTAGGGCGACGGGGCGCGCGGCAATGATGAAGACTTCGCGCGCGTTCCCATTTTCCCGATTCCTCGAAAATCTAGTTACTTAAACGGCACCCAATCTTTGAATTCTTTATCATTTTCAAGCGTCTCTGCAATAGCAGCAAGTTTCTTTCGCGTCTGATCGCTCTGGAAATCTAAAGTTCGATGATAGGTCTTGTCGTCGGGCCAAAACTTATAGAACACGATTTCCTTTGGGTCACTTACCCTGAGAATTTTACCCGTATCTGTGCAGGGCCAGACGATGATTGAATTACCGCCGAAGTCCTTGCCCTTGCGGTCTGGTGTAGCATCAATCAAGAACCTCTTGCACAAAACAATACAATGCGCGTGCCACTCCCCTGTCGGCGAAATGTATGTAACCGGCTTACCGGTCGTCTCAAAATCCTCATCTGTGGCGTCAGGCACGTTGCCGGTATTTTGTGAAAAGGACGCGCGTACTGTCACGTAGTTCGGCTCAAATGGCTTGCCTGTATCCGGATCAGTCTTGCCGCTTAAGAACCCGCTTACGATTTGTGAAAAGGCCGTACACGATTCAAGATTAGATTGACCGTTCGTTTGCCGCTTGCGTGTTTCTACTAACGCGCGCCGTTTGAAATCCGCCCAGGTGCTCATGGCGTAACCCTTTTAACGAGATCACCGGGACAGCACGCGCATTCTTTTACGCCAAAACAATGCGCCGTCTTCCCCGTCTGCCCGTTCAAGTCCCCGAATCATCAAAATCTTTGGCTACTGTCCGACGCGCATCATCATGAATTCCGGGGAGAAACCATCGTTACGCACGGCGCTAATAGTTGTTCCGGATGTCTGGTAGATCTCTGCCGTAATGTAATCCCCAACCGAGAGCTTATATTGGGTGTTGGCTGAGAGCACCATACTGATACCAGGGGCGACCACAGCCGGGAACTGGCTACTTGCGATAATCCCTCCAGTTGTCGAGCCTGCCCCATAAACCCGAATACTCAGCACACGCACGCCAGTGGCGTTATCTGATAATTGAACACTTGCGCTTATGGTATAGTAGCCCGCGGTGTTGCACGTGAGCCGCTCGCTATTCGTGGCATTGTTGTGCATGTTGTCTGTGTCGTATCTTGCGGTGTCGTATGTCAACAACGTTCCAACCCCTGTTGGTAAATTCTGACCTAAACTGTTTAGAACCCGAACTGCCTTGGCCGAGGCAGTGCCATCCACGTATTGTTTGGTCGCCGCGTGCAGGTTGGCGGTGGGATCGCCACTCAGCGTTAACAACCCGCTCATCGTGTCACCCGCCTTCAGTACATAAGGCGCACCGACCGTCGGCAAGATGCTCGATTCTGAAACCCAAGACGCTCCGCTTGAACCGTCCGCAGCCAACACAAAATTGGCGGACGCTGCGCCGCTGTTCACTTTCGCCGAGGTAACCGAGCCGTTCGCAATCTTTCCGTTCGTTACAGCATTTGAAGAGATAGATGGATCGGGGTACGTGCCGGTCAAGTCGCCACCCGCCGCTCCGCTTGGCGCGGGTGCGAGCGTATCCGTAATCACAAACGATCCGGTCAGGCCAGTACCGGGTACCGTCGGCGAAATGCCAGTGGCGCGAATCACGCAATTGTTTGAAACCGGCCCGGCCACTTGAAATTGAAGAACGTTGCGGTTCGGCTTCGGCACCGTGTTGTCAATTACGCCAAGCACCGCGAAAGTTGCGCCGCCGTCTCTGCTCAATTCGATCCGAACAGATTTGAATTTGGTCGTGTCGGCGAGACGGACATATTGTGTTTGGCCGATTACGAAAATTTCGCCGCCATGCGGCGTTGTGATTACGACCGACGCGGTTGCGCCGTTGACGGCGCAGCCCAATAGAAGTGCAAGCGATGCAAGAACGATTCGATTGAACATGGCCAATCCCCCCGATGGTTGAAGTTTCGTAACCCCAAATTTGCAAAAAAAAGAGCGCCGGACCAAGCCGCCGCTCCAGAGGCCCCGACCAAGGGGCGATACAGAACAGCAAACATGGCCGACGCCCCTTGCGGGGCGCGGCTCAAGTCGCTGCTTCTGTATCAAGAGCCGTTTAAAGGCTCAGGTTGGTCGTTTCTCTGAAAGCAGTTTCTTGCGCTACGCGCAATTCAAATTTTGTACGTCGCCGATTCTTCCCTTTGGCTTTGACAAAAAAGACGTTCACAAAAAAACGTGGTCACGTTCGAGAGTACACCAGATTTCCAGTTCTTCAATTCTGAAAACGGTATTACGACAATCGCGGGTTCGCTCTGGCACCCCTCCCGGGGTGCGGGGTTTTCTGGGCGTCGCAACCGGGGGTATCGGCTGAGTACAGCCTCAACCCCCGGCTACCCTCTCGGACCCCTCCGGGGTGAACGGCGGCGTTTTGCTTTGCAAAATACGTGCAGGCGGGACGCCTGCGCTACGGGGATCGTTTACCCCTCCCCGCTGTCCCCAACACACCCCACCGGCACCAGCGACGCGCCAAAGAAGAAGCCGGCCAAGCCCCAGCGCTTCAGGGCGGGGCCGGCCGCTTATTCACGGTTTTCCAGTGGCGCGCCCCACCAATCTTCGATCGTTTCCAGAACCACGTCCGTCGCCGTGCCTAAAAACTTCGCCTCATCGAAGAACTCGAATGGTTCGGCATCAATCGAATGGTAGATCAAATAGGAAGTTTCATCGCGCCCAGTGCTTTCAAAGCCGGAATCCAACTCGTTTATGGTCAGATCGGCGGGGTCGATGAGGTCGAATTTGGTGGAGAAATAACAGATGTCCGCGTCAAGTTTGTTGACCCGCAGAACGAGAAATGGGCGCGCGTAACTGACTTTTCCAAGGACTGCCCTTTTTGCACGGTAGATCTCTCCGGCCTTGGGCGTTCTCATTGGAGGCTCGCGGTTGGACTATAGCTCTTCCGGAAGAATTACATTGAGAGAATCGATATCTTTGCGGGAATAGATGGGCTGCCCCTTCGGGCCATATCTCACGGGCTTCAAGTGCTTTTTGAAGTATGCGCCTGCGTCGCGCCATGTTTTAATGCGCACGCGCTTCCCATGACTCGGTGGCGCGGTCTCCGCATCTTTTGATTGCGTTGCAGTGGCCATTCGAAACTCCGTCTCCCCTGTAAAACATTATCACACGCCGCAACACGATTCAATGCAAAACACCCAATTTCGGCTGGGTTAGCTCAACTGCGGCAGCACCTGCGTGCTGTCGCCGAATTTGTCGGTCTTCACGCCCATGCGCTGGAGCATGGCGAGGTAGAGGTTGCACAGCGAGGTGTTGCGGCCGTACTTGATGTGGCGGCCTTGCGTGATCGTGCCGGCGCCTTTTCCGGCGAGGATCACCGGCAGGTTGTCGTGGTTGTGGCGGTCGCCGTCGCCGATGCCGCTGCCGTAGACGATCATGGTGTTGTCGAGCAGCGAGCCGTTGCCTTCCTTCGTTTCTTTCAGGCGCTTGATGAAATAGGCGAATTGATCGACGTAGAACTTGTCGATCTTCTTGATTGCTTCGATTTTGTCGGGCGTTTTGCCGTGGTGCGAATTTTCGTGGTGCGCGCCGTTGGCGCCGATGAAGCTGAAGTTGCGCCCGCTGCCTTCGTTGGCGACGAGGTAACTGCCGATGCGCGTCACGTCGGTCTGGAAGGCGAGCGCGATCATGTCGTACATGAGTTTGACGTGTTCCGTGTAATCTTTGGGGATGCCGGTGGGGCGCTGCGTGCCGGGCGGGAGGCGCACGGGCTTGCCGGCGGTCTTGAGATTCTGTTCGATGCGGCGCTCGATTTCGCGCACGGAGGTGGAGAATTCGTCGAGCTTGCGGCGGTCAACTTGGCCGAGCTTGAGTTCCAGGCGGCCGGTGTCTTCCGTGACGTAATCGAGAATGCCCTTGCGCGCTTCGAGCCGCGCGGCCATGTCGATGCCGGAATTGGCGTCGGCGAAGAGGCGGTCGAAGACCTGCTTGGGGTCGATCAGCTTGGGCATCGGCGTGGTTTCGCTGGACCACGAGATGTTCGACACGTACGCGCAGGAATAACCGGAATCGCATTCGCCCGCGCGCTTGCCGCCTTCGCAGCCGAGTTCAATCGACGGAAAGCGCGAATTCTGGCCGATGGCTTTGGCCGCGACTTGATCGACCGAGACGCCGAGCTTGATGTCCGCGCCGGCGGTTTTCTTCGGATGCGCGCCGGTGAGGAACGCGGCGGCGCTGCGGGCGTGGTCGCCGGCTCCGTCGCCTTTGGCTGTGGCGTTGAGTTGGCCAAGGCCGCTCAAGATGGAGAATTCAGCGCGGAAGGGTTCGAGCGATTTCAAGCTTGCCGGCAGCGCGGCGGGCAGCGGCCCGGCAACTGCCGGCGTGAAGTTGTCCATCCACATGCCGTTGGGCGTGCAGACGAAGAGCATGCGCAGCGGCACGCCGCCGTCGGCGTGCGCGGCGGAACTGAAGCCCTGCCATCGCGAGGGAAGCATGGCGTCGAAGAGCGGGAGGCTCAGCGCGGCGCCGAGGCCTTTAAGCATCGTGCGGCGGTTCATGGGCTTGCTCATTTGTCATCGCTCCTTTTATCGCGGCGCTTGAGGAACGTGTCGCTGTCCACAATCGCCATCACTACGCTGGAGAACTTGTACCCGTCTACTCCGGATTTCAACACAATTTCGTTCAGAATCGGGCGATCGCTGGGTTTCATGCCGCGCCCGATGGCATACGTTAGCAGCTTTCCCGTGAAACTACGAATGTATTGCTGCTTGTGTTTGAGTACCAGCGCTTTCAGGCCCGCGGCGCCTTTGATCGGTTCTTCGCCGGGAACGGTGCCGATGGCTTCGACCGGGAATTTGCCGTCGGTTTCGCGGTAGCGGCCAATCGCGTCGTAATTTTCGAGCGCGAGGCCGTAGCCGTCAAGCCGATTGTGGCAGACGGCGCACTTGGCATCGGCGCGATGCTTTTCGAGGCGCACGCGCAGCGGCGCGTTGGCTTCGTCTTCGGGCTTGTCGGGAAGTTCGGGAACTTCCGGCGGCGGAGGTGGCGGCGGCAATCCGAGAATTTGATCGAGCAGCCATTTGCCGCGCTTGACGGGACTGGTGCGCGTGGGGTTGCTGGTGACAGTGAGCGTGCTGGCCATCGTCAGCACTCCGCCGCGGCCGGTGCCGGCGGCACTGATGCGTTTGAAATCCTGGCCGTAGACATCTTTGATGCCGTACAAGCTTGCGAGCGGGCCGTTCACGTACAGAAAATCGGCGGTGACGAAGTCGAGCACGCTGCGGTCTTCTTTCACGATCTCGTCGAAGAGCAATTCGCCTTCGCGGCGCATCGCTGCGGCCAGCGACGGGCTCCAATCGGGGAAGCGCTTGGTGCTGACCATCACTTCGTCGAGGTTACGCAGTTCCAGCCATTGGCCGGCGAAGTTTTCGATCAATTCGTGCGCTTTCGGATCGGCGAGCATACGCTTGACTTGCTCGGCGCGGATTTTTGGATCGGTGAGTTTCTTGGCTTCGGCCAATTTGAAGAGCGTTTCATCGGGCATGGAACTCCACAGAAAATACGACAGCCGCGAGGCGATTTCGAAATCGTTGAGCGACCAGACGCCGCCGGTGCCGGGCGCGACGGCC
>DATGGK010000158.1:0-9998 GCA_035308565.1 Planctomycetota bacterium | reverse complement strand
TGCGCACGCTGTTGCTGGAACCGTTCAAAATTCCGTCCGGTTCGATGGAGCCGACGCTGATCGGCCACGAAGATTTCGGCGACCGGATTCTCACCAACAAACTGGCGTATGTGTCGCCGGCAGCGGCGTGGCTGGCGGCGGGGGCGTTTTTGTTCCTTTGTTTGCAGGGGATGATTTGGGCGATCGATTATTACCGCGGCGAATCGGCGTCGAGCCGCATTCCGTTTATCGCCACCCTTTGTCTTGTGGGCCTGCGCTTTTGGCGAAGTTTTCATTCTAATTATTACATTCCTGCGTTCGATTGGATTGGGCTGGCCGCGTTTGCAGGAGTGGCGGCGCATACTGTTTATTGGCTCGCGCGTAACTTTCGCGAATCGTTTAAATACAGAGGGCCAGTCAAGTGGGCGGTGATTTTTCTGGTGCTCACCGTGGGCGGCATTTTTTACGCGTGGAGCCGGGACGCGGTCGCGGCGGAGCCGAAGCGTTTCGATGTCGTGGTTTTCGAATACAGCGAAGGCTGGGCGGACGGACCGTCGAAGAATCGCGACATCAATTACATCAAGCGTTTGACGGGCTTGCCGGGCGACCGGATCATGATTTCGGGCGGCGATTTGTTTTTGTACGACAAGAAAGCCAGCCGCTATCAGATTATTCGCAAATGGAAGGAGCACGGCGATGGGACGCAGAACGATCTGTGGTTTCCAGTGTCGAAGGCGTTTGAACCGCGCTTCAACGATCCGAATCTGCCGGACGAAAAGGACGAGGCCATCGTCAAGCAGCAGATTCGCGATCTGGTGTTTCCGTGGAGCGGTGCGGAAGACGGCAAGCCCGGAGTGAAACTCGAAGACAAAGCGCTCGCGCTGGACGGCAGCGTGCCGGTGACGCTTGAATTCAAATTCCCCGTGAAGAACATTTATTTGAAACAGGGGCGCTGGCCGTTCAAGCATCTTGGCTGCCCCGCCGCGAATCTGCCGCCGGTTGAATCCGGAGGGATTCTCTGGCGCAATCCGAAATCAGAGAAGGAAGACATGGACGCGATGGTGTCGAATACGTGGGACGGCATTCAGTGTCCCAACTGCCGGCGCATTTATTATCCGCTCATGGTCGGTCCCAATTCGGACGGCACGACGCTGCTGGCTCAGGAAGGCGCGACGAAATATTTTTACGGAGGCAATCACAGTGTCGGCGATTTGAAGATCGATTTGAAACTCAACGTTGAAGCGTTCGGTTCGATGCGGCTCGAATGCGGCAACAACCTGCGCCGGGCCGTGTGGGACATTCCCGGCGGCGGCGAGAAAGATGCCGACGGCAGCAACGGCATGGAGAATTACGTTCAGAGCAAAACCGACGCGTTGGCTCCGGGAGAACACACGCTCTCGCTGGCGTACGTCGATGCGACGGTGATCGCGGTTCTCGACGGAGAGGAAATTGAGCGGCGCGAATTGGATGTCCAGCCGGTGACGGAAACGGCGAGCAACAAATCCACGACTGTGGCGAAGATCACATTCACCGGCGTCAAAGGGCGTGTGCCATCGCTGAATTTGTCGCGGGATTTGTTTTACACGAGCAAACTGCAGGCGTCGGACAAGGCGTACGACGATAGCCGCATGTACGATCGCGCGAAGCATGAGGGCCACCATTACGACGAGGAGACGGGAAACCTGGTGATGAACGTCAAAGAAGGCGAATATTTGATGATGGGCGACAATTCGCCGTCTTCTTCCGACGGGCGCGTGTGGGGTTTTGTGCCGCGCGAGCGGTTAATGGGGCGCGCGTGGATCGTGGGCTGGCCGCTCTCGCGCTTCAAGGTGATCAGGTGAATAGTGCTGAGTCCTGAGTGCTGGGGGGTGTGACAGTTCGGTTGCAGTTCCCCTCACCCCGGAGGCGCAAACAGCCGCGCCTCTCGGCCCTCTCCCGGTGGGAGAGGGCAACTGCAGCCAAAACGTCACGCACTCTGAGTGGCTCAGTAACGGCCGGGCGTTGGCGCGCTTTTACTCAGGACTCAGGACTCGGCACTCAGGACTCAGGATTGATAATGTCCAACGACGACCCGCAAAAGGCGCGCATTCCCAAAGACCGAGACGCTCTGGCCGATCACATGGAGGAGGTGACGGACGCGGCGCAACTGCCGGATGCCGAGCCTGATCCGAATGCGCGGACGATGCGTTTGCAGGCGCCGGATTTTTCGAACGCGTACCGCGGCGTGCGCCAGATGCCGGGCGACCCGAATTATGTCGAGCAGAATCGGAACGACGAGCCGGGCGCGCTGACGCAGATGATGGCGCCGCCGTTCAATTCAGCGGATAGAACGCAGATACTTCCGGCGCCGGTGTTCGAAGGCGGCGCGGCGAAGCCTTCCGTTGCGCCTTCGACGGACTCACGTTTTAACGCGCGGCTCAATGAGCTGGCGGTGAATCCGATTCCGGCGAGCGGCACCAATGCAAAAACGATGTACGAACCGCCGCCTGCTCCACCTTCGGACGCAAGCGCAAAGACGATGTACGAACCGCCGCCGGCAACTTTGGATGATAGCGCGAAGACGCTGATCCCGCCCACTTCAACGTCGGGTGCGAGCGTGAAGGCGAAGCAAGAACCGCCGCCGTCGTCCGACGATAGCGCGAAGACATTGATTCAGCCGCCGGCATCGGGCGGAAGTGCGCGGACGACCGTCGTGCCCGCGCCGACGCCGCTGCCTTCGACGCTGCCCACGCCGCTTTCGTCGGCGGTCGTGGTGCAGGTGCTGAAAGCGGAGACGGTGCCCGTCCAGCCCCGCCCGAGTGCGCCGTTGGCGCCGCCGCCGGATTCGCCGTTTGGGCCGGGTTATCATAGTTCAGGGCCGCCCGCCGCTGCTGAACCGGCGGAGCCTGGCATGACGATGGTGAGGGCGCCCGCGCCGTCGGCGGTGAATTGGCGTTCGGTGATGAACGACGTGCCGATGGCGCCGCCGAAACCGGTGCTGGTTGCCACGGGACTCGTAAAATGGTTTGGCAAGCGGCAGGTGGTGCGCAGCGTGGACGTCGAAGTCGGCGCGGGCGAAATCGTCGGGCTGCTGGGGCGCAACGGCGCGGGCAAAACCACTTCGTTCCGCATGATCATGGGATTGCTTCAACCGGACGGCGGCCGGGTGACCTACGAAAATCGCGACGTGACGCGGTTGCCAATGTACGCGCGCGCCAGCCGCGGCATCGGGTACCTCGCGCAGCAGCCGAGCATTTTCCAGAAACTGACCGTCGAACAAAATCTGATGGCGGTGTTGGAACTGCAGGAATCGTCGAAGAAAGTTCGCGCGGCGCGCATGGAAGAATTGATCGAAAGCCTGGGCTTGTCCACGGTGCGCAAAAGCCAGGCGGGAGTGCTCTCCGGCGGTGAGCGGCGGCGTCTGGAAATCGCGCGCGCGATGAGCCTGCATCCGCGCGTGATTCTCTTCGACGAACCGTTCGCCGGCATCGACCCGATCACGGTGACCGAAATTCAGGGCATCATCCGCAACTTGAAGGCGCAGGGCGTCGGCGTGCTGCTGACCGACCACAACGTCCGCGAAACGCTGACGATCACCGACCGCACGTACATCATGGACGAAGGGAAAATCTGGATTCACGGGCACCCGCGCGACATTGTCGAGAACGAAGAAGCGCGCTCGCGGTATCTGGGGCATGAATTCAAGCTGGATTTCTAAGAGTGATTCTTTTCACGCAAAGTCGCAAAGATTCGCAAAGAACGCAAAGAGATTGAGAATCGGATGGTCACTGCGTTAGCTCCCTCCACCGAATTAAATCAATGCGAGCCATTCTCCGCGCTCGAATCGCGGGAAGTGCTCGTGTCAGTCGCGGGCCCGCTCACTTTGCATCGCCCTTTGAACAGCGCATCGAAAGGTGAGGTGATTCTGCTGCCGGGTTGGAGCGGGCCGCGATCGGGGCCGGCGGATATTCTCGTGTTTCTGGCGTCGCGGTTGGCGGAGAATGGATGGACGGCGGTGCGGATCGATCTGCCTGGTCGCGGCGATGCGGAAGGCGGGGCGGCGGTTGATTTGGATGCGATGATTGCGAGTGCGGCGAAGGCGGTGAGCGAACTACCCCTCACCCCTAACCCCTCTCCCCCAAGGAGAGAGGGGGATGTGCGCGTGCTGATTGGGATATGCTCTGGGGGCAATGTGGCTTTGGGCGCGGCGCCGCTGAAGGAGTGCGCGTCATTCGATCGCGTCGTCGCAATTTCCACGTTTCCATTTCAGCCCGCGCGGACGAGGACGTTTGACCGGCGGCGGCGTTGGAAGAACATCAAGCAATACGCGCGCAAAGCGCTTTCGCCGTCCACGTGGATGCGGCTGATTCGAGGCGAGGTCAACGTGGCGCGCGTCACAAAAAACGTGGCGGCGTCTGAGAAACCGGCGGAAGGGCGCAATCTAAAAGACAGCGCGCGCGACATTGAGAATGAATTGTCGGTGTGGAAGGGCGCGGCGCTGTTCGTGTGGGGCGGGGGAGACGAGGAGGCGCCGCCGGCGCGTGTGCATTTTGAAAAGCTGCATGCGGTTGGGATGGGCGCGCCGGGGCGGGTGCGCTTTCACACGGTGAATGGCGCGAATCACAATTTTTATGGGAAGGCTTGGCGTGAGGAATTGTTGCGCGAGATTTTGGAGTTCTTGGACATGAAGCAGGATCGTGCAGGCGGGACGCCTGCACCACGGGTCACTCGGCGAAATTGAGGTTCTTGGCGAGGAAGTCGATTGCCTCTTTGAGCGCGCCGTCGGTGACTTTGTGCGCGGTGTCTTTTTCGACGATCTGTTTGAATTTATCTTCGGCGCCGGCTTTTGCGTAGGCGGCTTTCGCTTTTTCGGCGGCGAGCATTACGCCGGGCAGGGGTGTGTTGGGGTCTTTGTCTCCATTAATGATCAGCAACGGTCGGGGCGCGATGAGCGGCAGCATTTCGGGGCCGTCGAATTTGTCGTAGATGCCGGGTACGACTTTGTCAAAGAACGTGCGCGCGAAGGCGGCGTCGGGTTTCTCGACGCCCGAGGATTTGGCCGCGCTTTCGAATGCGTTTTTGATTGTGTTGACGCGGCCGTGCCAGCCGTCGTTTTCGAGGCCCCACTGGAAACTCTGCACGCCGATGCACGGCACGGCGACGCGCACGCGCGGATCGGCGGCGGCGAGGAAATATGCTTCGATGCCGCCCTTTGAAAAACCAATCACGCCGATGTTGTCGGTCTCGATGTCCTCGCGCACCATGACGATGTCGATCAGGCGCATCAGATCCCACACGGTGTCCCAGTAGAGCGGATAGCCTTTTGCTTCGCCTTTGAATTTGCTGAGGATCGCCTGATTGTAGTGATCTTTGCCGGGCAGATTCTTGACGCGTTCGCCGTGAAAACGCCCGTCAATGGCCATCGCGACGCAGCCGCGCGCGGCGAGTTTTTTCATGAGCGGAATCTCGCCTTCCTTGCTGCCGCCGGTGCCGTGCAGCACGATCACGCAGGGCAGCCGTCCTGTGTTTGGATGCGACTGGTGAATCACGACGCCTGGCACGCGCACGTTCTCTTCAGAAAGAAAGGAAAAGCGAATGGTCTTGAAGTCGCCGTCGTCATCCGGGTCGCCGATATCCGGTTTGGGATCGACGCGCGGGCGGTCGATGAGTTTGAGGAACGCTTCGCGCGTGGGCGGGACGGGTTGCGCTTCGACGCCTTGAACAAATGAGTGGAGGACGAAGAGAAAGGCGAATGCGACGGCGAGTCGGAAGCGCGGGGAGAAGGTCATGGCGAGAGTCTCACGGAGTGAATGGGAGATTTATAGCGCAGCGTTGGTTTTGAGCAATCTCTTCACGGGAAGTTAAAAATTGCTGCATGCAGTTGCCCTCTCCCACCGGGAGAGGGCCGACGCATGTACGCATGCGCGGGGTGAGGGGCTTCGGCACGCGGGAGGGAGCGTAGGGCTTCCCCTCACCCCGCGAGCGAGTACGCTCGTCGGCCCTCTCCCCGTGGGAGAGGGGATGCGCATCGTAAGTTCGGAGATGCACACATTAAAAACGCATGCGCTGAAATCTGGGACTTTTTCGAGCACCAGAGAGTATACTCTTGCATATTCCTTCAATTCAAGGCGAGCACCGATGCAGACGTGGACGCAGACCTATACGCCGCTGGGCAGTCTTTGGCTTTCGGCGCTGGTGGCGACGATTCCGGTGTTCGCGCTGCTGGGGATGCTGGGCTTGATGCATGTGCGCGCACATATCGCGGCGTTGATTGGGCTGGGCTGTTCACTGGCGATTGCGCTGCTTGTGTATGGAATGCCGGCGCGGATGGCGGTTGCGGCGGCGGGCTATGGCGCGGCGTTCGGTTTGTTTCCGATCGGGTGGATTGTGATCGGCGCGATCTTTATTTTCGACATGTCCGTCGCGACCGGCAAATTCGAGATCTGCAAACACAGCATCGTGGCGCTGTCGAAGGACCGGCGCATTCAGGCGCTGTTGATCGCGTTCAGCTTTGGCGCGTTCATCGAAGGCGCGGCGGGATTCGGCACGCCGGTGGCGATTTCAGCGGCGATGCTGATCGGGATTGGATTTCGCCCGCTGCAAGCGGCGGGATTGGCGCTGATCGGAAATACGGCGCCGGTGGCGTATGGCGCACTGGGAACGCCGCTGATTACGCTCGCGAAAATCACGGGACTGGATGTGCATGCGCTGAGCAGTTGCGCGGGGCGGATTCTGCCCATTTTTTCGATGATCGTGCCATTTTGGATTGTGTGCACGATGGCCGGAATCCGCGGCGCGCTGGAGATTTGGCCGGCGTGTTTGACGTGCGGATTGAGTTTCGCGGCGGCGCAATTTTACATGAGCAACTTTCAGGGGCCGATGCTGGTGGATGTGGTTGGCGCGATTTTTTCGATGTTTATGCTGGTGGTTCTGCTGCAATTTTGGAAGCCGAAGAAGGCGTGGCAATTTGAACACGAGAAGACGGATGTGCCAGTCTCGACGGCGGCCGCGGTCGATGCAGGATCGATTTCCGCACGCGAAAAAATGAGCGCGTGGATGCCGTGGGTGCTTCTGTCGGTGTGCGTGTTTGCATGGGGCTTTCAGCCGGTCAAGGATTTCTTTGAGGGCGGGCCGAAAGACAAACGGAATTTCATGGCTGGCGTTTCTTCGATGGAGTTTCGAGTGGCGTTCTTGCACAACGCCGTGATCCGCGACAAGCCGGTTGTGGCGGAAGCGACGCCGGAAGAGGCGGTGTTTAAATTCAACTGGCTTTCGGCGACCGGAACGGGATTGTTATTTGCGGGAATTCTGTCCGGGCTTTTTCTGGGATTGACGCCGCTTCAATCGGCGAAGATTTTTTGTCGAACGCTGTTTCGGCTGCGCGTGCCGCTGCTCACCATCGCCACGATGCTGGCACTGGGATTTACGACAAAGTACGCGGGGCTTGATGCGACGATGGGGCTGGCTTTTGCGCGGACGGGATGGGCGTTTCCATTTTTTTCGCCGCTGCTGGGATGGTTGGGTGTAGCGCTGACGGGGAGCGACACTTCGTCGAACGTGTTGTTTGGAAATTTGCAGAAACTGACTGCGCAGCAACTGGGCATTTCTCCGATTCTGGCCGCATCCGCCAACAGCGCCGGCGGCGTCATGGGAAAAATGATCGACGCGCAGAGCATTGTGGTGGCCAGCGCCGCGACGGGGCAGCAGGGCGGGGAAGGGGCGATACTGCGTTACGTGTTTTGGCACAGTTTGGCGCTGGCGATTCTGGTTGGATTTGTGGTGCTGGCGATGGCGTATTGGTTTCCGGGAGTTGTTCCACTGGAGCCGAAATAATAGGCATTGGAAATCGCGGCGGTTCAGGTAGCCTTGATGCCTGCGCTACAGGTTCATCGGAGCTAACACCATGCATTCAAAACTCATCAACATCGCAACGCTTTGCGCGCTTGCGTTTGTATGTGCGCCGCGCGGGGTATTTGCGGCTGAAGACGATGCGGACAAAAAGCTGCTGGAGGCGCTGCATTCGGAAGATTTCGATGCGCGCGAGGGCGCGAAGAAGAAATTGTTGGAGCGCGGCGATGCGGTGCGTGAACTGATCGTGAAGGAATTGGAGAAGAAGGACCTCGACGCCGATTACAAGGATCAGCTCAAGACGATCGCGTCGCATTTGAAGGATACGGACGTGCTGAAAGCGTTCGACAATCCAAAGCGGATCGATCTCGAATTAAAGGATGAGCCGGTTTCCACGGCGCTGGACAAGATCAAAACGCAATTCGGATTTGGCGTCGTGGCGCGCGACGACGCGGGAAAGAAGAAGATTACGCTGTCGTTGAAGGGCGCGACGTTTTTGGAAGCGGTGGACGCGGTGCGCAAAGCGGCCAATCTGGCCTACGACCGAAACGAGATCATGCAGATGATGTTTCGCGCGCGGGCGCGAAACCCCGTGCGGGCTGGGCGTGCTGACGTTGGCGACGCGGTGCTGGTGCTGCGCGAAAATGGCGATGAGGGTCTGATTCCGGCGGCGGCCAAAGGGCCGGTCTTGGTCTTCTTCGAAACGATCAATTACAACGCGACGCGTTCGATCAATTTCGGCAATGGCGGCAAACGGACGTCTGACACGCAGAAGAATTTCAGCATCAGCGGCTATCTGCTGGTTGAGCCGGAACTGCGCTTCTCCGGCGTGAGCATTGCCAACATGCGCGCCAAAGGCGGGAACCTCGAGGCGCTTTCCGCCGGCCATGTGTCGCTCAACAATTATTATGGCGAAACGTCGGGCAAGGGCATGCAGACGTACAATTTGAGCACGAACTTGCAGTCGCAGGCGGATTTGCCGGCGAAGTTGGATTGGAAGATGGAGGCGAAAATCCAAGTGCCGGTGAAACTCAGTGAAAAGCGCTTCGACAACCTGGCCGAGATCGTGGGGAAGCCGCAGGAATTTTTCGGCGGGACGTTCACGCTGGAAAAGAGCGAAGCCTCGCCGCGCGGCTGGAAGATCGCGTACAACACGACGGGCGGGCTGATGGATTTGGCGTCGAACAACCGCGGCATGCGCTTCAACCGCAACGGTGAGGAAGCCGGCGCGGCGGGGAATCCGGAATTCGCCGGCGGCATGAGCTTGCTCGACGCGCAAGGCAAAGCCGTGGACCATTTCGGCTACAGCGGGAGCGGCGGCGGCGGGAATTACCGCGTGGAGATGGATGTGGGGGCCGAGCCGAAGTCGATTGTTTTCCGCAAGCCAGGCGAGGCGCAGACGCGGACGTTTGAGCTGGAGATTCCGGGCGTGCCGGTGCCGTAAAAAAGTGCTGAGTGCTAAGTCCTGAGTGCTGAGAGACTGCTTCAAAAGCGTAATCGCAAGCGCGGCCACCCCTCACCCCCGGCCCCTCTCCCCCAAGGGGAGAGGGGAGAACGGCGGCACTTCGCTTCGCGAAGTTTAGAATCACTTTCTGAGTGCTGAGCGATTAGTCCGCGTGTTGATCGTGGCCGCGGCCTTCGGGGACGTCGCCGTAGAAGGATTCGGCGATGAGGGTTGTTTCGTTGCGCACGCGCGAGGCGATGGCATCGACTTCGGCGTTGCTCAAGCTTGAGACGATCGAGAGCGCTGGGTTGCGCGCGACGGTGTAGACCTGCACGCGCGCGAGGCGCGCGCCTTGGGCGGCGAGATTCTTCAAGCGATTTACAAAGGCGGTAATTTCGGCTGGGCTGGGGCCAATGCCGTGGACGCGCATGAAGCAGCTTTGGATTACGGTTGGGCGCGCGCGGGCGCAATCCAAAATATTCGACAGCATTTTTTCGAAGGGAAAATCGGTTGAGTCGATGAGTTTGAAATACTCCGGCGTGCCGGCGTCGAGCTTGGCCCAGATTTCGCCGTGGTGTTCGTCGAGGAAGGCGAAGGCTTGTTTCACGTCCGGGCGGTCGAATCCGGTGGCGTTGGAGATGATCACGACTTTAGGAGGGGCGGCACTCTTGTTGCCCCCCTTGCTCGCGGTTGCGTTTACGGCGGCAGGAGTGCCGCCGCTCCTTTCGATGCGTTCTTGGAGTTCAAC
>DATGGK010000157.1:0-16613 GCA_035308565.1 Planctomycetota bacterium | reverse complement strand
CGCAGCGTGTTGAGCACCGCCGCCGCCATCCCCTTCGCCGCATTAAAGACCGGCCCGCCCGCATCGCGCGCCGTCATCGAATACGAATCGTCGAGCACAATCGCGACCGTGGTCCCCGCCGATCCGGGCGTGTTCCCAAATTGCTTGATCACTGGCCCCGCCAACGCAAAAGCGAGCAGCGCCAACGCCAGACAGCGCAACAGCAGCAGCAGCAGTTCCTGAAGTTTCTGGCGCTTGGCGACTTTGCGGTCAACCTGGCGCAAAAATCGCACGCTCGGAAACAGCACGACCGGCGCTTTCATTTTGAATACAAAATGAATCAGAATAGGCAGTGCAAGCGCGGAGAGACCGACGAGGAAGGCGGGGTGGAGAAATTGCATAGGGGCTGTTGAATCCTCTAATCCCTACCCCGATGACAATCCGCGCGTCACGGAAATGGAACGATGAACGAGAAACGATGAATGCTGAATCAACGCGACTCAATGTAGTGTATTACATCCTTATAGAGGAGCATTCCATGAAAAGAAAAACTGCACTCGCCGTCGTCGCACTGATGAGTTTGTTATTATCCACTCACGCCGCCGAACGCCCGCCGCGCAACTACGACGAAAGCAAAGTTCCGCCCTACACGCTCCCCGATCCGCTCATTTGCAACGACGGAAGGAAAGTGTTGGACGCTGAAGCTTGGCAGACAAAACGCCGCCCCGAAATTCTCGAGGCTTACCGCTCGCAGATGCACGGCCGCAGTCCGGCGCGTCCGCCCGAATTGAAATTCGAAGTCACGTCCACCGACACGAAAGCGCTCGACGGCCTGGCCACGCGCAAGGAAATCGAAATCCTTGTTTCAGGCAGCAAGGACGGGCCGGTCATCCACATGCTGCTGTACACGCCCAACGCCGTGCCGCACGCGCCGGCCTTTGTCGGCGTGAATTTCGACGGCAATCACACCATCCACACCGATCCCAGCATCACGATTTGCAAGGAATGGTGGAACGACGCGATTCAGAAGAAGGATTTTTATCGCGAACCCAAAGCCGCGCGCGGCAAAGCGTCGGTGCAATGGCCGGTCGAAACGCTGCTCAAGCGCGGCTACGCGCTGGCGACGGTGCCGCGCAACGACATCGAGCCAGATTATCCGGAAGGCTGGCGGCGCGGGATTCGCGGGTATTTTCTGCAAAAATCAGGCAAGACCGAATTCGCGCCCGACGACTGGGGCGCGATCGGCGCGTGGGCATGGACGTTAAGCCGCGCGCTGGATTATCTCGAAACCGACGCGTCCGTGGACGCCAAGCGCGTCGCCGTCATGGGCCATTCGCGCATGGGCAAAACCGCGCTGTGGGCCGGCGCGCAGGACGAACGCTTCGCGCTGGTGATTTCAAACAATTCCGGCGAATGCGGCGCGGCGCTCTCGCGGCGCTGGTTCGGCGAAATGATCTCCGAAGCCAACGAATTCAACCCGCACTGGTTCTGCGCCAATTTCAAACAGTATTCGAACGACGAGAGCAAACTGCCCTTCGACGCGCACGAATTGATCGCGCTCTCGGCGCCGCGCCCTGTCTATGTCGCCAGCGCCGAGCTGGACAAAGGCGCGGATCCTCACGGCGAGTTCCTCGCGACAAAAGCCGCGGAGCCGGTCTATCGTCTGTTTGGAAAAGACGGCTTGGGAGTTGCGGAGATGCCTGAGGTGAATCACCCCGTCGGAAGCGGCGCGATGGGCTATCACATCCGCACGGGGAAGCACGATGTCACGGCGTTCGATTGGGAGCAGTATCTGGCGTTTGCGGATCGGAATTTGGCGGCGGTAAAATAATGAATGTAGAATGTAAAATGTGGAATGCAGAATGTGGAATGCAGAATTACTCCGTCGCGCGCAAAACTCATTCAACATTCGACATTCCAAATTCCACATTCCGCCGTTATCCCTTCGCATGCTTGATCGCGTTCCTGAACAAAAACAACCCGTCGCCCTCCTTCTTCAACCCGCCGCGCGTCCAGCGCGGATGCTGCCACGGCAACACATGGCGTTCCGGGTGCGGCATCAAGCCCAGGACGCGGCCGGTTTCGTCGGTGATGCCGGCAATGTGGTTCTGCGCCCCGTTCGGATTTTCCGGATACGCCGGCATCGCGCCCTCGGCGGTCACGTAACGAAACGCAACCTGCTTGCCCTCTTCAATGCGGCGCAGCGCGTCGGCGTCGCGTGCGACGAATCGGCCTTCGCCGTGCGCGACGGGAAATTCGACGAGCTGCCCCGCGTGGCCTTCCAGGAACGGCGACGTGCTCGGTTCAATCTTCAAGTGAATCCAGCGGTCTTCGAAATGCTGCGATTCGTTAAAGGTCAGCGTCGCGGCAGGCAAGGGGAGCAGGGAGGAGGGAGGGGGAAGAGGGGCCGATGGCGCGGAATTCTCGTTTGTTTTCTCTCCTCCCTCCTCCCTCCTTCCTCCTTCCGCATTCAAATACGACAGCCCCGGCAGCAATCCTGTCTTCACTAAAATCTGGAAGCCGTTGCAGATGCCCAGCGCCAAGCCGCCGCGCTCGACAAAGCGCTGCAACGGCTCGGCGAGGTGCTGCATCAATTCATTGCCGATGACCGTGCCGGATCCGAGATCGTCACCGTAGCTGAACCCGCCGGGCAGCGCCAGAATCGCATGTTCCATCAACATCGCCGGCGACGCACGCAGCGCGCGGATGTGAACCAGCAAGCATTGGCCGCCGGCCTTCTCGAAGGCGAACGCGGTCTCCTCATCGCAATTGGTGCCAGGCGCGCGAAGAATCAGGACGCGGGGTGCGGACATGATTGTTCAATCCTCATTTCTAAAGTACGGCAACACGGGAGGAGGAAGGAGGGAGGCGGAAGGAGAAACGGCTGCGTGTTTTCTTCCCTCCTCCCTCCCCCCGCCTCCCTCTTCCGGTTCGACGGATGCCTGTAGGACACGCGCGGCAGCCTCGGTCCTACTCCCGTGTAAGATAGCGCATGACGAGTGCGTTGTCGATGATTTGCACGCACTCAAACGCGCGGATTTTTTACGGTGACATGCCATGGTAGCGCCGAACGGACCCAGCAAGCAAAGCAATGAAATCAGCAACGCCCTGCGCAGCGCGAAAAGCGAGATCGAGAAGCTGCGCCAGGAACTCGACCGCACCACGCTGATCGTCCAGGCGCTCTGGGAGATGCTGAAGAAAAAACACGGCGCGACCGAAGAGGAAATGCTGCAAACGATCGAAAGCGTCGATTTGATGGACGGCAAGCTCGACGGTAAACCCTCGCGCATCCCGGAGAATTGCCCCGACTGCCAGCGGCCCGTGTCCGTGGCGACAAGCACCTGCTTTTTCTGCGGGACGCCGGTGGTAAGGAAGAGGGTTTTTTAACCCGTATAATCAGGACGTGTCGCAAAATCACTTCGCCACTTTCAGCACCATCGCTTTCAGTTCCGCGAGCTGCTTCTCCTGCTCCGCCGCGCGCGCTTCAAGCGCCTCGACCTTGCGGTGCTCCTTCAGGAATTCGTTGAGCAGCATGGCGTTGATTTGCTCGTAGCGCACGGTGTTGATTTCGCCCTTTTCGTCGCGTACGACCAAGTTCGGATTGATTTCGGCGACCTCTTCGGCGATCAGACCCCACTGCGGGATGCGTTTGGGATCGAGATCCTTTTTGTAGGTGAAGGTGACGGGCTTGAGTTTGAGCAGCGCGTCGCTGGCGTCGGCCATGGGCTGGATGTTGTCCTTGAAGCGGCGCGAAGAGGTCGTTGTGCCAAGCTGGCCGCTCGCGTTCACCAGGACCGGAACGCCGCCGGAGGACGTTACGCCGTTGATGCCGGCGATGAAGGCGGCTGTGTGCGTGCCGGACGTGCCGATGCGGATGACGGCGGAATCCGTTGACACTCCCGTGTTAGCAATCTCGATGTTGTTTGAGCCGGTGATCACGCTGGAGCCAGCGGAGTTACCGATGCACGTGTTGTTGTTCCCGCTCGTGATAAATTCGCCGGCGGCCTGGCCAATAAAGGTGTTCGACGCCCCGGTGGTGTTTGCAGCACCCGCATTCTGTCCAAAGAAGGCATTCCCCGCGGCTGTGTCTAAAGCTCCCGCGTTTTGGCCGACGAAAGTGTTGCTGGATGCTGCGGTGTTGGCGGCGCCGGCGTTCTGCCCCACGAATGTGTTGCCGCCGCCGGTCGTATTCGCCAATCCTGCGTTTTGCCCGATGAAGGTATTGGTGCCGCCGCCGGTGTTGGCCGCGCCGGCGTTCTGGCCGAAGAAGGCGTTATTCGAGGCGTTGGAATTGGCCGAGCCGGCGTTCTGGCCGAAAAAGGCGTTGCCGGTTCCGGTGGTGTTGGCTACGCCCGCTTGAGCGCCGAAAAACGAATTCTGTCCCAAGACCGTGTTTTGCCCGGCCTGAAAGCCCACGAAGGTGTTGTTGGTGGCCGTGGCGTTTTGAAGACCCGCGAGCTCACCGACGAAAGTATTGCCGTTGCCCGTGGTATTCTTAAAGCCCGCGTCTTGTCCGAAGAACGAGTTGTTAGCGCCGGAGGTGTTTTGGGCGCCGGCACTCTGACCGACGAAGGTATTGTCTCCGCCCGTGGTGTTAGCCTGTCCGGAACTCTGTCCGATAAACGTATTGTCGTCGGCGGTGTTGGCCGCGCCCGCGTTTTGCCCGACGAAGGTATTGGCGACATTGGTGGCGTTGGCCGCGCCCGCATTCTGCCCGAAGAAAGAGTTACCGGCCCCGGTTTGGTTGACCATGCCGGCATTCTGCCCCACAAACGTGTTGTTGCTCGCGGTTGTGTTGGCCGTGCCCGCGTTCTGGCCGATGAAGGTGTTGGTCAGTCCGGTCGTGTTGGACACGCCGGCGAGATACCCGACAAATGTGTTGTTGGAAGCGGTGTTCACAAATCCCGAAGCCTGACCCACAAAGGTGTTGCCCGTGCCGGACACGTTGCCGTTTCCCGAGTTCTGTCCGACAAAGGTGTTGCCCGCGCCCGTGGTGTTGGAGGCTCCCGCAGCCTGCCCCAAAAACGCGTTCCCCGCGCCGATGGTGTTGGCGGCGCCGGAGCTCTGTCCGACGAACGTGTTGTTGTTCGCAGTTGTGTTGGCCTGTCCGGCGTTTTGACCGATGAACGTATTGCCCGCCCCGGTCGTGTTGAGCTGCCCGGCGGATTGCCCAAAATAAGAGTTGGAAGAGGCAGTCGTGTTGTTTTCTCCGGAATACCAGCCGACGAACGTGTTGTTGCTGCCAGTGTTGTTGCCGCTGCCGCCGTTGCCCGCTCCGGCATTGCTTCCGACGAAGGTGTTCATTGTGCCCGTAGTCGCGTTCACGCCGGCGAGCGCGCCAATGAACGTGTTGTCGCTGCCGGTGGCGCTTTGCCCGGCGGCAATTCCAACGCAGGTGTTGTAGCTTGCGTTGACGTTGCCAAACCCGGCGCCGTTGCCGAAATAGGTGTTGTTGCCGCCCGCGACGACATTTTTGCCGGCGCTCGTGCCAACGAACGCATTGCCATTGCCCGTGACATTTGATGTGCCCGCATTTTGGCCAACAAATATGTTGCTGAATCCCGTTGTATTGGCCGCGCCTGCGCCCGCCCCCGCAAAAAGATTACCGGCGCCCGTGTTGCTCGGGCGCGGCTCAACCGTGAATGCCGTTGGTACGCTCAGTGTTCCCGTGAAGGTCTTGTTTCCCGCAATGGGATTCTGATTTGTCGTCAGATCGACGAAATTTTGCGTTGAAGAACCAGTGCCTCCGTTGGCGATGGCGACGATGCCCGTGACGTTGGCCGCCGTGCCGCTGACATTGCCCGTTACGTTGCCGGTGAGATTGGCGGTGATCATCCCCGCGACAAAGTTTCCGGAACCGTCTCGTTTCACGATCGTGTTTGGCGTATTGGCGGATGTCGCCGCATTGGCCAGGTTCGCGCCGCTGGCGACGTTGGCCGCTGTCACGCCGCCGACAGTCGAGACCACCGTGGCGGATTGCGTCCCCGTCACGTCGCCCGCCAAATTTCCGGTGAAGTTCAGTGTGGTAGCGATAAAGTTTCCGTTGGCGTCGCGTTTGACGATGGTGTTCGGCGTCGCGGCGGTGGTCGCCGCGTTCGCCAAATTCGCGCCGCTGGCCACGTTCGCCGCCGTCACGCCGCCGACCGTTGAAACCACCGTTGCCGACTGCGTGCCGGTCACGTCGCCGGCGAGCGGCCCTGTAAATGTGGCGGCGGAACCGCTGACATTGCCCGTGACGTTGCCGGTTACGTTTCCAATCACATTTGCAGCGACGCTTCCGCTCCAGTTCGCATTGCCCGCCCCATCCGCCGTCAGCACCATCCCATTCGACGCGGCGCCCGACGTGACTTTGTCGCTGCTCACCGCCAGCGGCGCCAGCTTCGGATTGGTCACCGCGCCGTTCGCCAGCTTCGCCGTCGTCACGGAACCGTCCGCCAGTGTCGGCGTGATGATCGAGCCCGGCTGCGCGCCGGACGCATCGGCGGCGATGGTGAAGATGCCGGAGAACCCGATCGACGTGCCCGCCGTCGCGCGAAGCTCGCACTCATTGGAACCCGGACCGGCCACCGTGAATGTCAACACGTCGTGGAGCGTCTTATCCTTCGTCGTGTTGTCGATGGTGCCCAGCGTTGAAAACGTCACGCCGCCGTCGCGGCTGAGTTCGATCAACACCGATTTGGCCTTCGTCTTCGGATCGAGGCGCACGGTCTGCGACTGCCCGGCGAAGAATATCTCGCCGCCTTCGGGCGCGGTGATCACAATCGGAACCACCGCCGCCGCCTGAGCGGACGTAATCGCTGCCGCCGCGCACACCATCATCAGCCACACCGCGAAAAGAGCGCCTTGAAAACGAAGGCCGTGACGCATGACTCACCTCCCTGGAAATTGAATTTTTGAAGCGAAAAGCAGGCAATGCCGCGCGCCATGCTACCGTCAGCGACGCGTGTACTTCAATAGAAAAGTAGGAACGGCATTAGTGCGGGTGCATCACCGGACTCGCGGTGCAATCCCCTCTCCCTCCGGGAGAGGGCCGACGAGCGTACTCGCTCGCGGGGTGAGGGGAAGCGCGGGAATCTTACTCGAGTGCCGAATTCCCTTCGCCCCGCGCACGAGTACATGCACTGGCCCTCTCCCGCGGGGAGACGCTTCACTTAATCGCGCGCCAGCCCCGTCTACCGTCCCGTCATCTTCTCCAACTTCTCCGGATACCGCGCCCCTTGCACCGCGATTTTCGATGCGGCGCTTTCGATCTCGCGCAGATCGTCCGGCGTCAATTCGACCGCCAGCGCGCCGATGTTTTCGTCCAGTCGATGCAGCTTCGTCGTCCCCGGGATCGGCACGATCCACGGTTTCTGCGCCAGCAGCCACGCCAGCGCAATCTGCGCCGGCGTCGCTTTTTTTCGTTGCGCGATCTTGCCGAGCAGATCGACCAGCGCGTGATTTGCTTTCATCGCTTCCGGCGCAAAACGCGGCAGCGTGCTGCGAAAATCGTTGCTCTCAAGCTTCGTGTTCTCGTTCATCGCGCCCGTGAGAAAGCCCTTGCCCAAAGGGCTGTACGGCACAAGGCCGATGCCGAGTTCTTCGAGCGTCGGAATCACTTCTTTCTCCGGCACGCGGTGCCACAGCGAATATTCGCTCTGCAGCGCCGTGACCGGCAAAACCGCATTCGCGCGCCGAATCGTTTGCACGCCCGCTTCGGAAAGGCCGAAATGCTTGACCTTGCCTTCGCGAATCAATTCCTTCACCGCCCCCGCCACATCTTCAATCGGCACATTCGGATCAACGCGGTGCTGATAGTACAAGTCGATTACATCGGTCTTGAGCCGCTTGAGCGACCCCGCGACGGCCTGTTTGATGTGCGCCGGCTGGCTGTTCAGCCCCGCCGCGCCCGGCCGGTTATCCGGTCCGCTCAGATCAAACCCGAACTTAGTGGCAATCACGACTTGCTTGCGAAATGTAGCAAGCGCCTCGCCGACCAGCGTTTCGTTCGTGAACGGCCCGTACACTTCGGCGGTGTCGAAAAATGTAATCCCGCGCTCCACCGCCGTCCGCAGAAGCGCCGTCATCTCCTGCTTGTCCTTCGGCGGCCCGTAGGAAAAACTCATCCCCATGCAGCCGAGACCGAGGGCGGAGACTTCAAGGTTGCTCTTGCCAAGTTTGCGCGTTTGCATGGGTTGCTCCCTTGCTTGGATTTAAGTTAAGCAGCCACTCCAAGGAAAAGGCGGGACAGTGGAACGGGATTTAAACCTCGAATCGCCGGCGCGGATTGGCAGTGCCGCCAGCCCTATCCGCCCAGTTCATCTCTAACAGCCGAAAGATTGGAAAGAATGGCGGCAATTCCACTTTCGTCCGCAAGATCCTCGGCGAGCTTTTCAATCCATTTCCAATCCAGTGCGCCGGATTGTCTGCCGGCAATGCCAACAATATCTGCATGGTCCACGGGACTGAAGCGAACGAGTTTGTAAACGATCAATTCTTCGGACTGGATCACAACAAGATCGTTTCCGTACACCTGCACCGCCTCCGCGCGGCGCAATGCCTCGGTGTCGATTCGATACGTCGCCAGCCGCAAGTCGAAGCTGAACTTTTTATCCCAAACGATCTTCGCCGGACGCCCGGCCTTCAGCTTGCCTTCCACCGAATTTCGGCGCGGAATTTTCAGTCCAGCCGCTTCGATGGCGTCCAGCATCGCCGCGACTTCTTTGGGGCGGATCGAGACGATCAGATCCATATCGCGCGTGAGCCGCGGCTGTCCTCGCGCGCTGACCGCTAATCCTCCGACAACCGCGTAATCGATTTTAGACTTTCGCAGCACTTCCGTTGCGAAGCCCACGACGTCTCCCAGCGACACGGTTCAGCTCCATTCCGAAATCCGAAAGTTCAATCGCAATTTCAATCGCTTCCCCTGGCGTGAGCTTGCGATCCATGCGCGCTTCCTGTCGTATGATGGCCGGGCTTCCGAGCGCGCGCGTGCCCATAACTTCACGCTTCCACGCATGGTTGTCACGGATTCGTTTGGACATCGAGTCTACCTCCATCCGTGACGATAGGGCAGGGTAAATGGAAAGTCAATCTGGAATCGCCAATGACGGCTGAGGCTCGAGCGAATTCGGGCAATCAAAACAAGGAGCAACCGCGTGCGGCACAGCGGCCCGAAACTCATCCCCATGCAGCCGAGGCCAAGGGCGGAGACTTCGAGGTTGCTCTTGCCGAGTTTGCGCGTTTGCATTGGTTGATCCTGACTGAAAACAGGCGTTGCAGACTGAAAATTACTTCAAGTGGATCTCTCCGAACTTATTCCCGCTTCCTTATCAAACATCTTCTCAGAAACAGCCACAAGTCCAAACTCGTCCTTGAGCTGCTTATCGAAATCAGGACGAGTCTCGTTAGGAACGCGCGTTAGCCATGAGATACATAATTCTGCCATTCGTACTTCGTCTTTCATGCGATAAATCCAGCCGCCCCACGCCCCCAAATACCATCCGCTTGCCAAGCGGGCGACCCAAAAGCTATTGCCGGTGTATCCGCCGCCTTCGCGCTTCTTAGAGCACACGCAGGTGCGATGCCAAGTGCCGTGGTCCTCGACACCATTGGTAAAGAAGCCGGCCATCTTGACGGCATCCGTGAGTGTGTTGTAACAATTAACCATTAATCGGATTTCTCCACAGTTAAACTCTCCCTGCGGCACCACCGCCACAAACACCGGCTCCCATGTCCCGGGCTCTCAAGCCATTCGAATGCTAGTTGCGCACTTGAGCGTTGAGTTTCAGCCACTCCTCGACGAGAAATACGAAATCGCTAAAAGTCAATTCGTTCTCAGACAGCCGCATTCGTTCGCACAATAGGGGCAGTTCTTTTCGAAATAGGACGTACCGATCGGCCATGACAGCGCCGCCGGGAATGAGTTCTGAATCCAGAGTAGCATTCCTCAGCCAATTTCTAACAATTCTAATGACGTCTCCTATTTGCCTTTTGTGGGCGTGAATGTCCTGACCTGCAATATCGGAGATAAATTTCTGATATCTGAACTTTTCGCAGTCCAAAATAAGACACTTTTTCGATTTCTGTTTTGCAGCGCCAAATCGCTTTGCGCCTAAATACAGGCCCAATTCAAACGGCATGTTGAACCGCGGCAGCCCGGAATCCGGACAGGTTTCCGTTCGGGAAATATCGTGAATCCCCAGTTGGCATTCAGAAATTATCCGGCAGATTTTTTCGATGCGAATTTCACTGGCGTCGTCAATTTCGAGCGCACATCGGGCGACATGATTGCAGTCGTGTACGGCGAAAACAATGGCTTCAAACAGAGGCCTGTAATCGTCGTCGAATGGGCAATTGACGAAGACATGAAACGCATATCTGACCGTGGCCATTTTCAAACCTGAGCAGGGCGAGCAGCGCTTCGGCGCGTCTTCATCACTTCCTGAATCGCAGACCGCACCTGGCTTCGCTTCAGTTTGGTGTTGCGCTTAAAGGTACGAATTTGGCGCTGCTTGGCGGGCGTGTTCATGTGCGTCCCTTTTCTTGCCGATTCTAGCACGGTCAATGCAACGCGATTATTCGCGACTGCAGTCACACTGTCAATAAGAATTCAGGTGCCAGCCGAAGCCGAATCGGCAGCTATTCCTACTTCAACGACGCCATGTCAATGCAAAACCGATACTTCACATCCGACTTCAGCAGCCGCTCGTACGCTTCGTTCACCTTCTGCATCGGGATCACTTCGACATCCGACGTGATGTTGTGCGCGCCGCAGAAATCGAGCATCTCCTGCGTCTCGCGAATTCCGCCGATCAGCGAACCGGAGAGGCTGCGGCGCTTGATGATCAGCCCGAATGCGTTGACTGCCAGCGGCTTCGGCGGCGCGCCGACCAGCGTAATGTTCCCGTCGCGGGCCAGCATGTTGATGTACGCGTTGATGTCGTGGTCTGCGGCGACGGCATCGAGGATAAAATCGAAACTGCCCGCGTGCTTTTTCATCTCATCGGCGTTACGCGAGACGACGACTTCATCGGCGCCCAGCCGCCGCGCGTCCTCCTTCTTTCCGGGCGACGTGGTGAAGACAACCACATGTGCGCCGAGCGCGTGAGCGAATTTCACAGCCATGTGGCCGAGCCCTCCGAGACCCACCACGCCCACTTTCTTGCCCTTCGTCACGCCCCAATGGCGCATCGGCGAATACGTCGTGATGCCGGCGCAAAGCAGCGGCGCGGCGCCGGCGAGATTGAGGTTGGATGGCACACGCAGTACAAAATGTTCATCGACCACGATACTGTTCGAATAGCCGCCATAAGTGACTGGCGCGGTGCCGTGCTTGTCCGGGAAATTGTATGTGAGCACGAAGTTCGGACAGAAATGCTCTTCGCCCGCCCGACAGGCCGGACAAGTGCGGTCCGAATCGACCATGCAGCCGACCGCGGCGATGTCACCGGCTTTGAACTTCTTCACGCCAGCGCCGACTTTCACCACGCGGCCGACAATTTCATGGCCGGGCACGCACGGGTAAACCGTGGGCATCGCCTCATGCCACTCGTCGCGGACCTGATGCAAATCCGAGTGACAGATGCCGCAAAACAGAATCTCGATCTGCACGTCGGATTCGGTCGGATCGCGCCGCGGAATTGTGGACGAGGCCAGCGGCGAGGTTGCGCTTGATGCGGCGTAAGCTTTTGTGTTGAACATGATTCTCCCCCTTTTGTGGTTAGTGGTTTGCGTTTTGGTATTGCTCGTCGCTGACCTGCTCCATCCAGTCAACGGCCTTCCCGTTGAGTTTCTCCTGAATGGCGATGTGCATCACCGCCGTTGTGTCCGTCGCCCCGTGCCAGTGTTTTTCGCCCGGCGCAAACCAGACCACGTCACCCGGCCGGATTTCTTCGCGCACTCCGCCCCAGCGCTGCGCCCAGCCGCAGCCCGCCGTCACGATCAGCGTCTGACCCAGCGGATGCGTGTGCCACGCCGTGCGCGCGCCCGGCTCGAAGGTGACGCTTGCGCCGCCCACGCGCCCCGGCTCCGGCGCGTCAAAAAGCGGATCGATGCGCACCGTGCCCGTGAACCAATCCGCCGGTCCCTTGCTCGAAGGCCGGGACCCGCAGCGTTTAATCTCCATGTGCCTTCTCCTTCGCCCGCGCATGAAGCACCATTCATGGAGGGGCGCTTTGTCACCAGCATAACTTTACCACATGACGGCAGCCTGCCGTCGAATTTTGCGTGAATTGCCGCGCCGCGTGCCCCGCCGTATTCCGAATTCTCGTCGCTGAGGCGTCTGCCCGGTGTATTCACCTTGATTTCCAACCTTTTTCACGAAACCGGAGGTTTGCCATGCGTCTGCTTGCCGCAATTGTCTTGGTTTCGTTTCTCGCCTGTACTTTGCGTGCCGAGGAGGCCGAGCCGCAGGCCGACCCGGCGCCGGACGTAAGCGCCCGCAAGGTGATTAAATACAGGCCGTCGGATGCGAAGTTCAACAGCGCGGCGAGCAGTACCACGCTGGCTCCGGCCGGCCAGGCTTTGACGGCGGATGGCACGGGGAAGTCGTTTTGGGCCTTCGTCAAAGGCACCGCCGTCGATAGTGGCGCGGCATCGTCGGGGATGGTGCTGACGGCGGATGGTTCGGGGAAGTCGGTCTGGGGATCGCTCTCCACGGCGAATCTCACCGGCGCGCTTGGCAATTCGCAGCTCACGAACTCGTCGCTGACTGTAACGGCGGGCACGGGCTTGACCGGCGGCGGGACGGTTGCGCTCGGCGGAATAACCACACTTTCGCTCGGCTCGAATCTGACTCTCGGCGGCACGACCAACGGCACGTTTAACGGGCCGCTGATCGGGAACGTGACGGGCAACGTGACCGGATCGGCGGGTTCGTTTACGGGAAATCTTGCCGGCGATGTGACCGGCACGCAAGGCGCGACGGTGGTTGCGACGGTTGGGGGTGCGACGGCGGCGAACATCGCCACGGCGGCGGCCAACGCGATTATTCCTGTGGGGATGGTGTTGATCCCGGCAGGCACGTTCACGATGGGAAACTCGATCGGCGACGGCGACATTATCGATGCCGCGCCAGTCGCCGTGACCGTGTCGGCGTTCTACATGGACGCGAACCTGGTGAGCTACAGTCAATGGCGCACGGTCTATCTTTGGGCCACGACGCAGGCCACCCCATATGTCTTCCTCAATGCGGGTTTTGGAAGCGGGCCGAATCAGCCGGTACAGACGCTGGATTGGTTTGACTGTGTCAAGTGGTGCAACGCGCGCTCAGAACGAGAAGGGAAGACGCCGGTCTATTACACGGATGCAGGGTTCACGCAGGTATACCGGAGCGGAGACAGCGGCACGACAGTCTATGCGAACTTTGCCAACAAAGGATATCGGTTGCCGACGGAAGCGGAATGGGAGAAGGCGGCGCGGGGCGGCTTGAGCGGGCAACGCTTCCCGTGGGGCAACCTCATCGATCGAAATTTGGCGAACTACAACGCAACAAATGGCACCCTGCCCAGTTACGATTTAGGGCCTGCTACCTCGACGAATGCGACGACCGCAGCGGGCACTTTTGCATCGAACGGGTATGGACTCAACGACATGGCGGGTAACGTCTATCAGTGGTGTTGGGATTGGTATGCGACGCCGTATGCCGGCGGCACCGAACCGCACGGTCCTGCATCGGGAACGTCACGTGTGCTCCGCGGCGGCAATTTTAACAGCCCCTCCGCTCCTTGCCGGTCGGCGAGACGCAATCCCCTCCCCCCGTCATTCGCTGATGCCTATGGGTTACGGACGGTCCTTATTCCATAATAGCAGGAGAGCGGCGCGGGCCGCGGAGAGGATTGCAAACTGTCGCGTGTTCCTGCGACGACAACATCGCTTTCGTTGGACGCGCACCGCGTTGCTTTCGCAGCATGCTTACCTTGTCAATTCCGCGCGCAGCCTGCGCCAGGCGGACATCGACGCTTCAAGGTGTATCCGCGCGTCGCCGCCGATCCCGTAGCATTGAAGGCCAATAGGGCCTTTGTAGCCGAGTTCCTTGAGCGTTTTCAAAAAGGCCGCGATATCGAACGTGCCTTTGTCGAGCGGCTGAATGTAATGCGACCAGCCCGGCTTGTCGTCGCGTTCGTCCGCGCCGTTGATCGACACCGCACGCAGCCGCGGCAGCGCGAGTTTGAGCGGCGTTTTGAAATCGCGTTCCTTTTCGACGCGCAGCCAATGGCACAGGTTGAACATCACGCCCACGTTTTCGCGATCCACTTTGTCCGCAACGCGCACGGCATCCTCAATGCGTTCGATCCAATTTCCGGCGTGCGGATAAAGCAGCAGTTGGGAGCCGGACTCTTTCGCGAGGTCCGACATTTCGTGAAAAATTTCCACGGCGCGCGCATCGCCCGCGGGATCGGAGGCTTTCATTCCGCTTACAATTAAATCGAACTGTACGTTGCGGCCTTTCACCAGCGCGAGCACGTCCTTGAAACGCGGATCGTAAGCCGGCTTTCCCGGCGTGATATCCACGGGCATCGTGATTTGATAAAGTTTCAACCCGGCGGAGTCGAGCGATTTGATCCGCTCGGCGACTTTGTCCAGCCAGAGGTGGCCGACGCCGTCGTAGCCGAGTTCCTTGAGCATCGCCGCCTGTTCGTCGAACGATCTTTTCTTCGCATCGTGCCAGTCGATGCAGAATGGAAAGAACGGACAGTCGTTTGTCTCCGCCGCCCGCGCAGGCGTTGCCCCGAAGATAACCAAGGCCAGAACGAGTCCGCCATATTTATACTTCATGACACAATCATCCTTTTATGGAAGAGCGTTTTTCATTCGCGAATGAACTGGACGCCCTCGACGCGGTCTGTCGCTGTCGCGCACGTGCGCTTAAAAATCAGCACCGTTTTGAACGATAAACGGATGTAAACATCTTTATTGTAACCTACACCGCTTCAGTTGCGTTGTACACCTATTCAAGGCCAGACGCGCGAACTTGGACACAAAACGACTTATGCGCACGGTATCGTTTAAGTTTATTCCTGTCCCACCGATTGTGCTTTGTGTGTTGCTGGCCACCGCCGCGCTTGCGTCCGAACCCCTCGCGCCGCTTCAGAAGGCCCAATGGGTCTGGGCGCCGGAGGAGATTCGCATCTGCCATTTTCGCCGGGAACTGACGCTTCCCGAGGCGCCTTCCGCCGCGCACGTGTTGCTCACCGCGGATAACGGTTTCAATCTGTTCGTCAACGGTTCCGCCATAGGGAGCGCGTTGGGATTCGATGCGTCGATTTGGAAGACGGTGAAGCGCTACGAGATCAAGTCGGCGCTGACCGCGGGCAAAAACGTGATTGGAATTCGCGGCGTCGATCTCGGCCCGCCCGCCGGGGTTGTGGCCGCGTTTCGAGTGGAATTCAAGCACAATCCGCCGATGGAATTCGTCACCGATTCAAGCTGGCACGTCACGACAGCGCCCGACCCGCCCGAGTTTTCGCACCCCGAATACATCGAAGGCCCCGAATGGCACCGCGCGAAAGTCATCGGGCAAATGGGCATCGCGCCATGGGGAAAACTGGCGTACTCGCCGTCGAGCGCCGTGAAATCCGCGCCGGAAAAAAGCGAAGTGCTCGAACCGGAAATGAACTTTCGCTGGCCGCAGGCCATCGCTTTTTTGGCGGACGATTGCAGCGTCTACGTTCCGTTGCGCGGGGATGCATGGGGCGTTGCGTTTCGAGTCGGCACGTGGTCCCGCGCCTATACCGAGTTCGATCTCCCCTGTCCGTCGAAGATCGGTCGCAAGCTGTTCACGCTCCAGCCCGGCGTGAATGCCAAACCGACGCTACTGCTCGATGCCGGCGCCGGCTGCATGGGTTCGCCCAGCGCGAGTTTTGACGGCAAAACGGTTCTTGTGGCGCTGGCGATGAACGCAGACAAGTTTTTCCACATCCACAGAATCCCCGCCGAAGGCGGCGTGCGGCAACAACTCACGTTTGGACCGTTCCACGACATCGACCCCGTGGAATTGCCCGACGGGCGCATCGCCTTCACGTCTACGCGCGCGGGCACGTTTGAGGAATACCACAGCCCGCCGTCGCGCGCGATTTTTGTGATGAACGCCGACGGCAGCGACATTCATCCGATCACGTCCACGATTATCTTTGACAGCGAACCCAAAGTCACGAGCGACGGGCGCATCGCTTTCGTCCGCACCGATAATTTCTTCGACCGCGGCAAAGTCGAGACGTTGATTCACACCATTCGCCCCGACGGCACCGACGGCTTCACCGAGATCGGCGCGAACGTCGGCGCCGACTACGGCACGCGCCTGCGCGCGTTCGGTTTCGGCAGTCCCGCGCCGCTGCCCGATGGGCGGCTCGCCTGCATTTCCACGCATGGAAATTTCATCGCCGCGCCCGGCGGAATCGAGGCGGAGACTCAACGCCTTCCGGGGAATCTCGGCGATCTCGCCGCGCTTCCCGACGGCCGCTTGCTGTGCACGGTGCTTCACGCGCCCGGCAGCGATCAGATTTCCAGCGTGATTGGCGTAATCGATCCGCGCGACAACAAGATCGTGCGCATTTACGAATCTCACAGCGGCTCAGTCCATTCGCCGATTTTTTTAGGCGCGCGAGTGCGCCCGCCCGTGTTGCCCGAATCTGTTGACCGCGCACGCGCCGGCG
>DATGGK010000156.1:0-21208 GCA_035308565.1 Planctomycetota bacterium | reverse complement strand
CACTAGCACCGTGTTCGCCGCCGTCACCATCGGTTCGCCGTAATGAATGTACAGATCGCTGCCGCTGTATTGAGGCTGCAAATCCACCGGTGTATGCCAAAGCACAGTATTGAGCGGCTGCGCGGCGACGGCGGAGAGGGCGGTGTGCTGTGCGTCGCCGCCGTAGCCGCGCCATGTTGGCGGTGAGGCGGCGTGGGCTGCTGCCGCTAGAACCAAAAATAAGGAGGCGGCGAGCCGCATCAATTGAACTCCATCACACACACAGGACGACGCGAAGGCGCGGTTGGACTCAGGCAAAGCCTAACCGCCGCCAGCGGCGTGAGCAAGGGCGGCAGGAGTGCCGCCCCTCCTAACGTGAGCGTATGTTTGATGAAGTTTATGCGGCGAAGATTACTGCAATTTTCTCATTGCAACTCGCTTTCGCGCTTCACGGCGCGCGGGAAGAGGATGTTGTTTTCCTTGTGAACATGCAGATGCATGTCCTTCTCCAGATCCTCCAGGCCCTTGAGCAGCACGCGGTACGTCCCGCAGGCCCAATCCGGCGCGGTGTAGTTGTCGGTCAGCTCGCGGAATTTTTCCATCGCATCGCCGGCGTGGGAATGTTCCTGCTCCATGACGGAAATCGGATTACGCACCGACCCGCAGTGGCAGGGGGGCATAACCTGCGCCTGTTCCAGCGCGCGGCAAAGCGGGAAGAGAATCATCTCCTCTTTAAACATGTGCTGCTCCAATTCCGCGCGGAACGCGTCGAAAATTGCGTGCAGCTTGATGAGCTTCGGATTGTGCTCGCCGTGAACGCGCGCGACTTTCTCGGCCATGCCGGCCAGGCGCGGCAATTCGGTCTTGAGGTAGGCGTGATGCGTTTGTTCGATGTGCGCGCACAATTCGCTGATCGGCGCGTGCAGCCAATCCTTCGCGTCCTCGCCGCTGTTCTTGAATCCGCCGGCTTCAATCTGTTTCAGCAGCGTGTTGGGATCGATTTTCTTTTCGGCGCAGGCGGCATCCAGCGGCACCTTGCCGCCACAGCAGAAATCGATGCCCAGTTTCTCGAAGAATCGGGCGCTGTTGGGGTTGGCGGCGACAATTTCGCCGACAGTAGGGCAAGCTTGGGTTGCGGTCATCAGTGCGTCTCCTTAGATGAGTGATTTTCTTTCCAAATTCTTCTTTACAAAGCATACCACGCATGATAATAGATATCAAGAGTTAAATATCCAATTCATAGGAAAGCTTGAAAAATGATTGAAATGACCCGCTCCGAAGTCGAACAGTATCTGGATGATTGCCGCATTGGCCGCCTCGGGATGGCTGGAGCCGATGGCCACCCTTACGTGATTCCACTGCCCTTCTGCTGGATGGACGGTGCACTGTACCTACGGCTGTCAATGACGGGCCGCAAGGGCGAAACGCTGGCCGAGAACAACCGCGTTTGCTTTGAGGTGGATTCGTACACTGACGATTTTGCCGAGTACGCTTCGGTGCTGATCGAAGGACGGTTGGGAATGGTGGAGTCCGTCGATGAAAAAGCGCGTGTGCGCGAATTGAACGATTCGAAATACTTGCGCCTGCGGCGCGGATTCAGGCCCGGGCATGGGCGCGCAACGGCGCTTGAAGCGCTGCCTTTGCAAAAAATCGTCGTTGAAAAAATAAGCGGGAGAAAGAAAACGCCGGCGGCGACATCCACGGCAATCCCGTGGCGCGCGGCCGGCGAATAAAGTGTGAGAGTGTGAAAGTGTGAGAGTATGAGAGTCGAAAGTGTGCGTGGAGATTCTCCCAACTCTTCCACTCGTACTCTCACACTGCAATTCATCAACCCGGTCCGCTGTTTCCGCGCGGAGATGGCCGGCGACGCGGGCCGCTGGCCAATCTGATTTCAGTGAAATTCGGCCCGCCCAAACTGGACCGCGCAGCCACGGCCAGCAGCGGTGTTGCGCTGCCGCGCATCAAGCCCAGCGCCGCGAGTTGAGCGCAGAATCTCGCGCATAAGTCTTCCGCGCGCGCGCGATCCATGCCCGTCAGGCGCGCGACAGCGTCCACGGCTCGCTGGAAGCCGCCGCTTTCGCCGCACGAAGACCAGATTGTGGAAGCCAGCGAATCCAGCCGCCAAGCGCGAGTCGAAGCTGGCGGGATCAACAGCGCGCTATCATCCAAGCGTTCCCAGACGACGTTCGAGTTTCGAGTGTAGTTCATTGTTGTCCCCCGGATTTTTCCTGCCGAGCAGGATCTAGCCGCTTGGATGAGTAAACTTCCCCTACACGGGGCTTCCGATGCCGAATCCAATCATCTGTTTGTGCAAATTCCTCGCATTGCGATCACTTAGAATCCACACACTTTTCAGAAAATTCAGATTGTGATCATCATAAGCTTTGTTCTTTAAGCAAATATGTCCGCCGAATGAAGATGGCGAGAAAATACTCGCGATTCGAAAATAATTCAAGCGCGAAAAAACTAAAAATCGTGAATACGGCTCGTTTTGTTGCGTCGGCTCCATGTTGTATACTCCCCTGAGGTTGCCTGATGCGTCTGAAAATTGCTTTTTTTCTCGGCTTAATCGCCATCGCCCTGCCATCGCTGGCGGAGACGATTGCCATCGATGCCGGTGCCAACCGCCATCCCATCGATCCGCGCATCTACGGAGTCGCCTATGCCACGCAAGCGCAGCTCACCGATCTTAATTCGCCTCTGAATCGCCAGGGCGGCGATCCCACCAGCCGCTACAACTGGCAGCAGAACATCGATAACCGCGCCTTCGATTATTTCTTCGAAAGCATCCCCTACGACGACCCCACTCCCGGCGAACATGGCGATACCTTCATTACGCTCACCAAAGCCGCCAACGCCCAAGCGCTGATGACCATTCCGCTGCTCGATTGGGTCGCCAAAGCCGGCCCCAACCGCACCACACTTGCCAGTTTTTCAGTGCAAAAATACGGCGCGCAGAAGCAAACCGACCCATATTTGCCCGACGCGGGCAACGGTGTCCTCACCAATGGCCAGAACGTGACCAACAACGATCCCAACGACGCCAATGTCCCATCCGACGCCAATTTTCAAGGCGGCTGGGTGCAGCACATGATCTCGACGTTCGGCTCCGCCAACAACGGCGGCGTGCGCTACTATTTAATGGACAACGAATCCAGCATCTGGTTCAGCGTTCACCGCGACGTTCACCCGGTCGGCCCGAATATGGAAGAAATCCGCGACAAAATCATTGCGATGGCTACGAAAATCAAGTCGCTCGACCCCAACGCGCTCATCGTCGGCCCGGAGGAGTGGGGCTTCGACGGGATGATTTACAGCGGCTACGACCAGCAATTCGCGCCGACGACCAATTACACGCAATACCCCGACCGCACCGCGCACAATGGCATGGATTACTATCCGTGGCTGCTGGATCAGCTTCATCAGCACGACGTCGCCAACGGCACGCGCCTGCTCGACATTTGCAGCGCCCATTTTTATCCGCAAAGCGGCGAATTCAGCGATGACACCTCCGCCAAAACGCAGGCGTTGCGCAACCGCTCGACGCGATCGCTGTGGGATCCCAATTATGTGGACGAATCGTACATCGCCACGCAAGTGCAGCTCATCCCGCGCCTGAAAAATTGGTGCGCGCAATACTATCCAAACACGCCCGTGGCGCTCAACGAATACAACTGGGGCGCCGAAGGCCACATTAATGGCGCGACGGCGCAAGCCGACATTTTCGGCATCCTCGGCCGCGAAGGCTGCGACATGGCCTGCCGCTGGACCACGCCCGATCCTTCGACACCGACATACAAAGCGATGAAGATTTATCGCAATTACGACGGCAACCAGTCCGCGTTCGGCGACACCAGCGTCTCGGCGACCGTCACCAATCCCGATAACATCGCTGCCTTCGCCGCCGTTCGCACCAGCGACGGTGCGCTGACGGTCATGGTTATCAACAAATCCACGACGCTCAGCAGCCTGACGCTCAACTTGGCGAATTTCAATCCCGGACCCAGCGCGCAGGTGTGGCAGCTCACGTCGGCGAATGCGATCAACCACCTGGCCGACGCGAGCGTCGCCAATCAAGCGCTCATTACAAATGTTCCGGGGCAGAGCATCACGCTGTTTGTGATTCCGACGGCAGGCAACGCCGGGAACATTGCGCCCACCATTCAATCGCCCGCTGCCGCCGTTCCGAACCCCGCGCTGATTGCGCAGACGATCTCCTTCAGCGCGACGGCCGCCGATGCCGACGGCGACACGCTCGCGTACCATTGGACTTTCGGCGACGGTGCGAGCGCCGACGGCGCGTCCGTTTCGCACACGTATTCGCTCGCGGGCGCTTTCACGGCCACGGTGACAGTCAACGACGGGCACGGCGGCGTAGTGTCAAGCTCAGTCTCCGTCATCGTTACCGGCCCGACTGGCGACACGGACGGCGATGGCGTCTCCGATCTCGATGAAATCGCCGCCGGCACCGATCCGAACAACCCCGCGTCCAAGCCGCCGATCGTCACGATCACAACGCTCAAATTCAAAGTGTCGCTGCAATTCAATACGCAAAATCGCGATTCGATTTCGATGAACGGAGTGCTGCCCAATCTTCCGGCGGGATTTTCTTCCGCCGGAAAAACGATCACGCTGGTCCTCGGTGGTTTCAGACAAGCGTTTGCGCTTGACGAGCCGCGACCGCAGCACGAGCCGCGACCGCAAGGGAGCGGCCGCACTCGCATGACATTTGCTCTGACGCTAAAAACCACGCGCGACAAAACCACCGGTCAAAAGGTCTTTCCTGGCGGCAGCGCGCCGTTCAAAATGACGCTCAGCGGCGGTTCGTTCGCCGGTGCGCTGGGCGTGGGCGCGAGCACAGCCAGCAGCACAATTCCGACGCGCGTGGAAGCGATCCTGGCGGGAATCGTTTATCGAGCGGACGTGCAAGCGACGTATTCCGCGGGGCGTGGAAGCGGCACGCTAAGGCATTGACTTCTGCGAGCCTGATTTCGATCAGGGTTTTTGACGTCGTGCGCGTCGCCTATCAAGCCATCGCACCATCATTTCCGAGGAAACGACACATGCTGAGAAAATGGCTACCGCGATTGCCAAATCATAGGCAAGGGACTTTGGCAAAAATATGTCAAATTTATCGTTGGAGGGCGCGGGCACGTCATAAAACTCTGCGATCTGCTGTGCACGAAAATATTCCGGCCATCCATAGAATCTAACATAGGAATACTCCCAACCACTGTTGTCGCTCTGAATATTTAAATAAATCAAAAATCCGGCACAAAAGACCGCAATTAGCAATGTGAATAAGCTAAAGTTAAACTTGGGTATTTTCACGATGAGCCTATTTTCTTGAATCTTGGCTATTTCACAGCCTCCACCACCGCCGTCGCCACCGGCCCCTCCACTCCAAACTGATTCACCGCCTTCACCTCAATCTTGTTCGAGCCCGCGTGCACCGGCCACTCAAAATTGTCGCCGCACGCCTTCCATCCGCCGCCGTCCACTTGCATCGCATACGTCTTGAAATTCGGAGTCATCGTCTTCAGCGATACGAACAGCTTGCCGTCCTCCGCGCGCAGGCTCAGCGCAGCCTGGTCGATCGGAAAATACGGATCGACGGCTGGGTTCGCCGGGTTCAGCCGCTCGTGCCATTTCGTGCCGTCACAGACTTTGTCCTTCACGATGAACATCTTGCCGTAATCCTCGCCGGCATCCATCAGATTCGTGTTCGGGACGTAGCCGATGAAGCCGTATTTGTCCAGCTCGTCAGGCTCGACGGTCAGATCGCCGAAGCCCTCGAAGCGCCCCGAAAAAATCGGCAGGTCCACCTTTTTGTATTTCTTGTGCTCCTTGCCGACGACGAACTGCAATTCCCTGCCGTCGTGATAAAACCATTCGTCGCGAATTTCGTACGCATTCAGCGGCACGCCGTTTTTCTCGACGTACATGTTCGCCGTCGGATCGAGCATCACCCATTTGCAATATTGGTTCGACCAAATCTCCGTCACCGAATGCTCCGTCGATCCGCCCTTCTTGTTCCCGCCCTGATGCCGCCGCAGCGCCAGCGAGCGGTCCACCCAGCCCAAACTCGCCGCCGCCGACACCAGCGTCACCGCATAATGCGCGCAGAAAAACGTGTGCCCATCGCTGACATCCTTCAAAATCTCCAGCGCCCCGCGCGGACTCGCCGATGGCTTGCCAAATTTCTTGAACTGATGGAACGTCCAATCCATCAGCAGCACCTGCTTCTCGAATTCATCCTTCCCCGCCGCGACCACGTCGTCGAGCTTGTACTTCTCGCGCAACTCTTTGAGCTTCGGATTATCGAAAGCGTCGAATTTGAAGCGCTTCGTGTAATCGCTCTCGACGTACGGCAGCGTGTCGAGTTTGGTCAGGGTGGCCTTCGAGCCGGCGAGATCGATGGAGTCGCCTTCCTTCATGGGGTCGGAGCCGAACGCAGCCGCGACACTTGCCGCAAACAAAGTTAAAATGAAAAATGCGTGAGAGCGCATGAAGTTCCTCCGCTGCGAGGCCGTGCAAGTCCAGTCATTTTGTCCGTACACCGGTCACCGGATTAAACCATTTCAGTCCCGGAAATCGGGCGAAATCCGTGTCGCAAGAAACAATCTCCACACCGTGGTCGATCGCAATTGCCGCGAGATGCGCGTCGCTGACGAGATTGCCGGCCATTCCTGCCGCCAGCAGCACGCTTCGGAGGGTTCCGGAATGCTTATCCGACGGCTCAACGATGTGGCTGAGCGGCTGAGCCAGCCATTCGTCCACAAAATCAAACGCTTCGTCAATGGTCAAGGGCAACGCCATTGCGCGCGGATTTGTTGAGATGCGAACGAACCCAAGAAGCGAATGCCAGGTGAAGGAAACCGGTTCCGCTCCGTTCAACGTTTCGACGAGCCACTTTTCACAGGCAGCATGGAATGGCGATTTTTTGTCAACAGCGTAAATGAGCACGTTGACATCGGGAAGCCCCACTTATTTGCCCTCGCGCAATTTGCGAATACCGTCGTCTTCGTCCAGTGATTCGAGCACATGGCTTGGCAGCACCTCGCCGCGAAATCCCAAATCGCGAGCCTTGAGCCGGTAAGGTTTGCGCCGCGCCTTTTCGGGGTGTGCCCGCAATCCGGCGCGGACAGCGCTGTTGACAATGTACTTAAACGATTTGCCGCTTTTACGCATAGTCTGTTTCAACATCTTTTCGACATCGGGGTCAAGTGTGATCGTAGTTCTCATGTGAGCATCATGATGCGTTCAGAGTCGTTGTCAAGATGCCTCCCTTGGTATTTCGCCGCGTTTCCCGCGCTAGAGTTTTTTACTGCGGATTCAAATCCAAACACACCAGCGCGTCGAGATTGCGCACGTACAATTTGCCGCCGGCGATGATCGGCGCGGTCCAGCTTTGGCGGTCGAGGGGTTTGATGCGGCCGGATTCCTGGTAGCCTTCGGGCGTCATTTTTGCCAGGACCACGTCGCCGGCGCTGCCGTTGATCGCGACGATCATGCCGTCGATGCCGCAGACGCCGCCTTTTTCGAAGCCGGCTTTTTTCCATTTGACGATCCCGGTTTCGGCGACGATGCAATTGAGTTCGCCCGGATCGCCGATGCCGTAGATGTGGCCTTCGAAAAACACCGGCGTGTTAAAATGCGCTTTCAGGACTTTGTAGCGCCAGAGTTCTTTTGGCGGATTGACGGACGCGTCGAGCAATTCGCAGCCCGCGCCGTAATTGCTGGTGATGAACACATTGTTGCCAATGACCAGCGGCGTGGCGGCGTTGACGTCGTAGCTCGTGTGCCATGCTGAACTCCAAAGCTGCGCGCCTTTTTCGGCGTCCACGCCCATCACATTCAGGCCCGTGAAGACAACGTACTGCGATTTGCCGCCGATGGTGGCTTTGACCGGCGTGGCATAACCGGCCTGATCGTCACCTCCGCCTTTCCAGACTTCTTTGCCGTCGGCTTTGTTCAGCGCGACGACGGACGCGCCCGGGCCGCCCGCGCAGACGATGAGTTTGTCGCCGTCGATCAGCGGCGAACTGGCATAGTCCCAACTTTCCGCGCGCCAGCGCCCGCCGTACTTGGTTTTGACATCCAACTCCCAAATCGGCGTGCCCTCCTTGGCGTCGAGGCAGTGCAGAATGCCGAGGCGGCTAAACGTGTAGAGCCGGCCGGCGTCGTAAGTCGGCGTGGAACGGCCGTAGCCATAATTGTCCTTGGCGGTGTCGTCATACGGAAAATCCCACGCGTCTTTACCGGATTTGATGTCGATGGCGCGCACGATTTCGCGATTTTCTTTGTGATCGAGGATGAACATTTTGCCGGCGGCGACGGACGGGCCGGCGTAGCCGCGGTCGGTCATTGTGATGCGCCAAAGTTCTTTCGGCGGCTTCGCCTTCCAGTCCTTGTTGGGCAGCGCCTCGTCCGAGATGCCATTGTGGTTCGGTCCACGAAAATTCGGCCAGTCCGATGCCGGGATACCGGCACAAATGACACAGGCAAGGGCGCAGAAAGCTAAGGGCTGAATTCGATTCATGCGAAAGACTTCCTATTTAAGGGGAAACCAACGATATTTTATCTTATGAACGCCGGCTTTGGATTCAAATGAGAATACCGGAGTGGCGAAAGGACCGTTGCATTTCTCACACGATAGTTTTGTGCACGTCGATTGCTAAGATATCGCCATGCAATATTAGTTCGGGGAGCGCGCATGAGCGAGGACAAAAGCCCCAATCCAGCAAGCGATCCGGCGCCTGCCAGCGGCGAGTTCTGGTATTGCAGCCACTGCTCGAAAATGATTCTTCCGCCGGGAACGTGCGGCATGGTCGCGGGCGACGGCGAGCATTATTGCAGCCACTGCGCGCCGTTTGAAATCACGCCGTCCTGTGCGACTCCAATTGACAGTCCGTTTGGCCACAAACTCGTGTGGCGCTCGCGGCCAAAGGCGCCGCCTCCTCCGCCGGTGTTGACGAACACGTCCAGAAAATTCTGGATTGGCGGAGCGGCGGGGATTCTGACGGGTGCGCTGGTCGCTGCGTTCTGTTTCAATTTTACAGGCGCAAAAAAGCCGGACGAAGCAAGGCCCGCGGCGGAGCCGCGAACCGAGTCGCGCGCCGTCGTCGAAAAGAAAGTCGAACCTGCGGCGAAAGCGCAATTGATTGCAGTCGCCGCGCGCGAATCCGAGAGCGAAGAACATCGCGCGCGGATCGAACCGCCGAAGGCGGGATCGATTGCGGCGCTGCGGTCGGGAGAAGGCGAGTTGGCAAAGAACACGTACGACGCGGCGAAAACCAAAAGCGCTGAAACGCGGCCGCGTCAGAATGCCGTCGAGCTTGCGCCGCTTCAGGAAGGGGATGGAAAACCGCCGCTTCAAACAGCCGCTGGAAAGCCGCCCCTCCAGGAAGCGGCGGCCAATCCGCGCGCGGCGGAGTTCGAGATGGAATTCGCCGCGGCGGCGGAACTGGTCGCTCGAGAAAAATTCAGCGACGCACAGGCGCAGCTTGACGCGATTGCGAAGGAGAACGCCAACGCGGCGTGGTGGCCGGAAATTCGCGACCGGCTGGTGCAGGCGCGGATGGACCTTCGCACAAAGTTCGAGGCGCTCGATACGGACGCGAGCGCGGCGGCGCAGCACGCGAAAGCGGCATCGAGCGCGGCGGCATTGAACGAAATTGAAGGCGCGTGGAAACCGCGCCTCGCGTGCGGCGAAATGACGGCGCAGCCGGCAAAGCGCGTGCTCGACGCGGTGCGGCTTGCGCGCGAACGGCTCGGCAAGAACGAAACCGAGAAGCACTGCGCCGCATTCGCTGGTTCGCTGGAGAATCTTGAGCGGCGCACGAAGTCGCCGCTGCCCAAGCACGAATTGGATGCGGCGCTGAGCAGCTTGCAGGAATTGAAAACGAAGCTGGTCGCCGATCCGAAGTGCGCGGAACTGTACGCGGAGCGCTGGGCCAAAGTGAATTTCGATCTCGGCTGCGAATCGAATGTCGAGCGGACGATTTTGAAAGTGCAGCCGGCGGGCGGCGCGCAGACGGAATTGTTGTACGATTTCAAAAACAGCGACCAGGCCACGGCGTGGAAATTCGAGCGCGGCGGCGGGAGCGGCGACGCGCGCGTGGAATTTGACGCGAAAGCGCTGGTGCTGCAAGTCAGCGGCGAGCAGCATGCGGACGCGCGCGCCGGGAAGTCCGCGCCATCGGCGCAGATTCCATTTTACATGGCCGGAGAAGCGTGGACGCTCGAGGCTGACACGCATATTTTAAATGCAAAAGCGCGCGACAAAAAGGATTTGGATCCATGTTACGGGATTCTCGTTACCGACGGCGGAAAAAACAGCGTGCACTTTAGTGCGAGAGAAACGCGCAAGGGTGAATTGGCGCTGTCCGCTCGCTTGAGCGACGAGCACGAGGCGGCGGCGAAACTATCCGGCAAACAGGAAGACCGAGTGCATCTGCGGATTGTGTGCAACGCAAACATGGCGGCGTTTTCAGCGGGGATCAACGGCAAAACCGACACCGTCGGCCGCGCGCGCTTGAATTTCGAGCCGAAGTTCATCGGCTTGTATGTGGAGACTTTCGACAAAGACGAAGACGCGCGCGTGGCGTTCGAAAACGTGAAGCTCACGGGAACGCTGGACAAAGACAAGATCAAAGCCGCGGTCGGCTCGCGCCGAAACGGCGAGATCGAAGCGCAGCGCACCGAATTGATCAAAGCCTCGAAAAGCGCGAAGTAGGGCGGCTTACCGAGCCGTCGCGCATAACCAGACGGCTCGGAGAGCCGTCCTACGCTGGAAAGCCCGCGGCGTTTTGGCAATACTACGCGCATGAGCGAGCCAGCGGGCGCGGCCAATCCGAAAAATGCAGCGAGAACGCATCTCAGTGCGTGGACGTGGCGCGTGCTGATGTTCGCGGCGCTGCTGCCGATTCTGCTGTTGGGGTTGTACTCCTACCGCGTGGCGTCCGATTCCGTGCGCAAACTGGTGCGCGAGAACAACGAAGCGGCGGCGAAGATTACGGCGGTGCTGCTCAAACGCGAATTGGATCGCAGCATTTCGTTTGCGGAGACGCTGGCGACGTTGCCGGGAACAAAGGACATTGTCGAACGGCGCGACGAAGAAGCCATGCGCAGCCGGCTGAAAGCGGTCGTCGAATCGAACGCGGGAATCGACCGCGCAACGATGACGGCGGTGGATGGCGTGATGTGGAGCGATTACCCGCGCGCGCCGGAGACGCTGGGGCGGAACATGTCCGACCGCGACTGGTTCGTCGGCGTGTCGCAAAATTACGAGCCGTTCGTGTCGAGCGTTTATCCGCGGCTGGCCGATTTGAAGCCGCTGGTCGTGGCTGTCGCCGCGCCGGTGGAAAGGAGCGGAATTCCCATCGGGATTATTTCGATTCATTATCGGCTGGAAGGGCTGTCCCAATGGCTGGGACAGGTGCACGTGGGCGAAGGCGGTCACGTGGTCGTGCTCGATCCAAACGGCGTCGTGGCGGTGCATCCGCGTTTGGATTTGCAGGCGCAGATGTACCGCGAGTACGCGTCGCTGGAGCCGGTGCAATCGGCGCTGTTGGGCGAGAACGTGAACACCGAATACACCGATCCGTTTGAGAAAAAAGAAATGGTGGCGTCGCTGACGCCGGTAACGGTGGCGGGGCGGCGCTGGGTCGTATCGGCGCAGCAGCCGGCAAGCGAGGCGTACGCGCCGATCAATTCGCTGCGCTTGGAGATCGCATTGGCGGCGGCCATCGTCGCGGTGCTGGGGCTGGGCGCGGTGAGCGCGCTGACGCGCATCAATTCGCACGTGGACCGCCTCAACGCCGAATTGCGCGAGCGCAATCACAAGCTCGGGCAATTGGCGCTGATCGTCCAATCGTCGAACGACGCGATCTTGAGCACGTCGCTGGACGGCACCATCCTGAGTTGGAATCCAGGCTGCGAGCGCTTGTATGGGTACAGCGCGAGCGAAGCGATCGGCCAATCCGCGGGGATGCTGATTCCGAAGCGAATGCCCGATGAACTGGCGGAGAATCTCGCGCAAATCCGCAAAGGCGAGCGGATCGAAAATCGCGAAGCGATTCGTGTCGCGAAGGACGGGCGAGAACTGATTGTGGAGTTGTCGGTCGCGCCGCTGCGTTCGGAGGATGGGCGGATCGAAGGCGCGACGACGATTGGACGCAACGTCAGCGAACAGCGCCGCGCGGAACAGGCGCTGCGCGAGAGCATCGAGCGCTTTCAACTGGTCGCGCGCGGAACGAATGACGGGCTGTGGGATTGGAACGTCGAAACCAATCGCGTCTATTTTTCATCGCGCTGGAAGGAGATGCTCGGCTATCGCGACGACGAGATCGAAAACAATTTCAGCGAATGGGAATCGCGGCTGCATTCGGAAGATCACGAGCGCGCATTGGCGACGATCAAGGAATATTTTGACGGCAAGACACCGGTCTACGAATTGGAACACCGCCTGCGTCACAAGGATGGCACGTACCGCTGGATTCTGGCGCGCGGCTTCGCGCTGAGGCACGCGAACGGGAAGCCGTACCGCATGACCGGTTCGCACATCGACTTGACCGAGCGCAAAAAGGCCGCGGACGAATTGGCCGCGAAGGCGAAGGAACTGGCGCGTTCGAACGCGGAGCTGGAACAATTTGCGTACGTTGCGTCGCACGATCTGCGCGAGCCGCTGCGCGCGATCAACAGCCACGGCCAGCTTCTGGCGCGCCGCGCGAAGGAGCGGCTCGACGTGGATGCTGAACAGCACCTCAAATTGGTGCTCGACGGCGCCGAGCGGATGAAGAATCTGATCAACGACCTGCTCGAATATTCGCGGCTGGGTACGCGCGTGCAGACACTGACCGCGGTGGATTGCAACGCAATTCTCGCGCACACGCTGGAGAATCTGAAAGTGGCGCTGGAAGAAAGCGGCGGCGTGGTCGAGTCCGAGCCGCTGCCGACGCTGCGTGCCGACGGCGTGCAATTGACGCAGGTGTTTCAGAACCTGATCGGCAACGCGCTGAAATTCAAAGGCGCGCAGCCGCCGCGCGTGCGCATTTCGGCGCTGAGGCGCGAACACGATTGGCTCTTCGCGGTGAAGGACAACGGCATTGGAATCGATCCGCAGCATTTCAAGCGCATCTTCGCGGTCTTCGCACGCCTGCATACGCGCGAGGAATATCCGGGGACGGGAATCGGCCTGTCGATCTGCAAGCGCATTGTGGAGCGGCATGGCGGGACGATCTGGGTGGAGTCGGAGGTAGGGAAGGGGGCTGCATTTTATTTTAGCATCGCGTGTTGACACAAGAACCGCGACCGCAAGGGAGCGGCTTTCGCGGATCTAACGGCAGCCGCTCCTTTGTGGTCGCGGTTTTTGGCTCGCAATGGTCAACGCGCCTTCAAATGCAATTCAAAACGCGCGCCGGCTTTTCCGTCTGTGCGCTGTGCCAATTCAATCCGTCCGTGGTGGTCTTCGACAATGCGGCTGGCGATGGAAAGGCCGAGGCCGGTGCCTTTGCCGGCGGATTTTGTGGTGAAGAAGGGTTCGAAGATTTTTCCGGCAAGTTCGGATGGCACGCCGGGGCCGCTGTCTTCGACGGCGATCAGCACCGACCCATTTTCGGCGCGAGTTTGAAGAGTGACGCGCGAATCGTTTTTGACGCCGGACATTTCGATCGCGTCGGCGGCGTTGGTCACGAGGTTGACCAGCACTTGTTCGATTTCGTTCGCGGCAGCGCGGACTTTGGGCGGGTCGGGACGCGTGAGATCGAGCGCCAATTCAATGCCGCGCATTTGCAAGCTGTGCGACATCAGGCTGTGAATACGTTCGGCCAATTCATTGGGCGAACATTCGGAACGGCCGCCGCCGGATTTGCGCGCGAAATCCAACAGGCTTTGTACGATTTTTTTGCAGCGGCGCGCCTGGTCTTCGATGGCGGCAAGTTCCTTCGGCGGGCCGTCGCGCTGAGCGTCGTCGATGAGCATCTGCGCGTAGCCGAGAATGGTGCCCAGCGGCGTGTTCAATTCGTGCGCGACGCCGGCGGCGAGGTTGCCAAGCGCGTTGAGTTTTTCGGCGTGCGAGAGCTGGCGTTCGAGCGAGCTGCGTTCGGTGACATCGCGCGAAACCACGACGAGGCCCACGAAATCGCTGGCCGCGGTGCGTACGGCGCTGACCGTGTTTTCAAAGGTGCGGCCTTGCAATTCGACTTGAGTGCGGCGCGGCGAATCGGGCGGGCTGAGTTCAGGCTTTTCCAATTTCGGCGGCGCTGCGCCCAGCAGGGCGAGCGTGGCAGGGCAGAGCATGCCGCCTTTCGAAAGCGCTTCTTCCAAACAGGCGGACGGATTGCCGAAGGGGCATTCGTCTTGCGCGAGGGCTCCGGCGGTTTTGTGCGGGGCGGCGCCGTTGCTGGGGATGCTACCATTAATAGAGGAACTTGCAGGCGGGCCGCCTGCACCACAATTTGCAGGCAGGATGCCTGCACCACAAGAATCGGCAGGCGGGACGCCTGCGCTACGGGGCGGGTGGTCGTGGTGGTGTTGCAGGAGATTTTCGCCGCCGGTTGGGCCGTGGCAATAGGCAACGCCTGTGACGGGATCGTTGCAGCCGGTTTGTTTGAGCGTGTCTTTGAGCGCCAGCAGCGCGCTTTTTTGAGCGGCGGAATTGGCCAACAGGACTTTGCCGTAAAGATCGACGACGACGACGCCTTCGTCCATGCATTCGAGAATCGCGCGGGCGCGCTGATGTTCGGCGGCGAGTTTCTTTTCGGCGGAGGCAAGCAATTCGACGCGGTCGGCGAGATCGGCATTGAGGCGGCGCACATCCCGCGCGCTGGTGCGCAGGCGTTCCATGATCGCGGTGACAAGGTACACAGAGATCATCAAGGTTGTGCCGAACGCGAAGACGATGCCGAAGCGGCTGAGCGAGGAGCGTGGTTCGGAGAGGATGCCTTTGACCGGCAAGGTCAGGCCGAGTTGCTCGCTGAAGCCGAGAATGGCGATGACAATCGAGGTCATTGCGGCGACCGTGTAGGCCTGTTTGCGTTCAAGCAGAATGCCGGCGATGACGACGTGGAAGATGAAGTAGAAGATGAACGGATTGGAGAGCGCGCCGGCGAAAAAGATCAGCAGGCCGAGGCCGATGACGTCGATGGTGATTTGCAAAAGCGCTTCGGCGGAGAGCGCGCGCAGCGTGCGTTTGGGCAGGCGCGTGTGCAGGCCGAGGAACCCGCAATTGAGCACGGCCATGACTGACGCGACAACTGCAAGAGGCCATGCGGAGTCGATGTAATGGAGCAGGCGCGCGATAAAAGTCGCGAGGCAGACGCCGGAGAGCGCGACCCAGCGCAGGTTGACGAGCCAGCGCAGGCGTTCTTCGAGTTCGTCGCGGCGCTGCAGTTCGTCGCCGGCCATGTTGGTGATCGTTGCGGAAACTTCCATGCACGTATTATCGGTGAAGCGCGGGGCGATTCAAGGGGCGCGCGGGGCAATTAATGCGTGACAGGCGGGGGAGGCGTGATAAGGTATTTGGGCGGAGAAAGGACCATGAGAAAAACCAAGCGCAAAAAGGCACCCATCGAATCCACTATAAGCCATCGTGTATTGAAAACGTACATTGATCGCAATGGCGTGGAATGCATTGACGTTGAGTACACGGATGGCGAGCGCATGACGCTTAAAGTTTACAATCCGAAGCACCCATTTTGGGAAGAGTGCCGGCGTGAGCTGGCGGATATTCCGCCCCTTCATATGGATGAAATCATTTCAGAATTGAGGGATGAGCACATTTGACATCGTTGACGGAGCCAATTTTCCTGGATTCTTCGTGCGCCATGCGCTGCATTTTTACTGAAAATCAGGATGCGGGAGTGAACGCGCAGGCTGCGGAATTGAGCAAACTCAACCATCCCGTGCTGTTTTGTTCGGAATTGACAAAACTGGAAACGCCATCGGGATTGCGTGCGCGCTTACGCGCGAAGACATTGTCGAGATCCAATCACTTTCGACTGACTCTAAAATGGGAACAGCTTGTACAAGCGAATATCGTGTTTTTACCTTTAAACAACGAAATCATTCATGCCGCGTTAACAGTCATGAGTAACTCAAAGGTTCAATGCAGGCTTCGATCATTGGACTGCATTCAATTTGCATCGTACCTCGCACTGAGGCGCCGGTTTTCCAACGCCATATTTTTCGCCGCGGATTTTGCACTGTGTTCGTTGGCCCTCGAACATTCCGTCCCCTACTTCAACCCACTCTCAAAGCAACCTTAAAAAACCATGTCTGTCCCCAAAGCGCGCGACGTCAAGCTTACCACTCACCGCGAGAAAGTTGTGCTCGTCGGCGGATACCGGCAGGGCGATCTTTTGCCCGGCGAAGAGCCGTTGGAAGAATTGGAGCGGCTCGCGGAAACCGCCGGGGCACAAGTCGTCGGGAAGGTCGTGCAGAATATCAAAGAGGTGAATCCGGCGACGTACATTGGAAAAGGCAAAGTTGTCGAGGTCAAGGAACTCGCCGCGGCGCGCGGGGCGAAATGCGCTCTATTCGATCACGATTTGATGCCGGGGCAAGCGAAGGCGCTGGACGAAAGCAGCGGCTTGAAAGTGATGGACCGCACTGAATTGATTCTCGACATTTTCGCGAGCCGCGCGCGCTCGCGCATGGCGAAAGTGCAAGTAGGAATCGCGCTGCTCAATTATCGCTTGCCGCGGCTGAAGCGATTGTGGACGCATCTTGAACGCCAGGAAGGCGGCATCGGGATGCGCGGCGGGCCGGGCGAGCGGCAGATTGAAGTGGACCGGCGCAAGATCGAAAAGCAGATCGACGACCTCAAGCAGCAGTTGAAGGAAATCGAGGGGCGAAAGGAGCGCATGGTCCGTTCGCGTTCGCGCGAGCATTACCTTGTTTCGCTCGTCGGCTACACGAACGCGGGAAAAAGCACGCTCATGCGCGCGCTCACCGGCGAACAGGTTCTTGTCGAAGACAAACTCTTTGCGACGCTCGACACAAAGACCAGCATGCTGAAACTGGGCGGCGGCAATCATGTGCTGCTTTCGGACACGGTTGGATTTATTCGCCGCCTGCCGCATCATTTGGTGGCGAGTTTTCACGCCACGCTCGAAGAAGCGCGCATGGCCGATTTGCTGCTGCACGTGGCGGACGCCTCGTCGCCGCATGTGCGCGGGCAGATCGACGCGGTGAACGCGGTGCTGAAGGAAGTCGGCTGCGGCGATTCAGAGACGCTGCTGGTGCTGAACAAGATCGATGCGTTGAAGCCGGCGCAGGAATTGGATTTTACGATGCTCAAGCGCGATTTTGTCGAGGCGACGCCCGTATCGGCGTTGCGCGGCGAAGGGCTGGAGCGATTGCGCGCGGAGATTCGCGAACGCGCGCGCGACGACGCGAAGCCGCTGACGCTTGCCGTGCACGCCGGCGACGGGAAGATGCTGGCGTTTCTGGCGACGCATTTTTTTGAGGACTCGCGCGAGATGGATGGCGAGACGATGATTTTGCGCGGGCGGGCGTCGCGTGAAGTTTTGGAGAAGTTGTTGACGGCGCATTCGTCGCTGCGGATTCTGGAGGGGTGGGAGGGGAAGTCGGACAAATTCTAGAATGTGGAATTGGGAATGTGGAATTTGGAATAGCGTAATTCCATATTCCGCATTCCATATTCCACATTCTAAATTCCGTGTTGGAATGGCGAATGAAAAGAAAAAACGACGCTCCGCGAATTGGCCTGATTGGCGTGCCGATGGATTTGGGGACGCATTTGCGCGGCGTGGACATGGGGCCTTCGGCGATTCGCGTGGCGGGGATCAACGCGAAGCTGGCGAGCCTGGGCTATCGCGTGCACGACCGCGGGAACGTGAGTGTCACGTCGGCTCACGCGGCGTCGGAGGCGGAGCGGAAATCGTCGCGGCTTTCGAGTCCGCGGTCGAAGTCGCTGTGCTTTGCGCCGCTGGTCGCGCGCGTGTGCTCGGATTTGTCGCTGCGCGTGGAGAAGTCGCTGGACAACGGCGAGATTCCGCTGGTGCTGGGCGGCGATCATTCGATTGCGATGGGGACGCTGGGCGGGTTGGCGCGCCACGCGAAAAAGCATGGAAAGAAATTCGGGCTGCTGTGGGTGGACGCTCACGGCGATTGCAACACGGTCGAAACGTCGCCCAGCGGAAATATTCACGGCATGCCGATGGCGGTGGCGCTGGGGCACGGGCCGCGTTTGCTGACGGGCATCGCGGGCGTGCGGCCGATGATGGCGGCGGCGCGCACGGTTTTGATGGGCGCGCGCGATTTGGATTTGGGCGAGCGCGCGAACATCAAGCGCTTTGGGATTCACGTGTACACGATGCGGCAATTGGACGAGCGCGGAGTTTTTGAATGCGTTCGTGAAGCGCTGCAGATTCTGACGGATGGCACGGATGGTTTTCATCTGTCGTTCGACATCGACAGCGTCGATCCGAGCGTTGCGCCGGGCGTGGGCACGCCGGTGTCGGGCGGGCTGACGATTCGCGAAGCCCATTTGATTATGGAACTGATTGCCGATTCGCGCGCGATGCGGAGCTGCGAACTGGTCGAAGTGAATCCGGCGCTGGACGTGCGGAACACCACGGCGCATTTGGCGTCGGAGTTATTGATGTCGGCGTTTGGTGCGAGCATATTATAAAATGCAATTCTCTCGCAGAGGCGCAAAGACGCGGAGATGAGTTCACGGAACAAGTTAAAGGATTCCTCGCCGGATTTATTTGGCGAAGTGGAAGCGCCGCCGCCATCGCCCGTGGTCGCGCCGGTGCCGCTTACGTTTGAGCATCTCGCCGAAGTCGCGGTTGAACGGCCCATGCGCCACACGTTCACTTATATCGCTGATGCGTTCACGCCGTCGCTCAAACGCGGCACGCGCGTGGTTGTGCCGTTTGGAAAGGGCACGGCGCCGGGGATCGTTGTTGAACTCAAAAATGCGAATGAATTTAAGCACGCGGGGTTCGATCCATCGAAGCTCAGAGGGATCGTATCGGTGCTGGATGGAGGAAGGCCGGTTGTGACCGAGGCGCTGTTAAAGCTCGCGAAGTGGATGGCGCATCATTACATCTGCCCGCTGGGGATGGTGCTGAAATCGATGCTGCCGATTGGCGTGAAAGCCGGGACGAAGGCGCGCAAGACTCGGTTTGTGACGACGCATTTGAATCAGAACGAGTTGATGATTCACGCGTCGTCGCTGGTGAAGAAGAAAAAGCAAGCCGCTGTATTGCGCGAATTGGCGTCCCGCTTAGGGGCACTACCGCTCGAAGCAATCGAGTTGTTGAAAGCGGCGGATGCGCCGTTGAGCGCGTTGAAAGCGCTGGAGAAAACGAAACTGCTGCGCACTTTTGAACGGTCCAATTTTGAGATTGAGGCCGGCGATGCATCGCAAACGCGAACGACGAATCTTGAATTGAATGAAGAGCAACATTTTGCGTTCAAGAGAATCGAAGCCGCGCTTGCCGCGGGCGAGGCGTCGGGATTTTTGCTGCAAGGCGTGACCGGCAGCGGCAAGACCGAAGTGTATTTGCGCGCGCTGCAAACGGCGCTGGAAATGGGCCGCCAGGCGATCGTGCTGGTGCCGGAGATTGCGCTGACGCCGCAGACGGCGGAGCGGTTTCAAAGCCGGCTGGGGCGCGAACGCGTGGCGGTGCTGGCCAGCGACGAGGCGCCGGGCGAACGCGCGGAGATTTGGCGCGCGATCCGCGAGGGGAAGATCGACGTGGTCGTCGGCGCGCGTTCGGCGCTGTACGCGCCGTTGCCGCGGCTGGGGATTATCGTCGTCGATGAAGAGCACGATTCGTCGTACAAATCGCCGGCGGCTCCGCGTTATCACGCGCGCGACGCGGCGATCGCGCTGGCTCGCGTGACGCGGTCCACGATTATTCTGGGCAGCGCGACGCCGTGTTTCGAATCGTACACGGCGGCGAAGCAGGGTGAGCTGACGCATCTAGTTCTGACAAAACGCGCGACGGGGCAGCCGATGCCGGAGATTGCCGTCGTCGATCTCAACCGTGAGAATGTGGAACAGGAGCGTTACGCGATCGTTTCGCGAATGCTCAATGTTGAATTGGAAAAGACATTGTCGCGTGGCGAGCAGGCGATTTTGTTCATGAACCGGCGCGGGTTTTCGACGGTGAACACGTGTTTGCGCTGCGGATTTACAGAGAAGTGTGACCGCTGCGACATCGCGCTCACCAGCCATCAGGGCGGGAAGTTTCTGGTCTGCCATTATTGCAACAAAATGAAGCCGATGTCGAACACCTGTTCGGCATGCGGAAGCCCCGGCTTGAAATTGTGGGGCTTGGGGACGGAGCGCGTGGAGGAAGTCATTCGCGCACTGTTTCCGGGCAAAAAAGAACGGATCGCCCGCATGGACAGCGACACGATGAAGACGAGCGAGAAGTACGCGCAAGTGCTGGGCGCGTTTAAAGAAGGGAAGATCGATATTCTGATCGGCACGCAGATGATCGCGAAGGGCTTGGATTTTCCGAGCGTGACGCTGGTCGGCGTGCTGCTCGCGGACACGGCCCTGCACATGCCCGATTTCAGAAACCGCGAGCGCACGTTTCAGCTTATTTCGCAAGTGGCCGGCCGCGCGGGACGCAGCGCGCTGGGCGGGCGCGTGATCGTGCAGACGTATTTGCCGGGCGACAATTCGATCAAGTACGCCGTCGCGTACGATTTCGAATCGTTTTATTTGGAAGAAATGAAAGAACGCAAAGCGTTCGGTTATCCGCCGTGCGGGCGGCTGGCGCGAATTGTGTTTTCGAGCAAAGACAAGCAGGCGCTGCTGCGCGAGTCGAATGGATTTTCGGAGGCGCTGGGGATGACGGTGGCGGCGAATCCAGCGTTAAAGAACGTGTTGATTCTGGGGCCAAGCGATGCGCCGATCGCGAAGATTCGCGACGCGTTTCGGCGGCAGATTTTGATCAAGGCGGCGGACAGCGCGCAGATATCGACGCTGCTGGACGGGCCGATGGCGGATTTGTTGATGAAGATGCGCGGCGTGGATGGGTTGATTGATGTGGATGCGGTGGGGATGTTGTGAAAATTGAGCGATCGGTGTGAGCTGCACTGGCGAGGCCAGTGGTAATGTGAAAAACGGGCATCCAGACGTTAGTGTGGCTAAGCAAGTGAGAGCCTTACACCAACGAAAGGAGCCCGCGATGAAGAGTCTAGGACTGGATGCGCATTCTGCAACGTTTACTTTGGCGGT
>DATGGK010000155.1:0-19244 GCA_035308565.1 Planctomycetota bacterium | reverse complement strand
CTGGTAGACGATACGGCTGTCTACCAGTGGCACCCTTGGGCTCAAACTGGCGGCGGGAGGGCGGTTTGAAATTTGGGTGGGCGGTTCCGCCTAAAGGCGGGACTACGAACGAGTGGCGGTTTGAAATTTGGATGGGCGGTTCGGATGCGGTGCCGGCTGGAAGCCGGCGCTCCGTGCGAACGGCGATTGATGCGCGAATCGCGCGGAATAGCGCGAAAATCGCGGCTTTTTATTTGACACAAAACATCACAGTCCTATACTCACCCCTCCGCATTCGGAATGCGGAATCGCTGCGATAGCTCAGCAGGTAGAGCACATCCTTGGTAAGGATGAGGTCATGGGTTCAATTCCCATTCGCAGCTCCAGTTTTGCCTTTGCTCCAGCGCGCAACGGATTCCTTGAAGACACGAAGGGGAAGACGGTGCAGACAAAATAGGAGCGTAGTGGGAGGCGACCGCCCTGCGGCTTTTACCTAGCGACTGGGCGCGGGGCGGCTTTGTCCAAAAAAGGGCAAGGCTGTTGTCGTTTGAATGAAGAATGTGGAATTTGGAATGTGGAATGTGGAATGTTGAATGTGGAATGCTTTGAGATTCGCGGTAAGCGTGATGAAAGCGACGGGCTAAAAGCCCGTGTTACTTTGGATTCAGATTTGCGGTTAATTTGGGGAATTCGCGGTTGAGAGTGGCCAATTCGACGGGCTAAAAGCTCGTGCTACTTTTCAGGCGAGGCAGCGCGCCGCTTGCAAACATCGGCGACAAGAGGAGATGACAGATGGCTAAGGATACGTATGTACGCAAGAAGCCCCATGTGAACGTGGGCACGATTGGGCACATTGACCACGGCAAATCGACGTTGACGGCGGCGCTGGTCGCGGTGCAGGCCGCGGCGGGGTTGTCGAAGCCGAAGACGTACGCCGAAATCACCAAGGGCGGGACGGTGCGCGACGCGAACAAGACGGTCACGATCGCCGCTTCGCACACGGAGTACGAGACCGAGAAGCGGCATTACGCGCACATCGACTGTCCCGGCCACGCCGACTTCATCAAGAACATGATTACCGGCGCGGCGCAGATGGACGGCGGGATCCTGGTGGTGTCGGCGGCCGACGGCCCGATGCCTCAGACGCGCGAACACGTGCTCTTGGCGCGCCAGGTGAACGTGCCGGCGCTGGTGGTGTTTCTTAATAAGGTGGACCTGGTGGACGATCCGGATTTGCTGGACCTCGTCGAGATGGAAATCCGCGATTTGCTGACCAAGTACGGGTTCCCGGGCGACAAGACGCCGGTGATCCGCGGGCAGTCGAAGGCGGCGCTGGAGAATCCGGGTGACCCGAAGTGCAATCAGCCGATCAAGGATCTGCTGAAGGCGCTGGACGATTTTATTCCGGAACCGAAGCGCGCAATTGACGCGACGTTCCTGATGCCGGTCGAAGACGTGTTTTCGATCGAAGGGCGCGGCACGGTCGGAACGGGCCGTATCGAGCAAGGCATTGTAAAGGTCGGCGACCCGCTGGAAATCGTCGGGTTGAACAAGGAAGTCGCGAAGACGACCTGCACGGGCGTGGAAATGTTCAACAAGCTGCTGGATCAGGGGCAGGCCGGCGACAACGTCGGGTTGCTGCTGCGCGGCGTGGCCAAGGAAGACTTGAGCCGCGGACAGGTGTTGTGCAAGCCGGGATCGATCAAGCCGCACACGAACTTCGAGGCGCAAGTCTATGTGCTGTCGAAAGATGAAGGTGGACGACACACGCCGTTCTTCGCGGGTTACCGGCCTCAATTCTACTTCCGAACGACGGACGTGACGGGGAAGGTGACGGGGTTGGTGAACGCGGAAGGCAAACCGGCGGAAATGTGCATGCCGGGCGACAACATTAAGATGGTGGTGGAGTTGGAAGAGAACCAGCCGGTGGCGATGGTGGACAACTTGCGCTTCGCGATCCGCGAAGGCGGACGCACGGTGGGGTCGGGAGTGGTGACGAAGATCCTCAAATAACGGTCGTTAAACGTTACAAGTTACAGGTTACAGGTTTTGTTAATTGGGCACTTGGTGCAACTTTTGCAACGAAATGTGAAATGGGAAGGGCGACTTAAGGGTCGCCCTTCCACAACATGTGCAACTTTTGCACGGAAATCTGGAATGCAAGCCGCTTAAAGGCGGGACTACGAACGAACGATGTGCAACCTTTGCACGGAAATCTAAAAGTGGAGCCGCCTAAAGGCGGGACTACGAACGAATCATGCGCGAACGAATCATACTTGAGTGCACGGAGTGCGGTGAGCGGAATTACATGACCACGCTCAATACCAAGGGCGGGAAGAAGATCGAGGTCAAGAAGTTCTGCCCGAAGCATAATAAGCGCACGATGCACAAGAGTCGGAAAGTCTAATTCAAGATTCGAAATTCAAGATTCAAGATTGGCAAGGTCGAATCTTGAATTTTAAATCTTGAATTTTGAATACGAAGTGAGTTAGGAGCGTAGCTCAATTGGCAGAGCAGCCGTCTCCAAAGCGGCAGGTTGGGGGTTCGAGTCCCTCCGCTCCTGTCGAAACGCAGGATTCAAGATTCAAGATTCAGAATTCAAGGTTGGGCTTTGAATTTTGAATCTTGAATTTGGAATCCAGAACATGGGTAAGGACCGGAACGATATGTCCACAGCCGTAACGACAGCCGCGCCGGACAGCGGCGGGAAACAGATCACCGAACCTGGGAGTTCGCCGGGCTTTGCCGTGTATAAGCCGGGCGAAGGCTACGCCACGCGGCTGGGACTGATGGTGGTGGTGCTGGCGTACGTGATCTTCGCGACGCGCCAGTGGTACTACAATTGGATCTTCCTTCCGAAGTTCATCAGCAGCATCGGTTTAGGGTTTATGACGAACTGGACCGAAGCGGTGCCTGGGTACGTGCAATGGATCGGCACGGCGGCGGTCGCCGCGACGGGACTCTTGACGGGGTATTACTACATTTACATTCGGCGGGACAGCGCGGAGTTTTTGATCAAGACCGACACGGAATTGGGCAAAGTGACGTGGCCAAAGATTTCGCCGTGGTTCAAAGTGGAAACTCAGGTGTGGGGCACGACGTACGTTGTGTTGATCGTGACCGCGGCGCTGACGTTGTTCGTGTTTAGCTCGGACATGATTTTGAAAAAGATTGCGGATTGGATTTTCTACGCGAAGTAAATAACTGAAAGTCGAAGGTCGAAAGTCGAAGTAGTCGAAAGTCAACGGCGGGGCGCGCTTCGCGCGTTCGGGCCGGCGGGACGCCGGCGGTACAAATTGGGCAGATTGAATGGCTAAGAAGCTTTGGTACGCGTTGCGGGTGCAGTCGGAGCGCGAAGAGAAGATCAAAGAGAACCTGGTCGCGCGGATCAAGGCCAAGGGGCTTGAGCAGCACGTGTCGCAGATCGTGGTGCCGGCGGAGAACGTGTCGGAAATCCGCGAGGGGCGCAAAAAAGTTTCGCAGCAGAAGATGTTCCCCGGCTACATCCTGATCGAAGTGCAGACCGACGACAAAGGCGAAGTCGAACAGAATTTGTGGTTCGTGATCATGGAGACGTCCGGGATCAGCGGGTTCGTGGGCAGCAACCGCATGCAGCCCGAGCCGCTGGACGAGGACGAAGTGAAGCGCATTTTGGAAGACATCGAATCGCGCAAAGAAAAGCCCAAGCCCAAAGTCGAATTCGAACCGGGGAACAAAGTCCGGATCAAAGACGGGCCGTTCGAAAATTTCGATGGCACGGTGGAGTCTGTCGACCCGGCCAAATGGATGCTGAAGGTGAAGGTGTCGATCTTCGGGCGGGATACGTCGGTGGAGATGGAGTACGGGAAGGTCGAGAAAATTTAATTCAATATTCAAGATTTAAGATTCGCGTTGCGTTGCAGCGCCGCCAATTTTGAATCTTGAATTTTGAATTGTGAACTGAGCGGAGCGAACGATGGCAAAGCGCGATATTAAGGCGAAGGTGAAGTTGCAGTGTCCGGCGGGCGGGGCGAATCCGGCGCCGCCGGTGGGGCCGGCGCTGTCGCAGCACGGCGTGAACATCGGCGAATTCGTGAAGCGCTTCAACGCGGAAACGGCCAAGCAGAAGGGCATGATCATTCCGGTGATCGTGACGGTGTACACCGACAAGTCCTTCGACTTGCTGTACAAGACGCCGCCGGCGAGCGTGTTGCTATGCAAGGCCGCGGGGATTGAAAAAGGAAGCGGCGAGCCGAACAAGAACAAGGTCGGCAAGGTGACCAAAGCGCAGGTGGCCGACATCGCGAAATTGAAGGCGAAAGATTTGAATTCGGCTTCGCCGGAAGCGGCGGCGCGGGTGATCGAGGGGACGGCGCGGAGCATGGGACTCGAAGTCGTCGGGTAACGGAAGTGCTGAGTCCTGAGTCCTAAGTGCTGAGTGCTGAGTCAAACCTGCCTTTCAATAAAAGCACGAATCCTGTTCATGCGGCCGTTACGCGGCCACGGCGTGAAATCTGAGTCACTAATTACACGACGAAGAGGTTGGGTTTTCGCTCGAAATTGCCGACACCACCAAGGTATGGGCGAGCGATGGAACCGAGCGGCGCGGGCGGCATTTCCGTGGGGGAAAGCGGCGCTGTGCCTGCTGATTGCCGCGGCGGCGGGCGGCGCGTATTGGTATTGGACTTCGCGGCCGGCGGCGGCGAGCGCGGCGGTTCGTGCGGTGAATGTGCCTGCGGTGGCGGCAGTGAAATCGAATCGGGTCGTGCGCGCGGATGACGGGCCGATTGTGCGGCTGGCGATTCTGGTTTTTAAATCGGAGAAGCGGATTGAGGTTTGGGGGGAGCGCGCGGAATACGGCTCGCTGCGCTCACCGAGTGCAGGCGGGCCGCCCGCACCACAAGACAACCACGGGCTGAAAGCTCGTGTTACTTTGATGCGGGAATATCCGATATTGGCGAGCAGCGGGACGGCTGGGCCGAAGTTGCGCGGCGGGGACCGGCAGGTGCCGGAGGGGATTTACAAAATCGCGGAGATGAATCCGCGCAGCCGGTTTCATCTGTCGATGAAATTGGATTATCCGAACGCGTTCGACAAGGCGATGGCGCAGAAGGACGGGCGCACGGCGCTGGGCGGGGACGTGTGCATTCACGGGAAGAACACGGCCGTCGGCTGCATGGCGATTGGCGACGCGGCGATCGAGGATTTGTATGCGCTGGTGACGCAGGTGAAGGCGGCGAATGTAACGGTGATCATTGCGCCGAACGATTTGCGCGAGCAGGTCCCGGTGCGGAACCCGGCGTTGAAATTGGAATGGCTGCCGGATTTGTATGAGGGGATTGCGCGGGAGTTGATGGTTTATCAGCGGCAGAATTGAATGTGGATGAACGCGGATACACGCGGATGGACGCCGATAGTCCACAATAGTAGTTGGGCAGGCAAAACAGAAGCACGAATTCAGCGGACATGCGACCCCTCACCCCCGGCCCCTCTCCCCCAAGGGGAGAGGGGAGAACGGCGCGCTTATTTCCTGAGGAAGTGCTCGAAGAACGCATAAATCGCCGCGTTGGATTCTTCGTTGGGCGAATGGTCTTTTCTGTTCGTCATCGCGACTCGATTTTTCTGGCCGAGAAACGCATTCACTTCAATCGACCGGTTCAGCGCGGGCCAGCGGGCGGGATAATCTTCGGAGCCGCCGGAGACTAAGAAGGGGCGCGGGGCCATCAGGGCGTGGAGTTCGTGCAGGTCGCGGCCGGTTTCGCGCATGATTTTGTAGGGGCCGCAGGCGGGATTTTCGGCGCTGGGGAGCGTGCCGGTTTTGCGCGTGTGATCCGGATCGAATCCGAGGTACCAGGGTTCCCAGTAATTGACGTTGGCGCGCGTGCCGTCGAAGACGATGCCGGGATCGGACCAGACGGCGCAGGCGTATTTTTCGTAGAGGCAGGAGCCGAACATGGCCCACTTGCCGCCGTAGGAATGGCCCACGATGCCGATGCGCGCGGGATCGACTTCGGGGCGCTGCGCGAGAGCGGTGTGGCAGTTGGCGGCGACGTAGGCGAGGAACGAGAGCGGCTGGCATTCCGCGCCGAAGTTGTCGGGTTTGCGCGCGTCGCCGCCGGGTGTGCCGATGGCGAGCGTGACGAAATTGCGTTTGGCAAGCTGGTACGCGAAATCGCGGAAGGCGCTTTTTTGTTTGTCGGGATGCGTGCCGATGCTGGTTTCGGGTTCGTAGTACGGGACGAAGACGGCGGGGAACGGGCCGTTACCGTCGGGGATAAGCAGGTAGCCGTCGCTCAGCACGTTTTTTGTGATTTCGATTTTGATTTTGTGCTGCGTGAAATTGTCGCGGTGATCGTGGCTGACGAGTTCGAGGCGCGGCTTGGCGAGCAGCGCGGGCCAGGGGCCCATCAGGCCGTGCCATTTGGCGAGGATTTCAGCGCGGCGATTTTGCCAGTCGGCGGCGTCTTTGACGGGGTGGCCGTCGTAGAATTTGAGCTGAGAGGAATAGGCGCCGAATTGATTGGCGAATTCGGGCGGCGGGGAGAAGAAGAGAGTGGGGTCGGGTTCGGCGGCGCGGGCGGAGAGGAGCACGGCGCAGAGGAGGAGGTATTTTTCGATTTTCATTTTGAATTTCCGATGAGTGGAGGGACGTTAATCGTTTGACGGAGGTTGTGTCAAGACGGGAATGGAATGAACGATTGGTGTGCCGGCGGAAGGGCGTTTTGAATTTTGTGAGCGGCGCTTCCGATGCGGGCCGGCTGGAAGCCGGCGCTCCATTGCGTGAATACTGGCGGCGCGGCGGTGTATTCATCCTCATGAAAAAAATCATCTTCGCTTTGCTCGCACTCGTTTCCGCGGCTGTTTTTGGTGCTGATGGCGCGGTCAAAATCACTCCCGACGACAAGAAGCTGGTCATCGAGATCGATGGCAAGCCGTTTTCGACGTACTTTTTTGCGGATGGCGATGGCGTGCCTTACCGGCGGCCGTTTTTTTCGCCGGTGAGGATGGCCGACGGGACTCAGGTCACCGAGGACCAGACTGCGATCCATTCGAAGGAACATCCGCATCACCGCTCGGTGTGGGTGGCTCACGGAGACGTGAACGGCGCGGATCATTGGGATTTGAGCGGGAAGGACAAGGCCACGGGGAAGCCCAACGATCCGAAGCAGAACCACATCGCGTTTTCGAAGATGACGCCGAACGGGTTCGTCGAGCAGCTTGAATGGGAAGACAAAGAACACAAGCCGCTGATGAAAGAGACGCGCACGGTGGAGATTCTGACGTATCCCGACGGCTCGCGCGCGATCGATTTGAAATCGGATTACACGCCGCTGGTGGACGTGACGTTTGGCGCGACGAAAGAAGCGGGATTGGTCGCGGTGCGACTGGTCAAGGCGCTGTCGAAGGACGAGAATTTGTCGCTGGCGAATCTCGACGACAAAGGCGGCGACGCGGCCGTGCCGCAGCCACCGACGCGCAAAGGAATGAAGGCGACGTGGGGCAAGCAGGCGAAGTGGGGCGACATTTCAGGGACGATTGACGGGAAGCCTTATGGCGTGGCGATTTTTGACAACCCGAAGAACCCGAGGTTTCCGACCAACTGGCACATTCGCGATTATGGCTTGATGAGTCCCAATCCGTTCGGTTTGCACGACTACGACAAGAGCGTCGATCCGCACGCGGGTGAGTTGAAGGCGGAGAAGGACAAAGTGCTGACGTTCCATTTCCGCGTGGTGTTTCATCCGAATTCGGAGGCGGACGCGAAGCTGGATGAGAAGTGGGCGGAGTGGGCGAACAAATAATTCAAAATTCAAAATTTGCCACGCTATAGCCTTCCGCCTAAAGGCGGGACTGCGAACGAAGATTAGAGCGTTCTCATCATTGGGATTTTTACAGCAGTTGGCTGAATACAAGTGTATAGGTCTTCGTCATTGGAACGATGACACGACTGTCATTCGAAAGTGACACAACGGGTGGCTCTCCGGTCCCGCTTTACCCGGGGAAAATTTGGCGCGGCCGAGGCGAAGCCTTTCGCCGGCCCGCCGGTGATGTTTGGAGGAAGTCAAGTCATGCGTATTGCGAAGTTCATGGCGCCGCTGGTGCTAGCTTTCATTTGCTGGTCCGGTGCGCAGGCCGCTGAGAAATCCGATGGGACGAAGTTCAGTGGCACGCTGGGCGCCAAGGCGGCCGACGCCAAGCCCGAAGTGCTGGGCACGTTGACGGTGAAGGGCAAAGGCGCGAATGCCGAGAGCAAGACCTACACGTTGACCGCCGACGGCGACGTGGCCAAGTCGGTGACCGAACTGGTGGCCAAGAGCGCCAAGGTTCAGGTCGTCGGCACGGCGACGGGCGACGTGATCAAGGTCACGACAATTACCGAAAAGGCGGCAAAGCCCGCGAAGTAGCGGCGCTCATACTGTGGGTTTTCACGAACGCCTTGCGTGCAGCCCGCGCAGGGCGTTTTCGTCGAATTTTTTGCCGGAAATTGCTGGCGAATCCGTTTCAACGATGGGGGCTTCGCGAGCTGTTTATAGGCTCTATAAGGGCTATAGGCCCTATAGGCCCTATGCGGCCTATCTCCGTTGGATTTTTCAAGAATCCTGCTTATCATTTTTCGAACACCCAGGAGCATCACCGACATGAAGCTGTCGCCGCGGCGCGCGTGGAGCGCTTATTGGATTGCAATTGCAACGCTGGTCTGCGCTTTTCAGGCGCGCGCGGAAGCCGACAAGGTCACGCTCGTCAAAAACAAGGAAGTGATCTCCGGCCGCATCACCAAAGACGACCGCGACGGCCTTGAAATCGACATGAGGGGCGGCGCCAAGCGCACCGTCAACTCCTCCGAAATCGCCGACGTGGAATGGGACGTGAGCGATGAGAATTTCCACGACGCCGTCGGCGCTTTCCGCAGCGGCGCCTACGTCCGCGCGGCCAGTTCGCTGGAAAGCCTGATCAAGGACAAAGAATCACTTGACCGCGTCCGCCCGCTGGCGCGCCCGTATCTTTATTATCTCTATGCGGAAAGCAAATACCGCAGCGGCAAAGCGGCGGACGCCATGGCCGCGTACCAGGACCTCATCACGAAATTTCCCAACTCGCGCTACGTCCCCGCCGCGCTCAGCAACATGTGCGCATCCGCGATTCAGTCGCGCAATTTCGACAAGCTTCCCGCGCTGCTCAAACTGCTGGCCGACGGCGGCCCCGAGCAGAAACAGTTGGCCGACTATTACGAAGGCGAAGCGGCGCTGGCGCAGAATAAGCCCGCCGACGCGCTGCGAAAATACGCCAACGCCGCCGTCGGCGGCGTGCAGAAGGTGAAAGCGATGGCGCTCGTCGGCCAGGCGCGCGCGTACGCCGCAACCAACGAGCCGGCGAAATCGCGCGAAGCCGCGCAGGCGGCGCTGGCGCTCAACCCGCCCGAAGGCATGGCCGCGCTGGCGCACACGCTCATTGGCGATGCCATCGTCGCCGACGCCGACGCCAAAAAATTGACCGGCTCGCAACTGCAGGACGCGCTGCTTGACGCGGTGCTCGAATATATGCGCGTGCAGACTCAATATCCGGCCGACGCGCAGACCGAAGGCGACGCGCTGCTTAAATCCGGCGAGTGCTTCATGCGCCTGGCCAAACTCCCCACGCGCTCCGGCAGCGACGACCGCGAACGAGCGCTGGCGCTTTTCAACCGCATTGGCAGCGAGCGGAAATTTGCCACGAATCAGGATCTGCTAAACAAGGCGGCGAAGCATTTGGAGGAGATGAAGTAAAAGCGAGATGCGATTTTTCGCGTCATTGTATTTGCCCTCGTTCGTCTTTACTGGCGCTCGATTTTTTGCTGGAGGGACCTCGTCTTGCGCCTGTCTCGAATCGCTCTTCTGCTTGCCTTGGCGCTGCCAACTTTTCTTTGCGCCGAGGACGGCGAAACCTACGTTCTGCTCGTCGGCGTGGGCGCTTACCGCGCCAATTCCGGATTGAACAATCTCAAATATGCCGAATCCGACATGAGTGCGCTGGCCGATACGTTCAAGAGCATCGGCGTCAAAGCGCACAACATTCGTCTGATGCTTCAATCGGCCATCGGTGACGACCGCTTCAAACCGCGGCGCAAAAACATTCTCGACGAATTGAAACTGCTGCTCGACGACAAAGCGAAAGACGATTCCGTCGTGATTGTGTTTGCCGGACATGGCGTGCAATACCGCGACAAGGAGGACACCGTTTATTTTTGTCCGAGCGACGCGCTGCTGACTGACCCGGAGACATGGCTGGATTTGAAAACCGTTTTCGAGCAGCTCAAGAAATGCGAGGCCGGCAGCAAAGTGCTGATCTCCGATTGCTGCCGCGACGACCCGCGCATCGGCACGCGCCGCGGCGCGCCCGAGGGCGTCGAGAGCGTCACGCGCGTGCCGAAGCTGCGCCCGCCCTCATCGGTGGCGCTGATGTTCAGTTGCGGCAACGGCGAATTCGCGCACGAAGACGACGAACTCAAAGGCGGCGTCTTCACACACTATTTGATCGAAGGCATCCGCCAGAAAGCCGCGCAGGGCGGCTGCGTCGAAATCGCGCCGCTGGCCAAAACTCTCCGTAAAAGTGTGTACGATTACGTCAGCGGCAAGCACGGCGAAGCGCAGCATCCCGTTTTGTTGCTCGAAGAGAATCAACCGCTCACGCTGGGCAAAGCTAAACTCGCGCAGCCTGGCCAAATCGACGCCATCGACTTGGCCGCGCGGCCAAAGGAAATCACGCTCGATCTTGGAGAGGGCGTGAAAATGGAATTGGTTTATGTCACGCCCGGCGAGTTTTTCATGGGCGAGGAACGCGAATCGCCGTTCGATGAAATGGAACTGCCAGGCGCCATTTCAGGAAACAACACGCCCGATCACCTTGTCCAGATGAAGCAGGGCTATTACATCGGAAAATATGCTGTCACGGTGCGGCAGTTCAAGCGCTTCGCCGCCGATTTCAATTATCAAACGATTGCTGAGAAAGCCGGCAAAGGGCGCTTCGACACCCATCAAACGTGCAGATTCGTGGATGGTCGAAGCTGGCGCAATCCCGGTTTCGAACAGACCGACGATCATCCGGTGGTGCAAATCGCCAAAGACGACGCGCAGGGTTTCGCGCTGTGGCTCACCGCGAAATCGGGCAAGCCGATCCGCCTGCCGACGGAAGAAGAATGGGAATACGCCGCGCGCGGACCGAAATCGCTGATCTGGCCGTGGGACAATTTGTGGTTCGGCGAAAAAGCCAACCACGCCGATCAAACGCTGTTGAAGACCGACAAGGAACCCAAGCAGTGGGACTGTTCCGACGAAACGGACGGCTACGCCTACACCAGCGCCGTCGGCGCCATGAAAGTTCCGAGCTGGTGCGGCGCGTACGACATGTCCGGCAACGTCATGCAGTGGTGCAAGAACGAATTTTACGTGTACTACAAAACCGTCGAAGACAAAGTGGACGCGGGGACGCGCCACATCGTTCGCGGCGGTTCGTGGAAGAGTTCGGCGAAAGGCTGCAAATGCAGCAAGCGCGTGCTGAAAGGCGCCGCGGATTCGGACAACGACATGGGGTTCCGAATTATGCTGGAAGTGCTGGAGAAAAATTAGAGCGGATTTCAATTCCGTGCGGACATTTGGCGAGAGGTCAGAAGTCAGAGCCTGCCGTCGATGTGGCAATGCGCACTTCAGTCCAGCGCCTTGATCTTCACGTTTCGAAAATAAATCGGCGCCCCACCGTGCTTCCCTTGCAAGCCGACATGCCCCTTGGTGGGTAGCTCTGCCAGCGGTTTGTTGAGCCACTCCGGGATGTCGCTGCCGTCCGGGTTCTTCTTGGCGGACGTCCACTTCTTCATGTCAATGCTCGCCACTTGTTCTCCGTTTAGCAAGACGGAGATCAGCGGGCCTTGGCACGTCACCGTCATCCGGTTCCATTCGCCAGCCGGCTTGACCACTTGCTTGGCGGGGGCGAGGCGCCCGAAGATGCCGCCGCACAGCCACGTCTTGGGAACCTTGGTCCATTTCTCGGCGTAATCGTCGAGGATCTGGATTTCCACGGAATTGGGAATCCAGTCTTTCATATCGCCGCAATACACCAACACTCCGCTGTTCGCGGCCGGCCCGTTCTTGAACTCCAGGTCGATGATGCAGTTGGCGAATTCCTTCTTCGTCCAGATGTTCTCGTCCTTGTCGGCCGTTAGTATCCCGTTTTCGGCATGCCATACTCCCGCGGGAAAGACGGCGTCGGACAAATCCGCCTTGAACAGGTTGTCCCAGTTCGTCGAATCGGGATGAGTCTTGGGTGGAATGGTTTCAGTGGCGGCCGTTGCCGAGGTGGTCCATCCGAGGCAGAGCATCAGCAAAACGAAAGACAGCTTCATCATTTTTTCGATTAACTCCTTTGAGCAGACCTAGTGTAGCGACTCACATATCTTGACGTTTCTGCTTGGGCCTTTTGAACGTGCTCTTCGTTGCAGGCTCCGTCACATGTTACATTAAACATGCTCCGTCGCCTGCGCCTCGATCACGTTCAAAATGCCCGGCGCATAAACGTCAATCTATGGGAGTCACTACACTAGAATCGAAGAATCTCGCGCGTTCATTTACAACACCCACCCCTTGCGGTATTCGCGGCGAATGAAGGCGTCGGCGGCCGGGCAATTCGTGGCTTTCAGTTCCTTTGCGTCCCAGTCGAGTTTTTGGCCGGTGCGGAAGGCGACGTTGCCGAGCAGGATCGTTTCGCTGAGCGCGCCGGAGTATTCGAAGTTGCAGGTCGTTCCGTTGGCGCCGGTGTTGCCTTCGGAGCCTGCGCCGTAGCCGTTGTTCTTGATCGCGTTAATCCATTCGGCGTGGTGGCCTTTGGATGCGGCGATGCTTTGCGGCGGCGGCGCGAAGTCTTTGAATTTTTCTTCCGGGAGCAATTTGCGGCGGCCGTAGTCGGCGAGGAGCATGCCTTTGTCGCCGATGAAGAGCACGCCGCTGCCCCATTGCACGGGCTGTTCGAGTTCCTTGCCGTCTTTCGTGCGCACTTTTTCCTTCATGCCTTTGATTTCGGGCGAGGAGAGAATCTGCGGGCGGGCGCCGCCGTCGTACCAATGCAATTTCACTGCGGCCAGTTCGCCGCGCGCTGGGAAGGTCCAGTGGATGGTCAGGTTTTGCGGCGTGCCGTCGGGATGGACTGGCGGCCCTTCGGCCCAGCACGAATCGGGATGCTTGAGTTTGAGCGCCCAGAAGGGCAAATCTGTGTAATGGCAACCCATGTCGGCGAGCGTGCCGCCGCCGAAGTCCCAGAATTTGCGCCAGTTGGCGGGGTGGATGTTGGATTGGTACGGATGCTGCGGCGCGGGCCCCAGCCAGAGATCCCAATCGAGCGTTGGCGGGCAGGGCTTGTCGTCTTTCACGAAGCGGCCGTCGGTCCAGCCTTTTCCGCACCAGACGTGAACTTCATTGACGCTGCCAATGGCGCCGGACTGGACGAGTTCGACGACACGGCGGTAATTGGGCTCCGCGTGAATTTGGGTGCCCATCTGCGTGACGCGTTTGTTCTTCTGCGACAGTTCGATCAGCGTGCGCGCTTCAAAGACCGAATGGGTCAGCGGCTTTTCGCAGTACACATGCAGGCCGTTGCGCAGGGCCATTGCCGCGGCGGGGGCGTGAATGTGATCGGGGACGGCGACGACGACGGCGTCGAGGTCGTTGCGTTCGAGCAGCTTTCGAAAATCGGTGCAGGTTTCTATCTTGGGAAAGTCGGATTTCATTTTGTCGAGGAATCTGGAATCGACGTCGGCAGCGGCGACGAAATTATCGCCGAGGCGCTTGAGATTGTCGATGCTGAAGCGCGCCTGGTTGGCGGTGCCGATGAAGCCGAGGTTGAGTTTGTCGTTGGGGGACTGCTTGCGCCATTTTTCGGGATCGGTGTCGGCGCGCAACGGGCGCAGGCCCAAGCCGGCGAAGAGAGCGCCGGTGTAGACGGTTTTGCGGATGAAATCGCGGCGATTCATGGGGGGACCTCGGTATTGAATTTGTTCGGCTATTTTGGAATACAGCGCGGGCGGGGAAATCGCGAGAGAAAACTTATAGGGCTAATAGGGCCTATAGAGCCAATGGGCCCAACGGCATAAAAGCGCGGGCCTGGCTTTTGGCCAGGCCCGTTTGTGAAACTTAACGGCGGCAAGAGTGCCGCCGCTCCACATTATTGTTGGTCTTCGAATTTCAGGTAGGTGACGCGGACTTCGGGCATGCCTTGGATTACGCCGGAGGGAGTGGGGAGATCGATTTTCTTCAAGACCGAGAGGCTGCTGGCGCCGCTGCTGGGCGCGGGCGGAACGTCGGCGGAACCGTGCGCGGCGAAGATAAAGCGCTGATGTTCGATCGGCTTTTCATTGCCGTAGACGCGCAGGTACATGGTCAGTTCCATGCGTTCGATGGCGCGGTCGCCTTTGTTGTTGAGCATGATCATGCCGGTGATTTTGTCGCCGTTGATTTTGAGCGTGCTCGAGATGTTGAGTTTTTCGCTATAGGCGTTGATCGCGGCGCGGCTTTGCTGGCGCATGTTTTCGTCGATGGCGTCGGTGATGTTTCGATCGAGTTCGTCGAAGAGTTCGATGCGATTGGCCGATACTTTCTTGGGCGCGGGTTCGGTGGCGGAGTCGGCATCGAGCATCGACGCGGCTGAGCGCGTGGCGACGGGTTGGAGTTGTTCGGTTGAGGGGAACGGCGCGACGCAATTCGCGCGCGGAGTGACTGTGGGCGTGGTCTGCTGCGTGATGTTGAGCAACGGGATTGGCAGCGGCGTGGGCGCTTTGGCGATGCCTTTGGGTTCGACCACGTCGCATTTGACCCACATGGCCTGGCCGGATTGGGATTTGACCAGGCGGTAGACTTCGCCGTTGAGGTTGTCGAAGCGGTAGACGACACCGCCTTCGATCAGATGCATGTAACGGTTCTCTTCCGCGTTCGCACAACACGCCGCGACGCCCAACAGCAAGGCGAAGAGGGATTGAATGGCGACTTTTCGGCTCACGCTTGACTCCTCCAAGTGGCGCACAGAAAGGATATGCACCTCGTGTGGTAAGGATACCGCATTGTGGGGTAAGGACACAAATTATTATCGGACCGAAAAACACGATTTTTCACCATTTTTTGATTGATTTTTCGGTTTTCCACCAGTGCATAAAAGAATCACCTGTGCAACTCTTGACGGAGTGAGTGGATAGACTGGATTTAGAGGCTCTTGGCGAAGGCCTCGATTTCGCGCAAAAGTGGGGCGGTTTCGACAACGACGAAGTCGCCGCGGAAAGACACGCGTAGGCATCCGGCGATGAATTCGAAGCGCAGGTATTGAACGATATAATCAGAGTGGGCGCGGAGGTGGGACAGAATTTCGGCGAAGTTCGCAGATCAAAAGATATCGATAAGCGCCATTTCGGGATCAGGCGATTCGGGATTTAGAATTAGACACTGGTTCTTGGCATCGACGAGGAGATCGAGGCCTTCGAGCGGAATTTGGCCGAGCAGCGGCGGCAGATTGGGCGCGCCGGCGGCGGCTTCGGTTTGCATGGTTCGCTTGAAAACTTTGACCGTGACGGGGCCGTAGATTTTGCGTTCGACGAGGCGGCCGTCGGCGACGCGGGATTTGACTGTGCGGGAAAGCCTCAGGCCCAAACGCTGGATGTCCTTTTCAGGCAACAGGAGCATTGTGGCGCCAGTATCGACAAGGGCTTTTACGTCGATTTTTCTTATCTTGCCGGCGGGAAGCTTGCCCTCTTTAAACATGTATTCGTCGCCTGCATTGAACAATTCAACTTCCGCCCAGACTTTTCCCATGCCGTTTTCCTTTTTTTTCATAACGGACCTCCAGTCCGCGTACATCATTGCGCTGGATTGGCCGTGATTCAACATTCTTTCGTGGGAAAAAAGCGGAACGGAGCAGTGCTCCGTTTTACATTCACGGGCTAAAAGCCCGTGTTACATTATGGCGTCATTTTGATTTTCTTCAGCCAGGCGAGGCATTTGTCCGGCCATTCGACTTTGAGGGATTCGCCGAGGCCGAAGCCGTGGGGGCCGTGGTCCATGCGGATGAATTCGACTTCGACGCCGGCTTTTTTCATGGCGGCGACGTAGTCTTCGGAGTTGGCGATGGGCACCGCTTTGTCGTCGGCGCCGTGGACGAGAAACGCGGGCGGGGTTTTGGCATCGACATGCTTTTCGTTGCTGAGTTCGTCGAGCAATTTTGGATCGGGATTTTTGCCGAGCAGATTGTTAGTCGAACCGCCGTGGCCGCCGGGACCCATTTTGATCACGGGATAGATCAGGATCGAAAAATCGGGGCGCGAGGAGACGCGTTCGATGGGGTCTTCGGATTTGGGATCGCCGTCTGCGTAATGGGTGCTGGCGGTGCTGGCCAGATGCCCGCCGGCGGAGTAGCCCAGGATGCCGATTTTGTGCGGGTCGATCTTCCATTCTTCGGCGTGCGCGCGGGTGTAGCGTATGGCGCGCTGAGCGTCGCCGAGTTCGATGGGATGGTGGTACTTCGGACCGAGGCGATAGCGCAAGACGACGGCGAGGATGCCGTTCTTCGCGAGCCAATCGGCGGTGCCGGGACCTTCGTGCATCGCCAAGCCGCCGTACCCGCCGCCGGGGCAGACGACCACGGCGACGCCGGTGGCTTTGCCTTCCTCGGGCTTCCAGAGTTGGATGTCGGGGATGTCCTTTTGCGTGGCGCCTTGCTGGCCGGGCGCTTCACCTTTCCAGAGGGGGATGAAGTCGCGGTCTTTCCAATCGGGGGCGGCGGCGTGGGCGTAGGAGCAGAGAGTAGAGAGGATGGAGAGCAGGAAGAGCGTGCGCATGCGTGCCTCGAAGTGGTTAAGCGTCGCGGATATTTCGTAGCCGAACAATATGGGCGGCAAGAGTGCCGCCCCTCCTATTTCTCGTTCTTCTTTTCGCCGTCCGCGGGCAGTTTCTGATCGGAGGCGTCGGGCGGCTTAGCAGTGTCGTTGGGTTTGTCGGTGGTCACAGTGGATTTTGTGTCTGGCTTCTTGTCGCTGGTGTCGGTTTTCGTGGCGGGCGCTTTGGGCGTGCCGCTGTTGGATTTGGGCGTTTCGCCGCCGAGATAGCCGAGCCACCAGAGTACGAGCACGACCACTGCGGCGAGCGCGATGGCAGCCGCGGCGAGCACGATTGGATTTTTCTTCGCGGGTGCGACAGCTTCCGCTCGTCTGCGCCGCGAGCTTGAACCTTGGGCGGGCGTGATGGCAGTCGCGGCAGCAACATCGACGACGGCGTTGGGGTCTTTGAGATCGCTCTTGGCGGCGACTTTTGTGCTGCGTGTGGGTTTTTTGGCAAGGCTGTCTTTGGTGCGGATGGCGGTGTCGGAGGATGTGAATTCTGTGTGCGGCGCGGGCGGGATCATTTCGGTGGGCGCGTCGGGCGGGACTTCTTCGGCAGCGGCTTCGACGGCGGGGAGCGGCGCGCTGTCGGTGACGGGGCGGTTGAGCGCCGAGTCGGTGAGCGGCGCGAGCGTTTCGGGTTCGGCGAGGTCTTCGGCCATCGTTTCGGGCGCGGGGACGTGCGTGGGCATGGGCGCGGACGGCGGTCGGGGCGTGTGCACTCCGGATGTTGGTTTGGGGGAAACGGCCGGCGTGGCGATCGAGGGCAACGTCGCATTCATGATGCCGGAGCCGGGGCCGTTTTTCGCGCCTTCGGGCTTGACGTCTTTGATCAGGCGGTAGCTGCCGGATGCGCGCTGAGGCGGCGAGGCGAGGCGGAGTTTGCCGGTGGCGTTGACCAGTCCCGCAGGAACGCGGATGATTTTGCCGCAGGAGGGGCATTCGCCCAATCCGCCTTTGCTCGATTCGTTATCGACGCCCAGGACTGTGTCGCATTCGCAACGGAAGACCAGCATGGATGGTGACCTCGTGTTGCGGGGGATTATATAGGTCAAGAACCGCGACCGCAAGGGAGCGGCAAACATGGCAGCCTTTCAATTCCCGGATTACTCGAAAGAAAGGCCGGGGCCGACGCGCAATCGATGGGACTCATGGGCCTAATGGGACTCATGGGGCCAATAAAAAGTGTTCGATTAAATGGGCGAGACCCACGTGGCCGCTCCCTTGCGGTCGCGGTTCTTGATTACGCTCTTTTTGCGAGCGCGGCTTGGATCTCGCTTTTCAATTCGCTGGTGGCGTCTTGCTGGAGGATCGTGACAAGGCCTGCTTCTTTGAGGGCGACGGGGAGGCCGTCGCGGAAGAGGATGCGCGTGGAGGCTCGGGCGGCGATTTTTTCGCCGGGGGTGAGGATGCCGACGAGGTTGAGCGGGTCGGCGGCGCTGATGCTGGTGAGCTCGCCGGTGCGCGCGCGGTCGCGCGCGGCGCGGAGATGTTCGACGGCTTCGGGGAGCGCGTATTGTTCGCCGCTAAAGCCGACCGCGCCCGCGCCGCCGGCGACGAAACGGCCGCCGCGGATTTCGCCGCGGGCTTCGAGGCGGCGGTAGACTTTCAGCAGATCGAGCCAGGGCGGGAGGCCTTTTTCGCGCGCGAGCATGCGGTGAAAGACGACGCCCCAGCGGCGCAGCAGTTGGCGCGCAACGGTCTCGGTGGCTTCTTCGCTGGTCACGCCGGCGAAGAGGCTGGGCTGGCCGTCGCCGCGGAAGAGGGACCAGCGGCCGGCGGTTTCGAGGCCGTCGCCCAAACGATTCTTTGGCACGAGCGAGAGATGCGGGTGGCGTTCGCGCAAGAAGCGCTGGCGGCGGCGCATTTTTCGGCGTTGAGCGGCGGATGTCAGCAGCGCGCGAAGGCCGCCGAAGCCGTCGCCCGTGACGAGGCCGAAGGCGACGAGTTCGCCAAGTGCGTTTTCGATTTCGACGGGTAGGCGGCGCGTTTCGCGCGTGAGGTTTTGGAAGAAGACTGCGCCGCGTTTGCGGAGTTGTTCGAGGACGGCGCGCGCGGCGGAGCTTAAATACGATTCGTCTGCTGGAAGTTCGGGCGCGAGGGCGAGCCAGAAATCGAGTTGGTCGCGCAGGAAGAGCCCGATGGGCGCGTTGCGAATTTGGCCGCTGTGGCGCGCGCCTTCGGGGCTGGGCGCGGCGGGGAAGCGGCGGCCCCAGGAGATTTCGCCGCTGAGCGAGAGCTGGTCGAGCCAGCGTTTGTCGTAGCCGCGCACGCGCGAGTGGAGCACGTCGCGTTCCCACGCGGCGGCGGCGATTTCGAAACCTTGCAGTTGCGCGATGGCTTCGGTGACGCCGCGCGGGCCTTCGAGTTGCGCGGCGGGATCGACGTGCTGCCACGAGAAGAGGAA
>DATGGK010000154.1:0-15187 GCA_035308565.1 Planctomycetota bacterium | reverse complement strand
GTAAACGTTGCAGAATGCGCATCCAGTCCTAGACTCTTCATCGCGGGCTCCTTTCGTTGGTGTAAGGCTCTCACTTGCTTAGCCACACTAACGTCTGGATGCCCGTTTTTCACATTACCACTGGCTGTACTCAGCCAGTGCCGGGGCAGGACGAGGGTTGGCATCCACGCCGGAATTTCAGCCTGGAACAATTAATGGAATGCTTTGTTCAACTCGCATTTGTCCGACCGGAGATATCCAGAGTTGCTTACTCTGGGCATCATACTCGATCAACTTCTTTTTGTGAGCTGGTTTTAAAACGTCTCGTCGAAAGACTGTCGGATTTGAATGCTCTACCCAATCGAGGATAACCGATTCGTTAATCGGGCCGCTCTCGTCGAATAGAAGCAGAAGTACTTTTTCGATCATCGTCAATTCGGTATTCAAAACACGACGTTTTCCGTTAACGGTCCAAACCACAGGTACTTGCCGCCTAACTAACCCCTCCACGATTGCGGTTGCACTCGCAATATCAGTTGCGTGAAAAACTCGAATTAGCTCTGCCAAAATCCATTGGCACGCAGACAGAACGAAGTGAGCATCCATGTGATTTGGATTGACCGTCCCACTGGCATGCCCAACGCCCCGGTTATTTCTAATCTCGTATATTCCAATTAATACTCTCGGAATCTCAATGCAAAGGGATCGCGGATGGGTAGTGTTAAATGGCTCTAGGCGTCGACAACTGTCGATGAATGGCTTTGGCACCGGTTGCGGACTTGACGCATAGACGCCGTCAATATGTCCTCTGATAATTGTGTAAATAATTTCGCAGAATTTTCCGCCGCTAAGTTCGGAAGGCTCCCATTTCTTTTGCCTATAATTGTTTGTTATTTCCGCAAACGCATCGAGAAGGGGGATGCGGAGCCCTGCTGGAAGGATTGTTAGAGCGGTTACAAGGCTCATTGCTGATTTCCTGTCCGTGCAGTACAACTAATTTACCGGCTGCGCGGCGTTTGAACTTCGTTTTTTGTCGGGAAGATCGTGCTCCACTATATTTTCGCCTAACGTTGTTATTTTCACATCCTCCGCGTTGGCTGTGTCAATCCATCCGGATTTATGCGCGCAATTTCTGAGTTGTTGGCTGAGTGAGGAAGGCGTTTTGAGGGGCACGGCTTTGAAACAGGTATGGATGTGATCACAAGTAATCGGCGCTAGCTCAAGTATTCGCTGGAGATAATATACGAAAACTGCGAACTTTTCATAATTGTTCGCTGGCGCTTTCTTCGAATAAAATTCCGCAAGCGACTCCTTTCCTTTTGGCTTTAGGTTTAGATCCTTTACGATTGTTAATATTGTTTTAGAGGGTGCGCGCTTCTTGCCGTGCGAACGTGGCTCACCAGTATTAGCGACAGCGGGCTCCAATTGCGTTGCTGGTGGACGCGATGGGGAAATCTCTGACTTTGGTAAGCCCATTGATGAGAGCAATGCTTCAAGCACTCGCTGCTGTACCGCTTCCGAGCTAAAAGCGTTGACCGCTTTTGCGACCTCGGGCATTTGGGCAAGCATCTCGTTCAATCGATTGTCTTGGTTCATCTCCTTTGCGCTCCTGTTCGTTTGGCGAATATACCGGAATTGTTGCGAGATTTTTCGATTCGTCAGGTAAAATATCGCCCTAAATTTCAATTCGACTGTTAATGAGAGACGCGGCTCACCGTCGGCCGCGTCCCTCCTGCAAATGTTGTTAGCACGTCGCCGTTCACTTCAACACTTCGAATACCCACAAGCCACGCCCTTCATGCGACACTACGCCACCACGCTCGCCGGCGTGCGATGTTGGGCGATGAAGGCGATTTGAGCGGTCATCGCGATGTCTTGCAGGCTTGAATACACGCCGAATGTCGCGTCCGGGCTGGGACTGGTTGAGAGGGATTTTGTTTTGCCGCCTTCGAATCGAATTTCAAAATTGCCGCCGCCGCTGTGCGTCAGGCGCTCGATGCGAGTTCTCGAATTCAGGAGACGGGCCAGTTTGTCCAACTGCAGTTTTATGCGCAAGCCGTCGCCGCTGGCGTCGGGGATTTCGACGACTTCCGTCTCCGCGTGCGAGACGCTGTCTTCCGGCACGAATGTGACCACGTAGGCGCGGCGCGCCGGGTGGTGGTGCAGGAAATCGACGATGGGCGGCTCGACGAGATGCGCCTCGTCCTCGAGCGGCAGCGGCCGGGCTTTTTTCATGTACGATCCTCCACGGGATAAGCGTGTACGTAACGTCCGTCACTGACGATTCGGATTGCATGTACTATTTTGCCGTTTGCGTATCCGGCAATTTCAGAAACAAGCACATCCATGCTGGCTGGGCCGGTGCCAGAATCCCATCCGTTCGAAGCGACGTGCTGAGCGATAAAGTTTGTCACACGATCCAAATCCCACGTCGATGCGAATTTACTCCCGAATATCTTACCGGTCAACTTTTTCCGGTCGGCAGCGTCAAGCGAGAGAAAGTCGATTGGCTCATGTTTTTTTCGACGAACGATTTCAAGCCCGGACGGCAGTTTTCGAAGCGTGTCGCCATCGCGCTTTGAAGAACCGCTGCTTTTTGCCATGCGCAGAATTCCTTTCGCGCGCTATTTTACAAATGGCGAATGGCGCTTGCGCGCCATTCGCTACGGAAAATCAAGAAACTGGCCGGCGGGGACGCCGGCGGTACAACTGCTAGCACTTCGAATACCCACACGCCACGCACTTCATGCAGCCCTCCATAAACGCCAGCGTGCCGTTGTCGCAGTTCGGGCAGCGGAGTTTGTAGTTGCTCATCAGTTCGTCTTTCATGTTCGACTTCACTGAGCCGAGCAGCACCGGCGGGACGGGGGCTTGGGCGGCGGGCATGATGGAACTGTCGGCGGCGGTTTTGTGGATGACTTGGGCGGTGTGGCTGTGGCCGTTGCCATTTCCGTGGCCGTTTCCGTTGCCGTTGTGCAGGATCAGCGTGTCGAAGTCTACCTCGCCGAGCAGGATCGCTTTCAAGCCCACCTGCTTCTTGGCCGACCAGTACTTGCGGATGGATTTGCCGAGCGAATCGCCGAGGCTCATCACGCGGCCGTCTTTGGTCGGGATCGAGAGGCTGGAGCCGATGCCTTCGAGCTGGTCCATGACCAGGTCCATGCTTCCGCCGCAGCGCAGGAACAGGCTGACCATACGGCAGATCGCTTCCAGATCGGAGGCGGCGATGTCGCCGGCTTTGCCCAGTTGCGCGAAGACTTCCAGTTCGCGCTCGCTCTTCGGATCGACGCTGATCGTGAGGTGCATGTGGCCGAAGGGCGTATTCGAGCGGATGCGCACGGCGCTGAGGATCGAGGGCGTTTTCTGCGGCTTGACGTTCACCGTTTCGCGCACGATTTCTTTCACCACTTCTTTGACGACTTCCTTGACGACGGGCGGCGGGGTACCGCCGTCTGCCGGCAGGATGCCGGCGGTACGTGAAGCGGGCTTTTCTTCGCTCTTCTTGAGCGCCATGGGCTGGCCTTTGCGGCAGCCGTCGCGGTAGACGGTGACGCCTTTGCAGCCGGTTTCGAAGGCGAGGTCGTAGATTTTGCGCACGTCTTCGGGCGTGGCGTTGTTGGGGAAGTTGGTTGTCTTCGAAATCGAACTGTCGCAGTGCTTCTGAAAGGCGGCCTGCATCTTCACGTGCCAATCCGGGGCGATGTCGTGCGCGCAGACGAAAACCTGCTTCACGTCGTCGGGAATGTTGGGGATGTGGTGCAGCGTGCCTTCGGTGGCGATGCGGTCGAAGAGTTCCTGTTCGCCGTAGCCCCAGAAGTTGCTGGCCTTGGCGATGGCTTTGAACACGTCGTTGACTTCCACCATCTGCTGCGCGTTGCCTTTGTGGTCGCGCATGACGTGGCGGAAGAACGCCAGCGAGAAGAGCGGTTCGATGCCGCCGCTGCAGTTGGCGATGATCGAAATCGTGCCGGTGGGCGCGACCGTGGTGGAGCAGGCGTTGCGCTGCTTGCGCTTCCACTGCGTGTCCCAGCGGCTGCCGGTCCAATTCGCGAAAACGCCGCGTTCATTGGCGAGGCGCTCGGATTCGTTGTGCGATTCGTCGTTCACGAACTTCATGAACTTCTCGCCCCACGCCACGCCTTCGTCGGTGTTGTAGCCGATGCCCATGCGATAGAGCGAATCGGCGAAGCCCATGATGCCGAGGCCGATCTTGCGGTTGGACTTGCAGACGTGATCGATTTCCGGAATCACGTAGTTATTCACTTCCACGACATTTTCGAGGAAGCGCGTCGAAAGATGCACGGCTTTGCGCAGGCCGTCCCAGTCGTAATCATTCTGGCCGGTGCGGCAGAAGGAGCCGAGGTTGATGCTGCCGAGGTTGCAGGCTTCGAAGGGGAGAAGGGGCTGCTCGCCGCAAGGATTGGTCGCTTCCATTTCGCCGACATTGGGCGTGGGGTTGGCCTGGCTGATGCGGTCGATGAAGACGATGCCGGGTTCGCCGGTCTGCCAGGCGTTGTTGACGATGGTGTCCCAGATATCGCTCATGCGCCAGACGGCGGGGCGCGCGTCGGACGGCAGCGCGTTGTAATCGTCGAGCGTCATCAGGTCGTTGAGCTGATACTGTTCGATGTTCAAATCTTTCTGCAGCACGTAGCTCTTGCGCGTGCGCGGATTGGTGACGATGTTCGGCTGCGACGGGTCTTTGCGATAGGCTTCCATCCACGCGTCGGGGACTTTCACGGAGATGTTGTAATTCTGGAAGCGCGCGAGGTCCTGCTTGGCGAAGATGAATTTCAAAATGTCGGGCATGGTGATGGTGAGCATCATCATGTTTGCGCCGCGGCGGAAAGCGCCCTGCTGGATGGCGTTCGTGGCTTCGGAGAGGACTTTCCAGAAGCTGATCGGGCCGGAGGTCGTGCCGCCGGAGGATTTGATCCAATCGCCGGTGGGGCGCAGGCGATCCATGGTGAAGCCGGTGCCGCCGCCGGCTTTTTGGATCAGCGCGGTGGCTTTGACGGTGTCGAAGATTTCGTTGATCGAATCGTTGAGGGGGAGAACGAAGCAGGCGGAGAGCATGCCCATTTCGCGGCCGGCGTTCATGAGCGTGGGGGAATTGGGCATGTAAACGCCGGAGACCATCAGGTCGAAATACGCTTTTTCGTAGCGCTTGACTTCAGCGGGCTTCGCGCCGTATTTCGCTTCGGCGCTGGCGACCGTGACGGCCACGCGGCGGAAAAGTTCTTCGGGCGTTTCGAAACATTTGCCATCGGGGCCTTTTTTGAGATAACGGCTCATTAAGACGCGGATGCAATTGTCGGTGAGGCCGAGCTCCTTGCCGTTCTCCCAAACGGGATCGACCGGCTTGTGAGCGGCGGCTTCTTTCAATTTCTCCGCGCGATCTTTGACGGGAATGGACGGGACTGCGTCTTTCGCTGCAACCATGGTACCTTCTCCTCTCCTCTTTGGCGCTCGATGCCGAGCGCCATCCCCTGTTTCCCCCGCCTCCAGCGCGCTCGCTGGAGGGAATTATACACCCAAAAATCAATCTAACAAGCTGATTCTTTTACGCATTGAATTATGACATTAAAATGGATCGTCCGGCGCAAAAGCGGCTTTAGGTGAAAACGATGAAAACAACAAACTATTGATTGTGTTTTGAATGCTACCCCAATGGATAGTGGAGCGCAAATTTTTTCGCGAAAAAGTTATCCACAACTTTTCCACCGCTTAATTGGTGTTCAGACTTGAGTTTATGGGAGTATTAAGAACGAATGTGGAAAAAGATTTTTTGAGCGAATAACGGGAATTGTGTTATGCGAGCGGATAGATCCGGAGAATTGACTGCGGAATGACGATATTTCGTTCAAAAGCGAGGTGAAAATGAAGCCGGAAATGGTTTTCAAAAAGAAAGCGCGCGAGAATTTCCTGGTGGCGAAGTCGTGTTGCGCGACGCATACGAACGCGGCGGGGGGCAGGATTTACTACGCGGGATTTCAAGCGGTCGTCGGAGAACTGGAGAAGCTGGGCGTCGAGCCTCACAAAATCGATCGCGGAGCGGCCAGCGCATTTGAAGATCGCGGCACAAAGTGGACGCATTCGTTTGTCAAAAACAACGCGAGTTTGGCGCAACTCAGTGCGCGGCAAAGTTCGGCGTTGAAAGTCGCGTACGAATTGCGTAAAACCGCGGACTACGAAGCGGAAGAAGTCGATCCGAATGACGTCAAGGACTTGCTCGCTCCAATTGAGGATATTCTTGAATGTCTCGGCGCTTAACGGGGAATCCATGAACATAGAGTTCATTGAAAAAAAATGGGAAGACGAGCTGCGCAGGAAATTTCCGGGCGTGGTCGTGCGACAAAATCGGCGAGTCGCGCATGAAGATTCCGCCGAACCGCTGCTGGATGTGTTCATGATTCCGGACGCGCAGCGCAGGGATTTTTTTCAGTTCATGCTCAATGACGTTTGGAAGCTCGAAGCGAACGAGGGTTTTCCCGGCGTGTATTTAATGCCCCACTCCGTCACCGCCACGCGCGAACACCATCCCGACATCTGGCGTCTCGCAAAAACTTCCGCGTCCGCGAAAACCGCGCGTCGCGCTCTGCGGACAAAGGCGCGGCATTCTCTCTCTCTGGCGAAGAAGAAATTGGCGGCGGCGCACTGATTTTTTAAAGAGTTTTCAACACTTTCGCGGCCGCTTTTTGGATCGTTCGCGTCCAATCCTTGTCCGACGATTCGTATTTCAATTGCGCGCGAATCAAGTCCGCATACTCATCGGCCTTAAGCGCTCCAAGCGCTTCGATCGCGCACAGCCGCGTCTCGTCATCCGCATTGCTGCTGAGCACGGCTGCGATGTGTCTGGGCGCATCGAGATGACCGCATTTCACCAGCGCCTCGCACAACTTCCCGCGCAACGATGCGTATTGCGGATCGAGAGTCAGTTTCGCCAGCCCCTCGCACAATTCCGGCTCCGCCAGATTCTCGAGCGCCTGGCACAGTACGAAGCGATACGTCCGCTTCATCGGTACCGGAAATTGCGCGAGCAAATAGTGGCCGAGCAGAATGCGCATTGATTTTTCGCGCACGGGTTTGGTGAGGAACCCGGCGATTTCCTCATGAATCACCCGGCTGATTGAATTCGCGTGAAATTCCAGCAACCCCCGCGCAATCGGCTGCGTGATCTGCCGCGCGCCCGCGCGCAAGTCCTCGATGTTCGTGCCCAATTTCCGCAACATCGCAACGAGATCGGCGAGCGCGTTTACCGTGTCGTTCTGCAATTTCTCTTGAATCCGTGGATCGAATGTTTGCGCGTAGCGTTCCAGCAGTTTTGACAGGCGCTCGTCGACTTTGTCAGTAGTGACGCAGATTCCGTCCCAGACGGCCTCGAGCGTGATGCTTGCGATGATATCTTTGCATTCCAACGTGCGCGTCACAGGCCCGCTTGTTCTGCCCGTAAGCTGCGCGGCAATAATCGCACGAATCTCGAGCACGGCTTGCGCCGGCACGCCGGCTTCGCTTAGGAACAGCGGCACCGCGCGCGAATCAAGATGAGCAGTGGAAGGCATGCCTCCTTATTTACCACACAGATCGCACAGCGCACAGAAGAAAGCTTGCGCTAAAAAAAAGGAGGGGCGGCACTCCTGCCGCCCCAAATCTCCGCGCGCTCAACACGGCGGCAAGAGTGCCGCCGCTCCTTACGTTTATGGCTTCAGCACCGCCTTCAACACGCTCGCCTTATTCTCCGTCGCATCCACGCTCGCCGTCGCCTTGATCAACGGTTTCTTCTCATTCTCGATCAGCGGCTTCGCACCCGACGGCACCACATACGCGCTGTTGAGCGACGCGCGGAAGCGCGCCACGTCCAGATAGCGCCCCGGACATTCCGTGTTCCGTCCCGGCACGTTGCCGTGCCCGATGATCTCATTCGTCGGAATGCTGCAGCGCGCTTGCAGGAACGCGACCAGCGAGCGCAAACTCGCCATCTGCGCGGCGCTCGGCGGGCCGACTTTTTCGAAATCGCCGACCAGACAGATGCCGATGCCGTGCTGATTGTATTCGTAATTGCCGGCATGCGCGCCCTGCAACTGCTTCGTCCAGCGATAACCGACTTCCACTTGGCCGTCGCCCGAACCCGATCCGTTTCCGATCACGAAATGGTAGCCCAATCCGTCCCAGCCTTTTTCACGATGGGCGCGGTCGAATGAGGCTGCGCTACCGGTCGTGCTGGCTGAATGATGAATGACGATGTGAGTCCACTGGCGCGAAATCGGCACGTTCCACTGCGGGTCGTTTGGCGCAACGATCACGACGTTGCCCGGCGGCGGCAAATTCCCCGGCGTGACCGGCCGCACCAGCGGCGGCAGCGGCTGCAGGCGCGCGGCGTTGAACATCGCATCGAGTTCCGCTTTGGAACGCGTGCCGGGCAGCGGCTGCGTGTTGTTGTAGACGACCGGCGGCGGCGTAACGACCGATGGCTGCGTCACGATCGGCGGATTCATCGGCGCATACGCGGTGGAATCGTAAGCTTGATAGCTCGACGAATCCGAGACGCAGGTCGTGCATTTATTGCACGAATTACAATGGTCGTGTCCGCAGCCGGGCGTGAACAACAGCAGCAGCGCCACAATCGGCAGACTGAATTTCCACAGACGGCTTGCCCACGAATGATTCATGACCGGCTCCTTTTCTTAGTCCTGAGTGCTGTGTCCTGAGTGCCGAGTAACGGCGGGGATGCGCTGCGCGCTTCGTCCTCTCTCAGGACTCAGCACTCAGGACTCAGGACTTATTTGCTACACAATTTTGTTCACCATTTTCCCAAGGTTCTGAACTTCAAGTTCCACCACGTCGCCGCGGCTGAGCAGTTTCGGCGGCTTGAAGAACACGCCCACGCCCGACGGTGTGCCCGTCGCAATCACATCGCCTGGCACCAGCGTGATGCCGCGCGTGATGTATGCGATGATTTTGTCAACGGTGTGGATCAGATTGGCCGTCGTCGAATTCTGCCGCAGATCACCATTCACTTTGGAACTCAAACGCAGCGCATGCGGATCGCCCGCTTCATCCGGCGTGACGAGCGCGGGCCCGAAGGGGCCAAACGTGTCGAATGATTTCCCGCGGAACCATTGCTTGTCGCCAAACTGAGCGCAACGCGCCGAGACATCGTGAAACACGCAATAGCCGGCGACATAGGAGAGCGCATCTTCCGCGCGCACTCCTTTCGCCCGCTTGCCCATTATCACGCCGAGTTCCACTTCGTAATCAAGCTGCGTGACGCCTTCGGGATAAACGACGTCGTCGTTGGGTCCGCACACCGACGTCGGCGATTTTCCGAAAAGCAGCGGCGCCGGCGGATATGGATGGCCCTGTTCGTCAGCATGATCTTTGTAATTGACGCCGACGCAAATAATCTGTCCAGGCTTCGGCACCGGCGCGCCGAGTCGCACTGAATTCGTTTTGACTACGCTCGCCGTGGGTGCGCTCAGCGCCGCCTGGCGCGCTTTCGTCCAGAAATCGCCGTTGAGGAATTCGAGCATCGAAGCAGGGATTGTCGCGTCGGCGCGATTGAGATCGACGATGCTGTTGCCGCTGTCGATCAAGACACCAAGACGCTCGCGGCCCAAAGGCCCATAACTCACCAGTCTCATCGCACCCCCCAGTGCAAGTTCTGTTAAGTTCTTCGACTATTTTTGAATGAACCTTTACGAAGCAGCGACAGAATTGCAGGCGGGTTTTCAATATTTTTTTCGGGGCGTCCGATAATGGTAGATTGACGCTCTTGAAAAGCGATTGTTGATTGTTTATTGTTTGGTGATTGTTGATTTGCCATAAATCACAAATCAACAATCACCAATAAACAATCAACAATGCCGTTCTGTTCGGCAACGCTACATATTGCCGCCGGTAAAGCGATTTAACTCTTAATTTGTTCATTCCAGCGTCGAATCCACTATCGCCAGCAATCCCGTCTTTGCCGTGAAATTCACGCTCGTCAATCCGAGCATGCTTTTGAGCTTTTCCGCCGCGACGGTCTTCATCGGTCCGGGACTCTCAGCTTTGCCGGGTTCCGGCTGCGGGAACGCGGTTGAACGCGCGGAGTGAAACGTGATGTTGCCTTCGACTTTCTGCATGACTTGGTGAATGTGTCCGTTGAGCACGGAAACCGAGCCGAAGCGTTTCAGCAATGCGAGCGCTTGCGCGCCGTCTTCCGTGCCCCAGCCCCACCTTTCATACACGATCCACAGCGGCACGTGCGCGAAGACGACAATCGGCGTGCTCGCCGACAAGCCTTCCAAATCTTTTTTCAACCATTCCAATTGCTCTGCGCCCAGCACGCCCAATCCGCCCGCTTTCAAATTCATCACGTTCACAAGCCCGATAAAATGCACGCCCGCATAATCGAAACTGTGGTACCCCGTGCCGTGCGTGCCCTTCCCGTAGCGTTCGAGATATTGCTTCGCGTCGTCGGTAAACACGTCGTGTTCGCCCGGCACAAAAAATGATTTGCCGACTTTCGCGCTCTTCAAGACTTCCGCGACCGTATCGAATTCGCCGGGCTTGGAGAGGTGCGTCAAATCGCCTGTGTGCAGCAGAAGCGACGGCGCGGCCTTCGACGCGTTGATGCGCTCGATCGCCAGTTTCAGCGTCGCAGTCACATCTTTGTTTGGCTCTTTCGCGAAACCGATGTGGCTGTCGCTGATCTGCGCGAACGAAAACGCGCCCATCTTTTTGTCGTCGTCTTCGTCGCCGAACGCGCGCGACGTCAAAATCCCGCCGTTCATCGTCCACAGCAATCCCGTCCCGACCCACGCCATGCATTGCAACATGCCGCGCCGGTCGATGCCGTCCGTTCCGTCGTTGTGGGTAATGCGCTTTTCCATGATTTTCTCCTATGGTTGATGGATTCTTTAACCCCGTGGTGCAGGCGTCCCGCCTGCACGTGCTTCGCGAAGCGGAACGCTGCAATTCGACATTACTTCACGATGATTTTGCCGGTCATGTGATTGTGAACCGTGCAGAAGTACTCGTACGTCCCCGCGTCCGTGAACGTGAAGGAGAACGTGTCGTCGGTGTCGAGCGTCTTGGAAAGGAATTTCTTCTCCGTGCTCTTCACTGTGTGCGGCACATCGTCATGATTGATCCACGTCACCTTAGTCCCCGGCGCAACCGTGAGCGTTTGCGGCGTGAACGTGAAATTGTCGATGCGAACTTGCACCCCGTCGCTCTTCGCTGTGTCCGAGGCGGCGGCGGCATGGACACGATCATCCGGTTTCTCCACCGGATTTTGGGCGCCGCCGCCGCCCGGACGGGGCGAGGTGTAATCTGCACACGAAGTGAGTATCACGGCTTTCGCCGCAAGGGCGGCGACGAACAGAATGGCAAGACGAATTGGTTTCATGGCGCACCTCAAATGTGTTTTGAATTTCGCTGATGAACTGAATTGCTTCTGCGTTCGCTGACACACACCTGACCGCACGCCGCAAAAAGTTATTCCCGAAAAAATATTCGTCCGTGGTACAGGCTCCCCGCCCGCACATTCGTGCGAAGCACGACAAGGAATCTTTTTTCTCTGGAATAAATCATCTGCTTGCACAGTCTGTACGGCGGGCGGGACACGAATGGCTTTTCAGCAGGACGATCACGAGCGTTTCAACACGGCGGTGCTGCCGCATTTGGACGCCGCCTACAACCTCGCGCGCTGGCTGGCGAAGAACGAGCACGATGCTGACGACATCGTTCAAGAAGCTTGCGTGCGCGCGCTGCGTTTCATCGGCGGCTTCACTGGCGAAAATACGCGCGCGTGGTTCCTTTGCATTGTCCGAAATATTTTTTTCGACATGCGCCGGCGCCGCGGCTTCGAAAGCCCCGCGGATTTCGACGACATCACACGCAGCGTGCCCAGCGACGAACTCGGCCCCGAAGCGCTGCTGCTGCGCGAACTGGACACGCGCGCGTTGCGCGAAGCCATTGAGGAATTGCCCGACGAATTTCGCGAAGCGATTGTGCTGCGCGAAATGGAAGGCTTGCAGTACGAGCAGATCGCGGAAGTCGCCGGCGTGCCGCTGGGCACGGTGATGTCGAGGTTGGCGCGTGCCCGCGCGCGCTTGCAGCAACGGCTCGTGCCGAGGGAAGGAGCACACCGCGCATGAACTGCGACGAATTCAAGGAAAGCATGCACAGCGTCATGGACGGGCGCGCCGGCGAAGCCGAAGGCGGCTTCGACCAGCACGCTCGCGAATGCGACGCCTGCTCGCGAGCGTATCAAAATATGCGACTGATCTCAAAGACCATGCACGACCGCGGACTCTACTACGCCGCGCCCGATCGCGTGCGCGAACGCGCGATGAAACTCGGTCGCGCCTCGGCGCTGCCGGCGCGGCGGACGTGGCAGACATGGCACCTCTTTGCCGCCGCTGCATCGGTCGCAATCGTCCTCACGGCGAGTTGGGCGATCTGGCGTTCGTCCACCTCCAGCGACGATTTGGTGGCACATGACGTTGTCGCCAGTCACATCCGCTCATTGATGGCCAATCATCAGACAGACGTTCTTTCATCCGACCGCCACACGGTCAAACCGTGGTTTGCCGGCAAGCTGCCGTTCTCGCCGCGCGTGGACGATTTTAGCGCGCAAAATTTCAAACTCATCGGCGGCCGGCTCGATTACATCGCCGACGCGCCCGTCGCCGCGCTCGTCTACCAGCGCCGCCAGCACACGATCAACGTGTTCACATGGCCCGCGCGCGAAAGCGCCGCGCCCGTTCGCGCGCTCAACCGCCGCGGTTACAACGTGCTGCATTGGAGCGCCGCCGGCATGGAATATTGGGCGGTGTCGGAGTTAGCCGCGAACGAACTTGAGGAATTGAAACAATTGATCGAAGAACGGGATAAGAGCGTCATCGGAAATTAAACTCGTGGTGCAGGGGTCTCGCCTGCACGGTACCGCAATTAGCGCCCGCTCAGAAAGTTTAGAATCCCCATCGCCGCCCTCGCGCTTGCTCCAGGCCCGCCCAATTTCTTCGGAATTTCCGCCAGCGCCGCGCGCTGCTTTTCGCGATAGGCTTGGTCGTTCAATCCGCGCATAATTTCTTCGGCGATGCGGCGCGGATTGACTTCGCTTTGCAACAGCTCGGGCACCGCGTAGCGGCCGAGCACGATATTCACGAGCGAAAACACGGGAATATTCACCAGCAGGCGTGCGATCAGATAGCTCGCTGTCGAACCGCGATACAGCGCGCACATGGGATTGCCAGCGAGGCCGGCTTCCAGCGTGCTCGTCCCCGATTTCACGACAGAGAAATCCGATACGGCGGGAAGGCTTCGCGAATGCGAGTCTGTCCGGGAATTGAGTTTGTGTGCCAATTCCATGGCTTCCAATGGATCGTCGTCGTCGCCGCCCATGATATAAATTGCGCGTTCGCCTTTTTCGCCGGCGCCGTATACCGCTCCAGCGGGAAGAGGATTGCAAAATTTGAGCGCACTGTCCGCATGGAGCGATTCAGGAATTGAAAACAATGCTCTTGCCTTGCGCTGCGACATCTGAAAAAGGTCGAAGCCGAGTAACATCGGGGCAAGGTGATGGTTGATTTCGCTCACTCGCGAACCAGGCAGGAAACTCACGGTCTTCATCGCATCGCCAGCGACATTTGGAAGCGGCGCCGGCCAGGGTTCCGAGGGTGGCGCTCCATCCACCAGCGGATGGCCGACGAATTCCGTCTTTAATCCAAACTTTTCGAAAAAGGGCGGCTCAAATTCGAAGACGCAAAACGCGCGATCGACGATGCGCGCCATTTTTTTCGCGCGGCCGGGCTTCCAGGCCCAGACTTGCGGCACGATGTAATAAAGCACCGGAATGCCTAGCTTTTTCACTTCCGCCGCGAAACGCAGATTGAAGCCGGGGTAATCGACGCAGATCAACGCGTCGGGGCGCGTTTGTTTGAGTTTGTCGAGCAGGTCGTAAAAAACTTTTTTGAAGAAACCGTATTTCTTTGCGACTTCCCAGAAACCGACGACTTGCATGCCGTCGAGGTCCTTGAACGCTTCGAACCCCGCCGAGATCATCGCCGGCCCGCCCATGCCGACGCAGCGCGCGCCGGGCGCTTGCGCCTTCAGCTCCGTGACAAGGCGCGCGGCGTGCGTATCGCCCGATGCTTCGCCGGCCAGAATAAAGAATGTGGTCGGCATTTATTGATGCTTGGAATCCTCTTCGCGCGGCTTCTCGGGTGGCGTCCTCTGGCCGGCCAGGAATTCGACCAGATCGCGCAGGTCGTATTTGTTCAATTGCTTCGAAATATCCTGCGGCATTGGCGATTGCCCCGTCTTTCGCACGGCGATGTCTTCTTTCTTGATCGTCTCGAGCCCGTCGGCGCTCGCCAGCACCAGCACGTTCGCGTCGTCTTTCTTCACCACGCCCGTGTAAACTTTTCCCTCTTTGGTGCGCACCATCGCGCTCTCGTAACCAGGCGCAATGACTTTGTTTGGATCGACGATCGATTCCAGAATGTATTCGCGCTTCTGGCGCAGCCCGATGTCGCTCAGATTTGGCCCCACGTCGCCGCCGCGGTTGCCGATCTTGTGACAACGCACGCAGGACGCTTCCGCTTTCTCGAAGAAAATCCTGCGCCCTTCACCGCCATTTCCGCCGTACAGGCATTCCTTGAATTTATCGACCGAGTCGTCCTTGCGCATCGCTTCGAATTTTTCGAGCTTCCCTTTGAAATCCGGCCGCACATACTGCTCCGGCTTCTTCAGCCCAATCATTGCAAACGCGGCGCTCTGTGCCGCGAATGCAACATCCTTTCGCGGATCTTCTTTCTTCACTTCCTCTTTCGCGCGTTTGGCGGTCGCCTCAAGCACATCCAGCCACAATTCTTTTTCAAGCCGTCCTTCCAGCAGCGAATCCATGTAGCCGCCGATCAGTTTTTCCGCTTCTTTGCCGGGCCATTCGTTCAGCGTCGAGATCGCGAAGCGCTTGTTCGAGAGCGTTTGCGAGTCGATGTATTCCGCGAGTTTGGGCGCCGCTTCCTCGGGCGCGAGTTTGCCGAACATCGCCATCGCGTCGCGCCGCAGAGCGCCGTCGTTGACGGCGTTGCGCACGGCTTCAAGCAGCCGCAGGTCCTTGCGCGCTTCCATCGCCTTCAATGCCGCCGCGCGCGTGCTTCCGGGCATGCTGCCGTCGTTGACCACGTCGAAGAAAATCGAGGTCGCTTCTGTCACG
>DATGGK010000153.1:0-38363 GCA_035308565.1 Planctomycetota bacterium | reverse complement strand
GTCAGGAGTCAGGGGTCAGGGTCAGGGGTCGGGGTCAGGGGTCAGGGTCAGGGTCAGGGGTCAGAGGGCGGACGTGCACGAATGCACAATGCACAATTTGCCCACGAAAGATGCAGGGCGCGGGAGATTGGGCGGAGCGTTTCCGTTGGCTTAGTTTTCATAACTTACTAATAGTTCTAGTCTTACGTATGAAGAATTGATGATTTGCGCAAGTCGGCCTCTCCCTTGTTATAGGGTGCAACGCTCGCTGGGGTGCGGGCTGGGCGCGAAGGGGGGAATATCATGACAAATCTCACAGGAGTCGTTCTTGTGTGCGATGACAACGAAGACACGCTGGAGTACCTGGAGGTGCTGCTACGGCGGGCGGGGCACGTGGTTTACACGGCAACGGGCCACGGCGATTTGATGCCGCTGATAAATTCGGTGCGGCCGGATTTGCTCTTGTGCGACATTTACCTGCCCGGGCGCAACGGATTTCAAATCGCCGAGCAGTTGCGCGCTCAGGGCGAGCACATTCCGATCGTGTTCATGACCGCGTTCGACACTAGTTTATATCGCGCGTATGCGCAGCAGGTGGAACACGCGCCGTGCATCACCAAGCCCTTTGACGGCGACAAGCTGCTGCGGCAGATCGAATCGACGCTGCAGACGCATGTGCAGGAGCACGCGTTTGTGGCGTAGCTTTTTGTGGTGCGGGCGGCCCGCCTGCATTTTCGCGAACGCGTCCCGTGCAGGCGAGCCGCCTACACCACAATGCACAAAAAAGCTACGTGCGGACTGGCTGAAGTTCCGCCAGGCGCAGGCGCAGTTTTGCACGCGCGCGGCTCAAGCGCGTGAGGACCGTGCCTTCAGGCACGTTCATCGCGTGCGCGATTTCGGCGTACGACAGTTCACCCAGACAAAACAGCAGCAGCGTTTCGCGCTCGTGTTCGTTCAGCGCATCCATCGCGCGGCGCAGTTCGTCGCTGCAATGGTCGAGCATGGGAATGGCGTTGCCGGCAAGCGCCGCGATTTCGACGCTGAGTTGTTCTTCCGACGCCGGCGGGCGCGCATCGATCGTCTCCGGCAGCTTCTCCTCAAGGCGTTTGCGGCGGTTGGCGCTGTAGATTTTGTTGAGCAGAATCGTGAAGATCCACGCGTGAAATTGAGTGCCGGGGCGGAAATTCGCGCGCTGTTCCCATGCGGCAAGGATGGTGTCGGAGAGCACGTCTTCGGCGTCGTCGGATTTGTACAAGCGCCGGCGCGCGAACCCGAAGAGCGGGTTCTTGTAGCGGTCCAACAGCGACAGGAACTCGGATTCGTCCATGATTAAGCCGCGGGTCTCTTGAGTTCAATAATAGTGTATATGCACGCGATTGGGATTGATAAAAAATAATTATTCACTGAAACGGCGCGGAAACTTGACTAATATGACGGTGCTGCCAGCATCACCAGTGTGGTATGCAAAAAGGACAATTATTGCGAATGACCCCTGAGCGCTATCGCACCCTGATTGCATTCGCCGACGGTCAACTTTCCCCAGACGAAGCGAGGCGCGTGGAGCAGTCGATCACGGTAGACGAGCGCATTTTCGTTGAGTCGGAATGCGAAATGGTGTCGGCGCTGCGGCGCGAATTGGACGGCGACGCGATCGCGGACGAGGCGTGGCAGGGGATCGTCGGCAAACTCAAACTACAGCGAGCGCGGCGCCGGCGTCCGTGGTGGATTGCGCTGGGCGCGAGTGCGGCGGCGGCGATCCTGGTCGCGACGGCGTATTTCTTCTTCTTCAAGCATGACGAACTGGCTGATAAGGCGGAGTTCATCGTGCGGCGCGCGCACGAAACACTGGCCGATTACCGCGCGCACATCGAAGCACGCCCGGACTTGGACGAAATCCGGCGCTTCGTGGCGAAATACAATTTGAACGTGGGCTTCGCGAAATTGGAAAAGGTGCTCGCCGAAAACCCCGGCGGCACGCCCTTTAGTTTTCTCGGCGCGCGCATGTTGGAATACGAGGGGATGCAATGCGTGTCGCTGATGTTCAGTTGCGGCGGCCAGGCGGCTCAGATCGTGCTGATGCCTCCCGCTGAAAAGCGCGGCGAACAATTCAAGCAAGCCGCGGCGCGCACGGAAGCATTCGTGTCGTATCGAAACCTGAGCGGCGCGACGGCGCTGTATATCTGCGAACACGAATGTTGCCGGCCGCTGCTGGCGTATCTGGACTAACAACATTCGAAAGTCGAAAACAGTCGAAAGCCGCATTGAACTAATCGTTAAGGAGCGGCGGCACTCCTGCCGCCGAACACACTGCCGGTTATCAACGGCGGCAAGAGTGCCGCCGCTCCTCTGCGCGAGCCGGTTCAACGAATTTCTTCGATTTTCAACTTCTCTTTAAGCCAGCGTAAACGCCGGCAATTTCACAATCTTCCCGCCTTGCAGCGCCGATTCGTGCGCGCACAAGCCGACGCAAGTCCAATTCGCCGACTGTACCGCGTTCGGATACGGATCGCGATCCTCGACCAGCGCCATCACGAATTCATTCACCAGATGCGGGTGCGAACCGCCGTGGCCACCGCCTTGCGTGAACGACAGATGCGTGTGCGCGGCAAGATCGTAAACGCCTTTGGTCGTGAACGGCCGAATGCCAGCGGGCAAGCGCTTCGCGTAATCCGGCACCTTGACGCGCTTCGGAATTTTCGGCTCCGGCTTCTTGGCTGTGTGCAGCACCGGCTCTTCGCCTTCGATCAACTGCCACTCGAACGCTTTCTTCGAACCGTACACGTCGATGCTTTCGCGATACTGCCGCGCGGTGTCGAAGAGCGAGCGGATAATGCGCGCGCTCAAATCCGAATTTTTGAATTTGATGTGGCAGGATTCGACCGCGAACGGCGAATTGTATTTCTCGATCAACTCCTTGCGAATCGTGCCCGAACCGAAACACGACACGTACTCGGCTTGCGCGCCGGTCAGCGCGCAAACCGGGCCCACGCAATGGGTCGCGTACCACATCGGCGGCAGGCCCGGCCAGTAATTGGGCCAGCCGTCCATGTCCTGCTGGTGCGACGCCTGCACGAATTGAATCTTGCCCAGTTCGCCCTTCTCATACATTTCCTTGATGAACAAATATTCGCGCGCGTACACGACCGTTTCGGCCATCATGTATTTGAGGCCGGTTTTCTCGACGAGTTCGACAATCTTCTTGCAATCGGAGATGCTTGTCGCCATCGGCACCGTGCACATCACATGCTTGCCGGCTTTAAGCGCTGCAATTGACATCGGCCCGTGGTCCGGAATCGGCGTGTTGATGTGGACGAAATCGACGCCGGGGTCCTTGAGCACGTCTTCATAATGTTCGCAGCGCTTTTCGATTTTGAAAGCGTCGCCGATCTGCGTCAGCTTTTTCGCGTTGCGCTGGCAAATCGCGTACATGTTCGCGTTGGGGTGGCGCTGATAAATGGGAATGAATTCGGCGCCGAAGCCGAGCCCGATAATGGCGACGTTGACTTTCCTGTCAGACATAGTCCCTCCGGTGGATGAGTGTGCGGATGTGAAAGAATACTGCGAATGCGGTGAGTTTTCGCGTAATAAAATTGAGAATTTTAACGCGCGAATGATAAATTCAAGTAGGACGAGTTGCCAGCCCGTCCGGCTTCCGTGTGCGCTGCATGGACGGGCTGGCAGCCCGTCCTACGAGGACAGCTTCAATGCAAAAACAGCGCCGCGTCGCCCTCCTGATCGAGACCTCCAACGCCTACGGCCGCGGCCTTTTGCGCGGTGTCGTGGCGTATGTGCGCGAACATCGGCCGTGGTCGATTTATTTTGCCGAACAGGGACGTGGCGACCCGCCGCCGCGGTGGCTGGCAAGCTGGGACGGCGACGGCGTCATCGCGCGGATTGAGAACAGGCGCATCGCGCGCGCAATCGTCGAATCGAAGCTGCCGACGGTAGACATCAGCGCGGCGCGCCTGGTGCCCGCGCTTCCGTGGGTCGAGACCAACGACGCCGCCATTGCGAAGATGGCCGCCGATCATCTCTTCGAACGCGGCTTCCGCCGCTTCGGCTTCTGCGGCGACGCGCGCTTCAATTGGTCCACGTGGCGCACGCAGCATTTTATTGACGCCGTGCGCGCGCGGAACTGCGAGTGTTCAGTGTTTCAGCCGCAAGCCGGCAAGCTCGCCCGCCCCACTGAAGTGCAGATCGCCGCCATCGGCGCGTGGCTGCGCGCGCTGCCCAAACCAGCGGGCGTGATGGCCTGTTACGACATTCGCGCCCAGCAAGTGCTCGCGGCGTGCCGCGACGCGGAACTCGCCGTGCCCGAAGAAGTGGCGGTCGTCGGCGTGGACAACGACGAACTGCTCTGCGATCTGTGTTCGCCGCCGCTGTCGAGCGTGCTGCCCAATCATCAGAAAGCCGGTTACGAAGCGGCGCGCCTTCTGGAGCGCATGATGTCCGGACAAAGAGTGCCGCCCGTGCCGCACCTGATCGAGCCGCTGCGTTTGGAGATTCGCCAATCGAGCGACGTGCTCGCCGTTCACGATGCCGACGTGGCCAAAGCGATGCATTTGATCCGCCAGCACGCCTGCGACGGCATGGACGTCTCCGACGTGCTGCGCGCCGTCCCCGTCTCGCGGCGCGTGCTCGAAAGCCGCTTCAAGCGCCTGCTCGGCGTGACGCCGCACGAGGAAATTTTGCGGGTGAAATTGGAGCGCGTGAAACGTTTGCTATTGGACACGCAGTTGTCGCTCTCCGAGATCGCGCGCCGGACCGGCTTCGAACACGTGGAATATTTGAGCGTGGCATTCAAGCGCGAAACGGGCGCGACGCCGCGGCGTTATCGGAACGAGGCGCGGCACTAATTCGCACGCAGAGGCGCGGAGGCGCAGAGTAAGGCCCGGAGAAATCAATGCTTGAATTCTCCGCGTGAATCTGCGTCCATCCGCGTTAATCTGCGATAAATTCCGTACCTCTCGCACAAGGACCTGATCTATGCGCACGGTTTTCAATTCACGGCTTGTTGCATTCGTTCTATTCGGAAACATATTCTGCTCATCCGCCGAAAACATCGACAAGCCATTCAGCAGCGTTCCGCTCACTGCGCTCCAATGGCGCCCCGGAACCGCGCAATTGACTTACCTCAAGTCTGTCAATGGCGCGCGCGGCCGCATGAGTCTCTACGCCTACGATGCGGAGTCCGGCACCGAAAAGCTGCTCTACGATCCCGCGCAGACGTCGCCGGAACGCGGGCAGACTGAAAGCGGTTTTATCTTTCGCGGCTACCAATGGAATCAGTCCGGTGACTCAATTTTGGTTTCCAACGGGAACGATTATTGTCTGCTCACGATTCCCAGCGGCAAAAAATCGCCCGTCACGACCGACGGCATCGCCAAGGATTCCGTAACGCTTTCGCCTGACGGAAAATTGCTGGCGTTTGTGCGCGACAACAATCTCTACGTCGCCGACGCCGCGACGGGGAAGGTTCGCGCGCTCACGGCCGACGGCAGCGAAACGATCCTCAACGCGACGCAGGATTGGGTCTATGAAGAGGAATTGCGCGAAGGCAATCCGTCGGGGCGCGCGTTTGCGTGGTCGCCGGACAGCAAGAAGATTGCGTACCTGCGGCTGGACCAGTCGGCGGTCCCTGAACATCCAATCGTCAACATATTGATGACGCACCCGACGCTCACGAAGCAGCGCTATCCAAAATCGGGCGACCCGAATTCGACGCCTGAGGCGTGCGTGGCCGTTTTGAGCGGCGCGGAATTGCGCACGCAGAAACTGCCGATTCAGGCGGGGTTTGAATACATCCTGCCGGAATTTGTATGGACGCCGGATTCGAAAACGGTTGCCGTGACGATGCTCAACCGCGCGCAAAACGAATTGACGGTGTTTGGTTGGAATCCGGCGGATACGAGCGAACCGAAGGCGCTGGTGAAAGAAAAGGAATCCGAGTGGGTCAATGTTTTCGGCGGCCCGGCGTTCATTTCGAAAGGTGCCACGGGAGAGAGCGGCTTCGTATGGCTCTCCGAGCGCGACGGGTGGGCGCACGCGTACCTTTATGGCATCGACGGCACGCTGACGCGGCAGGTCACGCACGGAAATTGGATGATCGAATCGGATTTGCATGGTGGGCGGCAGCCGTTTGAAATCGATGCGGCGCACGAGTGGATTTATTTTTCGGCAACGGAGAAGGACCCGCGCGAGCGGCAGCTTTATCGCGCGCGGCTGGATGGGACTGGAAATCTTGAGCGCTTGACGAAGGAGTCTGGCACGCACACGCTTCGGCTTGCGCCTGATGGAAAATACATTTTGGAATCGTATTCATCGGTGACGCAGCCGCCGCTGGTGCGGCTGTTGCGCGCGGACGGAACGGTGCTGACGACGCTCTACCGCAGCGGCGCGGAGCGAAAATCGGGCAGCGAATTCGTCGAGTTCAACGGAGCGGATGGCACCACATTTTACGCGCGGATGACCAAGCCGGGGAATTTCGACGCGGCAAAGAAATATCCGGTTGTCGTGTACATATACGGCGGGCCGCACGTGCAAGTCGTGCGAAATGTGTGGAGCGGAATTGACGGCGTAGACGCGCGGCTGGCGCAGGACGGCTGCCTCATCTGGTCGATGGACAACCGCGGCTCGTGGGGACGCGGGCACGCATGGGAGACGGCGATCTACAAAAACATGGGCGCGCAGGAACTCGCCGACCAACTGGCCGGCATCGAGTATCTGAAAAAACTGCCGTTCGTGGACGCGTCGCGCATCGGCATTCACGGCTGGAGCTACGGCGGCTACATGACGCTCTATTCGCTCACACATGCGCCGGACGTGTTCAAATGCGGCTGCGCGGGCGCGCCAGTGACCGATTGGAAATATTACGACACGATTTACACGGAGCGCTACATGCGCACGCCCGCCGACAATCCCGACGGTTACGTGACCTCATCGCCGCTGGCCGCCGCGGCAAAGTTGAAAGCGAAACTGCTGATCATTCACGGCACGAGCGACGACAACGTTCACATTCAGAACACGATGAATTTTTTGGACGCGCTGACGAAAGCTAACCGGCCTTACGAACTGCAGATTCAGCCGGGGCAGAAGCACGGCTTCCGCGGCGAAGCAGCGGGAAAGTTTCTGTCGGATCGGATGGTGGAGTTTTTTAAACGGAATCTTTAAATAGGAGCGGCGGCACTCTTGCCGCCGAACGATGTGGGCGGCAGGAGTGCCGCCCCTCCTTTTGCCGCACGGATTTCAATCATGTTCAGAATCATCTGTGTTTATATGTGTTCATCTGTGGCTAAATTGGCGCTGCTCTTGACCGCGTGTGTGGCCTGCGCGGCGGAGCCGGAGTTCGTCGATGTCTTTAAACCCGGCAAGGATGCCGACGGCTATCCCGCGATTCGCATTCCGTCTCTGATTGTGGCGAAGAACGGGACGGTGCTGGCATTTGCTGAGGGGCGGCAATCGCTGCGCGACCAATCGGCGAACAAAATCGTGCTCAAGCGCAGCAGCGACAATGGCAAAACTTGGAGCGCCATCGAAACGATTGCCGCGGACGGCGAGAATTGCTTGAACAATCCGTGCGCGGTCGTGGAGCAAGTGACGGGGCGCATTTTTTTGATGTATCAATTTTATCCGGCCGGATTGAGCGAGAAGAATGCGATGCTGCTGCCGGGAGTGGACGGTCCGAACGTACTGCGCAATTTTGTGATGCACTCCGACGACAACGGCGCGACGTGGAGCAAGCCGCTGGACATCACCAAATCCGCGAAGCGTCCCGAACGCGTGACAACATTGGCGAGCGGGCCGGGAATCGGCATTCAACTCACGCGCGGCGCGCACGCCGGGCGGCTGCTGATTCCGTTCAACGAAGGGCCGTATTACCACTGGAATGTGTATGCGGTTTTTAGCGACGACGAGGGCGAGACGTGGCGCATGGGCGACGTCGCGCCGGGGGCGCATGTCGCCAATCCGAAGGGCGGGGCGGCTGGCGCGGAGATCAGTTTGGTGAATGAAGTGCAATTCGTAGAATTGAGCGACGGCAGCGTAATGCTGAACAGCCGCCGCTGGGCCGGAAAACCCGTGCGCAAAACATCAGTAAGCGCGAATGGCGGCGAAACGTGGTTGCCCATAACTGACGCGCCGGAGTTGAACGATCCCGGCTGCATGGGTTCGATTCTGCGCTATCGTTTTGCGCAAGGAGATTCGCCCGGCGTGCTGCTGTACTCGGGCTCCGACAGTTCGAAGCGCGCGAATGGAACAATCTATGCGAGTTTCGATGATGGAAAAACATGGCCCGCGAAACGCGTGCTCGTGCCGGGAGCATTTGCGTATTCGGTGCTAACGGTTTTGCCGGATGGGACGGCTGGGTGTTTGTATGAGGCGGATGACTACAAGCGGATTGTGTTTGCGCGGTTTTCGTTAGGGTGGATTATTGTAGAGAAGTGAGGCGTTCGCGTGAAAACGAGTTGCGTGGGTTGGACCTTAATATGGCTCGGCGTCTTCTTCATTGTGATCGACGCACTTTGGCTATTTTATATTTCGCACACTCAGGCGTGGCCGACAGGGCTGCCGTTTTGTGGGGCGGCTTGCGGATTAATTTTAGCGCTTATCGGAACTATCGCGGTATTGATAAGGCCGAAGGATTAAACCCACGTCAAAAACACCAACAGCCCGTGCAAGTACGTCGCGCCGCACAGAAGCGCGGGGAAACAGCAGATCGCGATCACGGGCACGGCAACACTCATGCGCACGCGCGTCAGCAATCCGTAGATGCCGAATCCGCTGAGGGCGAAGCTTACCGCCGAGAAAACGAATAGTGCAATCAAGGTGACGGGGCGCTCCCAGTTTTGCGGCGGGTGATTGGGTTGGACGTACGCGACGCGGGCGATGAGCCACAACGTGAGCGGCGGGATCGCTTGAAAAAGAAGCGCGGCGGGCGGGACGATCACGTGCCAGCGCTCGGCGCGCTCGGGCGTGCGGCGGAGCGCGTCATCGCCGGGGCTAGCGTGCGCCGTCATCGTGATGCTCCCTGGCCAGACTGCCTTCGTTTTCGGTGGCGATGCGAAGCTGGCCGTCGCCTTGAAGACTTGCTTCGGTGTTTTTAATGATTTTCGCGGCATTGACTTTTCCGAACGAAAAAAATTCTGCGCGGCGCACGGTCGTTTGCATCAGCGCGTTGGATTCGTCGAGCGCGGATTGGAGCGGTTCGCCGCGCGTCCAGCGGCGCAGGAAATAGAAATAGAAGAAGGGCGAATCGCTTTCGCCGGGATGGCCGACGCAGGCTTTCGCGCCGAGTTTGAGCCATTCGGCGCCCTGCGGCAAATTGTAGCAGCCCGTGTTGTAGACAAGGCGCAGATGCGCGCGCCGCTCGGGCGAAAGTTTCTTCATCCAAGTCAGAAACGAGTTCGTGTGCGCGAGAATGAAGAGATCGACTTGCGGATAGCGTTCAAGCGCGCGGTCGATCGTCGCGCTGAATTCCCGCTCGCATTTGTCCGAATCGCATTGAGTGAAATACCACGCCGCGTCGTAATAACGGTTCAGGTACGGCTCAGTGAATTGCTTCGAGCCCCATTTTTCAAACGCGGAGACGTTGTCGCGAATGGCGATGGCCGCGCGCGCGGATTTGCCGTGCGGCACGCGCGAGAAGGAAAGGCGCTCGGTGAGAGAAATTTCGACGATGCAGGCGAGGACGGCGAGCGAGAGAGCGATGAGGGCGGCCGGTTTCTTATTCATGCGATGCCAGCAAAAAAAAGAGCCTATAGAACCTGATAGCCGCTGATGAACTCGAATGGCGAATTCATCATTTGCGATCCGGCCCTTCGGGAGTTACTCGCGATCTGAAGCGGAGTCCACCCCTCACCCCCGGCCCCTCTCCCCCAAGTGAGAGGGGGAGAGGGGAAGAAAGGCGGCCTTTCCCCAACGGGAGAGAGGAGAACGGCGGCACTTCGCTTCGCAAAGTTTTGAAACGGATCCTCATTTCTTCTCCGCCGGCGACGGAATTCCAAACGGATTCCGATTCGGCGGCGGAGTCCCCGCGATGCCCATCTGCCGGTCGTACTCCAGCGAGAATTGGTACTGAATCGAAAACGCCTTCGGCCCAATCGCCTGCGCCGGCACGCTCGCATCCCAGCGCAAAATGCCCTTCTTGTGCTCGTTCTTTTCGTACATCGGATCTTTGCTGATCTCCAGCGACATCGGCGCCGGCACCACGCGGATTTCGTTCTCCTTCGCGGTCGGCAGGCGTTCCAGAATTCGCACTGCCGCCGCTTCGCCGTTGAAATTCTCGACTTGCAGGCGGTACGTGAAACTTTGCACGCGGTTGCCGCCCTGAATCGTGTCCGTTTTCTCCACCAATTCGCGTTCGGCGCGCAGCGACGCATCGATCCCGAAGCCGACCGTGAAACTTTCGCCGATCGCCACCGTAGGCACTTCGCCGCGGCCGACGAATTGTTTAGCCACGAACGTGGACGCCGGCCCGGCCAGCAGCACGAGCTTGCTTTCGTTGGTCAGCGAGGCTTCTTCGTACACGTAATTGGTCAGCAGCGGAATCGCGGTTTTGTAGAATTCACTTTTCATCGGCATCGACGCGATCTGAATAAGCTGCTCGCTGGCGCGGCTCGGCAGCGACGTTCGCCCGGGCAATTCGTACGTGACGCTCACGCTTTCGTCGGCGATGGCGCGCGACTTTTCCTGCTTCTTGCTGATCTTGCCCTTCGCGACAAGGTCAAGAATCTGCAGTTCGCCGGCGATGTCGTTCAGATCGTTGTCGGCCTGCTCGACTTGCTGCTTCGCGTTGAAATTTGGGTTGGCATTGTTGGCGATTTGTGACTGCAAATCGTTGTTGAAGTTACCGCCGCGCCCTTGTTGCGCTTTGTTGCGCCGCTCGACAATCAAATCGCGCTGGTTGCCGTATTCGTCGGCGGTTTGCACGACAAGCTTCGTTTGTGCCAGCGGCGCGAGCGCCACGGTCAGCGGCACGAGCGCGGGCGCGCGCGCGACCAGCGACGGCGTGGCCGTCGAGAGCGTCATCTGCACGCCCGTCCAATCCTCGCCGCTCATCTGCTGAATCGAGGCGTCGTATTCGACCACGACTTTATCGCGCTTCGCATCCGCGCGGATGTTGTAGCTGGGCGTCCAGCTTGCGTTTTCCACGAGGTAGCGCAGCCGGAACGCGCCGTCCGCTTTGGCGAGATTCACGAAGACGAGCGCTTCGCGCACTGTCCGCGCGCTGCCGCCGGTCAGTTCGTTGCGCTGCCGCTGCAAGACGTTTTGCTGTTCGGCCAAATCGCGCTCCTGCGTCGATAATTTGATCTCTTCCGTGGCGATCGTCTGAAATTGTTCGAATTGAAACGTGGTGACTTTTTGCAGCGTGTCCGCGTTGAGCACGCCTTTGGTCAATTCAAACGTCGCCGTCGGCGCGGTGAATTGCTGCAACCGCTGCAGATACGCTTTGCGCTCAGCCAGCACTTCGCCTTGGCGTTTCGACGCCGCGATCTTATCCTGCACGTCGCGGATTTGCGCGTCGAGCTTGCGCACTTCTTCGCGGATGTCCTGATCCACCGCGCGCTCGCGGTACAGCACCGAGCGCACTTCGACGCCTTCGTCGCCTTCCGCGTAAATGCTGCCGGGAATCACGCGCGCGGGAAGATCGGTGACCACGACTTCCTGCAAACCGGCCGGCGCTTTCAGATCGACGGCGCGCGTAATCAGCGCCTGCCCGCGGTACACCGTCACGGCATCGACTTTGCCTTTGACCGGCGCTTCGCCGCAAAACGCGGAGGTAACGGGAACAAGCGAAAAAAATAATCCAAGTGTGCGAAATGACATTCTGCGCATGAGCGACGAGTCTCCCAAGTAAGTTACATGGATTTTACACGCGATTTTCGGGTTGGAGCGTAACAACTTTGTAAAAGCGGCGGACAGGAATGTCTGCCCCACCAAATAAACGCGATGGATTTCATTTCGAACGCGGATTAGCATGAGGCGATCAGTCGATAAAAGGAGTCTTCCATGCGTGCGATGCTATTTCTCGTTATCAGCGTTTGCGCTCTCGTTTCTTACGCAGCCGACAGCGCGCCCAAAGCCGTCGTGACCGCCTCCGCGACGATCGACGTCGTGCCGACGGAATTCCACGTCGTCCTCACTTTCCGCCAAAAGGGCACCGAAGCCAAAGCCACGCTGGAGGCATTGAACAAAGCGCGCGATGCCGCGCTCGCAAAATTGCCGGGCGTCGATCCCGCCAAAGCAAAAATTGAAGCGCCGACCGTCAGTCAAAAGGGCGGCGGCAATTCCAACGAAGCCATGATGGCCGCCATGCGCGGGCAAGCTACGCCGAAAAAAACCGACGAACCTTACGAATGTATCATGCAGCAGGTGGTGCGTGTGCCCGTGGCCTTTTCCGGCAAGGATGTCAACGCCATTACGCTCGAAGCCGAGGGAATGAAGGCCGCGGTCATCGGCGCGAAAGTCATGCCCGACATGTCCGACGCGGAGGATGACGAAGGCAACAACCTCGTCGCGGCGCAATTGGGACTGAATCAGAAGAAGCACTCGGTCGCGTTTGAATTCGTCGCGCCGCGCACGGCGGAAGTGGAGCAGAAGGCGTTCGATGCGGCGGTGAAAGCCGCGCGCGAAAAGGCGGCGTTCATCGCGAAAGCCGCGGGATTGAAAGTTGGCGGAATTCATTCGATCAGCTTGCAGGAAGCCGACAAGGAAAGCAGCGGTTCGGAGAATCCGATGTCATCGTACATGCGCCTGATGATCGGCTTCGCCACCGCCGGCGCGCAGACGCAAAAGCCCAGCGGCCTGATCACCGGCGACTCCGCGGCGCTGACGCTGAAGGTGACGTTGGGGGTGACGTTTGAGTTACAGCAGTAGATAGGAGATAGGAGATAGGAGATAGGAGATAGGAGATAGGAGATAGGAGATAGGAGGCGCGGCAAAATCGCTGCGCGTTTTTTTCTGACTCCTGATTCCTGACTACTTCAATTTAATCTCGTCCCACTTCTCGCCCTTCACCGACATTGTGATGCAGACGATGTTGTCGCCGTTTACATCGACGTAGCACAGAAACTGGTCCGGCACCGACGTGATTTTGTCGGGGGATCCGTCGTTTTTGTGGAGGGCGTAGCGCTGATCTTCGGGCTTCTTGCCGTAGGTTTCCTGGATGCCGTAATAATAGACGTCTTCGGGCAGCGACTCGTTCAAGCGCTTGGCCGCATAAATCGCCGCGCCGCCGCCCGCGCTGACAAAATAAGGAATGCCGTTGCGCACCGTGCGGTAGTAACCGTGATCGTGGCCGGAGAAAACGGCGAGCACGCCGTATTTTTTGAACAGCGCCGTCAGTTCCGTTTCTTTGTTCGGCACGTCGTCGCTGCCTTTCGAACCGATTGTGTAATACGGCACGTGATTGAAAATGAAGATGTTCTTTTTCTGCGCGACGGCCGTTTTCAATTCATTTTCAAGCCATTGAATCTGCGCGCCAACGGGCTGCGGAAACGGCAGCGCGATGAAATAACAATTGCGGCAGGTGAAGCTGTAGTAATCGTTCTCAAGGTTATAGAAGAGCTTGAAATTCTCGATGCCGGTGCGTTTGTTGGCGCTGAGGATCTCGCCTTCCTTGCGCGAGCCGGGGAGGATCGGGGCGCCGGCGACTTCGTGGTTGCCTATGGCGGGCCACCACGGGCGCGTGCGCATCGACTTTCCAACCAGGCCGTCGGCGTCGAATTTTGCCAGCAATTCGTAATAGCCCGCGCCTTCTTTGCCGCCGCCTTTGGCGACCATGTCGCCGGTGCCCAAGACAAAATCGGGATTAACGGTTTCCTCGAGGAATTTGATAAAAGCCGGCAGCGTCGAAGCGTGCTTACTGTCGCCAAGCACCGCGAAACGGATTTTGTCGCTGGTCAGGCGCGCGCGGACTTTGTCCATCAGCGGCTTGGGATCGAAGGGCGCGATACCAGGCGGCGGAACGCTCTCGGTGTTGGGGTTGAGGCGCGAATCTTCGGGATGCGGGCGGGTTCTTTTGTAGGCAAAATAGGCGCCGCTGCCAAGCATGGCCGCGGCGAGGAGAATCACGACGATTCGCAGCGTGCCGCCGGAGTAATATGATTTTGAGCTGGCGCGTTTCTGTTCAGGCATGCATGCTTTCCGCTGGTACATTCACGGGCTAAAAGCCCGTGTTACTTCGACAATTGAATCTCGTCCCACGTCTCGCCTTTGGCCGTTATGCAACGGCAAACGATTTTGTTGCCGTTAACTTCCACCACGCACAGGAACTGCTCCGGCGTCTCGGTAATCGTATCCGGGCTGCCGTCGTTTTTATGCAGCGCGTATTTCCTTCCGCCGGTTGCGGCCGGCTTCTCCGCGGACGCGTCGGTTTTCTTTTCAGGCTCGGGGGCGCTTCCGGGCAGCGGGGCTTCCTTCTCCTTTTCCGCGCCCTTCAAGAAGGACGAAGCCACGCCGTAATAGTACACGTCCTCCGGCAACGCTTCTTTCGCGCGCGTCGCCGGATAAATCGCCGCGCCGCCGCCGGCGCTGGTGAAGTACGGAATGCCGCCGCGCACCGTTCGGTAATAGCCGTGATCGTGGCCGGAAAACACGGCTTTCACGCCATACTTCTGAAACAGCGCCGTTACGTCCGTCTCTTTGTTCGGAACCTCCTTGGCCGGCTTGTTCCCCACCGTGAAAAATGGCGCATGATTGAAGACGAAGATATGCAGCTTCGCTTCACTCGCTTTTTTCAATTCGCTTTCCAGCCACTCAACTTGCTTGCCGGTCGGATAGCGAAACGGCAGCGCAATGAACGCGCCGTTGCGGAACGTAAAGCTGTAGTAATCGTTGTCGAGCGCGTAGAATTGTTTGAAGTTGGCGATGCCCGAAGCCTGATTTGCGCGCATTTTTTCGCTGTCGTCCTTGAGCGCGTCTTTGCCGGTGATCGCGCCGCCCGCCAATTCGTGATTGCCGATCGCCGGCCACCACGGCCGTTTGCGCATCTGCTCGCCGGCTTCTTTCGAAAGCATCTCGTAATAGCCCGGCCCGACTTTGCCGCCGCCGCTGGCAACCATGTCGCCGGTGGTCAGCACAAAATCGGGACTGACTGTTTCGTCAAGGTACTTCAATAATCCTGGCAGCGTCTTGGCGTGCTTGGCATCGCCGAGCACCGCAAATTTGAACACGTCCGTCTTGATGCGTTCGTTGAGTTTATCCATGAGCGGCTTAGGATTGAACGGCTCAACGCCCGGCGGCGGGACGGTGGGGACGTTGTTTTTGTCATCGGCGGCTGAAAGCAATGCAAAATTCAAAATGCAAAATGCAAAATGAAACGCAAGTATGCGTGGGAACCCTGTCATTGAACGAACTCCTGGGTTGAATTCAAACAGCATAGTAGATTTACAACGGCGGATTGTGAAAAAGGGGTGAAAATTGTGTGCAGGATTCAGCGGGAACCATTCCCCCTCACCCCGCTGGCGAGTACGCCAGTCGGCCCTCTCCCGAAGGGAGAGGGCAACGGCGGCGTTTCGCTTCGCGAAAGAAAGTGCAGGCGGGACGCCTGCGCTACGGGGTTATCACTTCTGCGGCGGTTGTTCGGCTTTTTGAACGTTGATCTTGCGTGACGCCACCAATTCCGTCCCCGTCCAGAATTCGATCGCGTACACGCCGGGCGTTGGGAAGCGAATCTGCTGGAGTTGGAAGACCAATTCCCCGACGCTCGTCGGCCCGCCGAAGTCGATCTGCCCGGGCAGATCGAAGACGATGCTGTTGTCGTCCAGCGAGAGCATGCGCAATTTGCACTGCATCCTCCCCCGCCCTTCCGTGATCGCGATGTACACGCACAGCGACGGGTGCGTGCACGGAAAATTGTTCGAGAAAATCCCGTTGAACGTCCCGATCAGCGAAAGCTTGTTGGTGCCCGCCTCGCGAATCACGGAATCGCATAGAATAATCGCAAGAACGATTGGCTTGACCATTTTCGACTCCGGTTTCAAGGTTTCATTCCCCGCACATGCTCAAATCAACCCCCAGACAATGCTGCCTAACACCGTCGCGACCCATATTACACACCAAACCTGTCTTATCCGCGGCGGAGCGATCAGAAACGCCGCAAGTGCAACGGCAGCCATACCGAAAGCACCTTGACTTTGCCTCCTGCCAAAGTCAAAGACCGGCGTCATCCAGACCGCCGCGCAAAAGAAAAAAATCGGAATCGCTGCGGCAGACACTATCGTTCTCCACCACTCGTCGTCGCGCGGCGGCGTCGGCTGCGACTCAGGGCTATCCGGCTTTACTTCTTCCATTCTCCACACTTCTTCGCTATCAGCTTCCGTTTCAAGCGCACATAAACCGGCAAGCCGTCTTTGCCCATTGGCACTTTAACATCGCCCTGCACCAACGGCGAGAGATAGGCGCGGAATTTTTTCGAAATTCCGGTGCCGGCGTCGTTCATGTAATCGCGCGGGAGCAACGATTCACCGTTGGCGACGTCGCTGAGTTTCGCGAGGCCCGTCACGCATTTGTAGGGCGCCTTGCTTTTGCGCACGAGCGTGACCATCTGGCCGCTAGTGCCGTTCGCGGCCTGGCGTACGGCCTCCTGGCCGCAGAGGAACGCTTCGTTCACGTCGGTAAGGCTTGCCCAATGCATGCCGGAACGCTGGATCGTGCCGGCTTTGTTGCGGCGCGCTTTGACGCCAATTTCCTGTTCGATGAAATTGCCGATGAATTCGCCGATCCCGCCGAGCTGTTTGTGTCCGAACGCGTCCGCGCCAAATTTGCCGCCAACTTCAGCGAGGTATTCGCCCTTCTCGTTCTTGCAGCCTTCGCAGACCACGATCACCGCGCGGCCGATGCGCGCGAGGCATTCGCGAATGTGTTTTGCCATGTTCTCCAGCGACACCGGAATCTCCGGCACGTAGATCAAATGCGGCGCGTCTTCGCCGTCTCGCGCGGCCAAGCCGCAGCCCGCCGCAATCCAGCCCGCGTTGCGCCCCATCACCTCCTGCACGGTGATCGTATCCGTCGTGTAGAGCGATTCCGTATCCTTGCCCGCTTCCATCACCATCGTCGCGTTGTACTTCACCACGCTGCCGTAACCGGGGCAATGGTCTGTGCAGGCCAGATCATTGTCGATGGTTTTGGGAATGCCCATCACGGTGATTTCGTGATTGTGATCTTTGGCCAGGTGCGCGACTTTGTCGGCGGTGTCCATGCTGTCGTTGCCGCCGGCGTAAAAGAAGTAGCGGATGTTGTGCGCTTTGAAGACTTCAACGATGCGCGCGTAATCGGCATCCGTTTTAACCTTATACCGGCATGAACCCGCCGCGGCGGAGGGCGTGCAGCGCAGGCCTTTCAGATTGGCGGGATTTTCTTTGCGAAAATCGAAGAGGTCCTCTTCGAGCACGCCGAGAATTCCGTTTTTCGCGCCGTACAGATTCTTGAAAACTTTCGGATGCTTCATCGCTTCGAGCACCGCGCCGGCCATCGATGAATTGATCACAGTCGTGGGTCCGCCGGATTGAGCGAAGACGGCGTTGGCGGGAACGGATGGGGTTATGGGCATTCCTGGCGCGGCTCCTTCGATTCTGGAAATGGGAATAATCTATTCAAGCGCGTGATTTTTTAAAACGAAAATACGGCAGATTACACATAACCTCCACGAAGCTTGCCGGAATCCCGGCACTAACTGCTGACGGCATTGTATGCTGTGGTTAGAAAGTGACATTTGGCAATGTATCTCCGCCGAATTTGCGCAGGAGAGGGCGCGGTTTCTTCCAAAGATATTCTCTGTAATTCAAGCCAGCGTCACGCTTACTTCTGCTGCGAGACGAGTGAAGCCTCAGTTGCCGCGGATAATAAATAAAGGAGAGAGATATGGACCGCCTGCCTTTTTGGAAATTCAGCAAATTAGTGCTGTGTCTCGTGTTCGTGAGCATGGTCGCTCCGGCTTATGCATTGAATGTCCACCTCTGGAGCGGAAACGGAGACGGCGTGCATTGGTCGGACGCGAACAACTGGATTGGCGGCGCACCCGCGGCTGGTGAAGGAGTGGCATTTGGCACCAACCGCATCACCACGGCCGACCTTGCCACGACAGTTTCTTTCATCAATTTCACGAGCACGGGCAACGTCATCAACGGCGCGATTAATCTGACTGGTGTGGGTTCAACCATCAACATTGAAGACGATGCGGGTGGCAATACGATCAATGCCACCCTTGCACTTTCAGGCGCCACCGCGTACATCCAGAGCGGGACTGCGGCGGGTCAGAAATTGACCATTCACGGAATGATCAGCGGGGGCGAAGGCGTGCGCGTTTACGGTCCCGGAATCACGGAGTTCACGCAAGCCACAAATAATACATACACAGGAACCACGACGATTGGATCGAACGAACCCGCATCGGTGCCGGCGCGCAGCGCCGGAATTCTGCAGTTGTTCTCCACTTCCGCCGGAGCGCTGGTGCCGGGCGATTTGATAATCGGTGGAACAGCGGCCGGCCAGACCGCCAACAGCGCGCAAGTCATGCTGCTCATCGGTGATTGTATTGCCGACACGAGCAACGTGTCCATCCAGCCAGACGGACAATTGAATCTGAACGGCTCGAGCGAAGTAATTGGAACACTGATCGGAACGGGCAGTGTGGACACGGGTGCGGGAGGCACAAACACATTGACGGTTGGCAACGCCACAAATTACAACTGGGGCGGGTCGATCATCGGATCCGGCGGACTGACCAAAATCGGCACGGGCATGATGACGTTCGACACCACGAGTTCCGCTACTTACGGGGGCTTGACCACTGTCGCCGCCGGCACAATGGCGCTGAACTCGAACACGGCGACGATTGTGCCCGCGGCTTTGCAGATCGGCGATGGATCGGGCGCCGTCAACAGCGCGGTAGTCAGGCTGCTGCAACTTTCCGAAATCAGCAACTCCAGCGACGTGTCGATTCTTGCAGACGGATTGCTGGATTTGAATGGCTTCAATGAGACTGTCGGAACGACGACGCTTACGGGCGGAAATATCACGCTCGGCGCGGGTAATCTATTCACGGGCCTGCTGACGATGAATTCGGCGACGATCAGTTCCACAACCGGCACGCTTAACCTTTTGGGAAACATCGTGGCGCCGGCGGGAAGCGCGGCGGGATCGACGATCACGGCTCCAATCTCGCTCAACGGCGCGACACGGACGATGACCATCAATTCTGGAAATGTGCAGCCGGAATTGGCGATCACGGGAATCATCAGCAACGGCGGCTCGTCCGCGGGAATCCTGAAAAACGGAACCGGCACGCTGGACCTGCTGGGCAGCGCGTCGAACACTTTTACGGGCACCACGACAATTGACAAGGGCGTGCTGCGCATGAATACATCCGTTGGTACGATTCTCCAAGGTCCCATCGTGATCGGAAACAATGTGGACGCGGCAAACTCCGCCATTTTGCGCGAATTAAACAGCAGCGATGTCGCCCCCGCCTCAACCATACTAATCAACGCCTCCGGCTTGTTCGATCTCAACGACCACAGCGATAGTGTCGGTCCCCTATCCGGGACGGGCAACATTGCGCTCGGCACCGCAATGCTAAGCATTAGCGGCGACGCGACGTCGACCACGTTCGATGGCTTGGTCAGCGGCACCGGCGGCATCGCGAAATTCGGGACAGGCACGCAAACCTTTACGAAAAACAACACCTACACAGGCCTGACCCTCGTGACCGGTGGAGTGCTCGCGATCAACGGAACTCAAGTCAGCAACGTGCTGGCGACCGCCGGTACGCTGGCCGGAACCGGCAGCGTGGGCACGCTCACGGCCAGCGGCACCGGCACCGTCGCGCCGGGCAATTCAGGTCCCGGCACGCTTTCAAGCGGCAATTTGGCTCTTAGCGCGGGGTCAACGTTCGCGGTGGACATCACGCCGGGAGGCGCCGATATGATCAACGTCACCGGTTCGGTCACACTGGCCGGCACGCTCGCGCTTAATGCGCCCGGTTACGCGGCCACAGCGGGCACGAAAATCGTGATCATCGCCAACGATGGAGCGGATGCGGTCAGCGGCATGTTTGCGGCGACGCCGCCAGGCTCGATCGTTCCCGGCGGCACACAGATGTTCATGATCTCGTACACGGGCGGCACTGGCAACGACGTGGAACTGACCGTGCAGAACATCGCGCCAGTGATTTCGTCCGCGGCCAACGCCGTGCCGTCCACGGCGGGAGTCAATCAGACGGTGGCGTTGAGTGCCGCGGCCACCGACGCGAATCTCGATACGCTGACGTACAGTTGGGATTTCGGCGACGGCACCAACGGCAGCGGCGCCAGCACGACGCATGCCTACGCTGTGAAGGGCAATTACACGGCCACTGTCACTGTGAATGACGGCCACGGCGGAACGGCCAGCAGCAGCGTGGGCGTCACGGTCAACGCGCCGATTGTGGGCGAAGGCAACGATTCGGACGGCGATGGATTCTCGGATGCGTTCGAAACCGCGGCCGGCACCGATCCCAACAGCGCCGCCAGCACGCCGGCTCCGCTGCCGATCACGATTCTGCCTCTGGTGGTGTCAAAGATTGGCATCAAATTGAATTTTGCGAAAATGAACAGCGACATGATCACGCTTTCCGGCACGCTGCACGTGCCCGCGGGATTCAGCGTCAATGGCAAGAAAGTGGTTTTCGCCGTCGCCGGCGCGATAGGCGCGTTTACGCTGAATTCGAAAGGGCAGGGCGTGAACGCGAAGAGCACGTTCAAACTCGCCGTGAAAGCGAAAGGCGGCACGGTCGCCGATCAACAGGCCGCCTATTCGATGAAGCTGGCCGGCGCAACGTTCGCCGGCGATTTTGTGAACGAAGGTTTGATTTCGAAAGACGACAAGGGCTCGACGCACACGATTGTGAGCAGCGCGTTGTTCAACGGCGGGATTTATCAGCTTGCCAAGACGGTGACGTACAAGGCGAAGAAAGGCAAGAGCGGCAGCGCGAAGTGAGGATTGCCGCGTCTCGTCGCGGGTGCATTCCCCTCACCCCGCGCATGAGTACATGCGTCGGCCCTCTCCCGGAGGGAGAGGGGAAACGGCGGCGATGCGCGGAAATTTTGCGATTGATCGGATTTCCAATCCTTGTGGCGCTCGCTTTAGTGTATTAATTCACGCACTATTGCGTACATCCACCACAAGGAGGAATTGTGAACGTTAAATTGAGCCTCGTCACCGCACTGGCATGCGTCTGCGCCATTGGGATCGCTGAAGACAAGCCCGCTAAGAAGAAGATCGTTTTTATCGCCGGAAATCCCAGCCACGAATATGGCGGCCATGAACACAATGGCGGCTGCATGCTGCTGGCCAAGCGCCTCAACGAAAGCGGGCTGCCGATTGAAACGGCGGTCTACGACCGCGGCTGGCCGGCCGATCCGCACGTGTTTGACGGCGCGGCTGAAGTCGTGATTTATTGCGACGGCGGCGGCGGGCATGTGATCATGAAACACATGGACGAATTCAATGCGATGATCAAAAAAGGCGTCGGCATCGGCTGCATTCATTATGCGGTCGAAGTGCCGAAAGGCGACGCGGGCAAAGCGATCACCGATGCCATCGGGGGGTATTTTGAAACGTTTTACTCCGTCAATCCGAACTGGACCGCGAGCTTCAAGGAGATTCCGAAGCACCCGATTACGCGCGGGGTGAAGCCGTTCTCGACGCATGACGAATGGTACTACCACATGCGCTTCAACAGCGACATGGCCGGCGTTACGCCGATTCTGACCGGCGTTCCGCCTGACAGCACGCGCCAGGGCAAAGACGACGCGCACGGCGGCAACCCGGATGTGCGCGCGGGGATTGGCAAGAATGTGCCGGAGCATGTGATGTGGTGTTTCGAGCGGCCCAATAACGGTGGACGCGGATTCGGGCTTACCGGCGCGCACGTGCATTGGAATTGGTCGCAGGACGATTTCCGCAAGGCGGTTTTGAACGCGATCGTGTGGACCGCCGGCCTTGAAGTCCCCGAAAATGGCGTCGAATCCAAACGTCCGGACGCCGAGGAATTGCAGCAGAATCTCACCGGCAAGAAGAAGCCGGATAACTTCGACGTCGCCAAGAAAATCCATGAAGTGCAAGATCGCAGCGTCACCAAGTAACGCGGGCTTTCAGCCCGTGACGCGGGTGCCACAGATATGGCTGTACCCAGCCATATCCGTGGTACCCGCACCCATAGCACGGATTTGAATGAGTACATTCAAATCCGTGGCACCCATCAATCCTTAACACAAATATGCATTGATATGGCAGTTTGCTGCCGCTACCATCCCGTCGTCAAAAAAAAAGAAGCGCCAGGGTTCGGATTGTGATTCCCATTCTCTTCACCGCGTACGGTTCAGTCTTCTTCTCCGAAGTCGTGGGCGACAAATTGCTCTACACGACCGGCGTCCTGGCGACTCGATTTCGTTCGCTGCCGATTGTGCTCGGCATGAGCGTCGCGTTCATGCTGAAGATGGCGGTGGCGGTGATCGTGGGCGAGCAGATTGCGAAATTGCAGGAAGAGCATGCGGTGATTGTGGCGGCGATTACCGTGATTAGTTTTCTCGGCGTGGCGTACACGATCTGGCGCAAACCGCTGGTCATGCCGCAATCGCAGGACAAATCGCCGGCAACCAAGGCCGCAATCGTTTCCTTCTCGGCGATCTTTTTCTCTGAATGGGGCGACGAAGGCCAGATCGCTAGCGCGACTGTCGCCGCAAATTTTCCGCACGCGCACCTTTTCGTCTGGGCGGGCGCGGTGCTGGCGATGGTCACAAAAGGCATGCTCGCCGCGTTTCTGGGCACGGGTATTCGAAAATGGTTTGCGGATCGCGTGCACCCCAAAGCGCTGCGCTATTTCAGCGTCGTCTCACTGCTGGTGCTTTGCATCGTCACGATTGTGCAGGCGTGTTTCGGGATAAAGTAACCCATAAAGAAGGCGTGCGTGGGTCTGAGGCGATGCGGGCCGGCTGGAAGCCGGCGCTCCGAAATTAATCATGCTTGAAGCTCCCGACGCCAACGACAACCGCCGCCGCGCCATGCGCGTGATTTGGTGCTTCGGCCTGGTCAGCCTCTTCGCCGACATGACCTACGAAGGCGCACACAGCGTTGCGGGACCTTTCCTGAAAGGACTGGGCGCGAGCGGAAAAGTGGTCGGATTCGTCGCGGGGTTCGGCGAAATGATCGCGGCGAGTTTGCGTTATTTTTCAGGGCGCTTTGCCGACAAGACGCGCGCGTACTGGACGCTGGCCATTGCCGGTTACGCGCTAAACATCATAGTCGTGCCGGCGCTCGCGCTTGCCGGCAACTGGCCTCTGGCGGCGTTGTTCTTCACGCTCGAACGCGCGGGCAAAGCGCTGCGCGGGCCGTCGCGCGACACGCTGCTTTCCGAAGCCACCGAAACCGTCGGGCACGGCTGGGGTTTTGGCATTCATGCGGCGATGGACCAGACCGGCGCGGTCGTCGGGCCGCTGATCGTCGCGCTGATGCTCTGGTTTAATCTCGGTTATTCGCGCGTGTACCTGTGGCTGGGCGTGCCCGCGATTTTGACGCTCTTCGCGCTGATTGGCGCGCGCGCCGCATGGATGGGCCGCCCCAAAGCGCCCGCGCCGAAACCGCCGCAGCCGATTCCCGGCGTGTTCTGGCCGTACATTGTTGCAGCCGGATTGTTTGCGTGCGGCATGGTGGATTTTCAATTGATGGCGTATCATTTTTCCAAATCCGATTTTTTCGACGACAAATACATCCCGCTGCTTTACGCCGGCGCGATGGGCGTGAATGGAATCACGGCCGTGATCTTCGGGCGGCTCTTCGATAAATTCGGCATCGCGACGCTCTCGTGCGGGATTTTGGTTGCGCTGTTTTCGTTGCCGCTTGCGTTTTTGGATGGTCCTGCCGGGGCGATTGGCGCGGTGGCGTGCTGGGCCAGCGGGCTGGGCGTGCAGGACGCGTGCCTCCGCTCGGGCATCGCGCAAGTCGTCTCGATGAGCAAGCGCGGGAGCGCGTTTGGGACGTTCAACGCTGTGTACGGCGTGGCGTGGTTTGCGGGGAGCGCGGCGATGGGGGCGTTGTATGACGTGTCGCTTGTCGCGATGGTGGCGTTTGGCATTGCGGCGCAGTTGGCGGCGGCGATTTTATTTTTTTCGCTGCGCAAGCCGCTGGCTGCGGCGCGGCATTTGTAGTAATGCGCACACGCAGTTCACGTTTGCACTGGCTGTACCCAGCCAGTGCGCTTCCAGTTGAACCGTCAATCAATAAAAAATATTACGCTTGCTCTGCACTCAACCCTCTTGAATTTTTCAATTTCCGATTACGATTTACCGGCCTATTTCGGAGGCCTCCCATGCGCCGCCTTTCCGCGCTCGCATTGCTCTGCCTTTCGTTCTTCATCCGCGCCGCCGACGCTCCCTCCAATCTCTACCTTCTCGGCTTCGCGCTCAATCAGCATCCCGAGGCCGGCGCCACGATTGATCAATGGAATTTCTGCGCCGAAGAAATGGACAAAGTCCTGCACGAACAAGCCGTGCACGTCAAAGTTCAATCCAAAATAATCCTCGGCGCCAAAGCCACGCGCGCCGCCGTCATGGACGGATTCAAATGGCTGCACGCCAACGCCACCAAAAACGACCTCGTTTTCCTCTACGTCGGCTGCCACGGCGGCACCGATCCCGAAGAAGGCTGGAACGTCGAAAGCGCCGACAAAAAAACAATCTGGGGCCACGAAGTCAAAGCTGAATTGGGCAAGCTGCCCTGCCAGGTCTTCGTGATGATTTCGTCCTGCACCTCCGGCGGATTTGCCAGCCCGCACAAATCCGACCCGCCCGTCCCCGCCAACGTCACCGCCTTCTGCGCCTGCACTTCCAAGCAGGAGACCGGAAATCAGATCGACATCTCCGTCTGCGAGGGCCTCTGCGGCCGCGCGGATTTCAACCACGACGGCGTGGTCGATGTGGACGAACTGATCCGCTACGTGAAACTGCGCTACAAAGAATGGTGGCCCGATCCGAAGACGATGGACGGCATCCAGACGCCGGTGATCATCAAAAGCAAAGAGCTGCCCGGCACGCTGCCGCTCACGCGCGTCAATCGCAATCTCGTGGAATTCGCGCAGGACGGAAACTGGTATGCGGCGCTGAAACAGAGGCAGCTCAACGACAAGTTCCAAGTTTTCCTGCTTGGTTACTCCAACAAACCCGGCCCCGATTTCGTGACCGGCGAAGTGACGCGCGAATTTATCTGCGAAGACGGCCGCCCCATGACCGTCGAGCAGGGCGGCCGCTGGTACCCCGCGCGCTTGCTGCGCATGGAAGGCCCCAATTTTCACGTCCATTATTTGGGATTCAACGAGCAGGAAACCGTCCCAAAATCGCGCGTCTTCTTCCCTTTCGTCGGCGATCCCGAGCATCCGAATTATCCATACTTCGTCACCGGAAATGCCGGCGGCTGGACGCGCATCGGATCGCCGGGCGCATGGAAAAACACGCACGCCGGCGCGATTTTGAACGGCAAACTCTACACCGTCGAAACCAACGGCGCGTTCTACGTCACCGATTTGAGCGACGGCGAATGGAAGCAAATCGGCAATCCGGATTACGCCAGCACGAAATGGATGTTCGCCACTGGCGACAGTTTGTTCACCATCGAAAAAGACGGCAGCCTCTACAAACTCAATCCGAAAGACGGTGCGCGCACCCGCCTCGGCGCGGAGAAAGGCTGGGCCGCGACGATCAGCGGCACACTCTTCAACGGCAAACTTTACACCATCGAAGCCAGCGGCGATCTGTACGTGACCAATTTGAACGACGGAAGCTGGCTCAAAATCGGTCAATCCGAATTCGCCAACACCGCCTTCATTTTCAGCGCCGCTCCGAACCTCTACACGATCGAAAAAGACGGCAACCTCTATCGCGTCAATCCCAACGACGGCCGCTGGGTGGGAGTCGGCGAAGCCAACGCGTGGAAACAAACACAAGCCGGCACGGCGTTCAAAGGCCGCATCTACACCGTTGAATCCAGCGGCTGTCTGTTCTCGACCGATGTGACAAACGGCACCTGGAGGCAATACGGCAAAGCCGAATTCGGCGGCACAAAATTCATCTTTGGCGGGAACGAACGCCTCTACACCATTGAAAAAGACGGCTCGCTGTACTCCGTCAGCATCGTGGAAGGTAAGAACAAGTAACCTGTACCGTTGGAGTCGGGTGCGTCACCGGACGTGCACTCCATTCCCCTCACCCCGCGCATGAGTACATGCGTCGGCCCTCTCCCGGAGGGAGAGGGCAAATCTGAGAATTCCGCGAAATTTTTGCAACCAGATTGGGCACTGTGTCATAGTAGTACAGTGAACAGCCCTTGGCGGACCCAATATGGAATGCATTCTTGAACGTGAGAAATGCGCCGAAATCGCGCTGCATTGCGCCTGTTTTAATTTTCGCAAAGCTTCGCGCGCCGTGACGCAATTGTTCGACGCCACGCTCGCTCCCAGCGGCATGCGCTCGACGCAATTCACCGTGCTGATTGGCCTGGGACTGGTTGAATCGGCGACGGTCTCCGAACTCGCGGAAATGCTGGCCATCGACCGCACCACTATGTCCCGCACGCTTAAGCCGCTTTTGAAAAAAGGCTACATCGGGCCGGTGAGCGGCGCTGATCGGCGCACGCGCGCCGTCGCGCTGCAGAAAAAAGGCCGGCAGACGCTCGCCTCGATGCTCCCGCTGTGGGAACGCGCGCAAGCGCAGGTTGTCGGAAAATTCGGCTCGGACCGCTGGTCCGCGTTGCGCGGCGATCTGGATGCCGCGGTGCTGTTGGCGAAAGAAAAGTAAGAGCACTTGACTTCTGACTTTCTGACCTCCGATCCTGAACGCTGACTTTGCTGTGTAAAAACCTTCTGCGACTCCTTCGGGGTCGAGAATTATTAAGGGCGCACTTTCCGGGGGTATCGGGCGGGTACGCCCTCAACCCCCGGCTACCATCTTGAACCCCTTCGGGGTAAAAAGCGCCATCTCGCGAAGATTTCTCAGAGCATTCCGCATTCTGACTTCTGACTCCTATCTCCTAACTCCTAACTCCCACCTCCATCGCCGCCGACTCCGGCTTCTTCGGCGCCAGCTTCAATGGCCGTTCGAAGTCGGCATTGTAAATCCGCACGCGCACATCCCTAAGCGGCCCCGGCGCAACAACCGCCGCCGCATAGCCGTCGATCGGCATCATCTCGTAAATCATGCGTCCCGGCGCCAGCCCGTCGCTGATCGCGCGCCACTGATTCAAGTGCTCGCCCAGGCCGCACAAGCCCAGTGGCAGCATGATCGCGCTCACGCCGCTGCCGCGCGCTTTCAATATCGCTTCCGATTGCGACCACAACCGCGCGAAGACACGCTCGCATTCGCGGTCGGTGATGTCCGGCCGCGTGAACTGCGGAAAATAATTGGCGAGCAGCTCGCGGCAGGGCACCGGCTGATTCGCGTCCTCCGGATGAATCTCGACAAGGTCCGCGCCGAGTTCGCCTTTCATCCCCGGAGCGACTGCCACGATCATGCGGTCGCCGGCGCGCGACAAGCTGAACGGCGTCGGGCGAAACGCGCAGCGGTCCAGCCGCGGTTTGCCCAGAATGCCGATTTGAAAACGCAGCATCGCCGGCGGCGCATCGACGTAGCCGCTCAAGATGCGCCGCAGCACGCCGCGCGACGTGATGTACCGCGCGCGGTCCACGTGCGTCCGCGCGCGCAGCGCCCGCGTGCGCTCCTCGTCGCTGAGCGTCAGCGTGAATTCGGAGATGGCGTCGTCGGACGCCGGGCAGGGGCAGCGCCAGACGTGGATTTCTTCGGAGGCGGTCATGGTTGTGTCTCCATTCAAAACTCGCGTGCGAGAACTCTGTTTGACCCGCTACGAATGGGCCAATAGGCATTATGCGCCCAATGGGGCCAATAGGTTCGTTCAACCAACGGTTTCGCCCAGGCGGAAATTTTCTTCAGCGCAAAGTCAACAATGGACTCTGTTCTTTGCCTCATTTCTCTCCCAAACTTTTTTTCACCGCGTCCGCCAACATGCGGATATGCGGCTCAGTGACCATGGTCCAATGGTCGCCGGGAATTTCGTGCGTGACCACGGACTGGGCGAAAGGCCCCCAGCCCATCGTCGGATCTTCGAAGCGGTTGCCGGGCCAATCGGGCAGCGTAGCCGCGCGAAAAATCGTGAGTTCGCCTTCGTATTTCTGCGGCGCAAAAGTGGCGTTGGCGTTGCGATGCGCCCAGAACACGCTTTCGGGAATCATTTCGTCGGCGCCGCGCGGCTCGTCGGGATGCGTGTACGGTTTTCCGAAAAAGAAATGGATGCGCTCGTTGATGTTGCTCAAACGTTTGGCGATGTATTTTTTCTTACGCTGCCACGGCGCAAACAGGACCGTTTTGAAATGAATCCACAAGCGCTGCCGAAATGGCATACGCACTGGAAAATTTGGGCCAAACGTGTCGAACATGCCGACGACGCCGACGGCGTGATTTTGCGCGCGAAGCTGCCGCGCCGCTTCAAACGTCACCGCGCCGCCCAGCGAGTAGCCGAACAGGTGCACCGGTCCGCTGCCGGCGACGGGTAGAATCTCCTTTAAATAGCGCGCGGCCATTTGGTCGAATGTATCGTCAGGTTTCTCGCCTGGCTCAAGCCCGTTTCCGCGCAGCGCGTAAACCGGAATCTCCGGCCCGAGGTATTTGGCCAGCAAATAAAACAAAAACACATAGCCGCCAAATCCGTGAATTCCAAAGATTGGCGCGTGGCCGGGCGCGCCAGGCTGGATTTGAATCAGATTCCCTTTCGCTCCAGTACTTTCGTCTTTTGGCGCGCGCAATTTCGCCGCAAGCCGCTCCACCGTCGATGCTGAAAAGATTTGGCCGACGGGGATGTCAAATTTCAGCTCGCGGCGGATCATCGAAACGATGCGCAGCGCGTTCAGCGAGGTGCCGCCGATGTCGATGAAATTTTCGCGCACGCCGGCGCTCGGCAGTTTTAAAATCGCTTTCCAGATTTCGATCAGCTTGCGTTCCAGTTCGTCGGGCGCGCGATTGCGGTCCGTCTCCACTCCCAAAACGGCGGGCAAAGACTCGCCAGAGGGATTTTCCTGTGCGTGCCCGCCTTCGAGCCGTCCGCAATAGTCCATCGCTCCGCCGCGCACGCGCGCCATGTCGCCTTGCTTCGCATTAATTGGGGGCAGGTTTTTGCGGTCGATTTTGCCGTTCGGCGAGAGCGGCAGAATATCCATTTCGACATATTGTTTCGGATTCATCGCGTCGGGCAGAAGTTTGCGCAGTTCCGCGGCGAGCGTTTCCGAGCTCGTTTTGCCCGCGACATCGGGCACCCAATAGGCGGCGAGGCTTTCGACTTTTCCTTCTTTCATCACCGGCACAACGACGGCCTGTTTCACTCCCGCGCGGGCGTTCAATACCGTTTCGATTTCGCCCAACTCCACGCGGTAGCCGCGAATCTTCACCTGGAAGTCGATGCGGCTGAGCCATTCGATCGCGCCGTCGTCGCGGTAGCGCGCCAGATCGCCGGTGCGATAAAGCCGCGCGCCCGGCGTCGAATCGAACGGATGCGGAATGAATTTCTCCGCCGTCAAATCCGGACGATTGAGGTACCCGCGCGCAAGCTGCACGCCGCCCAGAAACAGCTCGCCTTCTTCGCCGGGCTTCACCGGCTTCAGGTCTTCCGTGAGGATGATCGCTTCCGTATTCGCGACGGGAAAACCGATCGGAATCGTGCGCTGATCGTCCTCGCCGCGTTCCACGAGCACGTACTCCGTCGAAATATTCGTGTTCTCGGTCGGCCCGTAGACGTTCGTGACGTTGAACGGGTGGCGCTTCGCCGGGCGCTTGCGCAGCGCCTCGCCGCCCATCTGCAATTCGAACATCGCGACGCCGCTTTGCGGCCATTCTTCTTCGATCAGCAATTCGCCCAATGGCGTCGCGGTGAACGAGCGCGTGACTTTGTTTTTCACGATGAACTCGACCAGCCGCGCGGGATTGGCCATAGCGTCGTTGTCGGGAATGAACGCGGCGACGCCGTTGAAAAAAAATCCGGCGAGCTCGCTCATCGACGCGTCGAAGCCCGGGCGAACCATCTCCGCGCAGCGCTCGCCGACTTTGTAGTCGTGAAAATGGCGGTAGTAATAGCAGAAATTCACGAGGCCGCGGTGTTCCAGCATCGCGCCTTTCGGTTTGCCCGTCGAGCCGGACGTGAAAATAATGTACGCGAGGTTGTGCGGCTTAACTTCGCGCGGATAGCCCGCCACCCGCGCTGGCGCCGTTTCAAGGATCGTCTTGATGTGGACGAATTCAGTGCCGGGCACGTCGCCGAAGGGATGCGAATCCGTCGCCGTGACGATCAGCGGCGCTTTCATTTCGTCGAGCATGTATTTGAGGCGCTCGAGCGGATGCAGGGGATCGAGCGGCACGTACGCGCAGCCGGCTTTGAGCACGCCGGGAAACAAGACGAACAAATCAGGCGAGCGGTCGGCGAAGACGCCGACGGGCGATTCGATCGGCAAGCCCTTCGCGACGATGTAGCGCGCGACGCGGTCGGCCAGTTCATTGACTTGCGCGTAGGTGTATTCGCGGCCCGCGCCGCTGACCGCGATGGCGCCGGGCACGCGCGCGACGGTGTCCTCAAAGATTTGATGCGCGCATTTCCAGCTCAGTTGCTCCTGATATTCCGGAGGCAGCCGCGCGGGTTTCAATCTTGAATTTAGGAGAGTTCGGTCAATCAATGTGCGAGGAATTCCATTCCATCGATCAGGATTTTTCAACGACTATGGAGCATAATCCGTATCGTCGTTAAGAATCAACGTCCAAAGTCGAATTCAGGAGCGGCGGCACTCTTGCCGCCGAACGCGTGTCGCGAATTTGTTTACGGCGGCAGGAGTGCCGCCGCTCCTTGAAATCGCGCGCTCCTCAATTTACTTTGTCGATACACTTATTCCAAAGATGCCGGCAGCATGCCGGCGCTCCGCAACAGGAACCGCTCATGGCTGAACCCGCCCCCGACGCGCGGCCAAAAATTCAGGCGATCCTGCTGGCGACGTCCGCGTCGCAGGCATTCGGCACGATCGTCGAACACGCGCCGGTCGAGTTGATGCCGCTGGCCAACCAGCCGTTTATTGGGCGCGTGGTTGGATGGCTGGTTGGATTGGGCGTAAAGGAGATCGTGGTTCTGGCGTCGCATCGCGTCGATCTCTTCTCGAATTTCCTCGGCGACGGTTCGCGCTGGGGCTGCCGCGTGAAAGTCGTCGCGGTCGCTTCGGAAGCGCACGCCTTTGCGCGCTTGCCGGAATTGTTCACGGCAGACTGCGCGCTCGTCGGCAGCGCTTCGACGCTTCCACGCGTCGATGACGCCGCGCTGCAAAGCGCTTTCGCGAACGGCGGCGGAGCGCGCTTCACCGCCGCCGGCGGCGCGCGTTTGAATTGGTCGGCCATCAAACGCGAAGCGTGCGGCGAAGCCGTGCGCGAATGCAAGTCGATGGACGATTTTGAAAAGCATTTGGCCGCGTGCCGAATTCCAGAATTTGAAACGCCCGCGCCCGCACTGTCCGCCGATTCCCCCGCCGCGCTGCTCCAATCTTCGCACGCGATCCTCGACGGCGCGCGCCCCGAGCAGCTCATCCCCGGCGCGTCCGCGGAAAAAGGCGTGTACATCAGCCACAGCGTCGTGATTCATCCGACCGTGCGCGTCACGCCGCCGGTGATCATCGGCGCCGATTGCCATCTCGACCGCGGCGCCGAGATCGGGCCGTACGCGGTGATCGGCGAACGCACGATTCTCGGCGCGCACACCACGCTTGAAGATGCCGTCGTTTTTCCGGGCACCTACATCGGCCCGCATCTGGAATTGGCGCACGTCGTGGTCGATCACCGCAGCCTGGCTTTCCGCGACGCGAAAGGTTCGGTGCCGGTTCCCGATCAATTCCTGCTGAGCGCCAGCGAGGACATTGGCGTGGGCAGAGCGCTGCGGAATTTTTTTCGGCGCTTGTTTGCAATTCTGTTTTTGCTCCTGCTCAGCGTTCCGATTCTGCTGACGTATCTGCTCGGCTTGGTCATGGGCGCGCGCAGACCGCTGCGCCGCATCGAAGCGGTGAGCCTGCCCGCGGCGGCGGATCCCGCGCTGTGGCAGACGTTTCATTATTATGAATTCGACACGACTCGGCGTGGCGCGTGGGAGTGGCTCGTCACCGCGCTGCGGCTGCGGCGCCTGCCGACGTTGTGGAACGTGGTCCGCGGCGAAGCGGCGTGGATCGGCTTGCGGCCGCTGACGCCGGCGGAGATGAGCGCGCTGCCCACCGATTGGCGGCAACTCTACGCCAGCGGCAAAATCGGCATCGTGCGGCTGGCGGAGCTCGATCAGATCCACGCGGGCGAGAATTCGGACGACCAAATTTACAGCTCCGAAGCCTATTACGTCGCCACCGACAGCGTGCGCACCGACCTGCGCATTTTTTGGAGAGCAATCTGGAAGCGGTAGATTTTTCTCACGCAAAAGCGCAAAGGCGCAGAGAACGGAAGAGCAATTTCCCTCTCCCTCCGGGAGAGGGCCGACGCATGTACTCATGCGCGGGGTGAGGGGAAATTCGGCACCAGTATGTCCAACGATCCCCCTCACCCCGCGGCGGGGTACCGCCGTCGGCCCTCTCCCGGAGGGAGAGGGGAACAGCAAGACGCGCACGCATTTTTGTGCTATAATATTTGCGTTTTCATTTCTCTGCGACTCTGCGTCTTCGCGAAAGAACCAAGGAGTTTACCGATGCAGCTCAAACTGGAAGAACGCAACGGCGTCCTGATCGCGACGCCTCAAGTGGACCGCCTCGACGTGAAAACCGTCCCCGAATTTCGCGATGAAATCGTCCGCGCCGTCGAAAACCACGCCAAGGTCATTCTAAATCTGGAGCTGATCAACTTCGTCGATTCCACCGGCCTCGGCGCGCTGATGTCGGTGATCCGCCGCCTCAACCAAAAAGGCGGCGGCCTGCGCCTGGCCGGCTTGCAGCAGCAGGTCACCGCCATGTTCCGGCTCGTGCGCATGCACAAGATTTTCGACACATTCGACAACGTCAACGATGCGCTGGCGGGGTGGTAACGCGCCCCTATTTGGTTTGAAACGCAGCCTTCACGTGCGGGCGCGTCAAGTAGACCGCAATCCATACATAAATTCCGAACACGAAGCACATGCAAATCGGCGTGACAATGTACGTGATCGTCTTCATAATTTCCGGCGACACAGGCTGCCCCGAACTCGAGCCCATGAGATCCATCATCTGCGATCCAAACAACAAATAATAGACCGCCGTGTTTGCGAGCTGATAGAGAATGGTGAAAATGGCCAGCGCCACGGCTCCCTTGCGCGCCCACTCGCTCAATCTCCACAATCCGAAGCCAATCGCCGTCAAGGCAATTGAAATGATCCAATGAAAGCTCTGAGTGCCGAGCATGTAAATATACAATCCAGTGTTGTTGCGCATCGCCACATGCACGGGATCTCCGGCAATGACCAATTGACCAATAACGAAGGGCGCACAGCACACCCCCAGAATGCCAAACACAATCGCCAGCACCGCAATCACCGACACGCCCGTCGGCCGCGTCCGCGGCTCGTCGATCTCGTCCGGCCTCGCCTCTTCCATGAGCTGCCTCCTCTATTTTGTTGGGATCAACGGATTCTAGCTGCTTCCGCCGGAAATCAATTTGAAGAATTCCGATTTGCGCGCAACGCGACGAAGTTCCGCACGCTTTCCCCTCACCCCGCGCATGAGTACATGCGTCGGCCCTCTCCCGGGGGGAGATGGCAACGGCGTCGAATTCCCCTCACCCCGCGCATGAATACATGCGTCGGCCCTCTCCCGGGGGGAGAGGGCAACTGCGTCGTCCCATAATCTTGCACGTTATCGGCCATTATCGCTCAAGCCTCCCCGCCGCCCCGTCCGATAATACTCGTGTTCTGGGGACACAGTTGGGGGGAATTCACTATGAAAATCCGCATGCGCGGCAGTGCGACGCTCTGCGCGTTTCTGCTCATCCTGGCAGGCTGCGATGGCGATCAAGATGGCCGCTTGACCGGGCCTGCCGAGTGCCCGGAAGCCGATTCGCCCACGTGGCTGCAGGAAGCGCTCGCGACGCAAACCAGCGTCGCCAAAACCAAAGACGACCACCGCTCCAAAGACACACTCAAAGCGCCGCCGAAACACCGCGACGATTTGAACGCCGAAATCATCAACGAGCCGCTCGAAACGCGCAGCGCTCCGCTGCTGGTTCGTCCGCTTGCGGCGGAGAACATCAACCGCACGTTTCGCGGCGATGTGCCCGCGCGCAACGCGCGCTCGCAAGTCGGCACTGGCATGAGCCAATCCGGCGAAGCGCGCACGTCCGACGCGCTCGCCGATACCGTCCCCGTTCCCGAAATCGCCGCGGGCGAAGTCGTCCCGGTCAGCGTCACGGCTCAACGCGCCGCAGCCACGACAATGGCCGCTCAGAGCGTAAACGCCTCCGCCGATATTGTCAGCGCAGACGATCTCACCCGCGCAACCACTCGCGTACCGGCGCCTTCTTTGGGTGCGGCTGCGCGCCAGACCAATTTCGCTGCAACCACGACCGCGACGCAGGGAGCGCTTCAGTTCAATGCCTCCGGCGCGGCGGCTTCCGGCCGGCTGGAAGCCGGCGCTCCGCTGCTGGCCACGACCGTCGATCAAAACGACGTCGAATCCGTCGCGCGCGCGCCGCTCTCGCGCATCGAACGCCTCTACTACTTGAGCGCGGGACTCAGCCACGGCCGGCGCCTCGAACAATTCGGCTATCGCACGTTCGCCGGCGGGCCGCGCACCGATGGAAATATTCCGCCCGATCCGGAATTCGTGATGGGTCCCGGCGATGAACTGCGCGTGAAATCGCTCGACGGTTTTGTCTTCCCTGAAACGGCCTTGATCGTCGATCGCGAAGGCAACATTTCGATCGGCGAAGTCGGCGCGGTGAAAGTCGCGGGCTTGAAATACAAGGACGTTTACGAAACCATCCGCGCCGCCATCGCGAAAGCCGGCAAGCAGAATTTTCGGCTCGAAGTCTCGCTTGGCCGCCTGCACGGCATCCGCGTGCGCATCGACGGCTTTGTGCGCGCGCCGGGCCTGCAACTCATCGGCGCGAACTCCACGCTGACCGACGCGCTGCTCGCCGCCGGCGGGCCGACGAAAGACGGCACGCTCCGCGACGTCGTGATTCAACGCCCCGGCCAGCCCGACGTTCACGTCGATTTGTACAACATGATCGCGGGCAACACCGCCGCCGACACCGTGCTGCTGGCCAACGACCGCGTCTTCGTCGGCCCCATCGGCCCGACCGCCGCGGTGATCGGCCCCGCGGGCAGCGGCATCTACGAACTCGCCGACAAAACCACGCTCGCCGCGCTGATGGTCTTCGTCGGCCGCGTCAACAATTTCACGCAGCTCAACAACGTCCAGGTCGAGCGCACGTTCAACAACCTGCGCCGCGCGATTCAGACCATCGATTACACGGCGCAAGCGGCGACCTACGCGATTCAAGACGGCGACGTGATTGCGTTCAGCAACATCGTCACGCAGCTCAACGATTCCGTCGCCATCGCCGGCGCGGTCGTGCGCCCGGGCGCGTATCCGTGGAAAGAAGGCATGCGCGTCAGCGACTTGATCAAAGCCGCGGGCAATCTCACGCTCGACGCCAGCCTGCGCCGCGCGATGATCCAGCGCCCGCTCGGCGACGTGGGCAACTTCGACGTGATGGTCGGCGACCGCGCCGGCTCCACGCGCGAAGAAACCATCTGGGTCGAGCTCAGCGCGATTTTCGCCGGCAATGCCGATGCCGACATTCCGCTGCGCCGCCTCGATACGCTTAAAATTTTCACGAACTCCGAAGACCAGGATTTCCCGACCGTGCGCATCATGGGTGCCGTGCGCAAACCCGGCATCTATCGCCTCACCGCGGGCCTCACGCTCAGCGATCTGATCAGCATGGCCGGCGGCCCCACGCCGGATGCCTTCGCCGGCGAAAACCGCATCCTGCGCCGCGAACAAAATTCCGACGGCACGCAGTTGAACATCAAGACCTACAAATTCCGTCTCGACGACGTGCTGCGCCGCGTGGCCGATTACGATCTGCTGCTCGAAAATCAGGATCAGGTCGTGATCAACCGCGTGCAGGCAATGCAGGTCAGCGTGCGCATCGGCGGGCGCGTGAAATTCCCCGGCACGCACGTGCTCCCCGACGGTTCGAAGCTCTCGAATTTGATCGCCGAAGCCGGCGGGCTGCTGCCCGACGCCGACCTGCGCGGCGCCGTCTTCACGCGCCGCAGCATCCAGCGCATCCAGCAGACGCGCCTCGACGACCTCTTCGCGCGCATGGACGAAGTCTTCGCCGACAAGCGCAATTCGGTGATCCGCGGCGGGACCAACAACGAAGGCATCGCGGCGCATCTCTCGTACCTCGGCCTCGGCCAGATCACCGCCAATATCGAACGCTTCCAGGCGCGCGGGCGGCTGGTGATCAATCTCACCTGCGACGATTTCCTCAATTCGCATCACAACGTCGTGCTCGAAGACGGCGACGAACTCTACATCCCGCGCCGCGAAAACATCGTCATGGTCATGGGCGAAGCCAACTACCCCAACGCGTTCGTCTGGAACGGCGCGCTCTCCGTTCAGGAATACATCGACAAAGCCGGCGGGTTCAACACGGGCGCCGACAAAAAGCAAATCTACGTGGTCATGGCCAACGGCGAAGTGCGCTCCGACGCGAACAAAAACATTTTCGGCGGCGGCGTCGCCGGTTTCCGCCCCGGCCCCGGCGACACGATCCTGATTCCCAAAGCCCCGCCCAAGCGCGACAAGATCCGCGAGTTCGCCGACATCGCCTTGCTGGTCCGCCAATTCGCCGAAGCCGGCCTGGTCGGCGCGACAATTCCGCAAGCCACCTCGCGCACCGCGCAAGTCCAAGTGGGCCTGAACCCCACCAACCAGACCCCGCCGGACATCATCAACAACCAGGCGCCGGAGCAGTTCTATAATGACACCCGCGCGCGGGCGCCGCAGAATTTGCAGCAGCAGAATCCGTAGGAGCGTGCGGGGGCCGAAGCTCCACATCGCGCTGAAAATGACTTTTTCGAATCGTCAATGAAAAGAGACCGCCGGCGCTAGATGACAAATGACGATAAGATTTCTACCTCTACAGAACAAGATTTGCAATGGATTGATGATTTAATTGGTAAACTCGCCATAATTTACCATGTTTGTCCCTGTGGCGTCCCTTGTTAGTTAACTCGTGCAGAAGTGGTTCTCCTCCACCTGCATACCCTCGCTTTTGGATTAGCCGTCGTTTAATTTCATCTGAAACATAAATGACGTCATCAATATCTTTGCCCATCGCGGCTAAAATCCGTTGGCCGCCGTTGATCCCGTCTCCGACATAATTCCATTTCTCGCGACCAAAGTCGAAAAAGCGGTACACCGCCCCTACATGTACACTGGCGCGAAAATGAAACTCTACCGGCACGGTCTTCTGCGCAATGTAATGTTCAATCATGCACGCAAGCCGCGCTGCAAAGCACGTCGCAAAAATTGGTCCTCTATGAACGAAGATATATCCATCGCCAATGCATAAGCTTGCTTCGATAGAGCTGAAATATTCGGAGCCGCCGGACTTTAACCAAAGGTCCTTATGCATCAACGCCGATATCGAGTTAATTATCAATGCCTGCTGGCCAGCCGGATGTTCCGAAAAGTCAGAAATGTCGAAATAAACAAAGCTTCTTTCTACTTTAAGGGATATAATGTTGTTTAATTCGTTCTGATCGTCCGTTAAAGCTTTGCCCATTTCAATAAGCAGTTCTTTTGCGACGATAATGTCGGACTTTTTAGGAGCAATTCCATCCGGGTGAACAACGTTAAAGTTGCTAGTGAGCGGCAGCTTTTGTTCCTGAACGGTAAACAAAACTTCATTACCTATGGAATCTGTGATCCGTTCGCTATGTATTGCTTTTTGACCATAGTCATTTAGGTAAGCGTAAAGCATTACGCCGTACTCTTTGCAATGTTTGATTAAATTAGAAACATTATTAAACTGCGGCATAAATCTCTCTTTTCAAACAGACCGAGGTCTTTACGTTTAGTTCCTTGTGGGTATTTAAGGCGCGCTGGGGCCCTTGTCAAGCCAGCATCGGAACCGCCCTCCCCAATTTTCAAAAAATCTCCGCCGGCAGTTTCAAGCCGTTCGTGTGCCATCTCTGAAAACCAAAGTCAAGACAACACCTCCCTTTTCCTTCCAAATCCGTCTTGGCTTTGGAGGGCTCTTTGCGTTCACCACGGGCGCGCGGCTGCAGAGAGTCCCGCGCCG
>DATGGK010000152.1:0-66621 GCA_035308565.1 Planctomycetota bacterium | reverse complement strand
GCGGAATGAAGCGGCGGAACTGGCGAAGGCGTTTTTTGAGAAGCGCGAATAGCCGATCAGCACGTCGTTGTTATTATTGACCGCGATGCTGGGAAATGCGTACATGTTTTCCGCGGACGGGTCGTCGATAAGGCCGCTTTGCTGCAGCGTGCCGTCGGGCGTGAACTGCCACCACTGCGCGGAGGCGCGCGTGGGCGAGGTCATGAAAATCGATTGCGCGCACCACAGCGAGCCGTTGCGGAAGACACAGTTTTGGACGAGCGAGTCGTTGGTGTCGATGCCAAACGTCGCGCCCAATTGCGGGCCGAGATTGGTGGAGGGAGTGACCTGCGAATAGGTCGCGGGGCTGGTGGGCGTGGCAGTGCCGGTGGTGAGGGTTTCGGCGCCGAGCGTGCCAGCGACTTCGCTCACTCGCAGCGTCGAGCCGGCGCCGCTTTCGACGACGTAGACTTTGGCGAGCGTACTGTCGTAGCAGACCGACGGGCAGGCCAGGCGTTCGCGTCCTTGCGCCGTGTAGGGTTCGCTGAAGCGCGTGACGTTGCCGGCGCCGCCGTTCATCAAGTCGGCTTTGTCGAAGACGAAATAATTCATCGCTATGAATTTGTTACCGGCGCCGCGCGCGACGGTCGTCACGCACAACACGAACCAGTCTTTGTTGAAACCCACGTTTGGAAAATCGGCCCAGTTCTTGCCAGCGGGATCGGCGAGGTATTTATAGATGAACCAATCGCCGGTGGGATCGTCCGTTTTGGAGACGGCGATGAGCACGGCGGAAGTGGCGCTGCCGGCGTCGGCAAGGGACGTGAAGATCCAGCGTCCCGCGAGCGAATCGTAGCGCAGGCGCGGATCGAAGGCGATGTCGTTGAGACTAAGCTGGGACCAGAATTGAGAGAGCGACGCGGTCGTGCCTACAAGAACGCCGGCTTTGTCCTGCACGCGGATTTGTGTGTTGAGTGCGGTCATGGCGTGGTTGGGGCCGATGGCGCCGTTGGTGTCGGGCGGGACGGGGCCGTCGTTGGAGGGGAGCGCGTCGAAGCCGATGGTGGGGAGAAGTGCGCCGCGCGCGGAGACGGCCGAGGATGGCATTAAGTTTCGCAGCGCATTTTGCAGCGCGAGGTTGTGGCGGAGCGGGCGCGATGAGGGCGCGGGCGATTCGAGCGATTTGCCGGCGACGAGCAGCGATCTTAAATTGACTTCGGCTTTGGCGTCGGCGGTGGCTTTGGTGCCGGTGAGTGACGCGGCGTGGAGAGCGAACGACACTGCTAACAACATGACGGCTGCGTATTGCAATGTCGGAATCTTCACGCTGGCTCCTTTGTTCTGACGATGCTCGATCAGTTCGGCGAGTCGAAATGTCGCCGAATCATGCGAATGCGACCGATGGAGCGCCGGCTTCCAGCCGGCTGGAAGCCGGCGCTCCGCTGGCCAAAGGCCGGATTGCGCGGCGAAGCTTTTGCATCGCCCTACTTGTGCTCCTTCATCAGCCGCGCGATCGCCTTGTCGTCGGGATTGGGCGATGCGTCCAGCGCTTGAATCACGCGTTCGCGCCGTTCGGGCGGGTGATTCTGGTTCAATTTAAACTTGCCTTCCAGTTTGGTGATTTCAAGGCGGAAGCCGACCACTGAATTCACGAGCTTTTTATAGAACTCATTTTTCGCATCGAAGGCCCAGGGCTGCTCGCGCGGCGATTCGTAGACATCGACAGTTTTCGCAACGAGATCTAAGAGTTGTGCGGGATCGTGGATTGCATGAAAAACGCCGATGGCGTGAACCGCGGCGTAATTCCACGTCGGGACCATGTTTTCCGTTGCGTACCAGCTTGGCGAGATATAAGCGTGCGGGCCGGAGAAAATCGCGAGGACGTTCTGGCCTTCGGCCTGCATCCACTGCGGATTGGCTCGCGCCATGTGGCCGAGCAATGACGTCGTGGGGCGCGTCTCCGGCGCGCCGGGTTCGATCAAGAACGGCAAATGCGAGGCGAAGGGCGCGCCATTGTGCTGCGAAACGAGCGTGCCGAAGCTGTGGCGGCGGATGAAATCGAGAATGCCTGGAGTGTCGTGTTCCGCGAAATGAGGCGGGAGGTACATTGAGCGCTTCCAAACTCTTTTTCTCACGCAAAGACGCAAAGTCGCGCAAAGTTCGCAAAGAAAAAAAATGTCCTTTGCGAGCTTTGCGTCGTTCTTTGCGCCTTTGCGTGAAAAACCCTTATTTTTTATTAAACGTGTTCTGCATCTTGGCGGCGTTTTCAAGCATCGTGGCGATGGGCTGGTTGACTTTCTGAAAGGCCTCGTTGGTGGTGGGGAAACGGCGCTTGATTTCTTTGAGTTCGCGGTCGTAAATCGCGGTGGGGTCGCCCTCGTCCTTCTTGGCATATTTCATCATCTGGTTGAAGACTTCGTTGAGCGACGTGTAGAACAGGCCGTGTGCTTCTTCAGGGATGGTGCGCATGCGAGTTTTGGCGTCAGAGGCCCAATCTTCCAGCAAGCCGAAACATTTGCTGGCGGTGCGTTCGGTCTGCAAGTCGGTGGAGAAGGGAATTTCGCGGCGGAAGACCTGCGCGCAGACGGCGATGTACTGCGAGCGTTCGGCATTTTGCTTCTCGCCGAGCTTAAACAATCCCCGCACGCGATCCAGCGCGCTAAAGTAGTTGCTGATGCATTTGTCGAGCGTGATGTTTTCGGGCGCGCTGAGTTTGTTGATCGAGCCGGTCATGGCGGTGTTCAAATCCTGGATTTTCTGGCGGCGGGCGGTTTCGTCCTTATCGGTCGGGTAAGTGCGCCAGGTTTCAGCGACATCGTTGGCAAATTTGGTCAGGCGGGACTGGGTGTTTTCTTCCTCGGAGAAGAGGTTGAGCGCCAGAAAAAGGGCGGCGATAAATGCAAAACGCATGGGCATGAGAACTCCTTTCGAATGTGTCGCAAAAGCTCCGGCTTGGTTGAATGACGAACTGCGCTGCCGGATATTCAATCTGACGAAAGCGGCATTATAGCGTGTTTTCGCGGATGTCCAAGGCGAGTAGGGGGCGACGCCGGCTCGCCGGAGACGCGCCCTACTGAATCAAAGACTGTTCAGAAATGCGGCGATTTCGGCGTTGACTTGATCGGCGTGAGTGAAAAAGAGGATGTGGCCGGCGTCTTTCACGGAAACGAAGCGCGCGCCGGGTATTGTGCCGGCCAATTCTTCGCCGGCTTTATGCGGGAGCACCCAGTCGCGCATGCCGTGCAGGACTAGCGTGGGGAGCGCGAGATTTTTTGCGGCGGGGATTTGGTTCTGTCGGGTGAGCGCCATGATCGCGCGGCCATAGTAGCCTTGCGTGCGCGGAAAATGTTCCTGCGCCATGTAGCTCAAATCGCGGAAAAATGCGCTGCCGGTCTTTGCCAACAGTCGCGCGCTGACGCGCAGCGTTCTCTTGCCGAAATCGAATGGCAGCACCCATGAAAGCGGCGCGAGCACCCGCTGATAAATTGGGAGATGCCGGCAGTTGCCGAAGGTGCCGATCAACACAAGCGCGCGCGGTTTTACTCGTCTGCGCAGGCAGACGGCCAAACTGATGGCGCCGCCCATCGAACTTCCGCCGATCACGAAACCGCCGGGGCGTTTGTCCAGATTACGCGCGAGCACGTATTCTTCGACGTGGCGCGCGAAATGGCCGAGGCCGGTTTCGCCGGCGATGGAGCCGCAGTTGGCTTGCAGCGTGTGAATGTCGGCCAGCGCGCCCAATTGAAGCTGGCGCAGATAGCCGCGGCTGTCCATGCTGAGGCCGGGCACGAGCAGCAGCGCGGGGGCGTCCGGATTGGTGCAGATATATGGATCGTTGGCTGGGCGGAGCGCAGCGACAGGTTCCAAGCCTGGCGGCGTAAACGGCTCGCTGCGCCAGCAGGCGTCGCCGAGTTGGGGATAGGGAGGGAGAGGCACGATAGGTTGGGTCTTTCGCGAAATGAGTTGTACCGCCGGCGTCCCGCTGGCAAGGTTCTGGCCGGCGGGACGCCGGCGGTACAGTCAAAATGGAGTTTTTTTTTCGGCTCTAAAGTGCACAATTCACGTTCTAATGACACGAACCATACGACGCAAGCTCAAGGCTTGCGGAGAACGGAGCAGGAGCTCCATTCTACACGATGCGGGCATGCTGATGCGCAAAACTTTCATCCTGGGAATCGCGGTGTGGGTGATGTCGCACGCGTGTTTTCCGGTGGACGTGGCGCCGCGGATCATCGATGGCACGCTGGTTCCCGCATCACAATTTCCGACCGTGGGCTTGGTGGGCAGAGCGACCGACACGGCGTTGTGCACGGGGACGTTGATCGCGCCGCGGTTTGTGCTCACGGCGGCGCATTGCGTATTCAACGACTCGACCGGAACCATCGGTATCAAGCAAAATGAAGGCCGCTTTACGCTGGGCGGCGTGATCTACAACACCGCGCATATTTACGTTCATCCGGCGTATCACGGGTTGAGGTCGGTGAGCCTTGAAGGCACGATCGATCTGGCGATTTATGAATTGGATCAGGACATCGCGGGTGTGACGCCCTCGCCGCTGAATACGACTCCGCCGACCGTCGGCACGAAATTGACGCTGGCCGGATACGGCGAACTGGGCACGGGCGCGACCGGCGCCAACGGGCAGGTGCCGCCGGCGGGGATGATTGCAACGGGGCACACGCCCATCGACATCGTGACGAACACGTTTATCGAATGGCATTTCGACAAAGTCAAGCCGCCGAATCAGGAGAGCGACACGGCGCCGGGCGACAGCGGCGGGCCGCAGTTCATCAGGGTTGCGGGGAATCTGGTGCTGGCGTCGGTGACGTCGGGCGGTTTTTCGGCGCTGGCGAAGTTCGGCGATCTGGCCTTCAACACGCGCGTCGATGTGGCGATGCCGTGGATTGAGGCGATTCTGGGCGGCGCGCCCGTCGCGGGGAACGGCGCGCCGGCGATCGGTTCGCTTTCGTTTGAACCTACGACCGTAGTGATCGACCAGACCGTGAATTTTAGCGCGACGGCCAGCGACCCCGACAACGATTCGCTCAATTACAATTGGTTTTTCGGCGACGGCACGGAGATTCAAAACGGTTCGCCGAACGAGTCGCACTCGTACATCGCGACGGGAACGTATCTGGTTCAATTGGTGGTGACCGACGGCATGGGCGGATCGGTGGAGAGCGAAACGACGGTGACAGTGGGGCAATCGACGCCGCCCGTTCTGAGCATGACGTTTCCCAAACGCAGCTTCAAAATTAATTTCAAAAGCCAGACGGCCAGCATGGCGCTTTCGATCATGGCGCCGAGTTTGCAATTTCCGACGAGCACGGATTTCAAAGCGGCGGTGCCCGACGGCACGCGCGTCAACATGCTGATCGGAACGAGCGTGATCCAAACATTTCTGGTCACGGGGACGAAAGGCACCTCCGGCAACGACAAGCTGTCGTTCGATTACCACGACGGCATCGTGACGTTTCAGGCGCGCGGTAATCCGCAGCTCGAAGCGGTGCTGTCGCGGCTGGGCGCCGCCAGCGAAGCGACGTCGGCGTTTGTGGTCCTGCCGCTGCGCATGATCGTCGGATCGAATCCATTCGGGGGCAGCGTGGGGTTCATCTATAAGGGGAAGGTGGGCGTGTCGGGCGTTGGTCAGTAGGGCGCGTCTCCGGCGCGCCGTATTTGCGTCGGCACAAGTGCATTTTGACTGTAGGTTTTTTTCCGAAAAATCAGTCAATAATGTGCGAATTATGGCGTCTGTGATTATCGCCAAGCGCTCACTAAGTTTGTAGTCCCGCCTTCAGGCGGTACTGCTTCCGCCTAAAGGCGGGACTACAAACGCGCTTTACGTATGAGTTGGGAATGTCATGCTTAATCGATTATGGCTGGTCATCGCGGTCTGCTTCGCCACGCCCATTCTTCTTTCAGCGGATGGTTCGGTTTCGGTGAAGCCGCGGATCATCGACGGCATCAACGTGCCCGCGTCGCAATTTCCCACGGTGGGGCAGATCAGCGATGCGAGCAATTCGTTCCTGTGCTCCGGGACGCTGATTGCACCGCATTTCGTGCTCACCGCGGCGCATTGCGCGGTGGACGGCGTGACGGGACAGTTGGCGATGAGCCAGACGTCCGGACGATTTACGCTCGGCGGCGTGACGTATTCGACGGTGCATATTTATCCGAATTCGACGTATCACGGCGACAATTCGCAGGAAGTCGAAGGCGCGATCGATCTGTGCATCTTTGAGCTTGCCAAAGACGTGCCTGGCGTCACGCCTTCGCTGCTGTACCGCCAAGTGCCGACTGTCGGCACGCTGTTGACGCTGGCGGGCTATGGAGAACAAGGCACCGGCTTGACCGGCGCAAATGGGACGCTGCCCAAAGACGGCACCGTGAATTACGGCTATACGCCCATCGACCAGGTCACCAGCACGTTCATCAAATGGACGTTCAACAACGTGCCCGCGCCCAATCAGGAGAGCAACACGGCGCCGGGCGACAGCGGCGGGCCGCAGTTCATCACGGTTGGCGGCACGCTGGAAGTGGCGTCGGTGACTTCGGGCGGGCACAAATCGAATGCGAGTTTTGGCGATGTGTCGTACAACACGCGCGTGGACATCGCCGCGTCGTGGATCGATTCGATCACCGGCGGATCGCAGACGAGCGGCAATCACAATCCGACGATTCAGTCGCTGGGTTTCGCGCCGAACAGCGTTTCAGTGGGGCAGCAAGTTACGTTCACCGCGGCGGCCAGCGACGTGGACGGCGACACGCTCAATTACCATTGGATTTTTGGCGATGGCGTTGAAGACGCCAACGGCAGCGCCAGCGAAACGCACACGTTTACAGCAAACGGAAATTATTCAGTGCAATTGATCGTCACCGACGGCAAGGGCGGTTCGGCGCAGAGCGGCGTGTCGGTGCAAGTCGGTCCGGATACGAATCCGACGAACGTGATTCCGGCGACGGCGACGAAGAAAAAGTTTTCGTTGAATTTCAAAAGCATCGATCACAGCACGCTGGACTTCACGCTGCTGCATTCAGATTTTGCATTTCCGGATACGGCTTCGTATTTGTTCGTGATGGACAATTCGGAAGTGAACGTGTACATCGGGACGACGCAGATCGACTCGCTGACACTATCCGGAACGAAAGGCGTCGGGAGCGGAAGGCTGACGTTTAATTATCATGCGGGAACGGTGCGCTATCAGTTGCACAGCGCGCAATTGGTCTCGTGGCTGGCGGCATTTGGCGCGGCGAACAACGATGTGCCGGGGACGGACGTGACAGTGCCGTTGAGCATCGAATTCGTGAATTTCAGCGGCGATTTTCGCTACGGCGCGAACGTGATGTTTTTCTACAATGCGAAGCGAGATCGCGGCGGAAATGGGAAATAATGCACGTGATGTGCATTTTACCATCGACTTATTCATCAAATCATTATAAACATTCAAAGCTTTTATCTGTATATGGTTACAGATACAAAGTGGGCGATTTATCGTTAATCACAGTGTGATGCACAAAGAATTGCACATTTTTCAAGTGGATTTTTTGCACCTCGTCAGATAATCTTACGCACATGTGCAATTCACCCATAGATACGCAGGATACCTGCCTCGATCCACTCGAGTTTGTGGAGCATACCATGAACGGCAGACAGATGCGTTCAACGGTCCGGCTGAAGACGCGCAATAACAGCGGATCGGTCGTGCTGCGCCGGCTGAACACGCCCGTGATCATGTGCGACCTTCAGGACATCAGCGAAATGGGCTGCCGCTGCGTGGCGCGCGTGCGGATCAACGATTGGTCCGACGCGGAGAAATGGCGCCGCCTGTTGTGTACCGGAGAATTGTTCGAAGCGGAGATCACTTACGACCCCTACATTCCGTTCATCCGCTTGCCGATTGAAATTCGTTCGTCCATTGCGCTGCCCGCGAACGGCTACGAACTTGGCCTCGCTTTTTTCGATCTTGAACTCGATCACCGCCAGATGTTGAACAAAGCGATGATCGCGATCGCGACGGAAAAAATTCGTGAATCGAAGGGCGTGCTCAAACGCGACTCGCAGCCGGAGGTTCCGGAAATGCCTGCGCAGCCTCTCGAACCCATTCAGCCGGCGCAACCGCCACGGCCGGAGCTTTCGCCCGCGGCCCGCGCTCGGTATGCGGCGTCGAAAATGCCCCCGCCCAAAGTACAGCGGCCTTCGGATTATTTGTCCGCGCCAGCGCAACGCGTGCCTCAAGAAACAGAATCGCCCGCTCAACTCGAATCGGTGCCATCGGAGGAACCGGCTCAGCCGGTTAAAGCCATGAATACCGCCGACTACGACCCCAACACCATTGTCCCGCTGCCGGATCATATAAAGAAAGGCGATCCGAAATTGGGCGAGGTCTTGAACAAGACCGGCCAACTGACGCATCCCCAACTGGCCAGCGCCGTCTTCGCGTCGCGTGAGAAAGGCGAGAAGCTCGGCGAGTATTTGATTCGAGAAGGCGTGCTCACGCCGCAACAAATCCTGCAAGCGCGGTCGATGCAGACGGGGCTGCCATACATCGACCTGGACATGAACAAAATTCCCGTCGAATTGCTGGACCTCTTTCCGTTCTCGAAGATGAAGCGCCTGGAGTTTGTGCCGTTCGAAGCGAACGTACAGACAGTCCGCATCGCGAGCGCCAACCCAATTTCGCGCGTGGAGCTGGACGAGCTCACGCGCATCTGCGGCAAGCGCATCGAACTATTTTTATGCCGCGAAGAAATTCCGCGCCAGTTCCTGGAAGCTGTCGCGCGCAAATTCGACCGCTACCGCCGCGCTCATCCGCGCTTCAAAGTGTCGCTGCCCGCGTCGTTCCAATGCTGCACGCCCGAAGGGCCGCTGCTGACCGACGCCACGTTCCGAGGGCGCACGATCGACATCAGCGAAGGCGGCCTGCAAGTCGCCGGGCCGGTGATCATCGGCCTCGACCCGGACAATCTCGCGCCGGGGCATTTGAAGATGATGGTAACGGTGGGCGCGGTGCCCGAGGACATCATCGGCATCTGCGACACGCGGCACATCCGTTATGTGCGCAACAGCGGCGGCGGGACGACGTGTGTGTATGGATTGAAGCTGGACCAAATGAGCGCGCAGCACCGCGATATTTTGCAAGGCCTGATTGCGCGCGTGACCCGCGCGCAGGGGGAGAGCGGGGAAGTGGGGCAGGCGACGCCTTATGATGATGCGAATTAGGACGGCAGGAGGCAGGAGATAGGAGATAGGAGACAGGAGTTATGGCGAAAAGTAAGCTGAAGCCGAGATTGCGCGCGGCGAGTATTTTAAGGGCACTGTGGAAGAAGTTATTCGCACATTGAATAGTAAATGACATATTTTTCGAGGAAGTTTTAAGGGCATCCTTTCTTATCTTGCCCCACGTGCACTCGCTATTTTTAAAAAATCTGCTCAATTTTCATCAGAAACGTCCGAAAGTGTTGCGCTTGCCGAAAAAAAATGGTTGAATGAAATAGATTCGACCCTGCATCCTCAACTCATTTCTTATTTGCGATAACTTAACGATAGTTTCGTCAAAATCTGAATAGCGCCGCGCGTCATTAAAGGCATGTCAACCCGTTTAGGGGAGGTCTTGACAATGTCGGACACAAGTTTCCCGCTTGATCCAAGCGCATTGACTGTTCGCCGTAATTCGTCGCGGTACAACATCGCCTTCGAACGCCTGATGGAGGAACCCGTTACGCGTAAAACGCCGATGGGCACCGACACGGCGTGGGCGTTGAAATTAAAAAATTGCGTGGATACGGTGGTGCGCGAATTGCGCATTGAAGTGCTTTCCGCCAAGCCTGTGCGCTGCTTCAGCGAGCAGGATTCCCGCGACATGCTTTTCGAAGTGGACACCAATCGCGGGCAGCTCGAAGTGATTCGCAGCCGAACTGGGCAACATACCTACGAATGGAAGGCCGACGCGCTGCGGCACGTTTAGTTGTTGCGCGAAGTCGCTCAAATATATTTTTTTGCAGCGGATGCACGCCGGAACTTTCGATAAGATGTCCGGCGTGTTGCATTTCAGTGCTGAGTGCTGAGTGCTGAGGAACGGTGCCGCATTCTGAACTCAGCACTCAAGACTCAGGACTCAGCACTCTATGTCGACCTCCGTCCGTTATCGCACCGGCATTCACGCAGACTATGACGAGCGCGTGTACTCCGGATTGTTGGGGAAGCTGATTGGAGTGGGTCTGGGCCGGCGCTATTTGGCCGGCACGCGCACGCCCTCGCCGCGCGAATTGGGGAAGATCGGCTACGACCTTGCGGCGCGCGGCGATTTTTCGCCGCTGTTTGCCGAAGATGGAATCTGCGCGGCGCTGACGGCCGTGCGCGCGCTTGAAGATTTTCCGTTTACATCAAGTTTGGGCAGCGACGCCATCGCGCAAACGTGGCTGAATTACGCCATCGAGCAGCGCGCGGTGTTGTGGTGGGGCGGCAAAGGCCATTCGGCGGCACACACGGCGTATTTGAATTTGAAGCGCGGCATTGTGCCGCCGGCGAGCGGCTCGGCCGAACTCAATGGGACGGTCGTCGCCGAGCAGCATGGCGCGGAAGCGAGCGCTGAATGCTGGGGCATGCTTTTTCCGCAGGAGCCGGAACGCGCGGCGGACTTCGCCGGGCGCGCGGCGCGCGTGTGCTATTCGGGCGAGGCTGTGCATACGGCGCAGGCTGTGGCGGCGATGGTGTCGAGCGCATTCGCGGGCGGCGGCGTCGATGCGATCTTGAATGCGGCAACGTTGTCCATTCCCGCGGAAAGTTCGGTCGCGAAGATGATCGTCGAGATTCGCGCGTGGCACGCGACGGGCGAAGAATGGCCGCACACGCGCGAACGGATTCTCGAGCGCTTCGGCGGAACGGAATTCGGAGAATGGCACGCCGTGCCGCATTTTGCCGGCGTGGTTCTGGCTCTGGCCGCCGGCAAAGGGGATTTGAAAGATAGTTTCGCGCTGGCGGCGGCCGCCGGCTGGGGCACCGCCGCAAATTTGGGAGTAATTGGATCTATACTGGGCGTACACGGCGGCATCACCAACATTGATGTGTGTTCGACGTGGCGCGCGTCGGTGGCGGACCGAATTTATCTGCCCAGCGCGGACGCGGGCCGCTGCGTGAGCGACGCGGCCAACGAAGCGCTGGCGCTGGCGCGGATTGCGCGCGACATCGCTCGCGTCGCGTACACGCCGCCGAAAAAAGGTGCGCGTTTTCATTTTGAATTGCCCGGATCGATGCACGGTTTTACCGTCGAATGCAGCGGCGATTCGCCGGGCTTGGCGATGGTGCGCAACGTCACGCGCAAAAGCCGCTGTGGCAAGCGCTGTCTGGCGCTGATTTTTTCCGGCGTCGATGCGCAGCGTTGCGCGCGCGTGGCCACGCCGGTCTTTCCGCCGTGCGAAAAAGACGGCGACGGGCGCAGCGCCGCCATTCCCGGCAGTCCGACGCTCTATCCGGGCCAGACCATCCGCGCATACGTGGAGGCGAACGCCGACAACAAGTGTCAGGCCGGCGTGCGGCCGTTCATCCGCTATTACGGCGACAACGACGAACCGCGCATGTTGCGCGGGCCGGAGAAATGGCTGATGCCGGATTCGCGCCACGAATTTCAATGGACGCTGCCGCGCGGCTTCGAAGCGCGCCACCGCGAAGGCACGCTGATCCTGCACAAAAGCGGCGCGGTGTCGAGCACCGAACCGACGCTGCTGCAAGGGCGCCCGATCATCGAAACGGGCCTCGAGATTTTCTCCGACGAACCGGCCGACGGCGTGATTTACCTGGATTATTTCACGTGGGACGGCGTGCCGTCCGTGGACCTCGGCCCGCCGCACACCGCTGGCCGTGCGTGGCAATGCGCGTGGGTCAACGCCGCCACGCAATGCGACTTCGGCAAGGGCGCCGCGGTGCTGCGCGTCTGCCAGAACGAAGGCGTGGGCATGGTGATTCAAGGCACGCGCCAATGGACCGACTACTGCGCCGTGGCCAACGTCACGCCGCGCATGGTCAAAAGCGCCGGAATAGCGGTGCGCGTGCAAGGCTTGCAGCGCTACTACGCGCTGCTGCTCACGTCCGGAAACAAGCTGCGCCTGGTCAAGCAGCTTTATGGCACGAGCGTGCTCGCAGAAGCGGACTTAGCGTGGATTTTTGGTCAAACGGTGGAGCTGAGTTTGAGCGTCGAAGGCAAGCGCCTCAAAGCGCGCGCGAACGGGAAGGATTATTTCGAACTCGACGACCCGTCACAGCCATTCGACGGAGGCGCCTTCGCGCTGGTGGTGGAGGAGGGCTGCGTGGAGAGCGGGGCGGTGAGGATTGGGGCGGTGGAGTAACGCCGGCCACCGGCGTCCTTCTCTTCTTCTCACTTCCCTCGTATCGCCGGCTTCAGCGTCCACGTCTGCAATTTCGCCACATCGAGAATTTTCGGCGCGCGGAATCCTTCTTTATGTATGATCCAGCCGCCAAAAAGGTTCGGTGTGTCTTCGGCGATGTGCTTCGCGGGCAGCAGTTCCATCGCGCGAATCTCCACGCCTTGCAGCGCGGGCAAACTGCCCTTCTTTTGAAAATGAACCGCCAGCCCCGCGAGCGCCGTCAAAAAATCCGCCGGCGGAATCGCGTCCGCTCCAATGAAAACGCGCGGTGGGATGCGATGCTGCGTCTCCAAATATTGCGTCACATCGCGCAGCGCCGCGGCGAACTCCGTGAATTGCAATTTGGTTAGAGCCGAGTGGGGCGGGGGAGCGCTGTCCGGTCCCATTATTGTTGTGAGCCGAATCCGCTGAGCCGTTTCTTTCCGTCCCATCAGCATGTTCGCATACTGCGTCAGCAGCTCGAATTGATCCGCGACTGAATACGCGCGGTCGTCAAGGCGCAACATATCCGCGCCCTTCGTCTGCTCATCGAGAATACGTTCCGCAATCGGCAAAACATCGCTGGCCGGGGCGCCATCCACGCGCGTTTTGTCCGGATAAAGTTCCGGCAAGTCGCTCGCCGTCACAAACCGCACATCCTTGATCGCCTTGATGTGATCGATGTACTCGCCGAATCGTGCGAAGGCCGCGTCCGTCTCGGCCTCGGTGCGCTGAGGGGGCGCTTTCCATAACGCCGCGGGCGGATTCGCCCCGCGGCTGAAATTCACGCCGTCCCAAAACTGCCGGTGAACCCACTCGCACGGATGATAATAAATGCTGATCAGCCCGCCGCCCTCCGCGCGCAGGCGCTCGGCAATCTCCGTCACCTTTTCTTTCGCGGGCGCCAGTGCATTTGGATCGTGAAGATCTTTGATGCGCGTCGTGTTTTTGCCGAGATGATACACGTTGATCGCGCCGCAATACCAGAACGGCTTCTCGTCCAACCCGACATGCGAGCCGTCATCGACGTAGCATGGAATTCCATGCGGCGCGATGCCGATTTCTTTGAGGGCCGCAATCGCCTGACAGCCCCAGCTCGAACCCGGCTGCCCGTAGCACACGAGCGTATCGACTCCCAGAATCCGCCGCACATCCGCCGCCCCCTTCGCTTCGCGCCGCGTAAATTCCGCGACGCCGTCAATGAATCCACATTCCGCCAAATATTCCGATGGCGTCGGATGCACCGAATGAAAATCCGAGTGATACCCGATGTCGTGCTTCTGCAACGCCGCGATCACGTCGTCGCGATGGCGCTTCTCCAACACGCGCGCCTTTTCGCCGACCAGCTTAAACGTCGCGCGAATTCCGTGCGCAGTAAGCAGATCACACAAGCGCTTCGTCGCGTCGTCATCCGCGGGCAACAGATAATCCTCTGTATCGAACCAAAGGATCACATCGATCTCGCCCGCGGACAAACGAGCGACGCCCAAAAATGCCGTGCAAAAAATTGCACCGATCAGGATGTAGTTTTTCATAGACAGTGATACACCGAAGCGCCGGCTGCCCGCCGGCCCGCGCAGCGGAAACGCCGCGTTAAATTAATCTCGCGCCGTCGCCGTCAGTTTAATGCCGTTCGTGTGCCACTGGCCTTGCCAGTGCCGCATCGAAATCGCGTGATAAAATTTCAAACCGATCTCCCGCCGGCACATTCAACTCAAATCGCTCTCATGCAAAATCCGGCCCCACTTCAGCCGCTTGCCGCGATTCTCAATATGAATGAGTTGCACGCGATCGCCGTGCCGCACAAACCCATACGCGCGCGTGTTCCGCATCCACCCGCCGAGATTGAACAGCGTCATCCCGCGATAATGCCGCACGCCGGGCCGGTGCGAATGCCCCAGCACGACGCCGCGCACGCCGCCGTCCGGCGCGACTTCGTCCGCGAACGCTTTGATGCGCCGCACAACCGGCATCGGAAATTTAAACGGAATCATCATCGCCATGGGAATGCGCCCGTACATGCGGTCAATGATGCGCCAGACCAGATTCCGCGAGCGCGAATCCTGCCGGTGCGCGCCGAATTTCTTTTCGTTCAGCGCGCGGATGCGCGTCTCCGCGCAGCCATCGCCTTTGAGCTTGTGATACACGGCGTGGCCGTGCAGATACAGAATTCCATCGAGCAGTGCGAATTCCTCGCCTTCTTCCATGCACGCATCGTGATTGCCGCGAAAATAAATGACGTCGCGCACACCCGCCGATTTGCACACGCGGCGCAAGCGCTGCTCGTAGTTGCGCGCCTGCTCGGCGCTGGTGTACCAGTGATCGACGATGTCGCCCAGCAGCAGCACACGCTCAAATCCCTCGACCAGCGGCGCGATGACCTCCGGCGATTTGGCATGTGTGATCACGCGCCCCAAATGTAAATCCGAAATCGCCAGCGTGTTGCGGCACGTCTCGGGCAGCGCGGATAGTTTTTTGAATTGTTTCGAAATGGCGGGCTGCATTCAACGTTCCTATCGCCGCAAATTCCATTCGTCCCGGCTGTATTTTTCGTCCAACAATTGCTTTGCGCGTTTCAATTCATCCGCGCTCGGACTTCGCTCCACCATGATATCAGAAGGCAAATGCTTCGCCAATTCTTGAGCGAAAGTTTCGAAATCGAACGGCACGCCGCACTCTTTCAAACTCGTCAAAAAACCGCGATGCCCGCGCCCCGCCCGATATTCCGGCGGCATCGACGGAAATTTCAGCAGCCGTTCCATGCGCGCCCAATCCGGATCGGCCAGCAGCGTGCCGTGCACCACGACGCTGCGCCGCTTGCGCGCCTGCGAATTCCCGGCGATTTTGCGCAGCGTCCCGTCCGCGCCCAGCACCGCCAGATCGGAAAGTCCCGCTTCCTTGACGCGCAAGCCCCAACTCTCCAGCAGCGCCGTCAGCGGCTTAAGCGCCGCATACATCGCCCCGCGAATCGTCTCCGATCCGGGCAGATCGGCGAAGCGATAAAACGCCGAATAATTGATCACGCCCGGCCCGATCACCACCGCGCCGCCGCCCGAATGCCGGCGCAGCAGCGGCACATTTTCAGCGCGCACATTTTCAAGATTTGCTTCGCGCGCATGCTCCTGACCCGTGCCGAGAATGAGAGCGGGCTGCACCGCCTGCCACAAACGCCAGGTGTTTGGACTCGCTTTTTCTTCGACGCAGAGTTGAATTGCTTCCTCGAGCGCGAGGTCGACGGCGGGATTCGGCGCATTAAAAATCAACAGTCGCAGCATGCGTGGTTTCAAATTCCGGACAAACGGCAAAACGTGATGTAATCGAGCGCAGGCGCTTTCTTTCCAAGTTTCGATAGCAGCGCTGCGATTTGTCCGCGATGATGAAAGCCGTGCGTGCACAGATGCAGCAGAATGTCGGCGATTGACGATTTGCACGCCACGCCGTTGAAGCGGCGATAGGAAACAATTCGACTTAAGTCGCCGCACAGCAATTCGTAGTAAGTTTTCGCGTGTTCGCGTATCAGTCCGCGCAATTCAGGAAGCGTTGCGGGCTTGAAAATATCCGGCTCGACGGGCCGATCAAAGATCCGCGCAAACCACGCGCTTTCTGTGTGTTCGATATGGCTCATTAGACGAAGCACTTCGGCATCGTTGATGTTTTCGGAAATCAGAAAATCAACCAATTCGTCGTGCGACCATGTGGTCAATTGAACAAGCGTGGTAATCGGATCGTTCATGATTGATACTCACAGCAATTGCTAACTCACTCGCATCCGCAGAACCGCAAATCCAAATCCTTCGCAGCCTTCGTTTCATCGACTTTCCCGACGACCGTCGTGTGCGGCGCGCCGATCACCAACTCCGGCTTTTCAAGCGCTTCCTTAGCGATCGCTTCCATGGCTTCGCAGAATTTGTCGAGCGTCGCTTTGCTCTCAGTTTCCGTCGGCTCGATCATCAGCGCTTCTTTCACGACCAGCGGAAAATAAATCGTCGGCGGATGAAATCCGTAGTCGATCAGCCGCTTGGCGATGTGCAGCGTACGCACGCCTTTGGCGAGCATTTCTTCCGTCGGCTGCAAAATAAATTCGTGCATGCACGGCGACGCCATCGGCCGTCGGTACGTTTTTGCGAGGCGCTGCAACACATACGCGGCGTTGAGCACCGCATTCTTCCCGACTTCAGGCAAACCGTCCGAGCCGTGATGCCGCATGTATGTGTACGCGCGCACAAGCACATTCGCGTTGCCTTGAAATGTCGAGACGCGCCCGATTGTTTCGGGCCGGTCCGACGCCAATTCAAATGTGTCCCCAATCTTTTTCACGTACGGCACTGGCAAAAATGGCCGCAGACGCTGTTTGACGCCGACCGGACCCGCGCCCGGCCCGCCGCCTCCGTGCGGCGTGGAAAACGTTTTGTGCAAATTCAAATGCACGACGTCGAAGCCCATGTCGCCCGGCCGCGCGACGCCGAGAATGGCGTTCAAATTCGCGCCGTCGTAATACAGCAATCCGCCCGCGTCGTGAACTTTTTTCTGAATCACGCGAATTTGCGATTCGAAAAGGCCGAGCGTATTCGGATTGGTGAGCATCAGCGCGGAGACGGTATCGTCGAGCGCCGCGTCCAATCCCGCGAGATCAACTTCGCCGGCTTCGGTGCCCGGAATGGAAACCACATCGTACCCGCATAGCGCTGCGCTGGCGGGATTCGTTCCGTGCGCCGCCGTCGGCACCAGAACTTTTTTTCGCTTCGTGTCGCCGCGCGATTCGTGATACGCCTTGATCAGCATGATGCCGGTTAATTCGCCGTGAGCGCCGGCCAGCGGGTTGAGCGTGACTTCATCCATGCCCGTGATGTTGCTCAAGCCGCGCTCAAGTTCGTAGAAAACCTCCAGCGTGCCTTGCGCGGTTTCGGCCGGTTGCAAGGGATGCATCGCCGCAAATCCCGGATCGCGCGCCACGGCCTCGTTGATCTTCGGGTTGTACTTCATCGTACACGACCCGAGCGGATAAAACGTGCTGTCGATCCCAACCTGGCGCCGGCTGAGCGCCAGAATATGGCGCACGAATTCGAGCTCGCTCACTTCAGGCAAACTCGGCGGATTCTTGCGCAGCAGCGCGGGCGGCAAAATGCTCTCCGGCGATTTGATCGCCGCCTCCGCCGGATAATAATTTCCCGTGCGGCCTTTGTGTGATTTTTCGAAAATCAGTTCCACGATTGCCATCAACCTCTCTTGACTAAACTCAAAATCCTAGACACTCGCGAGCGCGCTCACATAACCTTCAATCTCCACGTCGCTCCTCTTCTCCGTCACCGCCACCAAAATCTGATGCGCACGCGCCGGATCGTACTGTCCCAAATCCAAACCGCCCAGAATTCCCTGCTTCAACAGCCCGCTCAAAACTTCTTTCGCCGGCTTCTCGGTCTCAAACACAAATTCGTTGAACGCGGCATAGTCCGGTACGTTGCGCACGCCTTTCGCGCCGCGCAAATTTTCGCGCAGCAACTGCGTTTTTCCCGCGCTCAATTCGCCCGCGCGCTTCAAACCGCTGGGGCCGACGCAGCAGAGATAAAAATGCGCCATCATTGCGCACAGCGCTTCGTTCGTGCAAATGTTGCTCGTCGCTTTTTCGCGCCGAATGTGCTGCTCGCGCGCCTGCAGCGTCAGCGTGAACGCGCGGCGGCCTTGCACGTCCACCGTCTGTCCGACCAGCCGCCCCGGCATGCGCCGCACGAATTCCTTTTTGCACGCCAGATACCCGAGATACGGCCCGCCGAATTGCATCGGCACGCCCAGCGCCTGCGCTTCGCCGCAGACGATGTCCGCGCCCAGAGTTCCGGCGGGTTCGATCAAGCCGAACGCGAACGGATTGCTCGCCGCAACCAGCATCGCGCCGCGAGCGTGAACGGCTTCGGATAGTTCCCGTAGATCGCCGATTGTGCCGTAGAAATTCGGATAGCCGACGACGATCGCCGCGACATTTTCGTTCGCCGCTTTGATCAGCCCATTCATATCGCTGCGGAATTCGCCGCTCTTCGGCGCAACGCCCTGCACTTCGACGTGCTGCACTTTCAGCAGCGATTTCACCGTCTGAATGTAATGCGGATGCACCGTGCCATCGACCACGACTAGATTGCGCGCCGTTTGCCGCAGCGCCATCTGGCAGCCTTCCACCAGCGCCGTGCCGCCGTCGTACAGACTCGCGTTCGACACGTCGCAGCCACAGAGCGTCGCCATCAAGCTTTGAAATTCGTAGATGATCTGCAGTACGCCCTGGCTGATCTCGGGCTGATAAGGCGTGTACGCCGTGTAAAGTTCGCCGCGCAAAATCAGTTGATCGACGACCGGCGGAATGAAATGGTCGTACGCGCCCGCGCCGAGGAAGCAAACCAGGTCGCGCGCCGAGCGGTTCTTGCGCGCGCGGTGAGCCATCTCGGCGCTGAGCTCCATTTCGCCCAGCCCCTTCTGCAAATTCAGCGCGCCGGTTTTCACTTCAGCGGGAAGATGCGAAAAAAGATCGTCCAGCGATTTCGCGCCGATGGCCTTCAGCATCGCGTCGCGTTCGGTTTTTGTGTGCGGGATATACGTCATTGCGTCGAATGATTCCTTACAGGGTTCCCAAAAACTCAGTATACGACTTCGCGTCCAACAATTTGTTCAACTCATCCGGCGCGCTCAATTCAATCTTCACCATCCATCCCGCGCCGTAGCAATCGGTGTTGATCGCCTCCGGAGTTTTCGCGAGATCGGTATTGATCGCGACGACTTTGCCGCTCACCGGGCTGAAAATATCGCTTGCGGCCTTGACCGATTCGACGACGCCGACCGGCTTCATGAATTTCGCCTCAGTGCCGAGCTTCGGCAATTCGACGAACACAATGTCGCCCAGCGCATGCTGCGCATGATCGGTGATCCCGATCGTCGCGACGTTGCCGTCCGTCTTTACCCATTCGTGCTCTTTGGAATACTTCAATCCATCGGGAACTTTTGCGGACATGATTTAATGCGCTCCAATTTTCAAAACTCAATTGCCGCTTGCTTGCTTGCGCGGCTTGCTTTATTTCGCCGCCTTGTAAAACGGCTTTTCCACAACCGCCGCGTCAATGCGCGTGCCGCGCACTTCGGCCTGCACGCTTGCGCCGACCGGCGCCGAACCGGTTTTCACCAGCGCCAGCGCAATCGCCGAATTCACGCTCGGCCCAAACGTGCCGCTCGTCACTTCGCCAACCTGCGTGTGGCCGGCAAACACCGGATGACCCGCGCGCGCCGGCTGGCGGCCGGCGAATTTCAGCGCGATGAGCGTGCGAGGCACGCCATTTTTTTCCTGCGCGCGCAGCGCGTCGGCGCCGACAAAATTCTTCTCCAGAGACACCGCCCACTTTACGCCCGCTTCCAGCGGTGTGATCGTTTCGGTCAGTTCATGCCCATATAGAGGCAGACAGCATTCCAGCCGCAGCGTGTCGCGCGCGCCCAATCCGCACGGCAGCATCCCCGCCGGCTTCCCTGCGTCCATCAGCGCCGACCACACTTTGCACGCCTCGCTCTTTGCAAAAAACAATTCCACGCCGTTGCTCTCGCCCGTGTAACCGCTGCGCGAGACAATGCTCTCAACGCCCGCGACTTTCGCGCGCGTCATGCGGAAGCGCTTGAGCTTCGACAGCGGCGCGTCGCACAATTTCGCGAGAATCTCAAACGTCTTCGGGCCCTGCAAATCGAGCTTGTGCGTTTCGGGCGTGAGATCGCGCAGCGTTGCGTTCGTCAAACGCGATTGAATCACCTCAATATCGCGCAAGCGCGTACCGGCGTTCGTCACGATGTAATACTGCGTGTCGTTTTGCTTGAAGACAATCAGGTCGTCGAAGACGCCGCCGCTTTCGTTGCACAGCAGCGTGTAGCGCCCCTGCCCATTCTCCATCCCCGCCAGATCGCGGCTCACCGCGCCCTGCAAACTCTCCAACGCCCCAGCGCCTTCGATCAACACTTCGCCCATGTGGCCGGTATCGAAGAGGCCCGCGTTCTGGCGCGTGGCGAAATGTTCCTGCAAAATGTGCGTCGGGTAATCGACGGGCATGTCCCAGCCGCCGAAGTCGATCACTTTCGCGCCGAGCGCCATGTGGGTGTCGTACAATGCAGTGCGATTGGCCACGCCGAGAGTGCCTTTCCAGAGCCGCGCATGTGAGTAAGCGGCAGCGAGTGCGTTTCAAATTTCAGCATTGAAGCATAAAGAAATTGTGAACGGGAAAAAGCAAAAATCGAGGCAAAGTGGTGAGAAAATCGGACGCTGCGATGGGATCCACGGAATTGCGGCCGATTGCAAATCCGCGCCGGATTCAATCAACGCATTTGGCAAGACTCTCACACGAGGGTTGCATGCGAGCACGGATTTGAATGGGTACATTCAAATCCATGGCGCCCATACTACTTCGTCCCCGGCTTCAACGTCTCCAGCATCTTCAATTCGCTCGCCGCCCACGCCGCAATGTCCTGCCGCGGACTCTTGGCGAGCAAATTCAAAATCTCGCGCGCGTCGTCGAAGCGCTTGAGCTGCTTGAGCGTGTCCACTTCGCGCTTACTGCGCAGTTCTTTCGTGGACGGCTCGTTGGTCTCGATCACCGAATCGCGGTACAGCGGCACGGCCTCCTCATTGCGAGATTCCAGCGCGAGCACGTTTCCCAGCTCAAATTTGCAGAGCGCGCTCATCTCCGTGCGCTTGGGCGAATTGGCCAGCGCGCGGCGCAGCAGCGCTTCGGCCTGCGCCAGCAGCGCGTTGCGTTCCTGCTCGGGAAACCCGGTCGCGTTGGAATAAATCGCGTTCGCCGCCTGCCGCGCCAGCGCGGGGTTGTTGCTATAATGCGTCTCCGAAAACTCCTTGATCGCCAGCAGCGCCTCCGGCGCGCGCTGCATGTAATGGATGCGCAGCGTGATCAGATTGATGTACGCCTGCGCCACGGTCTCCATCCCGCGCGCGGCCTGGATGTGCCGCAAATACAGCGACTCGGCCTTGTCGAATTTGCGCTGCTCGATGAAATTGCGCGCCTGCTCGTAGACCCATTTCCAATCGCGCGGGCTGGCGTTGGCCAGATCGTTCTGCACTTTTTCAATCCGCTCTATAAAATCGTGCACGTCTTTCTGCGGCAAATGCGGGCCGGCATAGGCCATCTTCTTGCGTATTTCGTCGTTGATGCGTTCGATGTCGCGCCCGCGCAACTGCTGTTCGATGTTGCGCTCCTCCGGCGTCGCGTCCTTCGGAAATGTGAGCGGTTCGCCGGCCACTTGCAAGCCGCGCACATAAAAATCCGCGGCTTCCTTGATGCGGTTGTTCGCAAAATGGTAATGGCCCATGTCGCAATAATTCGCAACGCGCTGCGGGTCTTTGTCGATCGCGCCTTGCAGCATCGCGAGGATCACATCTTCGAGCACAAAATCCTTGAACTCCTGCGTGGCATTTGCGTCGAGGACGATGCGCTGCGTGAACGTTTTGAAATTCGTTTTGCGAATCAACAAGTCGTGCGAGCCGCTCGGCACGCTGCTCAAATCCAGCGGCGTATGGCCGACGAGTTCGCCGTCCAGCAGCACTTCCGCGCCCGCGGGTTCGACGCTGACTTTCAGCGTCCCGGTTCCGCGATCGGGCAGCGTTTCGTTCAAGCGCGTGGTCCCCGCCCCCACCACAATCGGCACCGTGAGCGGCGCGCAATCTTCGCGTTCAAAGCGCAAACTGTACGCGCCCGCGTCCAAGCCGGAGACGCGCAGCGGTGTCTTGCCGGCCAGACGCCCATTAATGAATACCGTCGCGCCCGACGGCTGCGAATCGATCGCGACTTCGCGCTGCGTCGCGTGCCTCATCGCCAGCACGGCCACGGCCGCGACAACTGCGACGATGGCCCACGGAATCAGCTTCGCGAAGAGTTTTGGAGCGGCGGCATTTGGCGCCGCGGATTTAGCGGCGGAATTCTGATTTTCCATTGGGGCTGGCGTCGCAGTTTGAACGGACGGAGGGTTTTCGTTTTGAAGCATGTTGCGCGCGTCCGGTCAGAATGTGCTGAAAAAACCACGGGCTAAAAGCCCGTGTTACTGTTTGGATTCGGCTTGCTTAATGGCGATCAATCCATAATTGGCGGTTTCGCGAACGTTGGGCCGTTCGCTGCCTTTAAGCTTGGTGTACAGCTCCGTCGCGCCGTTTTTGTCGCCGCTTTTGCGCAGCGCTTCAGCCAGACGCAACTGGCGGTCCTCCTGCGTGCCCATCGCCTGCGTTAGATCCACCGATTGGCGCAGAACCGGAACCGCGTCCGCAACGCGCTCTTGATAATAGAGGCACATGCCCAGATCGAAGAGCGCCTGCGCCTTGTTGGCTTGGTCGCACGGCAATTCCAATCCCGCGCGCAGCGTTTTCTCTGAAATCTTCATCAACCGGTCGCGGTCCGTTTTTGCGCGCGGGCGTTCCAAATACTGATTGACGATATTCCCGCACTGGCGCAGCGACGGCCCGTCTTTCTTTCCATACAGCGCAAAGAATTTGTCAAAGTCCGCGCTCACCGCGTTTACGTCCGCCTGCATGCAATCCACTTCAATCAACGCCAGATACGCCTTTGGCAAATCCGGCGACAGCGGCACGGCCGCGATGTGTTCCTTATAGATTTTGGCCGCGCGGTCGTAGTTCTGGTTTTTGATCTGGTCCTGCGCCGCCGCGTTTGTGCTGATCCAGGATTTCACGTTTCTTTTTGCGTTGCCGTCCATCGCCTCCATCAATTTCATGCGGAAGGCGCGCACGTCTTTGCGCGGGAACGAACGGTGCTTCTCGAGTTCCTTCGGGTAGCGCGACGCATCTTCGCGGCGCAGACGCTGTTCGACCTCGATCTCCTCCGGCGAAAGCTTGTCACGGCCCGGATAACCGGGGCCGTTGAAATCGAGCGGTTCGTTGATCACTTCCTGCGCGCGCAGGAACATCTCGACGGAATCGTCCATGCGGTCGTTGACAAAATAATAGTGCGCAAGGTCGATGTAATGCGCGACGCGCTGCGGTTCGGCCTTGACTTGATTTTCGAGCAATTCCAGCACGCGGTCGGCCAGTTCCAAGTCTTCGAATTTCACTTCGTGTCCGGCTTCGATATCGATGCGCCGCGAATACGACGAGAAATTCGTTTTGCGCACCAGCATTTCATGCGGGCCGACTTCGACGGTGTCCAATTTCAGCGGCGTGTGCCCGGCCAGTTCGCCATCGATCAGCACTTCGGCGTCGTCGGGCTTGATGTTGCAGACCAGCGTGCCCAACGCCAGCGGCTCAAGCTTTTGCTTGATCGAATTCGCCGCCGCCGAAGAAACAGTGACCTGCACATTCGACGGCGCATAGCCAGATTTCTCAAGGCGCAGACTGTAAATCCCCGACGACAATCCTTTGACCACCACCGGCGTCGCGCCCGCGAGTTTGCCGTTGAGCATCACGCTCGCGCCTTCCGGTTCGCTCTCAATTTTGACCGACCCGCCGCCCAGCGCGCCCAGAAAATAATAGGCTATCCCCCCGAATGCGCCCAGACCGAGCAGCAATACCAGCGCCAGCCCCACCCAGACGCGGCCTCGAACATTTATTGGATTTTGGCGACCCGTCAGCATCAGCGCGGTTTCCCTTCATTCAAGGGCGGCAGGAGTGCCGCCCCTCCAATTCACTTATCGTACACCGTCTTCACCGGCCCCGGAATGAAATCGGGGTCTTCCGTGGTTTCGCCGTCGTCGCCGGAGATGCGCACTTTGCTGATCATGATGCCGTGATCGTAGGTCCAGATCGCCACGCGGTCGCCGGCCAGCGGCTGGCTGTCTTCAAACACCAGATCGCTGGTCTTTTTGTCGTTGTCCTGGAAGAAATGATCGACGCGGAACTTCACCAATTTCCCCTGCCTTTCGGCCTTGAACGCGAACCAATGCCGGTGGTAATCCATGCCCGTCGGAATGCGCGCGGAGACACGCTTGACTTCGACGCCGTCGCGCATGATGTAGCAGCAGGTGTTGCCGTAGCCGCCGAAGCTGAAGGTGTAGCCCTTGCGCAAATCCTGCCCGTCCGACCCGATCGTCACATTCACGTCGCGTGCGTACGAATACGGATTGCCGCGCATGTGGTCCATCTTGTTGCCGAAATAAAATTCGACGGTGCAGTCGCCCGGATAAATCTGCTTGCTCCACAGCACCGCCGGTTTGCCGCCGGATCGGATGTCATTTTGCAGGCTGAAGAACGTCCAGCGCGGATCGCACTGCCAGCGGTTGGTGACTTCGGCGATCGCGTAGCCGGCCGTGCGCCAGTTCACCGGCGCGCCGGAGAACGTGTCGTTGTGGAAATGATCGCTGGTGATGCGCGCCGATTCGTTTTTGACCAGCACGCCGCTGGTGTAGTATGCGACTTTGCTGCCCTTTAATGGATCGTTGTCGCGGAACGAAAGCACCGCGCGGCCATTGACCAAGCCAATCACGAATTTTCCCGCACGCCGGATCGCGACGCTTGACAACTGCCGCACATCCGTCAACTGGCGTTCGATCACCTTCTCGTTGTTGCGCAGAATCTCGACGTGAACGTTGGGCTGCCCATTTTTGTCGTCGCTGGCTCGGTAGCGGAAGACGTAACCGTTATTATGGGTCATGCCGTCCTTCGAGCAGGATAGTGCGAATTGATAGTTGTTCTCCGTGATCTCGCGCGGTTCGAGCATCAACTCCACGTCGCCCGGAAACTGACTGCGATGCCAGAACAAGCTTACCGGTTTTCCGTCCACCAAAAAGATATCCGGCGGCGGCACCCATTCCTGAGCGGCGTTGCTCCAATCGTTCATTGAGACTTCTTCGTCGAAGATTGCGTTCATCGTCACCAGCGGTTCCGGCTCGGGGAGGAACGCGACTTTGAAGGAAGACACGAGCGCCGACGGCGCCGACGCCCCGCCCGACTTGACGTAAATCCCAGCGCGCCCCTTCAAGCGCGTGCTGCCTTCAAACGCTTCGACCGAGGCCGTGTCGTCCGCCACGGCGCGAATGTGCCCGCGTTTCACCGACGCCAGAATGTGAATCGGATCATTGCCCGCCGGCAACTGCGCATTGTCTTCGACGCGTTCCACGCCGCCGGCCACGCGCACCAGCTTCAACATGCCGCCTTCCACTTTCGCCACGTAGTAATTGCTCTCGTCGCGGTGCATCAACACGATGCCCGCCGCGGCTTCCTTGCTCAGCGGCTGAATGTCCGCGCTGACTTGGTACTGCGACCAGCGCCGGTCGCCGATCAGCGCCTTCGTCGCGCCCGCGCATTGCACGGTCAGCGCGTTTGCGCCGGGCGTCTTCTTCGATGCCGCGACGTTCCAATCGCCTTCGCCGCAGAGCCAGCCAGATTTCAACGCGCCGGGCGTGGCGAAGCGCTCTTCGTAATCTTCCTGCGAGCGGATGCGCACGTCATCGAAGACCGCGTGCTGGCGCATCAGGTCCCACAAACTGTTGAGCGAAAAATCCTGCTCCTTCGGGTCCTTCGCGCGCTGCGGCGGCACCGGCACGTCGCACCACACGCCGGCAGCGCCAGCCATCAAATACGGATTGCTCGTTTCGAGCATCAAATGTTTGTCCACGTACACGCTCACGCGCGAATAGCTGAGACTGACCGTGCCCTGATACCACTGGTCGGGCGCGTAGCCGCCGGAGGCTTGAGCGAGCACTTCTTCCGCGCCGTTGCGCACCAGCACAATTTCGCGCTTGGACGTCGCGGCTTTTCCATTGATCCCGCGCGAACCCCAGCGGAACAGGCCGTAGTTCTGCGGATCTTGGTACGCAAAGACCAACCCGATCACGCCGGTCTCCGGCCCGCGCATCGAAAGATCATACGTGTAATTGTCCCACCACGTCTCGCCAGTGACTGAATGAATCTTCGGCCCCGCGCCAAAATACGAAAACGCGTTCGCGCTCAGCAGCGGATTCTTCAACGCAATCACTTCGAAGTATCCGGTCTTGCCTTCCGCGCTGCTGCGCCACTGTTCCGGGCGCCCGCCGGCGATCATGAAATCGTCCACGAAATGGATGTCGTCGCGCGCTTCCGCCCGCAATTTCACCGCCGCGCCCGGACCGTTCATGCGATAGCCCACGCCGCCATCCAGAATCCGGTCGTCAAACGCATTCGCGATCAGCGCGCCGTTTTGAAACACGCCCATCTTGCAGCCGTGCCGCGCCAAGCGCAGGCTTTCGCCGCTCACCGCGCCTTTGGCAAAAATCTGCTCCACGCCCGATTCGCGCAGCCCCAGCGTCACTTCCGAGCCGGCGCGGTCCATGAAATGGAAATGATCTTTGTCTTTGAAATCGAAATAAATGCGGCAGTCGCCGGGCCCGTCAATGAACACATCCATCGAACTGTACGGATTGCCGCCCGGCTGCGTCTCGCCGCCGATCAAGGCCGTCGGCCCAGGATCGGTCTGCGCCGGCAGCGGCTGGATGTTCAAGCGCACCGTCTGCGTCGTGCCCTCGCCGTTGCTGGTGTTTTGAAACGCCGCCAGCAAAGCCAGCACACACACGCTCGCCGCAAAATGGAACCATCGCTTTGTTGTCATGGTCATCGCTCTCTGTCACGGTGGGGCGGACATTCTTGTCTGCCGCGCGTTCAAAAATCATATTGAGATACACCCACACAATCAAACCCGTTTGGAAATAGCAAGGTCAACTAAAATTGCGAAGAAATTCTGAAATAATTAGAGTGAAATCGCGATTCATCCCTGACCCGCGGTGCAGGCGTCCCGCCTGCACAAGTTTCGCGAAGCGAAACACCGCCGTTGTCCGTACCGCCGGCGACGTTCCTCACTCAATCACTCTCCCCCGCGTCTGCTTTAACCCGCTCGCATCACGCGACTCCGGCGCCGCCGGCGGAACGTCCGGCATCCCGGGCATCCGTCCGCTCATCCCGCGCATAAAATATGCCTGCACGCTCCGCGTTATTGACCGCGCCAGGGCGCGTTCAATGGGCGGAATCAGCAAAAACAAAGAGAGCAGTTTGGAAATCGGGCCGAGATACCACGCGGCGATGCGCGTGCCCAGCCGAATCGGGCCCGTGGCCACGTCGTTCTGCGGTTTTTTGAAGCGCGTGAGGATGTCCGCGAGAAGCGGATAAAGAAGCAGCCCGCCCAATTCAACCCAGAAATTGAGATGCGGCCACAACCAATATAAGAGGAGCGGGTCGATGAACGCGACGAAGGCGATAGCGTAGAGCAGCTTGAACATGGGTCAATTCGAATGGTTGGTCGGCAGCGTGCGGCCGGTCTGCCAGAACGCGTCGTCGGTGGTCTTGCGCGACAGTTGCGTGGCGGTGACCACGCTAAAGGTCGAGTTCACTTTGCCCGTTGAATCGAATTGGTCAAGGTCCAATCGCACGGTGAAATCGAACGACACGAACGCCTCGCCGCGCACGGGCAGTCCCGTGCCGCCTTGATTCGCATTCGATTTGATGTCCCATGTCGTGATCATAAACGTGCGCTTGACCGTATCGATCACGATGGTGTGAATCCCGGTCAATTGCCGGTTCGGCTGCGTGTACACGATCTTCCCATTGGATTTCTTGATCCCGTTGAGCACCGGGATGAAGATCTTGTCGGCTTCGTTGAAGGTGAAGATCCAGTTGCCGCCCTGTTTGTTGGCCGGCACGTCCAGCAGCGCGCCGTTGGGCAGCGCGATGAATCCGTCGAATTCGAAGAAATGCGAGCGCGTGTTGGGCACTTCGATCGCCGACGCCTGCGTGATCACGAAAAAACCGTCGCCGATGTTCCCGTGGTGTTTGCTCAGATCGAACGTGCCCACGCCGCTGACGTTCTGCACGCCCGTGTAATCGAATTGCTGCGTCATATCGTACGTCTGCGCGCCAACCGTCACCGCGATCTCCACCGGAACTGTCGCCGCCCCTGTGGCATTCGGCGCATTGCTCAGCACCGTAGCCAAATTGGCTTTGGTGAGCTGAAAATTGATTTGCTGCTGCTTGTTGTTGACGGAGAAAAAATAGCTGGGCTTGGTCGAGTTCACCGGATTCAAGAACTGCCCGTCCACATTCAAAAACCCGTTCGCGACAGTCACGCCGTTGAGCGCAATGCTGGCCGCCAGATTGGTGAGCTTCGTGGGCAGATCGACGGTGTTGAACGCGCCCCGCAGCATAAATGAATCCTGGTTGGCCGCGGCGCGATTGATGCGGAACGTGGCGATGATCGGGGCGATGCGAAAGTTTACGTCCGCCGATACCGGACCGTTGCCGGGCCCGTTCACGGTGATCGTAAATTGCGCTGGCGCGGAGGCCGTGCCGGTTGAATCGAAAACCGTGAGCGTTGCCGTGTACATCCCGGCGACGTTGTAAATGTGCGTGACGGTCGCGTCGGTGGCGGATGCGCCGTCGCCAAACTCCCATTTGTAGGTGGAAGCGCCGACCGATCCGCTGCCGTCGAAGAAGACGCCCAGCGGCGCGTTGCCCGAATTGGGACTGGCGGTCGCCACCACCGTGGCCGCGCCAACGCTCAAACTTTGCAACGCCGCAATCAACAGCGCGCTCAACACGGACAACGCCTTCGGACTCGCTCGCATCATTTCCCCTTCATGTGATGCAGACGGCCTCGCCTGCATCGTTTCATTATTGGTGCAGGCAACGTTGGCCTGCGTCGCCAAAATATCCGCAATTCAAAAAAAAGCCACGTCAGAGAGACGTGGCTTTTGCGTCAATTCCGATGAAAAACAAGCATTTAGCGGTGGCCACGCCCGCCGCCACTGAATGAGCTATGCCCACTGAAACTACTTCCGCCGCGCGAGAAACCGCCGCTCACGAATCCGCCGCTGCGGAATCCAGAACCGCTGCGGAAGCCGGAACCGTAGTATCCGCCGTGCCGGTACCCATAGCCACCGTACCCATAGCCGCGGTGTCCGCCGAATGAGAAGTTAAGCCCAACTCCCCACGGATAGTACCCGCCATAGTAGCCCCCATAATAGTACGGATAGCCGTAAGAGTACGGATAGCCGTAATAGGCTGGGTAGCTGGAATCTGAATACACGTACGTGGTGGACGGTTCGGTCACGTAGGTCGTGCTCGGTTCAACGTAGCTGGCCTGCTGAGCGACGGGCTGCACTTGCGCTTCAGCGGCTCTCTGCACATAGGCCGCCGGCACAGGCGCTGTTCTCATGCCGCCGCGAATGAGCGCCGCGATTGCGCGATCAGGGACTTTGCCTTCCTTCAAATGAATGATGTCCTGCGCCGTCAAACCTCCAGCGCTCTGTTTTTCAGCCCAGGCGACCATCACTTCCTCGCCCACGCCGGCTTGGGACAGCTTGATTGCGTCATCCACAATCCCGTCCGCAAACGCGGGCAGTGTGAACAACGCGACTAATGCGATCAACGACACATGCATGTATTTCATGGCAACGACTCCCTTCTCTTGCATCCACCGGAAATAAGACACTCTTTCGTGCATATTCGACGGAATAGGGTGAAAACTATTGAACAAAAAAGCGCGGAAATCGGAAAAATAAAAAAGCACCACGTGCATTATTTCTTCGCCGGCGCATTCGGATCGGGCATCGCCTCTTCGAGTTGATTCTTGACGGGAGTCAACGTCGCTTTGTGGTGCTCGACGGATTTGGCGATTTCGGCGAGCACGTCGGCATGGTCTTTGGCGACGTTGAACGATTCGCCGGGATCGACGCCGAGGTCGAAGAGCAGCGGCGGGTCGTGCGTCTCGGCTTTCGGCGCGTAACCGCCTTGCGTTTGGAAGTGTGCTTTGAATTCGCCTTTGCGCACGGCGAACAGCTTCGTGCCGCGGTAAAAAAAGTACGCTTCGCGCGTCACGTCGCCGGTTCCAAACAGAAGCGGACGGATGTCCAGGCCGTCAATGGGCCGGTCGCTTGGAACGTCCGCGCCGGCGAGTTTCAAACTCGTGGTGAAGAGGTCCATGGTGCAGGCGAGCGAATGGCAAACTTGCCCGGCTTTGACTTTTCCCGGCCACCACGCGATGCCCGGTTCGCGCATCCCGCCTTCCCACGTGCTGCCTTTGCCGTCGCGCAGCATCCCGGCTGAACCGCCCGCGCGGCCTTGGATCAGCCACGGCCCGTTGTCGCTCGTAAAAAAGACGAGCGTGTTGCCGTCGAGTTTTTGATCGCGCAGCGCGTCGAGAACTTGGCCGACGCTCCAATCGATTTCTTCGACCACGTCGCCGTAAAGGCCGCGCAAACTTTTTCCAGAAAATTTGTCGGACGCGAAGAGCGGCACGTGCGGGAAAGTGTGCGCGAGATAAAGAAAAAACGGGCCGTCTTTGTGTTCGCGGATGAACTTCACCGCTTCCTCCGTGTAACGGCGCGTGAGTTTGGTCTGGTCGGCGGGCTGTTCGATGAGTTCCTCATTGCGGTAGAGCGGCGCGGCCCACCATTCAGGATCCTGATCGAGCCGCGCGGGCGCGCCCTTCGGCGCTTTCGGCGTGGGATTCATATCGTTCGAATGCGGCAGGCCAAGATAAAAATCGAAACCGTAATTGCGCGGATGATATGCCGGCACATTCGACCAGACGCCCAGATGCCATTTCCCAATCGCGGCCGTCGCGTACCCGCGCGGTTTGAGCGCCTGCGCGATGGTGATTTCGCTGTCGGGAAGTCCGCCGGTCGAGAGGCGGCGCAATACGCGGAACTGATCGTTGCACATGCCGCTGCGGATGGGATAGCGACCGGTGAGCAGCGCGGCGCGGCTTGGCGTGCAGACTTCCGCGGCGGAATAAAAATCGGTGAAGCGCATGCCTTCGGCGGCCATGCGGTCGAGGTTGGGCGTGCGGATCGTGGGGTGGCCGTAGCAGCCAAGATCGCCGTAGCCGAGGTCGTCGGCTAGGATGATGACGATGTTGGGGCGGGAGGCGTCGGCGCAATATGCGATGCACGCGACGAAAATGAAAATGCAAATGAATGCCAGGCGATGCCAAACGGCGGTGCGCATGATTTTATTCTCCGCAGGGGGCTCATTCGTCGTCGAGGGGGAGCGTGATGTTGCGGCGGTTCAAGTCTTCGAGGAAGAGTTTGAGGCTTGGCGACTTGGGACCATTCTCAGTTAGTGTAGCCTTCTTTAGATATCCGCGCGAATATACAGCGTACGATGAAGCATCCTTTTCGCGCCACACTAAGTTTTTCTTTCGCAATGCACGGGAAAGCGCCTTTGAACAATTCTCGACGCGGCCGGCATAAGCGTCTCGATCCTCCCAAAGCGGAAGAATCCAGCATTCGATGTTGCGGACTGCGACGGCGAAGATGAAGCGTGTCGCATACGTGCTCCAATCCTCAGGACCAATTTCAACGATTAGCCGATTCTTGACCGCCTCGACAATTGAGTCCACGCTCAGCGGTCCGTCTTTGTCGTGCGTGACGACGCCGTAGTCATCTGCCGCATCGCTGTCAACGTGCACGACGATGAAACGGTTAAATTGGAGGGCCCTTCGAAAACGTTTATCGCGAAGAAAGGTGAACAAACGGGACCAACCGCCTGTCGGAGCCGTGTCTTGCGGGTTCGGGTGAAATGGATTAATAAGCGGCTCGCGAACCGCGGTCTTGAAATAGCCAGCGAGGACGTTGCTAATAATGGGCTTGTCTGATGTTCCTTCAGCGATGAGCGCAAAGTCCTGCATCCCCTCGAAGTCATCCATGGTCCGCTCCGCGCGCTTAGAAGTTGACCGGCAAGCCGCCGATGTAACCTTCAATGAATGCCACGGACATGCGGACCGGCGATTCGCCAGGCTGCGGCTTTGGCGCGTGAACGCGATGTACGACCGTCCGGCCCTCGCTGTCGCGCTTGACGGCAAGGAGACGTTGTTCATCGTCTTTAAGATTGAGACCGTCGAGGATGCAGGGGTTGTGGGTGGTACAGATAACCTGCTTGTCATACTTTTTCGCGAGTTCGACGATTTGCTTCATGAGTTCGGAGCAGAGTTTTGGATTTAAGGAGGTGTCGATATTGTCGATGGAAAAGAATTTTGGAGTGCGTTTGCTAATGAGAAGCGTGAGGTAGAAGAGGACGAAGAGGAAACCCTCGTTGGCGCTGCGCTGGTCGAAAATTTGGGGCAACCATCGGTCGCGTATTTGAATGCGCGCCGCCGCAACGTCGGCGGAACTAGGGGCTAGAAAGCTGTCAAACCAACCAAACAATTGAAGCCGATCGTTTAATTCGGCAATTTCCTTTTTACCGAAGCTCTGCAATAAATTGAAAATCCCTTCGCCTTTGGAACCCAATGGTTTTACCGCGCTTTCCGGCGGCGGATTTCGAAGGACGGTGTTCTCTGGCGCAAAGATCAAAAAGTCCATGATGCCTAGCTTTAGCACATCCTCCTTGCGCTTGTTTACTTCCAGCTCCAGCGCTCGCAGGTAATTCTCGTCCCGAATGTCAGTCTTGATATTGGGGTACTGCGCCTCTATGCGATTGGCTGCCGCCACCATCGATTCCTTCAGTCGAAAAGTATCGTGGATTTCAAAGCGCGGGGAATCGTTCGAAGTTAACGGGTTGGAGATCTCCAAATTACAAAAGTAAACCTGTTTTTCCTCCGAGCCAAAAATGAGCTTTATCGTTGAATCGGTTGGACCAGAATTCGCACATCTAAATCCTGACTTGATCCAACCGTAATCGGTGACTCGTATCCCCCGGTTGAACAGGTAGAAATCACTTTCCAATTTGCCCGCAGATGAAGCTGCACCGAAAGCAATCGCCTCCAAAATATTGCTTTTTCCGCTGCCATTTTCTCCAATAAGTACAGTTACTCTCCCTGGTTTCAGCAATAGGCTTTCGATAGATTTGAAATTCTGAATGTGAATGCTGGAGATCATCGCCCGACGTCCTTTCACTCAATAGCATATCGTCTTTGGCCGATTCGTAAACTAGCCATTCATCGGCGGCCTCTGATTTTGCTGACGCGTCTTCCACCGCGGCTCCTGCGGCTTCACTGCGCGCGTGCCTTCGCTTGTGACGCGCAGCGCGCCCTGGCGCACAATCGGCCGCAGGCTTAAAAATAAATCCTGTGACGCATTCACGCGCATTTTTTCGCCGCTGCGGATGCGCACCGTCGCGCTGGTGCCGGCGACGTGGTCGAGCTGGACGTTGAAATAAACCGGCGTGCGGCCGGGGCAATTTTTCATGACTTCGAGCACGGAATTGAGCTTCGCGAGCGCGGCGCAACCGCTCCCTTGCGGTCGCGGCTCGTTGTTTTGCGGCTCGATTTCTTCGAAGGTGAACACGACTTCGGCGACGTGACGCGCGGCGGCGTCATCGGCGGTGAATAATTCTTCGGCGATGATGGAGACTTGCGCGGCGGAGTCGGATTCTGCTTCGCCGTTTGCGGGCGCGGCGTTACCGCGCGGGCCCATGTCGTTGGCTTTGATTTTGCCGCGCACGAAGAGGATGCGGTCGGGCTGGACGAGTTGCTTGTATTTTTCGTAGGTGCGCGGGAAGACGACGACTTGCGTGCTGGCGGTGAAATCTTCGACGGTGAGCACGGCCATTTTTTCGTTCTTGGCTTTGGTGAAAGTGGTGCGCACGGCGGTGACATAGACGCCGAGCACGACTTCATAGCCTTCGGGAATTTCGTTGAGCGCTTTGATTGAGCAGCTTGAAAGACCTTCGACCAACTCGCGCGCTTCGGCCAGCGGGTGGCCGGAGAAATAGAAGCCGAGCACCTTCTTTTCTTCTTCAAGGCGCTGCTTGTCGGACCATTCGGGGACCTGCGGCATGCGCGCTTTGGCGCTGGACGCCGGTGTGTTGGCGTCGTCGCCGCCGAAAAGATTCATCTGGCCGGAGTCGCGGTCTTCGCGCTGCTTGGCACCGTTGGCCATAGCGTCTTCGAGCGCGGCGATGAGCGTGGCGCGGCCGAAGCCCTGGCTAATCGCATCGAACGCGCCGGCTTTGATCAGGCTTTCCATGCAGCCTTTGTTGGCGTTTTTGCCATCGACGCGTTCGCAAAAATCGAAGAGATCTTTGAACGGGCCTTTTTTTTCGCGTTCGGCGACGATGGATTCGACGGCTTTTTCGCCGACGCCTTTGATGGCGCTCAGCGAGAAGCGCAGCAGGTTGTCGTTTTCGATGCCGAAACGCAGGCCGGATTTGTTGATGTCGGGCGGGAGTACGTCGAGGTTCATGCGGCGCGATTCGTCGATGTATTCGACGACTTTGCCGGTGTTGCCTTGTTCGAGCGACATGTTGCCGGCCATGAATTCTGCGGCGTAATTGGCTTTCAAGTACGCGGTCTGATACGCGACGAAGGCATACGCGGCGGCGTGCGATTTGTTGAAGCCGTATTCGGCGAATTTGGCGATGAGGTCGTAGAGCTCTTTGGCTTTCTGTGCGTCGATGCCGTTTTTCTTGCAGCCTTCGACGAACTGCACGCCGTACTTGTCCATCAAATCTTTTTTCTTTTTGCCCATCGCTTTGCGCAGCGAGTCTGCTTCGCTCAGCGAGAAATTCGCAAGCTGATTGGCGATCTGCATCACCTGCTCTTGGTAGACGATGATGCCGTACGTGTCTTTCAGAATCGGTTCAAGCTGCGGGACCATGTACTCAATCGGTTCGCGGCCGTGTTTACGGCCGCAGAATGAGGGGATGTTGCCCATCGGGCCGGGGCGATACATCGCGTTGAGCGCGGTCAAATCGTCGAGGCAATCGGGGCGCGCATCGACGAGCAGGTTGCGCATGCCTTCGGATTCGAATTGGAACACCGCGCGCGCGTCGCCACGGCCCAACATGCGGTAAGTCTTCGCGTCGTCGAGCGGAATCTTGTCGAGATCGATCACGCCTTCTTCGGTGAGTGGCTCGCGGACGTTGCTGCCGTGACGCTCCTTTATAAGGTTGCAGGTGACTTGCAATTTGGTCAGCGTTTCAAGGCCGAGAAAATCGATTTTGAGCAGTCCGACATTGTCGATGTGCGCCATTTCGTACTGCGTGAGCAGCATGCCGTTTTTGTCGCGGTAGAGCGGGCAGTATTCGGTGACGGGCTGGTCGGCGATGACGAGGCCGGCGGCGTGACAACCGGTGTTGCGCGCGATGCCTTCGCATTTGCGCGCGAGGTCGATGAGTTCCGCAACATTCGGCTCGGTGTTGTAGAGGCTATGCAGTTCGGGTTCATCATCGACGGCGTAAGTGGTTTCGTCGTTTTCGCCGCGCGGATTTGGTGCGGCTTTCAACGTCACCTTTTTTCCCGGCGCCATGGGAATGAGCTTGGCAATTCTGTTGACTTCGGACAAATCGCGGTCGAGCACGCGGCCGACATCGCGCACGGCGCCTTTGGCCAGCATGGCGTTGAAGGTGACGATGTTGGCGGTGCATTCGCGGCCGTATTTTTCCTGCACGTATTCGATGACTTCCGCGCGGCGGCTTTGGCAGAAGTCGATGTCGATGTCGGGCATCTCGTTGCGGCCTTCGTTCACGAAACGCTCGAAGATGAGATTGTATTTCATCGGGTCGAGGTTGGTGATGCCCAGCGCGTAGCAGGCGATCGAACCGGCGGCGCTGCCGCGGCCCGGGCCGACGGGAATGCCGCGCGCGCGCGCTTCGCGGATGATGTCCCAGACGATCAGCAGGTATTCAACGAAGCCCATTTTCTGCAAGACGCGAATTTCTTCATTGGCGCGCGCCATGATCGCGTCGGGCGCGGGCGAGCCGTAACGCTGCGCAATGCCGGACATGACTTGATGGTGGAAATACTCGTTGGCGTCGCCGCCGTTGGGAATTTGGAATTTCGGGAAGTGGTATTTGCCGAATTCGATTTCGAGGTTGCAGCGCTCGGCGATTTCGAGCGTGTTCGAGAGCGCTTCGGGAATGTCCTTGAAGAGGCGCGCCATTTCGTCGCTGCTTTTGAGATAGAATTCGTCGCAGGCGAATTTGAGGCGGCCGGTATCGGTGAGCAGTTTTCCAGTGCCGATGCAGAGCAGCGCGTCGTGAGCTTTGGCGTCGTCGCGGTCGGTGTAATGGCTGTCGTTGGTGCAGATCAGTTTGCCGCCGAGTTCCTTTGCCATTTTCACGATGGCATCGTTGACTTTTTTCTGCATCGTGGCCAATTCGCGCATGGCGTCGGTGGCTTCGGGCGTGAGCGCGCGGCCGATGCAATGGTCCTGCAGTTCAAAGTAGAAATTCTCTTTGCCGAAGATTTCCTGATAGATGCCGGCCTGGCGGTACGCGGCAGAGTAATCTTTTTGCAGCACCGTCTGCGGCACTTCACTGCCCACGCAGCCGGACGAGGCGATCAGGCCACGGCTATATTGCGCGAGCAATTCGCGATCGACGCGCGGGTGGTAGTAGTAGCCCTCTTTGTACGCGTACGTCGAGAGCTTCATCAGGTTTTTGTAGCCTTCGTTATTCGACGCCCACAACAATAAATGGTGGTCAACATCGCCGTCGATTTTCTCGCGTTTGTTGCGGCTCTCGCCGTTGGGGACGATGTACGCTTCCATGCCGACGATCGGCTTGACCGCCGGCAGGCCATCTTTTTCGGACGACTTCTTCGTTTCTTTGCATGCTTTGTAAAATTCGATCGCGCCGAACATGTTGCCGTGATCGGTGATCGCGAGTGCGGGCTGGTTGTATTTGCGCGCGCGTTTGACAATGTCGGCGATGCGCGATGCGCCGTCGAGGAGGCTGTATTGAGTGTGCGTATGCAGGTGGCAGAAGGAGGGCATGTGAAGCTCCGAAGAAAGGACGCGCCGGAGACGCGTCCTACGGAAATATCAAAATTATCGGACGAGGCACTATGCACGATGTGCTAATTTTGTCAATACGTTGACTTTTTTCGCGCGTAAGTCTACTGCGTTGCGAATCGAAATAAATAGCGCTTATTGAGATTATGCTGCACTTTTCGCTGAAAAAAGTGGCAGCAACGCCTTCAATTAAATTCGGTTAACACAAACCGTATTTGGAAGATGATTCCGATCTGAAATTCATTCTTTTCATTCGTGAAATTGCGGCGCTTGGGCTCTTCCAGTCCATCGTAAAATCAGAATTTAACGTGACATAAAAGCGTTTGGCACTGGCTTTGGGTTACAAGGACGCTGAGTTGCACCTGTGGACGCAAATTGTCAACGGTCCTAATGTTGAGGCGAACCATGAAATCGACATCCGCATCTCCGGCCATCACTGTGACGCTCCTTGTCGGGCTTTTCGCACTGCGCTATGCGCCATCGCCGCTGGCGGTGCTGCTGTTGGTCTCGACTCCATTTCTTCTGATCTACATCGTCGCGCCGATTGCGATTTACTGTTCGGTGCGCAGCCCCAGCCGGCCGAAGATGGAACCGGTCGCGCCGGCTGATCCGAGCGTGCCGACATCGCAATGTGAAAGCATGTTGGCGCAAATCGAATCGCTGCATCATCTCGGCTTCGTGCCGGTTGGAAATTGGTTCCGCAGTTCCGAATCCGCGCGGCGCGACAAAGCTGTCGCGGCCGTGTTTCAGCATCGTGAAAGCACTGATATCGCGACGGTGATCGCGACGAAATGCGGTGTGGTCGTCGGCTTCAGCCGAGCGCGGTCGAACGGCGGCAAAACGCGCACGCTTGCCTCCACGCACCGCAGCGCCCTGCCGCACAATCCGAACGACTCCCTCGTGCGCATCAAAGGCCGCTGCGACACGTCGTATTTGTGGATGCTGCACCGCGCGCGCGTCTCGAAGGATCCGCTCGCCGCGCACAACGCGCCGCTGGTGAATGCGTTCGCGCATCAGATGTACGAAGAGATGGATAGCATCAAGCATCATTTGTCGAGCGGGTATTTCAAGACGGATAAAGACGGCGCGCAGATGCGTCCGACGGCGTTCGGCGCGGTGATGATGACGCTACGCCTGGCCGCACCCACGGCGTACGTTTTCGAGTGGAGCGACCGCCTGACGCTTGCGGACACCGTCAGCAAACTGCGCCTGGCGACGCAATGGGAATACGCGCGCGAACAGAGCGGGCGCAACGCGGAGCCGGCGGAACCGATGCGTGTGCTTCCGGGGACGCGGACGGCGATGGCGTAACGTTCGCTTCCACTTGATTCCCGCCAAATTCCGAGACAATCGAACTGTTTGGAGCGCCGGCTTCCAGCCGGCTGGAAGCCGGCGCTTCATCGGCTCTTGGAATCGAACGCGTGAACCCATCCGACCCCGACGACGACTTCCGCCACGTCGCTCAAAAAATCGCCAGTTGCCAATCCATCTGGACGCAACTCTGGCACGGTGTCGAAGAGAACACCGCCGCCGCGCCGCTGTTGACGCTCGTCCAGCGGCAGCACCGCAGGAATTTCGACCTGTGGCACGAAGAGGACAAAGCGCGCGATCCGTCGGCGAGCGACGCGCAGATCGCGACGGTCAAACGCGCCATCGACAAACTCAACCAGCAGCGCAATGATTTGATCGAGAAGCTCGACGACTACATTTTCGAGACGCTCAAGCGCCAGAAAATTCATCCGAAAGCCCGCGCGCCGTGGAACAGCGAAACGCCGGGGAGCATCATCGACAAGCTCTCGATTTTGAGCCTGAAAGTCTTCCACATGCGAGAGCAGTCCGAGCGCCTCGATGCGGCGCCGGAGCACATCCAGAAATGCCGCGGGCGCTTGAAGACGCTTTTGCAGCAGCATGAGGATTTGACCACGGCGCTGCAAGCATTGTTCGACGATTTGTTTTCGGGCGCGAAGGAGATGAAGATTTACCGGCAGTTTAAAATGTACAACGATCCTGATTCCAATCCAAAGATTTACGGCGCGAAGAAGTGATTCGTGGTGCAGGCGTCCCGCCTGCACGTTTCTCCGATATATTCCCGCTTCGTCCGATAATCTCCCGCGTTCAAACGTCCCCGTTCCGCCTCCAGTTTCCCCAGCTTTTTTCCGATAAATTCTCCATCGTCACCCATTGACGCGGAGATTATCATGCCCATCGAAATTCAATCCTCGCCCGTGCTCACTTCGCCGCTGGCGACGCCGCCTGCCACGCCCGCGTCGTTCATCGCCGGCCCGCAACCACGGCTGCTTTCGCGGCTGCGCGATTCGGGCACGTCGGCGAGCGAGACGTTTGCGCGCGCGCAGAGCGTGCTGGAACGCGAATTCATCTGCCGCTGCCCGCGCAGCACGCAGCTTTACGCGCGCGCGGTGCGCGTCTTCCCCGGCGGCGTGACGCACGACAACCGCCGCGTGTTGGGACACAGCCTGTACCTCAGCAAAGCGCGCGGCGCGCGCAAGACGGACGTGGATGGCAACTCGTACATCGACTATTGGGTCGGCCATGGCGCGCTGCTGCTGGGCCACGGCGCCCAGGAAGTCGTCGAAGCCGTTTCGCTGGCCGCGCAGGAGATCATGCACCCGGGCGGCTGCCACGAGCGCGAAGTGCTGTGGGGCGAGCTGGTGCGGCAGATGGTCCCGAGTGCTGAGCGCGTGCGTTTCACCGCGTCGGGAAGCGAAGCGACCGCGCTGGCCGTGCGCCTGGCGCGCGCGGCGACGGGCAAGAGCGTGATCCTCAAATTCGAAGGCCATTTTCACGGCTGGCTGGATCACGCGGTCAACGGCGTCGATCTGCCATTCGAAAGGCCATTCAGTTCCGGCGTGCCCGACCCGATTCGCGGACAGACACTGGTGCTTCCGCCGCGCGATTTGAATCTGGTTGAAGAGGCCTTGAAAACGCGCGGCGACATTGCGGGCATCATTCTCGAACCCACCGGCGCGTCCGGCGGCACTGTTCCGGTGAAGCCGGAATTTCTCGATGGGCTGCGCGAAATGGCCACGCGCTATCGCGTCGCGTTGATTTTCGATGAAGTCATCACCGGATTCCGTCTCGCACCGGGCGGCGCGCAGGAACGTTTCGGCGTCAAACCCGATCTGACCTGCCTCGCGAAAATTCTCGCCGGCGGCATGCCGGGCGGAGCGGTGTGCGGTTCGAAAGCATTCTTTTCGAAAATGGAATTCAGCACCGACGCAAAGCACGACCGCGCGCACCGCGTCACGCAATATGGCACGTTCAACGGCAACCCCGTCTCCGCCGCCGCCGGCATCGCCGCGCTGCAAGGCGTAAAGCGCATGGACGGCTCCGCCGGCCGCCGCGCCGAGAACTTCACCGAGACGCTGCGCAACGCGCTCAACACGCTCTTCCGCCTGCTCGACACGCCTTGGGCCGCCTACGGCACCGGCTCCGTTTTTCACCTGCTGATTTCCGATCGCGACGCCGCCATCGCGTTGCGCGACCGCCAAGCCAACCCAGCCAACATCGCGCCGCAGATTCTGAAACAAAAAAGTCCGCTGGATGGGCTGTTGCGACGGGCGCTGCTCTTGCAGGGGATCGATTTGCCGCAAGGGCGGCAGGCATGGACGAGCGCGGAGCACGGCCAGGCGGAGATTCGGGAAACGATGGAGGCGTTTGGGCTGGCGATTGAGAGGCTGAAGGCGCTGCGGTGCTTGTAACGGATTATTTGTCATTTGACAGTTGTCATTTGTGATTTGTCATTGGTTGACACTGTCGCAGGCGCTCAGTTGTTTTTTGTTCGGCCCTTTTGGGACCGAAGCTTGGCTTTTGCAGTCGTCGTTGATGCCGTTAGCAATTTGCACAATTCTTTATTTTCTTGAATGAGGCCATCCATTAGGTCTGCCTTCAAAAGCCCGCTCTTATGAATCATTCGCAGTCAAATCGATGATTCGTTCAATTCCTTTAGCACGATGCCAAGTTTGTGAACAAAGTCCACATAGCTTTCAGCGCCGCGCGCTTCGCCGTAATTTGGAGCCGGCGACGTTCCGGCACGCATAAGTTGGCTGGACAGATGGCGCCCAGTTGCAGTGTTGGGCAGACGGCTCGATAGTTTGATAATACGCACGCCAAAATTAATCAGCCGTTCCTCACGCATGTCGGCTCGGATTTGTGATTCGATCTCGTCCATATTTTCTCCGGCAAAAGAAACGACCCGCATTTCGACGCCAGCGCAAATGACAAATCACAAATGCCAACTGACAAATGACAAATAAGCTGTTCAACTCAGCCCCCTCACCAAAAACGTATTAAACTGCCACACATCTTCTTCCGGCGGGCGCGGTGTTCCGTAGCGCTCGAAACTCGAATCCCAATTCGCCAGCGGCGTCCAATCCACCGGCTGCGAGACGAACGGACCCAGATACGGTTTGGCGGTCGTCAGAATTTCGCGGTGCGGCAGATCGTCGGGCACACACACGCCTTGCGTCGGGTTCTTGATCATCCACAGCGTCGCGGCCATTACCGACGCGGCGACTTGCAGCGTCGTGGCGTTAACGTGCGGGACGAGTTTGCGCGTTTCGGCGATGTCGAGCAGCGAGCCGATCCACCAGCTTTTGAAATCGTGGCCCATCAGCAGGCAGCCGAGCTCGTCGCGGCCGTCGATGATTTCGTCGTTCATGATGCGCTGGTCGTGCTGCAGTTTGTAATGGCGCATCTGCAATTCATGCAGGCTCGCGATCGCCGCGTCGCACGGGCAATAGGCGTAATGCACCGTCGGGCGGTAGACGGGCAGGCCTTCTTCCTTCACGGTAAGATTTTCTGAAATCGAAAACGCCTCGCCGTGGCGGATCACCATGCCCACGATTTCGCCGCACGGCACCCAGGAGCGCACCCATGTGCGGCAACCCATGTTGGCGAGGCAAATCTGATTGAGCGGGCCGCTCAAATGCATCTGCGCGCGCGGCGGCAGCGTGCGTTCGTGCGTCCCCCAGCCCATTTCGGCGGGGGCGATGCCTTCTTCATAAAAGCCTTCGATCGACCAGGTGTTGACGAACTCGTTCATCTTCTTCGGCGCCGCGCTAATCTGCGTATCGCGTTCGCTGATGTGAATCACTTTAATCCCGAGAAGCTGCGACATGCGGTTGTACATGCGCTTTTTGTAGACCTCCTCGATCGAATCGCGGCGCTCGCCGTGTTCGTTGTGTTCCGCCAAAAATTTCTGCGAAATGTCTTCGAGCGCGGCTTTCGTAAAATGCGAGACCAGCCCCGGATTCGCGCCGTGATCCAGCACCGCCGTCGCGCCGCGCTTGGGCTTCCATTGGTTGACCATTTTGCGGATCAGCATCTGGCGCGCGTAGAGCGTGCGTTCCGTCGGCGGCTGCGTCGGCGCGCCTTCGTAAGGGTCCCAAAGCTCGACGGACGTGTTCATGTAGCGGACGTTGTGGTCGTAGCACCATTGGAGAATATCGGTGCAGCCAATGTTCCACGCCAAGTCGATGATAAGGTCGCCGCTGCCGACGAATTTGCCGAGCAGTTCGCCCATGTTTTCGCGCGTGACCCGGTCTTTGACGAAATTCGCGCCGCTCTCGCGCACGAACCGCGCGTGTTCTTCAACTTCGGCGAAATCCATGATGTGAAAATTCTTCATCTCGGTCTCGACGTGCTTGAAGAGCAGCGGCAGCGCGCAGCGCGAGACGGCGCCCAGCCCGATCACCAGAATTTTTCCTTCGAATTTCATAACGGTTCCTCAATACCTCCGGCGAAATTTCCGACGCGAATTTGAATGCAGCGCTTCTATAAGAGATGCGGGGCGCATGTCAAGATGTTGCGGGGCGAATCTTGAAATAAATGTGAAAAAAAATTGGGGCGCGGTAGAGTTTTGAATGGAAGGATGATCGATGCGTACGGAAAAGGATATCTTCAAAGCGGCGTTGGCGCTGCCGTACGATGACCGAGTGGACGTACTGTGCGCGTTGTTGGAAGACATTCGGAAAGAGAAGTTGGCCGAAGAAAATCGGAAAAAGCGCGGAGCGCTTCGCGTGAAACCGAAGCGAAATGGAGGACGGCGATGACATCGAATGCGGAGAGAGTTCTGCGCGCATCGCGCGCGTTGACGGCCAGGCGCAAAGATGAATTGGCGGCAAAACTGCTTAAAAGTGTCGATGAGCCGAACAGCGAAGAAATCGAATTGTTGTGGGCCGAAGAGGCCGAAGGCCGCATGAAAGCCTGCTTGGCCGGGAAGATGAAACTGATTCTCTGGACCGAAATATTGGCTGAGTCGCGGAGCCGGCCACGATCGTTAACTTTACGGAAGCCGCGCGAAGCGAGTATCGAGAATTGTTGGACGGGTACAGCTCCGTCCGGCGCAGTTTGGGAAACGAGTTCATTGACAGCGTTGAAAAGCGCATCGAAATCCTTCAACAGTACCCGTTCGCGTATTCCAAAGTGATTCGAAACGTCCGAAAGTGCAATCTCGGGAAATTTCCATACGGCATGGTCTATCAGATCGTTCACGGTGAAATTTGGATTCTCGCATTTTCACACCACAAGCGCCGCCCGCGCTGGTGGAAAAATCGAATCGTCAAACCATGACAACCGAAACCCTCTTCCCAGTCATCCTCGCCGGCGGCGCCTCGTCGCGCCTGTGGCCGGCGTCCAACCGCGAGCGGCCCAAATGGGATTTACGGCTGTTCAAAGCGCCCGGCGCGGCGCACGCGCAAAGCTTGATCGAAGGCGCGTGGGAGCGCGCGCGCGCGATGGCGCCGGCGGGGAATTGCTTCGTGGTTTGCGGCGGCGAGCAGGCGCCGCTGGTGCGCCATTCATTGCGCGAATTGCCCGCTGAAAATTTGCTGGTCGAACCGATTCCGCGCGACACTTCTGGCGCGGTGGCATATGCAGCGGGCGCGATTTTGAAGCGCGTGCAGGGGTTGGGCGCCGAAGCCGAGCGCGACGCGAAAATGCTCGTGATGCCCGGCGATCACGTGATCTCGCCCGTGGAACGCTTCGCGGAATGTGCTCGCGCCGCCGCTCGCGCCGCCGCGGAACTCGACGCGCTGGTCACGTTCGGCATCGTCGCGCGCGAGCCGTCCGTTGCGTACGGTTATGTGCATCGCGGCGAAGAGGCGCACATTTCGCTCGTCCAAGAAGGCGCGCCGCGCGTGTTTCGCGTTAATGCGTTCAAAGAAAAGCCGGACCTTGAAACAGCGAAAAGCTATTTGGCGTCGAGTGAGTATTATTGGAACGGCGGCATTTTCATGTGGAATCTCTCCACGCTGATGCGCGAATTCGAAGCGCAGTTGCCTGGCCACGCGGCGCTGGCGCATTCGCTGAGCCGCACGAAAGATGCCGCCGAATGGGACGCGCACGCGCGCGAGCAGTTTCCCGAATTGAAGCGCATCTCCATCGACTTCGGAATCATGGAGCACGCCAAAAGCGTCGCGACCGTCGCCGCGGATTTCAACTGGGACGACATCGGCTCGTGGAGCGCCGTCGGCCCATATCTTGACGAGCACGCGGACAATTCCGTCGGCCCTGACACAAAACTCATCGCGCTCGACGCCGAAAAAAATCTGGTCTTCGCACCGGGCAAGCGCGTGGCGCTCGTGGATGTCGAAGGGCTTGCGGTCGTGGTGAATGGGAACGATATTTTGATTTGCCCGCTGGCAAGGGACCAGGATGTGAAGCGGGTGAGCGAGGCGGCACAGGGGAAGTAATCGACGAGGCATTCACGATTTTTGAAGCAGGAAAAATTTATGCCTTATAAGATCAACTATTCGCCCTTGGCCGTGGAGAATCTGCGGGGTTTTCGGGCGTTCGATCAGGCGTTAATCAAGGAAACGATCGACACGCATTTGAAGCACGAACCCAAAAAGGAAAGCAAATCCAGGATCAAGCACTTGAGAGGGTTTACGCAGCCTGAATACCGGCTTCGAGTGGGCGACGACATTCGAGTGATTTACGACGTTTCCGTTGAATGCGTCACTATTCACGCTATCGTGAGAAAAGAAGATGTTGACGACTGGCTGCTCAGATACGGGGTCAAATCATGAAAAAGATAGAGCTTACCCAAATGGACAATCGGCTGGCGTCACTGCTCCATCAAGCGAAAAAGAGTGAGATTGTCTTTGTCATCGACGGAAAGCCTGCCGGGTATCTTCACGGCTTTTCCGGCGAGGACGATTGGTTTGAATACAAACTGTTCAGCGATCCCAGATTTATCAAGCGCATTGAAAAGGAACGGGCAGCCGCGCGTGCCGGCCACGTGTACAGCAGCGAAGAAGTCGATGCCATTTTGGAGGCCGATGCGCGTGCCGGATGTAAGCGCGGAATGGCTGCCGTGGTTTCCGAAGGCGCGCCGGCTTATGGAAAACACCGGCCGCGAATTCAAACCCTAAAGAAGGCGAGCGAAGCGGCGCAGGGGAAGTGAGTTTCCGAGATTGAGTTATGAAAATTTCGAAGCAACGTCTAATACTCTATGTTCTCGCATATGCGGCGCGCGTCGCTCTTAGCGCCGACGAAAAGCCAAAAGATGAGGAAGTGCGTTCGTTTACAGGCAAAGTGGAGCAGGTTTTGTCCAAGGGCGAGTTTTCCGGCAAGGCAATTGTTGTTGATGCCGACCCACGCTGGATTGTTGTCGTGTCGGTTCTAAAGGCCGAAAAGGGCGTTGACCCGGAGACGAAGACATTGACTTATTTCATTCACAGTCCGACAAGACTCTTCGCCAAATCCGGCGACGAGGCGATAGGCAAAGAACTCAAGTTTGTCGAATCGCTATCAAAATCACCCGACGGAAAAACGTCGTTTCGCCATTTGAAAGCTAAAGGCGTTAATTAGATTTCCTTTCCAAAATGCTCCCATGCTTCCAATACGTCACCCCCGGCGCTCCGCTCGGCGCCGCCCAGCGCACGCCGTTTGAAATCACCGTCAGCACGTTCTTGTCGTGGTACGTCGGGAATGTTTCATGGCCGGGGCGGAAATAGAAGACTTTGCCCGCGCCGCGCTGCCAGGTGCAGCCGCTGCGGAAAACTTCGCCGCCTTCGAACCAACTGATGAAGACCAATTCGTCGGGTTCGGGCACGTCGAAATGTTCGCCGTACATTTCTTCTTTTTCCAAAACGAAATGATCGGCGAGGCCTTTCGTGATCGGATGGCCGGGCTTGGTGATCCAGAAGATTTCCTTCTCGCCGTCGTCGCGCCATTTGAGCGCGCCGCTGGTGCCCATCAGCAGCAGGAAGGGCTTGGACATGTGCGCCGAATGCAGCGCGATCAGGCCCATGCCGCTTAGAACGCGGTCGCGCACTTTTTTTGCGACGTCGTCGCTGACTTCGCCGTGAGCCATGTGGCCCCACCAGATCAGCACGTCGGTGTTCGCGAGCACGTCGTCGGTGAGGCCGTGCGAGGGTTCGTCGAGCGTTGCGCAGCGGACTTCCAGGTCGGCGTGTTCGCGCAGGTGGGCGGCGATGGCTTCGTGAATTCCGCGCGGATAAATGGGGATGACTTTCGGATGCGTTTTTTCGTGGCGGAATTCGTTCCAGATGGTGACGCGGATTTTTGGGGGCATGGGGGTTTCCTCGCTCGGCCGATGTTTGTTTGCGACACGATTCAAATGGGGCATAGGCCAAATAGGCCATATAGGGCCGATAGGGCTAATATGCAGCGCGGGCTTCGACTACACAACAGGAGGCGGGCTATTTTTCTTCTTTATTTTTGAGCATGCATTCGATGTTCGTGACTTTGTCCGCGCTTACCAGGACTCGCTGCGGCGCGGGCAACATGCGGTTGTCGCCTTCGTGCCAGAAGGAGATTTCGAATTCGCCGGGCGGAAGATGCAGTTCGAAGGTTCCGTCTTCCTTTGTCACGGCGAAGAAGGGATGATCGAAGACGCAGAGGCAGCCGCGCATCCACCCATAGATGTCGCATTGAATGCGCATGCCCAATTCGAATTTATCGAAGACAAGCTTTTCGAGCGAGCGGGTCGAATTTCCGTCCACGGCCAGGTTCCATATTTCATTTTTTGCCGCTTGAAGGTGCCAGTTAATCATGAGCGGATCCTGATTCACGATTTGCACCTGCTGTCCCGTTTTCATCGCCAGCACGTGCGGGACAAACTGCAAGCCCTTGCTGATCGAAGCGGCGGGCGGAAGCTTGAATTTGTCGAAAGTGAATCGTTCGTGGCCCTTTGACACATAAACAACGACGTTGGCGACCCGGCGATCCTGATTGACCACGAATTCTTCGCTGCGCAGCGGCGGCATACCCTGTCGGCTGAGCGCGAGGTCATTTGCGTTTCCGGCATACGGGGGCGCAATCGGCGGCACTTCCGGAATCTCGCCCAAAAACGTCGCCACGCCCTTGACCGTCCCCATCGGCGCAGCCGGATCGAATTCCACGCGCGACGCGGGCGGCTCAACGTAGCTGGCATCTTTTACGACGCAGTTGAGTTCGGTTGTTTCGTTGGCGGTGACGCTGACGTGAATGGGGCTTGGCAGATCGATCCAGTATCCTTTGCGGCTGGTTTTTCCCGGCGGAGTCATTCGCTCGTGCCAGAACGAAATTTCGTAATCGCCGGGCGGGAGATGGAGTTCGAATTGGCCGTCTTCTTTGGTTACGGCGAAGAAGGGGTGGGCGAAGACACAGGCGTAGGCACGCATCCAGCCGTGGACGTCGTTTGTCATGATGATGCCCAAATCCGGCTTATCGAGTTTCGGCCGATACTTACACGGACCCGGTTCGAGGATTGAGTAATTCCATTCTGGATTCTCCCACGGCACTCCGTGCCAGTTAAAGGCAATCGGCTCGTAATTGACAAACTGCAAGTGTTGTCCTGAGTGCATCGCCAGCACATGGGGAACAAACTGCATGCCTCTGTTTTCGAGCCGCGCGGCAGGAAGCGACATTTTCTCATAGGAGAATCGTTCGAAACCTTTGGAGACGTACACGACGAGATTGGCAAACGTGCGGTCAGGACTGACAATAATACGTTCGCCCAAAAGTGGTTTGCCCGCGCGCACTTTTTGGACAACCATCTGATCATAAAGCTCCATTGGCGCCATCACCGGAATTTCGCCCAGCCACGACGCGACGCCTTTGACCGTGCCTATCGGTTTGGTGGGATCGAATTCTTCGGCGGACGGGCAGGCAATTGTCGAAAGGAATAGCAATATGAGAGCGGTGTGCAATAGTGTGCGCACGGTCGCTGATTCCTAATTTCGACTTCCCAATGACAGTTTCTCGCGAAGCCGTCGTTTCACTTCCTTCCACGGCGATGACGGATTTTGACCCTTTTTTGTGGCGGCTTCACGCCTGGCCAACTCCTCTTCATGCCGAGCGGGCCATTCAATCGAATTCTCGTCTTTGGACAACTCTCCCCAAAGGACTTCCATGAGCCGCAACTGCTCGCGGCGCGACATTTTCTTAATCGTTTGCGCTGTAATCGTCATACATTGACCTTAGCGTTGCCGAGTAAAATTGTCAACTCGTCCCTACTTCCCCTTGTTCGGCCCCTTCATTTTCTCCGTGTACTCGCGCACTTTCTTTTCGAGCTGATCCGGGTCCTGGCTGACGCGCATCATGTCATTGTAAGTGATCTTCGTCGCGACCCACATGTTGAAGAGGTAATCGTCGAGCAGGATCATGCCTTCCTTGCCGGCGGTCTGGATGTGCGAGGGGATTTTATAAGTTTCGCCTTTGCGGCAGAGCGCTTTGATGGGGTCGTTGGCCATCATGATTTCGAAGGCGGCGACGCGGCCTTTGCCGTCGGCGGTGGGGAGCAGCAATTGCGAAATTACGGCGATCAGCGTCGTGGACAACTGGGTGCGGATTTGTTCCTGCTGGTTGGTCGGGAAGGCGTCCACGATGCGGTCGATGGTTTTGGCGGAGCCGGTGGTGTGCAGGGTGGCGAAGACGACGTGGCCGGTTTCGGCGGCGGTGATGGCGGTGGCGATGGTTTCCAAATCGCGCATTTCGCCGACCAGCACGACGTCGGGATCCTGGCGCAGCGCACGGCGCAGCGCTTCGGGGAAGCTGGGCACGTCCACGCCGACTTCGCGCTGAGTCACGATGCACTTCTTGTGCGAGTGATAATATTCGATGGGGTCTTCGACGGTGATGATGTGGTCGGGGCGCTCCTGGTTGATGAAGTCGATCATCGTCGCCAGCGTCGTGGTTTTGCCGGAGCCGGTGGGGCCGACGACGAGCACCAGTCCGCGCGGACGCATGCAGACGTCTTTGATCACGGGCGGCAGGCCGATTTGTTCGAACGTGAGCAGACGATTGGGAATCTGGCGCAAGACGACACCGACGTTGCCGCGTTCCTTAAAAATCGACACGCGGAAGCGGGCCTTGTCGCCGTAGGCGAAGCCGAAGTCCGCGCCGCCGCGCTCGCTCAGTTCCTGCTGGCTGCGCTCCGACGCCACCGACTTCATCAGGCTGACGGTGTCGTCGGCCGTCAGAGTGGTTGTGCCCAGGTTGCGCAGTTCACCGCGCACGCGAATAGTCGGAGGACGGTTTACGCGAAGATGCAAGTCGGAGCCGTTGTATTTGATCACCGCATCAAGCAGTTTGGCGATGTCGAAGCGCCCGCCCAATCCGCTGGCCGCCGCAGCCGCCAGCGTCTTCGCCATATCGCCGCTGCTGCCGCCTTGCGACGACACTCCCGCCGCGGCAACCGGATTCCTCGGCGAGCCGTCGGCGTACTGATCCGACTCGCCTTCCTTCCGCTCCTCGTCGCGAATGTCGTGGGGCGCTTCCTCGTGCTCCTCTTCGAGCTCCTCTTCTTCGCGCTCCTCTTCCTCGCGCTCGTCGTTGCGCTGTGCTCTGTGGTCGTTCATCGCTGGGTTTCTTGCTCCTTGTCGAAAGAAAACTCGCTCGCTTTGCTCACCGGACAACTGATTTTGCGACGCATTTCCAATAGGCCTTAGAGGCCCTATAGGGCTTATAGGGCCAATAGGGCAACATGTGGCATATTCGCTTTTTCAACTACGCATATTCACGAATGACGGTTCGCTTTGTCATCCAATTGAAGGTCCAAGTATGACGATGCGGACCGCAAATTTGCGGCAATTAGGAGTACTGTTTTGCTTCAGCCAGCACCTCGTCCAACGTGGTCCAGCCGTCGAGGACTTTGCGCAGACCGTCGTCGAGCAGCGTATGCATGCCGTCGCGGCGGGCCTGATCGCGCAGGCCGTCGGTGGTGCCTTTGTGGAAACACATTTCGCGCAAGCGGCTGTTCATGACCATGATTTCATAGATGCCTTTGCGGCCTTTGAAACCGATTTGGCGGCACTTTTCACATTTTGCGCCATGGTAGGTGATCTTGCCGGCGAATTGTTCTTCGCGCAAGCCGACCGACTTGAGGCGCTTGACATCCAGCGCTTCGTCGGGCGTTTTGCAATCCGGGCAGATCGTGCGAATCAAGCGCTGCGCTTGCACCGCCTGCACCGAACTGGCCACAAGGAACGGCGCGATGCCCATGTCGATCAGACGCGTGAGCGCGGCGGGGGCGTCGTTGGTGTGAAGCGTGGCGAAGACCAAGTGGCCGGTGAGCGCCGCTTCGATGGCGATGTGCGCGGTCTCTTCGTCGCGGATTTCGCCGATGAGGATGATGTTGGGCGCCTGGCGCAGCATCGCGCGCAGCGCTTTCTGAAAGGTCATGCCCTGCGTCACGTTGACCTGGCATTGATTCACGCCAGACATGGTGTACTCGACGGGATTTTCGACGGTGATGATCTTGCGGTCGGGCTTGTTGAGTTCGCCGAGCGCCGAGTACAGCGTCGTGGTTTTACCGGAACCCGTCGGGCCGGTGATCAGGATCACGCCGTTGGGTTTTTTGATCAGGCCGCGGAAGATGCGCATGTCGTCGGCGTGGAAGCCGAGCTGGTCGAGGCCGAAGCTGATCGAGGCTTTGTCGAGGATACGCATCACCACCGATTCGCCGTGCGTGGCGGGCAGCGTCGAGACGCGCAAATCGAGGTTGCGGCCGAGGCATTTGAGCGGGATCTTGCCGTCCTGCGGGCGGCGCTTCTCGGCCATGTCGAGTGTGGCCATGATCTTGATGCGCGCAATCAGGGCGCCCTGCAAATGTTTGGGCGGTGAATCCATTTCATAACAATTGCCGTCGATGCGGTAGCGCACGCGCACGCGGTCGATCATCGGTTCGACGTGAATGTCGCTGGCGCGCGCTTTGACCGCTTCGGTGATGATCAATTGGACGAGCTTGATTACCGGCGCGTCGTCGTCGTTGTGAATGTCCTCGGCGTCTTTCTTGATTTTTTCGAAATCGACCTGCGAAATCTGGCTGTCGTCGAAATTGACGAGCTGATCCTTGTATTTGTCGCGTGCGCCGTAGTAGCGGTTGATCGCGGAGTCGATGGCTTCGCGCGTGGCCAGCACGGGCTGAACCTGGCAGTTAATGACGAAGCGGATGTTGTCGAGCGATTGAAGGTCGAGCGGGTCGGAGATGGCCACGGTGAGGATGCCGTCGAACATGTCGATGGGCATGACGTGGTTTTCGCGGCACTGCTCCTGCGGGACCATGTCCACGACGGAGGCGGCGACTTCGAGGCCTTCGAGATCGACGATTTCCATGCCGAACTGTTCGGCCAGCGCGCTGGTCACGTCGGCGGCGGTGCAGAGGCCTTCGGCGACGAAGATTTCACCGATCTTGGCTTTCTCGCCGTTGATCTGTTTTTCAAGCGCCGCGTCGATGTCGTCCTGCGTGACGCAGCCCATGTCCAAGAGGATTTCGCCCAAACAACGCCGTGCGTCAGACATGTTTCACTCCTGATGTTCACGCGGTGAGATGCGGCGTGAGCGATTTAGTTTAAATGGAAAAGGGAATGTGAAAAGCGGAGAAATTTTCCGGTCCCTGCTTCGATGCCGAATTCCCCTCACCCCGCGCATGAGTACATGCGTCGGCCCTCTCCCGGAGGGAGAGGGAACGGCGATGCGCTCGCGCAACTCATGCCGCCTCTCGCTTCCCCTTGACGCCGGCGCTCCAAACGGGTATCCCATACCCTTCAATTTGCGTACTTAATCGCACGAAATCAGCGCGGAGGCTTTTCATGGAATTACAGTCGAATCCCAAGTCTGTCGTTCACTTTATGCTCTACTCAGGTCCCGGCAACACCGATTCGGTGCTGCGCAGCGAACCGGATGAGGCGTATCTGCTCAGCTCGCTCCAGAAGCTGCTGGACGACCCATACTTTCAGATCATCGAAATCACACACATCAAGTCCGCGAAGCTGCGCAAGAAAGTGGCCGACGCGTTCAAGAAAGCGAAGAAGCAGGCGGCGTTCGGCTGCCAGCCGGTGCAGATCATCAACGAAGAAGGCGTGATCGATCCGAGCGATATCTGCGCGATTGATGAGAGCGAGCGGCGCAAAGCTGTCGCGCGGATTCTCGATTTGCTCGACGAAGCGCACGACTTGGGCGCCACGCGCTTCGGCTTATACTCCGGGCAGGACCCGGCGCAATTGGGCGGGCCGCACACGGAATCGCGGCAGTCTCAGTTGCGCGATCTGGCGAAGCGGCAGTTGGTCCAGTCGCTCGATGAGATTTGCAAAGCGGCAGCGAAGAAAAAAATCGACGTGCTGCTCGAACCCTTCGACCGGCGCGCGAATGCGGCGGGCGAGAAGGCGTTCAAGATGTGTTTGATCGGGCCGACGCCGGAAGCGATTGACGTGGCGGAGCAAGTTCGCCGCGACAAAGGCAACGCGAATTTTTCGCTCTGCATGGATCTGTCGCATTGCGTGATTATGGGCGAATGCCCGAACGCAATTCGGCAAGCCGCTCCTTATATGGGCTTCTTCCACGTCGCCAACGCGGTGTTGAACCGCAACAATCCCGGCGGGATGGCGCGCTACGGCGACGCGCATCCGAAATTCGGCGTGCCGGACAGCGAAGTCACACCGGAGGTGCTTGAAGGATTCGTCTCGGCGCTGGTGGAAGTCGGTTACGAAGGGCCGGTCGGGTTCGAAATGAAGCCCATTGGCAGCGAAAATCCGCAGGACGTGCTGTCCGAAACGAAGGCTGTCTTCGACACCGCGCGCAACTCGATCAACGTGGCGTGCGTGCTGAAAGGCAATTTCTGCTACGCAAGTCATCAGTATTTCACCGAGGAAATCTTCGAGGAGATCGCGCGGCTGCGCGTGGAACAACCGGAATTGATTAAGAAGGAACTGCTGGAACGCAAGCGCCGCAAATCCATCACCGCCGACGGGCTGCTGACCGTGCTTGCCGCCGACCATCCGGCGCGCTACGTCTTCACGCAGGAGATGGGCAACCGCCTCGATTACGCCGGCCGCATCGTTCGCTGCTTGATCGAATCGGACTTGGACGGACTGATGGCCACTGCCGACGTGATCGAAGACATCGTGCTGACCAACTACATCTACAAGCACCGGCACAAAGGCAAGAGCTTCCTTGACGGCAAAGTGCTCATGGCGTGTGTGAATCGAACCGGTCTGGCTGGCTTGGAACACGAACTCATGGACCGCGAATCGGGCTACATGAGCGCGAAGAAGATTAAAGAGATGAACCTCGACGCAGCCAAGATGCTGCTGCGCATTCCGGCCAAAGCCGACAAGACCGACCGTTATGCCCTCGAAACGATGGAACGCTGCGCACGCGTCACTAGCGAATGCGCAGACTTGGGGATACCGATGTTCCTGGAGCCGCTGGCCGTCGAGCGCAAAGCCGAAGGTGGGTACAACGTGCTCGAAACGCCCGACGCGCTGGTCAAAGTGATGGGCGTGGCCGCGGGATTGGCGCACAGCAGCGCGTACACGTGGCTGAAAATCCCCTACTGCCACCAGTTTGATCGGGTCGTGAAATCCGCGACTCTGCCGATTTTGATGCTGGGCGGACCGAGCACGGGCAAGCCGGCGGGCACAGTCGAGAACTTTGCGCGCGGCATGGGTGCGGGGCCGAACGTGCGCGGCGCGCTTGTTGGGCGGAATGTGATCTTCCCCGGCGACGAAGACCCCGCGGTGACGGCACAGGCGGTTCATCTGGTCGTCCACGAGCGGTTGAGTGCGATGGATGCGATTCGAAAGGCGACGGAGCGGCGGGGGGCGAATATGAACGTCTTCAAATAGAGTGAACAGCCATGAACGATCACATCGTCGAAGAAGTGCGGGCGAACCGTGCCAAGCTTTTTGAATCGTGCGGAAACGACTTTGAAAAGTTATTCCAACACATGCACGGTATTGCAGAACGTCTTGGGATGCGGAGTGTTTCGTCCGTTGAAGAGCTACGCGAAAGCGTTCGTCTTCGCCCTGAAAGGGCCAAACATACCAGCCCAGGGCAACGCCCTGGGTTTGGGACCAATGGAATTGATTCGCCCTGAAAGGGCGACACATGAGGGCCGCGTAAAGAGAACAATTCGAGTGCGTGCGGAATTCTTGTGACGCCCTTTCAGGGCTTTCTCAACGATTTGGACGACGTAACCCAGGGCGTTGCCCTGAGCTGGTATGTGTTGCCCTTTCAGGGCGGGGTTGTTGCGCATTCGGAAGGCACGCTAAAGCCGCGAATGGCGCGGTGCTACTCGTGGGTAAGGTTGAACTCAATATGCGGAATACTCGCGAGGAGATAATTCAAGCCGTTAAGGCGGCAGCGCGCGCGGAGGGCATTGACATTCTTGGCCGTTCGCGGTTTGAGGCGATTACCGAAATTCGTGAGGCGGAGTGGAAGTATTACTGGGCAAGGCGGGGCGATGTCGTGCGGGAAGCAGGCTTGTCTCCGGGAGCATTTACCGCAAGAAAGGAAGACGGTGAGGTTCTTGCTTCGCTTATTCCACTTATACAAAAGTTTGGCAGGTGGCCGACAACAGGCGATATGCGCATCTATGCTCGCGAAAACCCGGGATCCGTGAACGAACAAACTGTGAGAAAGCGTGGAGATCGGCGGACATTGGCACGTAAACTCGTCGAATATTGCAGTAGTCACGATGGATTTGAAGACGTGGCTAAAATCTGCGCGGAACTTTCCGCGGAGAGTTCTCCTGATAGTGAATTGATTAAATCGAATGATCCGATTCAAGGCTACGTTTATCTAATGACGAGCGGACGGTTTTATAAGCTTGGGAAAAGCAAATCTCCGGACCGGCGCAGGAGCGAGGTCGCATTGTTGTTGCCTCATGACACCGAGACAATTCACGTTATTCCCACCGACGATCCTGACGGCATTGAGGCGTATTGGCACAATCGATTTAAAGATAAACATCACAGAGGTGAATTCTTTCGCCTTGACCGGTTGGACGTTCAAGCGTTTAAGCGAAGGAAGGACTATATGTGACGAAGACATGGTTCTTCGTTCGGATTCGTAGCTCAATTGATCGCATGGAAACGAGGTAAACTGCGAAATGGGACAACCTGACATCAAAGCCCTGCAAAAAAAAGCCGCCGAAGTTCGCCGCGATGTGTTGATCGCGACGACCACCGCCGGCTCCGGCCATCCGGGCGGCTCCATGAGCACCTGCGATTACGCGGTGGCGTTGTATTTTTACAAATTGCGCCACGATCCGACCAATCCGAAATGGGAGAAGCGCGACTATGTGTTTTTTTCGCACGGGCACATCAATCCGCTGATTTATTGTTTGCTCGCGCATTCGGGCTACGTGGACTTGAACGAGTACCGCACGACGCTGCGCAAATTCCGCTCGAAATTTCAGGGGCATCCGTCGGCGCATCATTGCCCGGGGATCGAGATTTGTTCCGGGTCGCTGGGGCAGGGCTTTGGCGTGTCGTGCGGCGTGGCGATGGCGATGAAGCGGCAGAAGAAGCCCAACCGCGTCTACACGCTGATGGGCGACGGCGAGCAGCAGGAGGGGAGCATCTGGGAGGCGGCGCTGTGCGCGGCGCATTACAAGCTCGACAATCTCTGCGCGATGGTCGATTTGAACGGCTTGCAGATCGACGGCAAGACGGCGGACATCATGAACATCGAGCCGCTGGCCGATAAATACCGCGCGTTCAACTGGCACGTGATCGAGCTCGACGGCCACGACATGCAGGCGTGCGTGAACGCGCTGGACGCGGCCGAGACGGTCAAGGGCAAGCCGACGATTGTGATCGCGAAGACGGCGATGGGCAAGGGCGTGAAGTGGATGGAACACGACGAGAAATGGCACGGCACGCCGATCCCGAAGGACAAGCTGGCGGCGTCGATTGAAGAACTGGGATTCGACAAGAGCATGGCGGACATCGAGGTGTACAAGGGGCACGCGACGGATAAACTGACGGTGTGAGGGCGGTATGGATTCCCTAATTCCGGGGCTGGCGTGCACCGTTCTGTTTTTCGTGGCGATTATCGTCTTCGGTTATTTGTACGCGAGAGGACCAAGTTTTAAGTTTGGCGGCCGGTTCAGGGACGAAGTCAAGCGGCAGAGACGATTTCGGGAAGAGCATGAAAAAACTGAACGACAAGACGAAGGTAAATGAATCGAAATCAAAATTGCGATACAAAGGACGGCATGTGAGCACGCTGGAAGAAATCGCTCAAAGAGATTGCCCGTTTCCCGATGAATCCGAGTGGGTCGCGGAACTGGAACGGTTTCATGCTGAAAGAGAAAAGTGCAACAAAGTCGATGCGAAGACGGAAAGGAATTTAACATGAGCGTGGCAACGAAAGCTGCTCCTTGCGAAGTTCGCGTTAAGGGCAAGGTACGGAAGGGAAGATTAACGGCGAAAGTGCCTTTAAGTGTTCCCGATGGGAATTTCGAAGTGACATTGAAAAGCGCTGCTCGAAAACGCAACGGCATGACTTTGGAAGAGTTGTTGGCTCATCCCGCATTCGGCATGTGGAAGGATCGGGAAGGCATGAAAGACACGATAGCTTATGCACAAAAAGTCCGTGAACGCTTTAACAAGGAGTTGAGCGGTGAGCGGCTACTTAAATGATTCAACGATTTGGATCCAGTACAGCCACGGAATGCGCGAGGCTGCTGATTTTCTCGCGTCAGCCCGGCGATTGGGCCGTGTCGCGTGCAGTGTCATCAACATGATGGAAGTCATCGTTGGCGCGGACGATGCACGGCATCAGAGGACATTGGAAAACATGTTCAGGACATTTGAAGTGTTGCCCATCACTGAGGAAGATGGGTGGCAAGCTGCGCGACTCATAAAATCGAAGGCACGCAGTTCCGGAATTGGCGTCGCTGATGCGCTGATTGCCGCAACGGCCATGCGCGAAGGATTGACAGTGGCCACACACAACCTCAAACACTTTGAATCAATCCCCGGTCTAAAAGTCATCAAGCCGTATTAGTTTTCGGAGAGTCAAGTAAATGCCCGAAATGATCCCCACCCGCTTTGGTTACAGCGACGGCTTGCTGGAACTGGGCGCAACCAATCCGCGCGTCGTCGTGCTGGACGCCGACTTGTCGCGCTCCACCACCACCGAGAAATTTCAGAAGAAATACCCTGATCGATTTTTTCAGATGGGCATCTGCGAGCAGAACATGATGGTCGTGGCTGCGGGCATGGCCGTCGCCGGCGACATTCCGTTTGCGACGGACTACGGCGTGTTTTTGCTGGGGCGCGCGATGGACCAGTTGCGCGTGTCGGTCTGCTACACGCATTTGAACGTGAAACTCGGCGGCGCTCACGCGGGCGTCTCCGTCGGTGCGGACGGGGCGACGCATCAGGCGCTCGAAGAAGTCGCGTGGACGCGCTGCCTGCCGGGGATGACCGTGATCGTGCCGGCGGATTATCACGACACCGTGAAAGCCGTGAAGGCCGTTGCGGAAATGTACGGCCCGTGCTACATCCGCTTCGGGCGCGCGCCGATGCCGGTCGTGACGAAGAAGGAAGACCCGTTCGTGATCGGGCGCGGGAATATGTACCGCGACGGAAAAGACCTCACGATTTTCAGCATGGGCGCGATGCTCTGGCAGGCGTTGATCGCGGCGGAGGAATTGTCCGCGAAGGGCATCAAAGCGCGCGTGGTCAACATGCACACGGTCAAGCCGCTCGACGAGCAGGCGGTGCTGGCCGCGGCGCGCGAAACCGGCGCGATCGTTACGGCGGAAGAGCACCAGTATTTCGGCGGATTGGGCAGCGCGGTGGCGGAAGTGCTCGTCGAAAATCATCCGTGCCCGATGAAGCGCGTGGGCGTGAAGGACCGCTTCGGCGAATCCGGCACGCCGGACGAACTCTTCCGCGAATACGGCTTGTTGGCGGAGGACATCATCGAAGCGGCGTATGATGTGTTGGAGCGGAAGAAAAAGTAGAACGGAGCTCCGCTCCGTTCAAACTTCGGCCAAGTGCTGAACGGAGCGGAGCTCCGTTCTACGGAGATCGCTGAAACCGGTTTGTGCGGTGCGATGTTGAATACGGTCAGAGGAATTGGTTCATGCAGCGTACGGTCATTGTGATCGCCGTCGTGGTCGTGCTGGTCGGGTTTCTCGGCTTTATTGTGCTGCCGTGGCTGCAGAAGGCTTTGTTCGGCGAGACCAACGAGGTCAGCGTCACAATCCTGAGCGCTTGCCGCGACGACGACGTGGATTCGGGGATCAAAGGGCAGTCGGTGTCGCGCATTGTGGCGGAAGTCGAGATCACGTTCAAGTACGGCGACGAGCCGGACAGCATTCAGGATTTGGTGGTCAAAGACGACGACAACAATCTGGTCGAAGTGAACTGGGGCGCGGCAGAGCCGGAGAAGAGGCCGTTGGAATCGAAGAACAAAACCTCACTGATCATCCGGCAAGCATTTTTCCCGACGGATTTCAGGCAGGGGAAGCTATGGCAGAAGGACAAGTACCTGTGCTATTTTAGAATGCCGGCGGTGTCGACGATGTGTCCGCGGGTGGGTGGGCCGCAGTGATCAGGAGTCAGGTGTCAGAAGGTCAGAGGTCAGTGTAAAAACGGCGGTCGTGCAGCGCGCGACGGGACGGCTGGAAGCCGGCGGTCCAATTTGATAAACCAAAATCGCTGATCTTTCATTATTTACAGGGAGGGGCGAAATTCGTAAAATACGGTTTTCGGCGTGGACTATTGTGAGAGCGGTGTTTGCCGCTGACTGACGTGCGCGGCTCTGGATTATTGAACCATGCCATACGCGGGTGTGCTTTTGGGTGCGATGGCGCTTTCGGCGGGGCTGATGCCGGCGCTGATTCGCCTTGCGCGGCGGCTGGGCATTGTGGACCATCCCACTCACCGTAAAATTCACGCGGCGCCGACGCCTTATTTGGGCGGCTTGGGGATCGTGGCGGGCTTTGTGATTGCGCCGGCGCTGTTTCTGTATTTTTACAAGGGGCAACTGGCTCAGGTTGAGGTGTCGCGATTTCTGGCGATTGTCGCGCCGGCGATGGCGATGGCCGTGCTGGGGCTGATCGACGACAAGCACCAGATTCGCGCGCGCACGAAATTGCTGGTGCAGATTGCGGTGCTGCTGGCGTTTTCGTGGCTGTGTTTTCGCCTCGAAAAACTCACGCTGCCGGGGCTGGGCACGTACGAATTTTACGATGTCGAAGCGATTCCGTTTACGCTGGCGTGGATGCTGGGCGTGGTCAACGGCGTGAATCTGGTGGATGGGCTGGACGGGCTGGCGGGATCGGTGACCGCGGTGATTTTCGGCGGGATCGCGCTTCTGGCGATCAATCTCAGAGTCAACGAATTGGCGCGGCCCGACGTGATGGTTGCGGTGATTGCGCTGGCGGCGTTTGGCGCGACGCTCGGATTTTTATTTTTCAACTGGAAGCCGGCGAAGATTTATCTGGGCGATTCGGGAAGTCTGGCGATTGGCGCGCTGGCGGCGACGCTGCTGATTGCGCTGGGGCAGAAGCATTTTGTGGTCAATTCGGCGGCGATGGAACCGCGCGAGCCGTATTCGTATCAATTCGTGAAAATCACGCTGGTGGCGTTTTACCCGCTGACGGAGATTTCGCTGACGATCGTGCGCCGGCTGCTGCGCGGCAAGCCCATCGGCAGCGCGGACAAAGGGCACATTCATCATCGCTTGATGCGCTGGGGCTGGAACGCGCCGGCGATCTGTGTTCAAGCGGCGTTGATGTCGGCGATTGCACTGGCGGCGGTGCTGGCGGCGCAGTTGCAGTACAAAGGCTTGTCGAGCGTGCTGCTGGTTGCCGACGGAATTCTGTTTGGGCTGCTGTTGCATTTCTGCGGGTTTCTGGACATTTTTCACTTCAAAGGGAACCGGCCGCATTTTCGAATCGCGAACAATTTCATGGCGGTGCAGCGCGACAAGCTGGAATGGGCGCAGAACCTCGGCGAGATTTCAGCGCTGGCCGCGCAGACTTGCATCGAATTCGGCGTGGACAATTACGCGCTGCGGCTGAAGGCCGGCGGCGCCCAAAAAGAAGCGTTGACGCTCGAATGGAGCAAACCCGCGTCCGCGCACGGGTCGATCCTGCTGCCGAATCAGGCGGAGGCGTCGAAGGAGACGCGCGCGTTGAAAGTGTTTTCGGACAAGGTGGCGCTGGCGTCGGGAAGCGCGGCGAATTGGACGTTCGAACCGCACGAGGTGGAAGACGAACTGGACGTGGAGTACCGCGTGCTGGTGAGCGATTTCATGCGCAAAGCGGCGGGGTGTGCGGAATATTTGTATCACACGCAGCCGTCGCAGAGCCAGCCGCCGCGCAGCGATGCGGAACATGCGTCGGGGATGAGCTCAACGCGGCTGAGGCGGCGCAGCGCGATATCGGTGCGGGTTGCGGGAGTGGATGGGGCGGGGGTGAAGAAGTAGGGGATGTCGCGAGCGCACTGGCGAGGCCAGTGGCCCGCGAACGGCGAACAAACTGCCGGCGAGGATTTTTCGACGTGCGCACGTGCTTAGCCGATGCGGGCCGGCTGGAAGCCGGCGCTCCGAAAGCCGGCGCTGCGAATTTTACACGCGCGAATGAAGTTTGGTTTTGCCGTGTTTGACGGCGTTGGGGTTGACGTTGTGGATGTTGGAGTCCTGTTCGGACTGCGAATAGGTTTCCGGTTCGAGGCGGGTCAGCACGCCATCGACGATGGTTTCGACGTGATCGACCACGCGCGGGCCGACGTGATTTTCGATGCCGCGGCCCATTTCATCGACGACGTCCAAATAGGTGAGCGGCTGAACGAGCGCCATGAGCATGGCCACGGCGGCGATGCGGGCCAGCGGGTGCGTGATGGGGCGCAGGAAGAGGGGCTTGCGGTGCAGGGGTTTGAACTGAGCGAGCGCATCCAGCGTACGCTGTACCAGTCCGGCAGGCGCCTTCGGGCGCGGCAGTTGCGCCACGGCGGAGGCCGCGTCGCGCAGGTTTGAATCCAGCGAATCGATGTTATTGCTCATGATCGACTCTTCCTTTCGCCTTCGACCGTGCAGGCGGGCCGCCTGCACCACAACTGTGCAGGCTGGAAGCCTGCACCACAATTACGATCTCTTCCCCAACATCCCGCTCAGGCGCGTCAGCGCCGCGTGCAGGCGGCTTTTGATGGTGCCCAGCGGCGAGGCCAGCGCATCGGCGGTTTCCTGCAGCGTCATGTCGTTGTAAAAATGCAGCAAAACCACTTCGCGCTCCAAATCGGTCAATCGTTCCAAAGCCTGCCGTACTTTTTCCTCTTCGTCATGCCGTTCGGCCCGGTCGCCGGGGTCTTCGACCAAGGCAGTCGGATCAATGCGGTCGTGCTCGGCGTCCGGCTTGTGCGGGTCGAGCGCCACTTCGGCGCGGACTTTGCGCCGGCGGGAATCGTCGCGCAGCAGGTTGACGGCGATGGCCGTGATCCAGGGCTTGAACGACTTCTTCCGGTCGAACGTGGCCGCGGCGCGCATGGCGTTGAGGAATGTGTCCTGAAAGAAATCCTCGGCGCGATGCACGTCGCCGTTGCACAAGCGGACGAGCAATCCGTACAAAAAATCTTCGTAGCGTTCGATGAGAGCGCCGAGCGCGTCGCGATCGCCGCCCGAGGCGCGAGCAAAAAGCGCCTCGTCGTTGAGTTCCGCAGCCTTCGGAACAGGCTTCAAGACCGGCTTTGAAGCAGTTCGGATGGCGGGCACAAACGCGGGCGTATCGAGCGCCGCGGCGGATGACATCATCGGTTTCCTCCCGTCGCCGCTTTCCATTACGAAGCACCCGGTCCGAAGGTTCGTAGAAATCTGTACGCGAATTAGATTATATGCCTGAGGCGTCAGGCGGGAACAGAAAAATTGATCCTGACCCCTGATCCCTGATCCCTGACTCCTGATTCCTGTTTCCGATTTCAGCAAACCTTCGCTCCCAAAAACGAACCAATCTTCGGACGCATTTTGAACAGCGGGATTTTTGTTGAGGCGGAATCGCGGGGTATCCTGTATAAGGGACGCTTCCGTACTAATTTTGGATTCGCTCGGCGCTTCCGAACGCAGGGACGCACCGTGAAGGGTTGAGGAGAAATTATGCGCGTTTCACACTTTGGCTCGCGCGCCATTGGGACCGCCGTGCTCTTTGCGCTGGCGGGATTCTCGTACGCACTGGCCACGGCGCTGCCGGCCTCTGCTCCGTTGGGAGTGGCGCCGCGCGCCGTGGGCACTTATTTGCCGCTGCGCTTCACCACGCCGAACGTGATGGGCACAGCCGGCAACGTGCTCAATCCGAACGAATACGATTTGGGCGACGCGGCGTTCGGTTCGCTGATCACGCGCTACATTACTGCGGAAGGCGGCATCCGGCCGTATCGCTTCACTTCGACGGGACCGAACAGTCTGTCGAACAAAGTGGCGAACACCGATTCGACGTTGACGCTGGGCATTTCCGGCGTGATGGCCGGGTTTACGCCCAGTTCGGTCAATGCGACGAGCGTGACGTTTCTGGGCACGCCCGGATTGCGCTTTCAGGCGACGGTGACCGATGCGCGCGGCACGAATGCCGCTTCGGCGACGGGATTCTTCAACCTGTTCCTCGTGGACAGCACGAAAGTCCCGTTCCGATTCGCGAATGACACGGTGCCCAGCGCGCGGTTGGATACGCCGTATGTGGCGCAAGTCAGCGCGATTGGCGGAAGCTTCGGCGCGTTTTTCGACGTGCTTTCAACCACGGATTCCGGCGGCAACGCGATCAAGCTTTCGGATTTGGGGCTGTTCCTGTCGCCGAGCGGAAAATTCTTTGGCCGGCCGCTGGCGGTGGGCACGTATAACATCGCGGTTCGCGGGACGGACGGTTTGGGCGCGATTGCGGTGAGCCGGCGCAATCCGGCGGTGACCGATCAGACTTTTTCGCTCGTTGTCGGCGACAATCCGGTGACGACCAGCGACGTGGTGACGCTCTCTTGCACGATCTCCGGCGACACGCAATCCTTCGGGCGCGATTCCGTGCGCATGAGCGGGTTCATCAACGCGCTGGGGATGGACCAGACCACGCTGGCAAATTCGGATTTTTCGTTTCACATCGCAGGATTTGGATTCACCGGCCCGCTCGACAAGAACGGCGCGCTGCGCTTCAGGGCGTCGGACGGCTCGAGCTACAGCGCGCGCGTGAATGCGAAGCGCGGGTCGATCAGCATTTTGTCGCAGCGCGGGACGTTCAGCGATTTGATCGATTTGACGGGCGTGAAGAATGGCGACACGGTGCGGCGGCCGATTGAAGTGACGATCGGCCAAGCGGTGGTGTCGAGCGAAGTGATCGATTTCGTCGCGACGATCAGCGGCACGCGTTATGAACTGAGCTTCGTACAGGGGCGCACTGGAACGAACGCGTCCGGCGGGTTCCAGCTTCTGTCGGTGCAGGGGCGCGACGGGGTGAGTTTCACGGGAAGTCCCGGCGATGCGTGGAAAGTGAAATTCATGGCGCTGCCTCGCGCGGGCGTGACCAATCCGAACGGTTTGCGCGAAGGCATTGACAACATCACCGCGGTGAACGTGCGCATCGGGGCGAATTTTGCCGAGCAGATTTCGGGCGGCGGGATCATCGGCGCGGGGCCGAAGGTTCATTTCGTGGGCGGGCCGACGGATGGATTGCAGTCGTTCCAATTGAGCACCACCACGGGGCAGGGAACGATTACGACGCGTGTTTTGAGTGCGCAGGACACGAACATTCCGCAGGCCAACAATGCGCTGCTCTACAGCAATTTGTTCTTCCCGCTGGGCATCGACGTGCAGCGTTTGTCGAAGGACCAGCCGTACATCGGCGAACACGCACGGCGGATTTTCAATTTCGGAACGAAGTATTCGGACCATCCAGCGCCGAGGCAGACGGCGCCGGTGCCGTAGGACAGGAGATAGGAGACGGCGGCAAACCGCTTTGCGGCTTTCTGATCCCTGACCCCCTGACTCCAGTGTCCTGCTTTCTCCTCATCCCCGCTCCTGAAATTACCGATAATAAGCGAAGTACACTTATTATGCGCTAATGCAGGGGAGATGCGATGATTTTTGACGGCCTGTTGGGGATGCTCTCGAAAGATTTGGGCATCGATCTGGGCACCGCGAACACGCTGGTCTGCGCGCGGGGAGAAGGCATCATCATCTCCGAACCGAGCGTTGTAGCGGTCGTTAAAGACACGAACAAAGTCCTCGTCTGCAACGGTGAATTTGCCGTCGGTGATTGCGCCAAACGCATGATCGGCAAAACGCATTCGAAGATTCAGGCCATCCGCCCGCTCAAAAACGGCGTCATCGCGGATTTCGAAATCACCGAAGCGCTGCTGAGCTACTTCATCCGCAAAGCGCACGGGCGCAGCCGCTTCATTCATCCGCGCGTGATTGTGGCCGTGCCGTCGGGGATCACCACCGTGGAAAAACGCGCGGTGATCAATTCCGCCGAACGCGCGGGCGCCCGCGACGTGCGGCTGATCAAGGAACCGATGGCCGCGGCGTTGGGCGTGGGCCTTCCGGTCACCGAAGCGAAAGGTTCGATGATCGTGGACATCGGCGGCGGGACAACGGAAGTCGCAATCATCTCGCTCTCCGACATTGTCCAAAGCACCTCGCTGCGCTGCGCCGGCGACGAATTGAACATGGCGATCATCAAGCACATGAAAGAAGCGTACAATCTTCAAATCGGCGAGCCGACTTCCGAGCGGATCAAGATCGAAATTGGCAGCGCGTACCCGCTCGACGAGGAACTTGTGCGCGAAGTCAAAGGGCAGGATACGCTGGCCGGCCTGCCGCGCGTGGTGACCATCCGCAGCGAAGAAATCCGCGAAGCCATGCACGACCCGCTCGACAACATCCTGAAAGCCATCAAAGGCACGTTGGAACGCACGCCGCCGGAACTGGCCGCGGACCTGCTCGACACGGGCATCACCATCGCCGGCGGCGGCGCGCTGCTGCGCGGGATCGACAAGATGCTGGCGCGCGAAACGGGCCTGCCCGTGCGCAAAGCCGACGATCCGCTGACGGCCGTCGCGCGCGGGACGGGCGTGGTGCTCGACCAGATCGATCAACTCTGGACGGTACTGGAAGACGGGCGCGAAATCGCGTAAGGTGGGTGCTGTTTGTAGAATGGAGCATTGCTTCGTTCCGAACGCTCGCGGATTCGTAATGAACGGAGCAGAGCTCCGTTCTACCGGAGAGCGCCAGCCCATGCATCTCTACTACCTCCTCGGCGGCCTCATCGTTGTGTACCTGATCTCCACGATCATGAACGGCGCATTTCACGATTCGACCGCCGAACTCGACAGCACCGCGCGCGACCGCATTTTCCGCAGCGCAGCTCGCATGGCCTGGCTCTGGCGTTTCCTCGAAGCGGGCGGGTTAATCCTTGCACTCGTGGCGTACCTCCCATTCGGGGCGTTCCTTGGAAAAGCCAATCAACGCTGGTATTGCGTCTTCGCCGGTTTAACCGTGTTCTGTGTTTCCAATATTGTCGGCGCGTGGTTCACGAACACCGTCGTGAAAAAGGAAGCGCCGCGAACCAAATCCAGCGGCGCCGCGCAGCGCGCCGCGATTGTCGTCACACTCGCTGAACTGGCGCTGATGGCGGTCGTGACGTGGTACGTCGGGGATCGCGTTGGATGGTTTTCGCCAACAACGAATTCAAACCCCGCGCAAACCGAAAAATCTGGCGATGACAGCAGCGAGTGGATCGACGAAGCGAAGGCATTGAAGGAACTCAAGAATCTGCCGCCGGATTACGCGAAGGATCCGGAATACGTGAAAGGGCTGGTGTCAAGCGGCGCGCTGCACACGAAAACGATTGACGGCAAGAAAAAATATTCGAAGGAAGACGTGGAGATTTTGAAGACGCGGAAGAACGAGAAGATTCCGGATTGACCCGTGGTGCAGGCGTCCCGCCTGCACGATTCTAAAATGTATCCTTCGCAGCCGCCGGCGGCTTGGGCGGATTTTTTTCCGGCGGCGGAGGCGGAGTGGGGCGGATTTCGGGATTCTGCATGTTTTTTTCCAGGGCTTTTTCGCGCATTTTTTCGAGGCGTTTTCTGTGTTCAGTGTTAAAGATCGCCCAGAATTCCTCAAAGCCCGTGTTGAGTTTTTTTCTCAACTCATCGTTTTTGATGTTCAAAATCGCCGCGTGAATCAACCCCTTTAGCTCGCCGCCAACGAGGTTCATTCCGTACAAGATTTGGCTGCGCGCAAGATCGTTCAGCTTATCCTTTGCCGCCTCTTCCGCCGTGACCTTGGGAAGCTCCGCTTCCAGCGCCTTGATGTGAAGATCGAGCTTCGCGCGCAATTTGGAATAGTCGGCGGATTCCTCCTTTGTCAGCG
>DATGGK010000151.1:0-21458 GCA_035308565.1 Planctomycetota bacterium | reverse complement strand
CTATTTTTCATTTTTTACTTAAAGAAGCAGCATTGGGCGTGCCGCCGGCCAAGCGAGCGGATATCGCGCCGTTGATGGCGGCCTAGGATAGCTGGAGACTCAAAGCGGCGGCATCCCGCCGCCCTTGCGGGGATTGTTGAGAACGGCGTGGTGCGCATCGTGGACACCGCCGTCAAATTACCGGAGCATTCGCGGGTGATCGTTGCGGCGGAAAGTGCGTCGGGGCTCGAATGGTTTCGTACGCGTGCCTGATTTCACGATACGTTGCCGGCAAGAAAGTCACCTCATGTCTTCAAACTCATTGGCGAAATGGAAAGGCGAGCGCACCGATGCTCTCGACGAAATCGAAAACGCACATACTGTAGTTGGTGGCACAGCCAGGGGCCGGCGCTACGCGACGCAGCAAATCAATTACTCCTATGCGGCATTGCTTTCGTCACATTTTCAAGGCTTCTGCCGCGATCTTCATTCGGAATGCGTCGATCGAATCGTGGCGGCAATGCCCCTCAAGTTTCAGGCGTTTTTGCGCGCCGAATTTCTCTTAAATCGAGCTCTCGACAAAGGCAATCCGCATCCCGGAGCAGTCGGTTCGGATTTTGACCGTCTCGGCCTTCACTTCTGGCCCAACGTCAAACATCTTAACGCTGGAAACGCCCGTCGAAGTCAATTGCTGCAGGAATTGATCGATTGGAGAAATGCAATTGCGCACCAGGACTTCGGTCCCGTCGGCGGCGATCCCACACTTCATCTGAAAAAAGTTCGTGCGTGGCGTCGCGCCCTCGGGAAATTGGCTCTTGAATTCGACCAAACCATGTGCAATCATCTCGCTGTACTGTTGGGCGCTCCGCCGTGGTAAAGTGATGTTGGAGGAACAAACATGCCAGAATCTAAATTGCATAAAGGTGATTATGTCAAGTTTCAGCTTGGAACGCGCCCGGTCCATGGTCTCGTCAGAGAGGACCGAGGTGCGATTGGCATCAATGGGCGGCATCTTTATTTGGTGGAGTTCCACGCTGAACCGACATCTCCCCATCAAGTCGAACTGCCCGCGGAAGAGATGGAAGTATTGACGGAAGCCGACCCAGTCGTGGGCAAACTCATTCGTATGAACAAAGACTTGGAGCAAGTGAAGCACCGTCGAGTGGGCGTGAGCGGCGCGTGGGAAATACTCAACAAATTCATCTCGAAGATCGAGAGGCTTAACAATGACGAGCGGGCCTCGGATTTCGCAATAAATGCGAAAATTCAAGAGTTGAAACACGCTCTTCCTCGCTTAAATACAGGCTCGCGTGGCGCGGTTTCTTATCCCAATATTCACGGGATTAGACAATTCCAAGATGCACTCAACCTGATCATTCAAGCTACAGAGCCTCAGGAGGCGTGAGCGCCGAACCTGCCGGCGTCGGGGATTGTTGCGAACGGAGTGGTCCGCATCGTGGGCACCGCCGTCAAATTGCCGGAGCATTCGCGGGTGATCGTTGTTGCGGAGAGCGAGTAGGCGCACGAAAAGTTTCGTGCGCGTCCCTGATTTCCTGTCCGCGATTGTCCAAATTAACCGCTGAGCGCGCGGCGGAGGGTGCTTTAATGCGCAATGATATCTCCAATGTGGCCCTTGGCGGCCTGCTGGCCATTTGTGTTCTTACTTTAGGTGTACTGAGTTTGCTGTTCTTCAGTTTTCGCCATAACAAATCCAACCTAACGCAAGATACCAAATCAGTCGAAACGATTGTGCCGAGAAATGAACCGTCACCGCTCTCCGCCAACGACAGCGCCCGAATTCAAGAAATTATGGCGAACGTTACGGGCGACCCAAATTTTCTTACGCCCAGTATTAGAAGTGAGTTTTGGACATTGCTTCGAAAGGGTCAATTCTCTCAGAAAGAAATCGAAGAGACGAGGAAAATCAACGAGGTATTTGCAACAGTGTACATGAAGCTTTTAAACGAAGACGCATTGATCGCGCTCAAAACCCGCTGTACATACAAGTCAAACGAACGTGAGGAAGTAGAAGGCCTATTGCTAAAATCAAAGGTTTTCAACCAATGGCGTGTTCGGGAAAATGAACGTCTCATTGAGAAAATTGCCGCACGTGAGCCAATACAAATAGGCGAAAACAAAATCGTAATGGACGAAGCCCGAATTAATAGGTCGCTTCAAGACTTAGCGACAGTGTCAAATCGTTTGACGCAACTATTCACGGAGCCAGCGCCGTAACCCGCTGTTTCCTCTTCCAACCACAGAGCACTAGGCCGACTCAACGAAAAAATCGCTACGTTGCGTGGGTTTCGCGCGCCCTTTAGGGGGCTACCCGGCCCGTTTTCGTAGCGCCCGCATTTGCGATCCGCGCCAGAGCAAAATTCAACGTCGATAAAAAATGAATAAAAATCCAATTGTACCACTCAGGATCGTAATCGGTTTTCTGATCGCTGTTGTGATGTCGAATTCCAAATTCGTTTGCGATACGAAAGATGTCGTTTTCATCCTTCTTTGCCAAAATGCCTGCAAGCTTCGGCCTTATGAACTCAAATACATCGGCTAATTGCCGGATCGCTTCGCGCTGTTCTTCCATCGATGCATTGTGCCGGCGAAATTTCCTTACGGCCAAATCCCTTCTTTGCTCAATATTATTCGGATCGATCATGGTGTTCGGCACCTTTAGTTCCGCCTCAACGCCATTCGGAAGCTTAGCAAGAATTTCGCCGTCTACAGAAAGCTCAAAGTCGAAATCTTCGATGATCGCATTTATTGCAGACCTGAACTCGCGCTTCCCATCCCTTGCATTGAAGTCAATGATTAAAAACATCCCTTCACGTCTCGGCTTAGAAACGAAATCGTAAAGCATTTCGATTACGTCGAACATCTCTGCTTGCTCATATTCAAAAAAATGATTTTCCATTGGCCATAGCTTCTCGTTCTGTAGCCGATGCGCGATTACGGTTCCGGGGTCGCGACCGAGCGTGCCAACTACGAAATAGGACTCGCCAACTACCGAATTTTCTCGATACCCAAGGGCCTGCTTGAAGTATCCTCTGAGAGAAAATCCTTCGACCTCAGCCCAACACAGTTTCCGTACGACGTCGAAGGTGACCTGTGGCGTTGGTCTGAGATTGTTGCGCTCGGAATACAAAGGACGGGTCTTTAGAATCATTGAAAGCTACCTTTTTTGCACTGTTGCTGAAGCGAATTCTTGCGTATCGAACACCTTTGTCAAACAGCGATTCATCCCGAAGACTGGAAGCAGGAACAATCGAGATTTGAGGACGTGCGCGAAACGTCGAAAGGTAGTTTTGCGCATCCGAAAAAAGCGGCCCGGAGATCTCTCCCCGGGCCGCCAAACCTGTAACCTTTAACCTGTAACTCGTAACGTCCGTTACGCCAGCAATTCCTTAATCGCCTTCCCCTTATCCACCACCCGGATCGGCCGCCCTTGCGGGGTTTGGTTCTCTTTGGTGTAATCCACGCCCAGCGCTTCGAAGATCGTCGCGTGCAGGTCGCCGATGCTGGCGGGGTTGTCTTTCGGCTCGGAGCCGGTCTGGTCGCTCTTGCCGTAGGCGAAGCCTTGCTTGATGCCGCCGCCGGCGATGAAGGTGGAGAAGCAGCGCGGGTAATGGTCGCGGCCGTCGTTGCCGTTGATCTTCGGCGTGCGCCCGAATTCGCCCGTGCAGATCACCATCGTGCGCTTGAGCAGGCCGCGCGCGTTCAGGTCGTCGATCAGGTTGCCCAGCGCGGGGTCGAGCGTGGTGAGGTTCTTTTCGACGTTGTCGAAGACCTTCTGGTGGTTGTCCCAGCCGCCCATCGAACATTCGACAAAGCGCACTCCCTTCTCGACCAGGCGGCGCGCCATCAGCACCGAGCGGCCGAAATTGTTGTCGCCGTAGGCTTTGATGGTCTCGGGCCGTTCACCGGTCTTCGAGTCTTTGATGTTCAGTGCGTCGATCGAGGTCGAGTACATCATCTTCACGGCGTCGCGGTAGTACGCGGCGTATTCTTTGACCACGTTGTCGCGGTCCTGGTGGCTGAATTCGCGGTCCACCTCTTTAAGCATGTCCACGCGGCGTTTGAAGCGGTCGTCGGTCACGCCGTTCGGGAAGACGAGGTTGCGGTCGGGGTTGTTGATGTCGCCGATGTAGAACGGCGCGAACTGGCTGCCGAGGAATCCCGCGCCGAAGGCATTCTGGCCGACCGAGACGTACGCGGGAATCTCCGGGTTCTTCTTGCCCTTCTGCTGCACGACCAGCGAGCCGAGGCTCGGGTGCGCGATGCTGGCCAGCGGCTTGTAGCCGGTGTGCATTTCGTATGTCGCGCGGTCGTGCGCGCCTTCCTTGCTGGTCATGGAGTGAATGACCGAGCAGTATTTCATGTTGCGCGCAATGGTGGGCATGTGCTCGCAAAGCTGGATGCCCGTGGCGCTGGTGTTGATGGGCTTGAACGGCCCATTCGTGGATTGCCCCGGCTTGGGGTCCCAGGTGTCGATGTGGCTCGGCCCGCCGGCCAGCCAGAGCAGAATCACCGAATCGCACTTGGCCATGTCGTTCGGCCCCGCGAGGACGGTCGCACGCAGCATGTCGATCAGGTTCATGCCGAGGAACCCGAACGCGCCGGCTTTCAACATCGAGCGGCGGCTTAGGCCCGATTTTCCATCGCAATCGATGACACCCTTGCTGACGCCTGTGGCTAATGGTCGATTCATGGCTATGCTCCTTTTTTCCTGCGGCTCACACGCTTTTCGTAGAACGGAACTCCGCTCCGTTCCGCACGGCACCAAACTCTGAACGGAGCAGGAGCTCCGTTCTACTTTACGAACGTAAACTCCCGCGTATTGAACAACGCCCAATACACGTCCTCAATCCAATCCCGCTGCGCTTTGGGGTCCGTTGTCGCCGGCGCACGCGAGCAAACCGACTGCACTTCGCTCGAGGTCGGCATGCGCGTGAGCACCGAGAGGAACAAATCCTGCGCGATCTGCTGCGGGCTGAGTTTCGCGTCGAGCATCTGCTTGATCGCCGCCGAACCGCGAATCGCGCCGTTGACTTTTTCGCCGTTCATCATTTCCAGCGCCTGCACAATCGAGCCGCTTTCCTCACGCTTGCAGACAGTCGAATTGCGGTCGGGCTGGTTGAAGGCATTCATGAACGTGCCCGTCTGCGCGGGCGTGGGTAGATCGACCGCCCATTGCACGCTCTTGCTTTTCGCGCCGTACATGCCGTCCATGATGCGGTTGGCCATCATTTCGCGGCCCATGCCCATGCCGAAGCCGGAGCCGTCGCTCAAGCCGTTGTTCTTTCCGGTCGCGACCAGCAGCGAATCGAAAAGCTGTTCGGCGGTGAGGCGCCGCACGCGGGCGTGCGAAAAGAGCGTTGTGTCGCTGCGGTTGGTGGTGTTGGGGATCGACGAGCGTTGATACGTGCTGGAATTCACGATCAATTCGAGCATGTGCTTGTTGTCGAATTTCGAATTAATGAATTCGTCGGTCAGGTAGTCGAGCAGATCGGCGTTCGTCGGCGGATTCTTCGTGCGGAAATCGTCCACGGGGTCGACGATGCCGCGGCCCATCACGTTCGCCCAGAGGCGATTGACTTGCACGGCGGCGAACTGGCGGCTTTCGGTCACGAACTTCGCGAGCTTCGTGCGGCGCGATCCGGGGCCATCGGCTTTCAGGCTCGGGTCCCACGGGAATTTCGGCGCGACGATTTCGCCGCCGTTCTGGCCGCGCTTGTTCTGGCTGTCGCCTTCTTTGGGCATGCGGTATTCGCCGAAGCCGCGTTCGCCGACTTTGCGCACGCCGCCGTTAAGCAGCATCTGGCGCATGACCTGCATGTCGCTGGCGTTCAACTTCGCTTCGAGATCCTTGATCAACTTTCCACCGCGGCCGAGCAACTGCATGTTCTCCATCATGCTCATGCCGCCGCCCATGCCCGTTGCGCCGCCGCCATTCTCGGCGACTTCAATGCCCTTCTTGTACGCGGCTTTTTCAGCGGCGACCTTCTCGTGCGCTTCCTTGAAATAAGGCTCGAGAATCGGCTTGGCATCGGTGGGCAAGCGGCGGCTGTTCTCGACATGAATCAGCGTGGTCCATGGATCGATGTTGACGTTGACGCGGCCGAAGAACGCCATCAAGCCGTGGAAGTCGTTCTGCGTCCATTTGTCAAACGGGTGATCGTGGCACTGCGCGCAGGCCATGCGCGTGCCCATGAAGACGGTCGAAATATTGTTCACGGTTTCGACGCGGTCCATTTCGTCGCGCAGATAGAAATTCACGGCCGGGTCCTCGTCCGCGTTGCCAATCGCATCGATCAGCGACTTGGCGAAGATGTCGTAGGGCATGTTGGTCTTTAGGCCAAGCGTAATCCATTCGCGGTACGAACCGCGGTCGGTGCCTTCCTGTGGGCGCGAATTGCTGTGCTCGCGCAACAGGTCGCCCCACAACGCGGTCCAATGGTCGGCGTAGCGGTCGCTGTCGAGCAGCTTTTTGACGAGATTGGCGCGCTTGTTAGCGGAATGGTCGGCGAGGAAGGCTTTGGCTTCGGCCAGCGGCGGCACGGAGCCGCAGAGGTCGAGGTAAACGCGGCGTAGGAATTCTTCGTCCGTGCATGGACCGGACGGATCGATCTTCTCCTCGCGCAACTTCACGAGCACGTATTTGTCGATGGCGTTTTTGATCTGGAAGGTGGGCGTGCCGGTCACGTCCGGTTCGGCGTTGGCGACCTGTGATGGCTGCAACATCATGACAGCGCCGAGAAGCGCAGCCAGACCTAAAACCGGAGCCAAGAGTGGAAAGCGCAATGTTTTCATGCTGAAAACCCTTTTGCCGCGAGCGCCGTGCCCGCGAGGCTGGCCTATAGTGAGGATATATCCCGCATTTCTGCGAAAATTCCAACAAATTCGAGAATTACTGCGGCGAATTCCGTCACTCCGGTGACCCTAAACCTTGTAGCGCATTTTAGATGCCAGAGATTCGAAAGAATGACAATGAAGGAACTGGCGGTAGGAAACAGGGTCACGGAATTTTTATAATTGGCAACTCACTTTCGCGCCACCACTGGCACCGGCACAAATGCCTTGATCAGCTTTCCCGACGGAAATTCGAAGAGGCGCACTTCGCCTTCCATGCCCGCCGTTGCGATCGCTTTTCCGCTTGGATCGAAGGCGATGCTGAAGACCGGCCCGTTGTGGCCGGTGAGCGTCGCGACGCGCGAGCCGTCGGCTTTGTACACGCGTACTTCGGGGCCGGTGCCGCCGAGCGCGATGGCTTCGCCGTCGGGGCTGTAACAGATCGCGCGCACGGGGCCGGGCTGGCGCTCCAATTCCTTAACAAGATTGGTGTCGTTGTTCGCGGCGGTGCGGCCCTGGTTGTCTGAAATTTTGTAAATCCGCGCGGCGCCGGTCGTGCTGCCGTACGCGACCACGTCCTGTTTCGGGTGGCGCGCGAAGCACGCGATGGGGTCGAGCAGTTTGTTGATGTCGTCGATCAACTGCCCGTGCACTAGATCGACGAGTTTCATGGCGCGGTCGCGGCTGCCGGTGAGCAGGCGTTTGCCGTCGAGCGTAAAAAACGTGCCGAGCACCCAATCGGCGTGATTGTCGAATTTCAGCAGTTCCGCGCCGTCCTTGATTGAAATCATGCGCGCGGTTTTGTCCGCGCAGCCGAATGCAACCTTTTCGTTGTCGGGCGAAATTGACACGCCGTAGAGCGAATCGCCGGTGACGTGATACGAGGCGATGGTTTTGTTGTCGGCGGCGTTCCAAATTTGAACCCAGCCAAATTGCGCCGGCGCGCCGCCGCACGCGGCGAGCAGCTTGCCGTCTTTCGAATAGCAGAGCGATTCGATGCGCGGCGCTTCGCACGGCAGACGCGCGATGAGTGAGGAGCCGTCGCCTTTGTGCAGCAGAATTTCGTGATGTCCGGCGATTGCCAGCGTCGCGCCGTCGGGCGAAAACGCCATCGCGGTGACGACCGGCGCGGCTTTGTAGACCGCGATTTCCACTTTCGCCGCGCCAGTAGGCGTGTCGTCCTTCGCGCCGTTCACGATCCATTTTTCGATTTTCGCGATATCGGCGCCGGGCAGAGGGTCGCCGTCCTCCGGCATTTTCGGATCGGTGCCCTTGATGTCTTCGAGAATCTTACTCTTCGCATCGCCGGCTTTAAAGGCGGGTCCGTGCTTGCCGCCTTTCTGAAGCGACGCGTACGTCGTGACGTCGAGGTTGCCCTTCAATTTGCCGGGATAGTGGCAGGCCTGGCAGTTGTGCTTCAAGATTGGAACGATGTCGCGCGTGTAGCTGACGTCGCCATCGGCAGCGCGCGCTGTGGCGCCGAGGAAACAAAAGACGATAGCCGAACGGAAAATCATGCGTCCTCACTCCCAACTCCCTACTTCTTTTCCTTGACGGTCAGCGGAATGCGCTCGCTGAATTGCGTGATGGTTTCGCCGTCCATTTTTGCTTCCGCGAAAAGCACAATGTCGCGCGTGCCGGTGGGGCAGTTGAATTTGGGCTTGATCACAACCGCGCCATGCACTTGCTCGCCGCGCAGCGTCGCGGGCGTGATGTCGAGATTAAGATTGGCGGGCTGTTCGTCGCCCTCCTTGCTTCCCGTGTTAAATCCGGTGATGTTCACTTTGATGTCGCCCTTGAAACCCGCCTTGCGTTTGACCTCGACGTTCAAACTGACGGATTCGTTGCGCGCGGCGACGGGCGGAAAAACGTACGTGTCGAGGTGCACGATTTGCGCCAGTCGTTCGCGCTTTGCCGCGAGTTCCGGCGATATCGAGCGATAATAGGCGGCCAGCGCTTTCTTTTGTTCGTCGCTGCGTTTCTCCTTGTCAACGAACACGATTTGCCGGATGGAATCGGGCAAGGGCGCGCCGTCCAGCGCCGGCTTGGGTACGGTCGTCGCGGAAAGACGGACGCGGCCGAGCGTGTGCTGAGGGTATTGCGACGTGCAATCGAGCGTGAATGAAAGCGTCTTGACTTTAGAATCGCAGAATGGTTTTTCAGGCTCGAAGAGCGCGCTGTGCGATTTGCCGAATTCCGGCGAAACGGCCCAGCCGATTTTGCTGCCGTCGATGGCCTGCATCGCGGAAAAACTGGCTTGCGCAAAATCCTGCGAGGCTTTGACGAATTTCACGGGCGCCGGATTTTTCCCATCCTCACCGGCGAGCGCCAGTGAAAAAACTTTCAGCACAAAATTCCCATTGGGCGCGCGTCCGGGCCCGCCATCGGCGAGTGACGAATCAGTGAGCGCTTCCAGTCGAATGGCGGTGATTCCCGCGAGTGACGTGCGCGCGGTAAACGTGTACAGGTCCGTCGCGTCGTTTTTGCCGCTGGCCAGAATCGATCCGTCGTCAAGCTTCTTCAGCGTCGCGCCGCTTTTGGATTTGAACTCGATGGGTTCGAGCGTCGTCCAGGAGTATTTGACGGCCTCGCCGCTTTCCCATTTCGCTTGCGCGGCGTCGAGTTCCGGAGTTTGCGCATTCACGGCGGCTTCAAGTTCGACACGTTCCTTCGCGTACTTTTCGCGATCCTCTTTTGTCAATTCCTTCGCCGGCCCGATAGTGAACGGCGCGGCGTCGAGCACCGAGACGTACGCACTGCGCACGCTGCGTTTATTGAACTGCGCCTCCGCCGCGCGGCTCACTTCCTTGTCTTTGACCATGCCCGCCGCCTTGAGTTGCAGCGGCACGGCGCCCAGTTCCGCGTCATCTGCCGCGCTTAGAATCAACAGACCGCTGTTCGGAGTTTTTGTCGAGGCAACATACGGCTCGGACGTCACGCCTTTCGGCAAGTTCTCGAACGCAATTTTGATATCCGGCGCAAAACCCGCTTCGCGCGTCACGTCGCACCACAGTTTGACATGCCCTCCGCGATGCAGGCGCACGCGATCGGGCGTAAATTTCACAACAAACGAGGGCGCGGGCATCGGCTCCTGAATGTAGAGTCGGTATTGAAACTCCGGGCCACCGCGCTCGTTTAAGTCGCGCACGGCGACGACAAATTCGCCGTCCGCGTCGAACGCGCGCTCGAATTTTCCGTTCGCGTCTTCCTGCTGAATGAATTCACCTTTGGCATTGTACAAAATGAGCTGCGGGTCGAGCGGCGAACCGATCCGCGCGGTGACGGCATCGAATGAGAAGCGTTGTCCTTTTTTCACGTGAAAACGAAAACAGTCCGTATCCTTCGGCGCGCCTATGCGGCCATTGACGACGCACGGTACTTTGACTGGGTTGGCCGCGGCCGGCGTGTCGTTCGGCTCGGCCTCATTAAACTCAGCCCATTCGCTGACGTCGAAGTTCACGTCGTTGCTTGTGCCGGCTGCCGTCTGAGCGTGCACGCGCATCGCGCCCAACGGCGCGTTCGAGTCGATGACGACGGGAAATTGCGGAAGACCTTCGAGATTAAATCCGCGCGGCTCGACATTCACAGTCGTCCCGCGCTTGCCGCCGGACGGGAAGATTGACTCAATATATGGAGTGTGGCCGGCGACGATGCGATAGGTGTACTCCTTGCCGCCCTGATAGCGCAGATCTCGAATCTGCAGAAAATAGTCGCCGTCTTCTGGAGCGTGAAACGGAATCAACGAATCGAGGTCGTTGGTGTCTTCGTCGCGCGCAACCAGCTTGCCTTTCGCATCGAAGATGCGCAGCGACGAGTCGAGCTTCGAGCCGACGCGCGACGCCTGCACTTCGAAGACGATTGACTCGCTTTTCTTCGCGGTGAATGTGTAGACATCGACGTCGCCGGCGCCGTCAATTGCACCCGCGATCACCGCGGGCAAGTCGATTTTCTGCGCCTGGTCAAAAGTATTGTTGGGCTCCTTTTCCAGCACGACCGGATATAAGCCAATATTGAACGCAATCGGATTAGACACACCGCCCGGACCGACCACGCGCAATTCGCGGTCGCCTGCGGTCGCATTGGGCGCGGCATGAATTTTGAGTTTCACATTCTTGCCGAACGTTTTCTTGTCGCGCTTTTCGGGCGGCGTCGTATCGGGCACGACGGAGATCGACAGCCCTTCGCCGCCGTGCACGTCCACGCGCGAAATGCCGTCGAGATTTTCGCCGGCCATGTTGACTTCGAGCTCAGCACCGCGCTGGATGAATTCGGGTAACGCGGAATTCACCTGCGGGGGTTGGGCGGCGAATACGACCGATGACGAAAAGGCTAGAACAAGGAATGTTAAGCGATGACGGCCAGCCATGCAGAATCCATTTTCAGAATGAAATTCGATGAAACAACGAATCGCACTAATCTTCACGAATTGGAGTTTTTCGTGTCATTCGTGCGATTCGTTGTTCCAATGTATTTCCGCTCTATCCAAACAACTCCACCACCGGATCGGCCTGCACCAGTTCGCGCGGCTGGTTGAGATGGTTCTTCACCATTGTCTTCGGATCGATGCCCAGCGCGTGGTAGACCGTCGCGAGAATCTGCGTGGGATGCACCGGATTTTCGAGCGGAGACGAACCCGTGGCGTCGGATTTTCCGTAGAGCGCGCCGCGTTTGATCCCCGCGCCGGCGATCAGCCCTGTGTAGCAGTATGGCCAATGATCGCGCCCTTGAGCGCTGTTGGTGTTGCCGGAGGTGCTCACGCCCAATCGCGGCGAGCGGCCGAATTCGCCGACGGCGACGACGAGCGTCTCCTTCAACATGCCGCGCTGATCCATATCCTCGATCAGTGCGGAGAGGCCGGAATCCAGTTTCGGGCAATGCAGTTTGCGCAGCGGGTTGAAATTCTCGGCGTGCGTGTCGAACGCGTCCACTTGCGGATTGCCATTCGCCACGGCGGGCCAGTTGACTTGGACGAAACGCGTGCCCGCTTCGATCAGGCGCCGCGCCATCAGCAGACCTTGCCCAAACGTGTGCCGCCCGTAACGTTCGCGCGTTTTGTCGTCTTCTTTTTTGAGATCGAACGCGTCGCGCGCGCGGCCGGAGATCACCAGATCGAGCGCTTTCTGCTGGTAGCTGTCGAGCGCCGTGCTCGCGACGGCTTTCTCCAGATCGGGCATCATCGAGTCGATTTGCTTGAGTAGATTCGCGCGCCGTTCCATGCGTTCCTTCGGCACGTCGCCGCGCAGGGCGAGATCGTCCATCGTGTAGGTGCCGTTGGGGTCTTTGTAGAAATAATATGGATCGTTTGCCGCGCCTAAAAATCCGGCGCTGCCGCCTTTGCCGATCACGTTGCTTTCCTGCAGCGGGCGGGGCAGCATCACGAACGGAAGCATCGAACCGCCGACGGGTTTGATGCGCGCGATCTGCGAACCGGCGTGCGGATAATCCATGCGGTTTGGCGGTTCAAGCTGCCCCGACGGCGAAACTTTATCGGGCGTGTAGCCGGTCATCATCTGATAAATCGCTGCGGTGTGATTAAACAAGCCAGCGGGCGTGTAGCTTAAGCTGCGAATCAGCGTGGCTTTGTCCATCTGCTGCGCGAGCTTGGGCATGACTTCGGTGAGGGAAATGCCGGGCACGTTCGATTTTAACGGTTTAAACTCGCCGCGAACGTTGTCCGGCGCGTCGGGCTTGGGATCCCAAATGTCGATGTGGCTCGGCCCGCCTTGCAGGAAGACGAGGATCACCGACTTGGCTTTCCCCCAGCCGGCTTTCTGCTTGTTAGCGTCGTCGCTTTCGTCGGCGCGCGCTTGCAACGCCAACACCTGGCTGAGCGAAAGGCCGAGCAAGCCAGCGCCGCCGACGCGAATGAACTCGCGCCGCGCAAAACCATCGCATGTGCTGCCGGGTTGGCCGGGAATTGAGAGCATGGCGGGAACCTCCTGTGCGCGGTAGTAATTAAACCACCGGAAAGGCGTTGGGCTAAAGGTTTTTTTAAGATTTCAGGGTAAATCGCAATTTATTTTGTGCCCGCGATCACGCTGCAATGCGCCAGCGTCGGAATGGCGCTGCCGACTGTCAGGCCCACTTCGACCATCCACTTCGTGAACTCGGCACCGCTGTACGCGCGGCCTTCGGTGAGCGAGAAAAGGGCTGCCGAATAAAGCGCGACCGAAAGCGGGCCGTCCTGATTGTCGTTGAGCAGGGCGTCGTGAATCAACATCAGCCCGCCGCTGGTCAGCGCGTCGGCGAGTCGCTTGATCAGCGTGCGGCATTGGGGCTCGTCCCAATCGTGCAGGACATTGGAGAGCAGAATAACGTCGCAGCCGGCGGGGACGGAATCGACAAACATATTGCCGGCGCGGCATTCCACGCGGTCCGCTACGTCGTAATACGCGGCCAATTCTGCGGTGACTTTCAGCACTTCGGGCCTGTCCCAGACGATCGCGCGCAACTGTGGATTTCCCTGCAGCAGCGCGAAAGTGTAGATGCCCGTTCCGCCGCCGACGTCCAGCAGCAGGCGCGACCCATGCAGCGGCATTTTCTGCGCGAGGAGCGGCGCGATATTGCGCGAACGACCGGCGAGCGCCAGCGTCAACATGCGCGCCTGGTCTTCGCGCTCCATCGCCGATTCGATGCCTTCGCGGTAAATGAACGCCGCGCCCTGCTCCTGATCGGCGTTGGCGGGCATGTTGGTTTTGAGGCGCTTGACCAATTCAACGACGCCGGCGCTTTGACCGTTGAACGCAATGTAATCGCTCACGTCGAACGGCCCGCCGGTCAGGTGTTCGCGCGCCAGCGGTGTGAGGTGCATGCGCGTCTGGTCGTCGCGGCCGATCAAGCCCATTGCCTGAAGCGCCGTCAGCAGCACGGCGGCGGGGCGTTCGGCCAAGCCCATCTTGCGCCGCAGCGCGCTGAACGAATGCGGCCCGCCTTTTAAGTGCTCGAAGACTTTGAAATGTTCGACGGCGGCGGCCAGCAACTCCGTCGCGTAATTGGCGCGGATAGCTTCGAAAATGGGCGCGGGATCGTGCTCCGGAATTTCAAGGGCGGAGCGCTGGAAATCGGGCATCGGAACTCTCCTTGGAGCGGCGGCACTCTTGCCGCCGTTTGCACGGCCGGGCGGCGCAGGATGTTGCCCACCTTATAAAGCGAAAGCGGACGGATGTCGATAGAAGAGTGCTGAGTCCTGAGTCCTGAGTCCTGAGAGAAAGGCGCGAAGCGCCTTCAGCCGTTACTCAGCACTCAGGACTCAGCACTCAGGACTTTCTTCGCGGAGGCCATGCGCATCGAAATCCTGAATTCCAAATGGCTGCGCGCCGCGCTGATCGCCGGAGCGGGCGCGTTCGCGCTGATCGGCTGCTTCAGCGCGGATTTTATCAGCTACGACGATCCCGCGCACATCGACAACCCCGCCTTTGCGGACGCCAAGTCGTGGACGGACTATTTCGTGCCCAAAACGAACACGACGTACATTCCGCTCACGCTGCTGTCGTATAAAGTGGACCGCGCGTTGTTCGGCCAATTCTCCCAGAAACTTTTCGGCTCCTGGGCGCCGGCCGTGCGCCTGGACACCCTGCTGATTCATGCGGCGGCTGCGTTGTTTCTGTGGCGGTTGCTGGTGCGGCTGCGCTTTTCGGAGCGGCGTTCGTTTTTTGTGGCGCTGATTTTCGCGTGCCATCCCACCGCGTGCGAAACGGTGTGCTGGGTGTCGGAGCGTAAGAACACATTCGCTGCGCTCTTCGGTTTCGCGCTTCTGTGGCTCCAATGCGATCCGCGCAGAAAACTTTGGCATTGGCCGGTCATGTTTATTTTGTTCGCGCTGGCGCTGATTGGAAAACCGAGCGCGCTGGGCTTGTTGCCGGTGATTGCGTCGATCGAAGTGATCGCGCTGAAGCCCGCGTTGCGCGAGCGATTTCTCTTGGCAGACGGCGCATCGAAATCGGAAGTGACAGCAGCAAAACCGCCGGAAGCCGATCCAGTCCTCGCGGCATTTACGGAAATTGAAAGCGGCGCGAAGAAAAAAACGCCTCCGTCAAAATTTGTGAAGCCATCCAGCGCGTTGCCGAGCATCGTGGGCCTGGCCGTGCTCGCGCTCATTGCGCTGGGTATTACGCGCGCGAATCTTTACACGCACGAAGACAATATCGTCACGCCGCCGGGCGGGAATATTTTTACCGCGATGCTGACCGATCTCGAAATCTTCAGCCGCTACATCTTCAATCAAGTCTTTCCCTTCAGCCTCAGCGCCGTGTATTTCGTCGATCCCATTCGCGGATTGGGCGATGTGCGCGTGTGGGGCTACGGCGCGGCGCTGTTCGGCACGGTTGCGGTGACGATTTTTTTTGCGCGCAACCGCTGGCGCAGCGCGTTCGGCTGGATTTGGTTCTTCGCCGCGTTGGGGCCGAATGCGAACTTGATCGCGATCGGCCATTTGATGCAGGACCGCTACGTGTATCTGGCCGCGCCGGGATTGTGGATCGCCTTCAGTGAATTTGCGGCGGGCATCGGTGCGCGAATTTTTGTGCCGCACGCTCTATCGAAATTCGTAACCGCCGCGGGAATCGTCATCGCGCTGCTGTGCGCCGCGCTGAGCGCTTCGCGCGGGTACGTCTGGCGTTCGACCTTCGACGTGTTCTCCGATGCCGCGCAACGGCAGCCACAGGCGTTTTACGCGCATTATGGATTGGGCTTAAGCCTCTACGAAAAATACAGCCATGCGCTGGAGCACGGTGTGCCGCGCGTCACCGCTGAGATCCAATACCCGTGGAAACGTGAATTCAAAACCGCGGTCGAATGCCCCGATTCCGTGCGCTGGAATTTCACGCAGCGGGTCGCCTGGATACTCGGCGAGGATGCCTTTCGCTGGAACGATCCGGTGAACGCCGAGCGTTATTTGAAAATCGCCGCGACAAAACCAAGCGAAGCACCCGACCGAACCGAGGAACACGCGCTGGGTCTCGCGTATTTGAGCGTGCTGGACGTAAACCGCGGGGAACTGGAAACCGCCATCGAAAAAGCCCGCGAGTCGCTGCGGCTTCAAGCCACCGAAAACGGCCAGTTCGCGTTGGCGAGTGCGCTCGTGGCGCTTGTCAAAAAGCAGCCGCAGGGCAAATCAGCGCTTATAGAAGAAGCGCGCGCGGCGCTGGCGAAGATTTCGACCGAATCGAGCCTGCACAGGGATGCGGATGCGCTCGCGACGGAACTTGCGAAGCTGCATTAGATTAGAGCGACTTCCAAGTGCATATGAACTTTATTCGGCGAAATGTAATTTTCGGAATTGAAAACTCACGTGTGGCTCGCAGAGCCGTCCGTAATAGCGGACGGTTTTAATTGCAAGCTTGGCCGCTCCATTGCGGTCGCGGCTCGTTGCGACGCGGGGTATGGAAGGCAAGAATCCTTCATGAGCCATAACCACAAATCTCTCGAGATCAGCATGAACATTTCACGGATCGTGCTCGCCAGCATCACACTCATCATGGCCGCTCACTTGCGGTCGCGGCTCGTTGCGGGCGAGACGCCGGTCCCACCTCATCTGAGCGCTGAGGTTTCCTGGATCGGCAACACTTGGAAGGGCAATCCCGACTGGGTGCCGCAGGACATCGACGACCTCTTCGTCGCGCCGTCCGGCGACATCTTCACCAACGTCCCGTGGGAAGAGGGTGGCGGCAACGTCACGCACTTCGCCGCCGACGGCTCCTGGAAGGGCGTGGCCAAACACACCCACGGCTGGGGCTTCGAGGGCGGAAGCGCCGTCTGTGCCAACGCCACGTACGTTTTTATCGCAAGCCGCGGAGAGAACGAAGGCGGCGGCCTGGTCGATGCCGGCACTTGGCCGCCCAAGGGACTTTCGTGGCTTGGCGTTTCGCGGCGGCAGCGCGCGGATATCCACAAAGCGGCTCCGTTCCCCGGCGGAAAAGGCGGCAAAGGCGACACGCTGCAGAAAGCGTTTTTAGTTGTGGCCGAAGTAAAAAACGGCGGGCCCGCCGAAGCGCTGCGCGGCCTGGTCGCCAACGAGAAGGAGCTTTTCGTCAGCCTGCGCGGGCAGGGTTGCGTTCAAGTTTATGACTGCGAGAAGATGCAGCTTCTTCGGACGCTGCCGCTGCCGCGCGCCGATCGCATCGCGCTGGCACAGGACGGCCGCGTCTGGGCGTTGCAAGCGCCGGAAGGCGCCGGAGCCTGGCAGATCGTGGGCCTCGATCCCACCAGCGGGGCCGAGATCGCGCGCTTTCATTGCGATGACGGTTGGCTGCCGGCCGATCTCGCCATCGCGCCGGACGGACGGCTGTACGTCACAGACACAGGCGCAGACCAACAGATCAAAGTGCTTGATGACCTCGCCGCCGCCAAACCGCGTCTCGCCGAGAGCATTGGCGCCAAGGGCGGCATCTTCGCCGGCCCGGTGCCCGGCGCGACCGGCCCGCTTCGCTTCAACCAGCCGCGCGGTGTGGGCCTCGACGCCGCCGGCAACCTCTATGTCGCCAATGACGGCACGACCGCCGGCGGCGGCACGGTGCTGGAATGCTATGGACCGGCGCGCGAGCTGCGCTGGCAACGGCACGGCCTGCATTTTGTCGATCTGCCCGATATCGATCCGAGCGGCCGCACCGTCTACACCAAGGAGGAAATCTACGCTCTCGATTTGTCCAAGCCGGCCGGCGAGCAGTGGAACTACCGCGCGTACACCTGCGACTCACGGCGCTTTCCGGACGATCCGCGCGCGCACGGGGGCCACACCAACGCGTGGTTTCGCGAACTCAGCGGCCAGCCGTTTCTGTTTACGTCCGGCATGAGCTCGCCGTTTCTCGCCGTGTATCGCTTCGACCGCAAGAGCGCCGGCGAGATCGCGATTCCGTGCGCGTACTTTTCCCGCACCGGCAAAGGCAAATCGCCGTGGCCCGCCGCCGCGCCGGAGAAGGGCGGCTGGCGCTGGCAGGACCTAAATGGCGATGGGGCGATGCAGGCCGGCGAGTTCGCCGCCAACGACCGCGACGGCAACAATGTTCAAGGCATGTTCCCGATTACGCCTGACGCGAGCGGACGGCTTTGGTGGGGCTTCAGCGACGAAATCCGCGCCTATGCCTTCACCGGCCTGACCCATGCCGGCTTGCCGCAATGGGACTGGTCCAAACCCTTCATCTTCCCGCGTCCCGCGGAATTCGACCAACTGCGGCGCGTCGGCTATGATCCGGCGAGCGATCTCATGGTGCTCGGCGGCGACAAGGGCAAGGACAAGCACCAGCACTGGAAGCCGATGGGGCCGGTGGTGAGCGCCTACGACAACGTCCTGCGCGGCAAGCCTGCTCTGCGCTGGACCAAAACGCTTCCCTTCGGCCAAGGTTCCAGCGGCCATGAATCGGCGGAGCCGATGGGCTTCGATATCGCCGGCGATTACCTCTTCGTGCCCTACACGCGCGGCTTGAAGTCCGAGGGCCTGCGCAATGCTTTCGTCAAGGTGCTGCGCCTGTCGGATGGCAGCGTCGCCGGCAACTTGGTCTGCGAAGACGTAACCGGCGAGATCGGCTTGCTCGACCTCGAAACTGCCGCCATCGCGCATCGTCTTCCCGATGGCCGCTATGTGATTTTGCTTGAGGACGACTACAAGGCGAAGACGGTGATGTTTATCTGGAAGCCGAATCCATAATCTCAAAAAACCATTTCTCCCTGGCAAACCAACCATTTCTCTGCAAAAGTTGCACATTGTCCAGAGCCGCGCACCGCCATTACGAGCCGCGACCGCAAAGGAGCGGGCATTTCTTCTTCCCCGCTGCAAAAGTTGCACATCGTTCGTAGTCCCGCCTTCAGGAGGCTTGGGCCCCGCGCGCGCGTAATCCGGTCAAAAGTTGCACAATGTCCCACCCAAATCCGTCCCATCGGTCCTATTAGTCCCACCAGCCCTAATCATTGCATAAGTTGCACATGTGCTCAAATAAGCAATCCAAATGCCAAAATGTTCCACGTGGAACGTCGGGTAATATTAGTTATTTCATAGGTCCCCGATCTGATGACTCTGAATAGACAGTGCGCTTGGCGAGCCTGCGAAAAAATCGGCTCGTCCTGTACCGCCGGGCGTCCCCCCGTCCCGTCGCGCGAAGCCCGCCCCCGCCCTTTTTCCCCGGCGGGGGAAGCAGAATGTAGCCGGGGGTTGAGGGCGCCCGAGCCCGATACCCCCGGCCCGCCCGCGCAAAACACCCGCACCCCGGCGGGGTGTCAGACGGCCTCATGCGGCGTTTTCGATTTTCCAAAAGCTCAGCGGCGTCGTGGATCGCCGCGATTTTGTTCCGGGGTTGGATGATAGGGAGAGAGGATGAGTTGTGCTGGACTTACGGTCGTGCTGCCGTCAAGGACTTATGCGTCATGCTGCCAGCGCGATGAAAATAAACAGCCGCTTCGAACGCGTCAAACACAATATCAAAAAAGCTCCGTCTCGCGCGCCGTGTCCCACCGCGTCCACTCCGTCCAAGTCGTCCACGTCGTCCATGTCATCCACGTCGTCCATGTCATCCACGTCGTCCACCTCGTCCACCTCATCCGCTTCCGTCCACAGAACGGTAATGTAGAATTAGCGCGAAGCAAAGCGCCCGCGGCTCAACGCCAAAGGCGTTGTGTCTCAAAGCCCAGGGTTGGCGCGTACCCGCGCCTACCCTGGGTCACGATCCCTGTGAAATTCCAACAACTCCAAAGGAGTTGCGTACAATGACGCCCACCGGAGCGAAGCGTTTCATGGATCAAACCGAATCCCACGGCAACAATCGCAAGCCGAATTTCGTCATACGTCTATAATGTGTAGAGCACATTCCGAACGCGCGCGGACCGGCCCTGAAAGGGCCACACATCTTAGCCCAGAGCGTCAGCCCCCGCGCTGCGCGGGCGGAAGGGAGCGTAAGCCATGACCGAGCAGCCGCCCCGCAAGCGCTTTCAAATTCATCTCTCCACGGCCATCGTGCTGATGTTTGTAGCGGGCGCGTTGATTTGGGCGAACATCTGTGCTTTCGGTCTTATTGAACGTTTCGCGCCGAATCCCGGACAAGACTGGTTGCACTTTCGGAGGAAAATATTTGGATTCCCGTTTCCCGGGGTGAACGCTTGGCAAGACATGGCACAATATCACGGGAGGTCAGACGTTCCATTTGTCCCAAACCGGTATAGCGTCAATGGACTTGCCGTCGCACTCGACGTAGCGATATTCCTTGCCATCCTTTTCGCCGTCTGGTTCCTCCTCGAATGGCTCATCCGCCGGCGCGCCGCGCGGAAGGGAAGCTAGACATCCGCGCAGCCCTTTTCCATCTTGTCGCTTTTCCGGCAACGAGGTACGATGCCCGCTCAATGGGATTTGCGGGAAATTCAAGGAGTGTTCACAATGCTTGCAATCAAAGCCCATTACGACGGCAAAAAAGTCGTTTTACCAAAATCGATCCACCGTAAGGCCCCTGCGGAGGTGATTGTCATTTTCAATGAGCCGGAACCGAAGCAGGACGGTGCGGAGTTGTTCGCCAAGGCGCAGGAAGCCGCATTTGCCCGTGTCTGGGACAATGAGGACGACGCGATCTATGATTCCTTATAATTCCGGCGATGTGGTGCTGGTGCGTTTTCCATTTACCGATTTGCAAGAGAATTCTGGGGCAAGTGCGCCCTTTGATGGCCATGCCCAATCCTCCCCGCCCCAAGCGCTTTCAATTCCATCTCTCCACGGCCATCGTGCTGATGTTTGTCGCGGGCGGGTTGATTTGGGCGAATGCGAACGGGCGGCGCGTTGACGGGCAAGGCGTGGCATTCAAAAATGACCCGTTAGAATGGCACGACGACATAACCGAGTCAGAATTCTTCGCACAGCAACGGTTCCAGGAATGGTACGGAGATCGTCGCGTCGAACGTGGCTGGCCGATCAATGCGATGCAAACGGGCGAGCAGGTATACATTGACCGCGATGGCAGGCGCGAAAAGATGGTGCCCATTGCTCTCCCATCTGTGTGGCGCACCGCACTGATCATCGCCAACGCCCTCATCGCCCTCGCAATTCTCTTCGCCGTCTGGTTCCTCTGCGAATGGGTGATCCGCCGCCGCACGGCGCGGAAGGGAGCATGAGACATGCCTGAGCCTCCGCGCCGCGCGCGCTTTCAGATTCATCTCTCGACGGCCATTGTGCTGATGTTTGTCGCGGGCGGGTTGATTTGGCTGAATGTGCTCGAACGTTCCGCGGGAATGTTTCTATCAGGTCCACATATTATTTTCGCCAAAGACTGCGGGTGGCCTTGTTTTGCTTGGACAAAAGTAATCGAATACTTTCCACTACAATCGCGCGTATGCCGTCCTTCTTACATCGGAATTTGCATCAACCTGGTTGTCGCGCTCGCAATCCTCTTCGCCGTCTATTTCCTCTGCGAATCGCTGATCCGCCGCCGTGCGGCGCGGAAGAAGGGTTGAGCTTTTTTCATCCTTGCGGGTTTTTGCGCGGCGCGCTAACGTTTGGCTTTCGCCAAAGACAGATGGTGGCCGTCGATGCGCTGCCGCCTTTGGAGACGGCGTTTCACGCGGGGGTCAACACCAAGAACGTGGCGATCGCGGCGGCGGTGGCGATGGCGCGGCTGTTCAACGCGATCATTCAGGCTTTTCCGGGCGTGACCGACGCG
>DATGGK010000150.1:0-58921 GCA_035308565.1 Planctomycetota bacterium | reverse complement strand
CAAAGTGATTCTGGAAAACGCCTACCTTAACGACGAGCAAAAAATTCTCGGCTGCAAACTGGTTGAGGAAGCCGGCGCGCATTTTGTGAAAACATCGACAGGCTTCGCGCCGACAGGTGCAACCGTGGCGGACGTCAAGTTAATGCGCGCGAGCGTCAGCCCAAAAGTGCAGGTGAAAGCCGCGGCGGGAATTCGCACGCTGCAAGCGCTGCTGGACATGATCGACGCGGGCGCGACGCGCGTGGGCTCGACCGCAACGGCGACGATGCTGGATGCGTTTGGCAACGTGCAGGGAACGGAGAAGGCGACGGTTTATGGGTATTGAAGTTTAATTCGCCGCGGTTCGCGGCATCGCGCTCTATTTTTCCGGCGCTTTTTCGGGCACTTTGTCCGGCGCCTTTTCAGGCGGCTTTTCGTCCTTCTTGGGCTCGTCTTTCTTGGGTTCGTCAGGCTTCACCGCGGCCAAAGCCTCCAACCCTTTTATCACGGCCGGTTTTGATGCATCGTCCACGTTCTGCTGATTATCCAGCGCTGGATTGATCGGATGCCCGGCGACGTCGTAATCTTTGGGCCATTCATAATCGGCTTTGGGAATCGGGAACTTTTCGCCTTTGTGGATGGTCTCCCAATCGTCCAAGTCCTGCTTGCGCAACTCCACATAGCCAGGAATCGCATAATGCTTCCCGACTTCCTGATATTCGGTGATGTGCCACGTGTGGCCGGCCGGCTTGTCGCCGAAGAGCTTGAAGCCATAGTTCGAACTCAAATCGTCATTCAACAACAGCACCGCGCCCAAGGTCATCAGAAAGCTGAGCAGCAAGAGCATGGCGTACACATCGAAGCGCGGTTTTTCAACACCATCTGCCATCGGTCAAATCCTCGATTCTCAGCCGAATTATATCACTGACTGCAACTCTGCCACTTCATTTTGAGCCGCTCCCTTGCGGTCGCGGTTCGTGGGGACGCGCCTACTTTTAGCGCGTTCTCGCGTCGTCGTTTTTGTCCACCACCACGTTCATGTCTTTCGGCGTCAGGATGATGCGCGCCGAACTCATGTCGGGCCACACTTTGTCCACCTGCACCGTGCCCTTGTAGGTCGGTCCATTGCTGACCATGAAATGGTAGCCTGGCTTGACGCCTTGATTGCTTCCCGCGGATAGCATGACCAGATTGACATCGGGCTTGACCGCAAGCACTTTGGCTTCGATCAGCGGCTGGTCGGGGTTCAACTGCAGAATCTGGTACACGTCGTAACCTCGGCGAATCAATTCGGCGATGGTGTTGGCATTTGTCTGCGCGTCCTGCTGCGAAGTTTTGAGATCGCGGTTGAGCTGCCCGATCAATGTCTTGGCCTGCGCCAGTTCGGATTCGTTGTCCGCCAACTGATTCTTCATCGCCTGCGCGTTGTTGCGCTCGACCGCCACGGCTTGTTCGAGTTTCATGACAACTTTGTGAGCCTTATCCAGATCGCTGACAAGGCGCTTGTTTTCGCGCGCTTCTTCCTGGCGTTCAGCGTTGGTCAACGCGTTTTCATTTTCTTTCGTGGCGAGCCGGGCCTCCACCTCAGTCACTTTTTCGCGAAAACTTTCCTTGGCACGCTTCTCTTCGTCGCGCTCTTTGCGTATTGCATCTTCGCGTACGTCGTGTTTCGCGACATTGACGGCCAAGTCCCGTTCAGTTTTCTGAACGTCCGCCACGTCTTTGACGTTGCGCGTCTTTTCGACCTGGTACATCTTCTCCCATTTAGTCGCGGCAGCCCACGAATGCAGCGCGAAATACAGGAAGAATGCCGATATGATCAAGTTGAAGACGACCAAGACTTTTGCGACGAAGCTCACGGTTTAGAGACCTCCCCGAAATCCGACAATGCCCACACCCGCCGTCAAAGGACTGCGGACACGTCATTGCTCCATTTGAAGAATGCGCCGATTATGCGCGCACTTTTTAACAAGTCAAGGGCATTTCACATTCTGACTTGACCGAATTTTGACCGATTTTTGAGCGTTTTTTCAACGCCCAAGCGCAGGCACTTCAGCTATTCTCCTCTATTAAGATGCACAATTTGCCAAGAATGAGACGGGCAAGCCTCGGTTGTGCTGCACGCGAAAAAAAATTCGAGAGATTTTTGTGCAGAGTCCGCGTTCGTAGTCCCGCCTTTAGGCGGTCTGAGCCGCCTTATGGCGGGACTACAAACTCAAACACTATTTTCCAATTCCCTCTTGACAAGCGCGCGCTGCTCTATACTATCCCTTCTTTCCCGCCCGGACTTCCAGGGCGGTTGTCTTTTTAATGAACACGCGATTACGCAGGAATTAGAGGAGCGAGTCACGCCATGTCCGCGGCAGCAGCAGCACCCAAGGCCAAGCCTTTCAAATCTTATGTCGCCAAACACGGCGAACTCCAGCAAAAATGGTATCTCGTGGATGCCGCCGGCCAATCGCTGGGACGCATTTCCACACTGATCGCTCGCCGGCTGATGGGAAAGGACAAACCGACCTACACGCCGCACCTCGATACCGGCGATTTCGTGGTCGTGGTCAATTCTGAAAAAGTTTCAGTGCATCCGAACAAAATAGAATCCAAGACCTATCGCAAATGGTCCGGCTATCCAGGCGGTTTGCGCGTGCGCACCCTGGCCGACGAGCAGGCGCGCAATCCGAACACGATCATCACCGAATCGGTGCGGCGCATGTTGCCCAAGACGATGTTGGGCAAAGCGATGCTTTCGAAATTGAAGGTGTATGTGGGTACGAATCATCCGCACTCCGCGCAGAAGCCGGAAGCGTGGGCGCTGCTGAAGTAATTTAGGAGGGGCGGCGCTCCTGCCGCCCTTGTTGGTGGGGAATTAAATCGTCCGATCGAAAAGAACGAGGGATTTGCAAGTGAGCAGCGAAGACAAAACTGGCGGGTATTTTTGGGGCACGGGCCGGCGCAAATGCGCCACGGCCGCGGTGCGCATGCGGCCGGGCACCGGCCACATCGTGGTCAACGGGCGCAAAATCGAAAACTTTTTTGCGCATGAAAATCAACGCGCCGCGGCCACGTCGGCTCTGCGCTTCGTGAAGCTTGCGACGGCCTTCGATGTGTTCTGCCAAGTCAACGGCGGCGGCACGACCGGCCAGGCGGAAGCCATCCGCATGGGCATTGCCCGAGCGCTGCTGCTGTACGATCGCGCGCTCGAGAAAAGCCTGCGCACCGAAGGGTACCTCACTCGCGACTCTCGCATGGTCGAACGCAAAAAGTACGGCCAGGCCGGCGCGCGCCGTCGTTTCCAATACTCGAAACGCTAGAGGGGACTTTTCATCCGACATTTACGCGGCCCCTCGCTCCGCTGTTGCGGAGTCACGAGGGGCCGCAGTATTTAACGGCTTATTTGTCATTTTGCATTTGTGATTTGTGATTTTTCATTTTTGTTGACGCCGCGCATTCAGTTAAATGACAGATGACAAATGACAAATCAAAAATGACAAATGAGCCGTTCCGAGGGTTATCATGGCGGCAACCAAAAGTAGCGCATCAAATTCCTCCGGGCCATGGGACGGCCTCATCCACAACGTCCCCGGATTTCGCACGGCCTCGCTGCATTGCGGGTTGAAGACGGCCAAGGAAGAGCCGCCGGATTTGGCGCTGGTGGTCTGCGAAGAGCTCGCCTCCGCCGCGGGGTGTTTTACGAAAAATCGCGTCTGCGCGGCTCCGGTCACCGTCTGCCGCCAACATTTGAAAAAAAGCAAAGGCGTGGCGCGCGCGCTCATTATTAACGCCGGCAATGCCAACGCCTGCACCGGCGAACAAGGTTTGGCCGACGCGCTGAAGATGGCGAAGTTGACCGCGGCGGGCATAAATTGCAAAGCCGAACAGGTGCTGGTGTTTTCAACAGGAATCATCGGCCACAAACTGCCCATGGAAAAAGTCTCAGCGGGAATCGCGCGCGCCGTTCAATTTGTCCGCGAGAAACCGTGCATCGGCGATTTTGCGCGCGGCATCATGACAACCGATCTGGTGCCCAAGACGGCGGGGGCCAAATGTGCCGTGGATAAAAAAACGGTTTCCGTCGCGGGCGCATGCAAAGGCTCCGGCATGATCGCGCCGAACATGGCGACGATGCTGGGTTTCGTGGCCACCGACGCGAAGATCGCGCCCGCCGTGCTGCAAAAATGTCTTTCCGAAATTGTGGACGAAACGTTCAATTGCGTGACCGTGGACGGCGACACTTCGACCAACGACAGCATCGTCGTGCTGGCTTCCGGCAAAGCGTGCAACAAGCCGATTTCGAAAAACAGCGGCGCCGATTACGAAGCGTTTCGCGCGGCGCTGCATTCCGTCTGCGACAGTCTCGCTCGCCAGATTGCCGCCGACGGCGAAGGCGCCACGCACACGGTCACCGTTTACGTCGGCGGAACGAAGCACGATGCCGACGCGGAAAAAATTGCGCGCACGATTGCCGAGTCGCCGTTGGTCAAAACCGCCATCGCTGGCAACGATCCCAACTGGGGGCGCATCGTCGCCGCGGCGGGGCGCGCGGGTGTGGTCTTCGATCCGCTCGACACATCGCTCACAGTCAACGGCATCGAGCTTTTTCGCAACGGCGAACCGGCCGCTTTCGACAAAGCTGCCGCCAGCGCCGCGCTCAAACCGCGCGACACGAGCCTGGTCCTGTTGGTCGGCGATGGCCCCGGCCGCGCGAAATTTTACACCTGCGATTTGACCCACGGATACATCACGATCAATGCGGATTACCACACGTAGGATAGGAGTCAGGAGATAAGAGATAGGAGAAGAGAAGCCAATTACCATCCCCTATCTCCTTTTTAAGCGGAGCTTAAAAATGCTGAACGCTCTCGAAAAAGCCAAAGTCTTCCTCGAAGCCCTGCCGTACCTCAAGGCGTATGATCGCCGCTTCGTCGTGATCAAGATCGGCGGCAGCACCATGACCGACGACAAAATCCTGCCGTCGGTGGTGCGCGATGTCGTGTACCTCGAGCAAGTCGGCATCTGGCCGATCCTTGTTCACGGCGGCGGCCCGCGCATCACCGAAGAAATGGAACGCCGCGGGATGCAGGCGACGTTTGTGAAAGGGCGCCGCGTCACTGACGAAGCCACGCTTGAAATCGCGCAGAAAGTGCTGATCGAAGAAATCAGTGCCAACGTCGTCCGGCTGATTGAAAAAGAGGGCGGCAAAGCCATCCCGCTCAACGGGCGCGGCTCCGGCTATCTGCGCTGCCATAAAAAAATCTTTGCGGAAGACCCAACGATGGACCTCGGCTTCGTCGGCGAAATCGATTCCTCCGACTCGGAACTGGCGCACCGCATGTTGCTGGGCGGAATCATTCCGGTCGTCGCGCCCATCGCGCGCGGGCCGGAAAAACAATTGTACAACGTCAACGCCGATTCGGTCGCATGGAAAATCGCGTCGGAATTGAAGGCAGAGAAATTGATTTATCTCTCGAACGTGCCCGGCATTTTGCGCGACAAAAACAAGCCCGAATCGCTGATCTCCAGCGCCACGCTGGCCGAATGCGACGAATTGATGAACACCAACGTGATCGTTGGCGGCATGATTCCGAAGATCGAAGCGTGCATGGCTGCGCTGCAAAACGGAGTCAAAAAAACGCACGTGATCTCCGGCTTGCAAGAGCATTCGCTGCTGCTCGAAATCTTCACGCCGGAAGGAATCGGGACGGAAATTCGAATGTGATTTGTTTCGTGGTGCAGGCGTCTCGCCTGCACGGGCATTGGAATCGTGCAGGCGAGACGCCTGCACCACGGGAGCACGCCCATGTCAACGAACGCCGAAGTGCAAGCGATGTACGAGCAATACGTCTTCCAGAATTACGGCCGCGCGCCGATTGCCGTCGTGCGCGGCGAAGGCTCGCGCGTGTGGGACGCCAACGGCAAGCGCTATCTCGATCTGTTGCCAGGACTCGGCGTCAACGGCCTCGGCCACTGCCCGCCGCGAGTTGTCGCGGCGCTGCAAAAACAAGCCGCGCAGTTGCTCCACATCCACAACAATTATTTGTGGGAAAGCCAGGCGCAACTCGCCAAAGCCCTCGTTGGAAAACTCACGGGCATCGACGCGCCACGCGCGTTCTTTTGTAATTCGGGCACCGAAGCCAGCGAAGCGGCGATCAAGCTCGCGCGACTCTGGGGCAAACGCAACGGCGGGAAATGGAAACTGATCAGCACGCTCAACGGATTTCATGGCCGCTCCTATGGCGCGCTGACCGCAACCGGCCAACTCTCGCTTCAAAAGGGCTGCGGCCCGTTGCTGCCGGGATTCAGCTACGCGCCGCTCAACGATGCAAGCGCGCTCGAAAAAGCGTTCGACGACGACGTCGTTGGATTCATGGTCGAACCGATTCAGGGCGAAGGCGGCATCTATCCTGCGACCAGCGGCTACCTTCACGCCGCGCGCAAACTTTGCGACAAATTCGGCGCGCTGCTGATGTACGACGAAGTGCAATGCGGCATGGGGCGCACGGGCGATTATTTCGCTTATCAGACGCTCAAAGCGCCCGCGCCCGACCTGATCTGGCTGGCCAAAGCGCTCGGCGGCGGATTTCCCATCGGCGCGCTGCTGGCGAAAGGTTCCGTCGCGCAGTGCCTGGTGCCCGGCACGCATGGCTCGACATTCGGCGGCAATCCCCTGGCGTGTGTCGCGGGGCTCGCGGTGATTGACACCATCGATTCTGGAAATTTGATCGAGCACGTGCGCGCCGTTTCGCGGCATCTCGCCGGATTACTCGAAAATCTGCGCGCGAAGCACGCCTCGAAGATCAACGAAATCCGCCAGGTCGGTTTGATGGCCGGCATCGATTTGAATTTCCCGGGCAAGGCCGTGTACGCGCGCTGCCAGGAAGAAGGCTTGTTGATCAACGTCACACACGACACCACGCTGCGCCTGTTGCCGGCGATGAATGTCAAGCGCGAAGAACTCGACGAAGGCATTGCCATTATTTCGAAAGTGTTAAGTGAATAACGCTCGTTACACGTTACGCGTTATACGTTACACGTTTCTAGTTCGCACACTCAAAAACGTTTAACGTTTAACGGGTAACGTTTAACGCACTCAGCACTCAGGACTCAGCACTCAGGACTTCGTTATCATGAGCCACAAAATGCGGGACCTCATTTCCTTGGACAGCGTCAGTGCCGCCGAGATCATGGCGATTCTCGATCTCGCCGCGCAGCAGAAGCGCGATCCCGAATCGTACCTCAGCCGCCCCGTGCTGCGCGGCAAAGCCGTCGGTCTGTTCTTCGAGAAGGCCTCGCTGCGCACGCGCTTGAGCTTCGAAGTGGCAGTCGCGCAGTTGGGCGGCACCAGTATTTACGTGGGCCAGGAAGCCGGGCGCATCGGCGAGCGAGAAGCGATTGTGGACATGGCGAAATCGGCCTCGCGCTACCTGGACGCATTCGTGCTCCGCACGTTTAAAGACGAAACGATTGTCGAGATGGCTCGCCACGCGACCAAACCGGTGATCAACGGGCTGAGCGACAAGCAGCACCCCTGTCAGATTCTGGCCGATTTGCAGACGATCCGCGAACGGCTGGGGCGCATCGAAAAAATCAAAGTCGCGTTCATCGGCGACAGCAACAACGTGTGCCGCTCGCTGGCGCACGCGCTCCCGAAATTTGGCTCGCAGCTTTTTGTCGCCAGCCCGCACGGCTACACTTTTGCGCCGGGTTTCGTCAAATCCAGCGGGATCACGCAGGTGGCCGCGCCTGTGGACGCCGTGAAGGACGCGGACGTCGTGTACACGGACACGTGGACCTCAATGGGACAGGAAAACGAAGCTCACAAACGGCGCGCGATGTTCCAAGATTACCAGATCAACGCGGCGCTGTTGTCCCACGCGCCAAAAGCGATCTTCATGCACTGCCTGCCCGCCCATCGCGGCGACGAATGCACCGACGACGTGATCGACGGCCCACAGTCGGTCGTCTACGACCAGGCCGAAAACCGGCTGCACGCGCAGCGCGCGCTGCTGACGCTGCTGGTCTCGTAGTGCGTCAAGTTAGCGCTGCATCATACTACTTGATGTCGGTCCAATTCATGCGCGCAGCAAGTGCGCGGAGTTCTGAGAATCGGCGCTTTGCGCGAATGCGGCGGCGGCAGCCGTGAGTAAATTGATAGAACGCGGGAAGGAACGCGCCGATGACAAGCACTTGAATGCAACTGTATTTCAGCGTGAGCAGCGCGGTGACAAGAAAGCTTTGCGGATACACGATGCAGAATGCGATCAGCGCGATCATCACGAGCGGGAAACCGAGAATGATGGCGCGGTCGCCGGTCATGTCACGGCGCAATCGGGGCGCAAATTCGCGCGCGGCGTTGTGAAATGCATCCAAATCCCGCGGACTGATTTCCGTGTTTTTGTCCAAGACTTGAATAAGAATCCGAATTTGATCTTCGAGGTCCTGCATGCGGTTGGACGCGACTGTTTTTCGAAGCGTGAACAATTCGGAGACGACCGCATCGACGAGTTCCGGAGAAAAGCCTTCGGCTTTCAGGCGCGTGGCGCAGGCGGAGCGGGAGGGTAAGATGCGCATGAGTTCAAATGCGCGCTCGCGTAGACGCTGGTCTTCGGCATCCGACGTGGCGGGTTCGACATTCATCGCGATGCTCCGCGCAAGGCGCATTCATTTTCGCTTCGGTTTTTGGGGCGCAGGCGGCGGCGAGAGGACTGATTTCACGCGCTGTCGCCAGTCGCGCATCATTTCCGGATGCATCTCATGGAGAATATGCTCCGCCTTGGCCAAATCTGCGCGGCCGGATTTGACGATCGACGCAAAATCGCCGAGATGGCGGGGCTGATTCGAGTACAAGTATAGCAAAAGCAGATGCTCCAGCGATGCGACGCGCATGGACGCGCCGAAAAGTTTTTCGCGCGTGGCATGCGCGATAGCGCTGGCTTCGGGTTCACCTTCGGCAATTAGCAAATCCACTTCGTGTTGCGTTTGGGGATCGACAAATATAATCATTGATTCGAGTGCATCCGAATCGTGTATGGGAGTGCTGGCAACCAGATTCGCTTTGCGCAGCGCCGCGATCGCGGCTTCCGCGTCGTCGCTTAGAACCGCGATATCCAAATCGCGCGTCATCCGCGGCAGGCCGCGCGCGGCGAGAGCCGCGGCGCCGATTACGCAATAACCGATGCCCGACGCTTCCATCGCTTTCGCGGCGCGGCGAATTGTCTTGGGCAGGCCGGTGGCGCGTCCGCTGATGGGGTCGGTCATGACGACGTCCAATTCAAATGAACTGATCATTGCCGCCTATTATATCACGACTTTTTCGCCGGCTTTGATTTCCGTCGGCGCTTTGCCTTCGAGTCCTTCGCCTTCGAGACTGGTCAGCGGGCTGATTTCGATTTCACACGCCAGCGAACCGTCGGAATTGCGCGCAACGTTGGTTCCGGCGGCGGCGAGCCATCGCGCGTACTGCTCCTGCATGTCGCGTTTCGCGGTGGCGGGCGAATCATCGCCTTCGGCGTTCTTCACCGGGCTGAAATCGTCTTCGCGGCGCGTTTCGACGTTGAGCGTGCGGTCGGCGTAAGCGAGCGCATCAAACACAAACGTTTCGAATTTGATCGCATTCTTTTCGCCGTGTTTGAGCTGAATTGGATTTCCGTCCGGACCAATGCAGGCCACGGCTTTTTCGGCTTTGTGATAAGGCAGTTGGAAGCCACCCTTGTTGAGTTGTTCGATGAATCCCACGTCGATGACGTGAATGGCGATGCTGCCGGCCCACCACTTCAGCGATTTGTCCGGAAGCGTCTCGCGCGCGGCGGATTCGGACAGATCGGAATATTCGACGACGCAAAGTTTGCCGTTTTTCACGCCGAAGACGCCGACCTTTTCCTTCCAATCGCGCTTGCGGCACGCCTTGCTCGACATCTTCGAATCGGCCAGCAAGTGATAACCGATGAAGGCCGGATCGCCGATTTGTGTGAGCGGGTTATCGACTTGAAAATAAAAAAGCGTATCCACTCCTTGCGCACGCAGCCACGCAGTCGCGCCGGAATCGCAAAGCGCTTTGATCGAACCGCCGTGACCGTTGGGGCTGAGCGCCAGTTCGTGCTTCGCCTGCATCAGAATTTTCCCATCGCGACCGACGGCCGGCATGTTGGACTGCTTAAAGATGCGAATGGAATCGGCGCCCAGATTGAAGTAATTGTGCTCAGCAAAAAATCTATTCGTCTCATCATCGTTCGCGTCCGAAGTCATGATCAGCCAGGGCACGCGTGCAATGTAACGCCGGCGCAGCGCGAGAATTTTTTCGGCATGAATTTGAAATAGCGTGCGCTCGGTGATCGGACCGATTTTGAACGCGCCCTTGGGGCCGTCGAGTCCGAGGCGCGTGCCCTGTCCGCCCGCGACGAGGAAACAGCCGATGCGCCCATTGCGATACGCGCCTTCGCCGAAGGAGCGCGCGCCGCGCTGCGCCTGGCGCTGCTCTTCAGTCGAAGGAACCGGAACCACGGGCGCGGGCTGCAATTCTGCAGCGTCGGTGGGCGCCGAGCCTTTGACAAGCTCCGCGACGAGCCGGTCGATCAGGTCGAAATCGAGCGCCGAGAGGTGCGCGAGCAGCGTTGATTTTTCGGCGTCATTGAGCGAGTCGAAAAAGCGAAAGAGGTGGCCATGGCCGCGGCTCTCGGCGAGGGATTTCAGATTTAGCGGAATGATCATGCGGGCCTCAGATTTGCCGATTGACGATGACTGTAAATGAGCGCAGTGTCGTCACGCCATAGTCAATCGTCAATGCTCAATCGTCAATCAAAAATTACGATTGCGCTTGTGGAGGAAACACGCCCTCCACCGCCATGCCCATGCTATGGTAACCGTGATCGACGTGAATCAGCGTGCCGGTAATGGCGCTGGCCAGCGGCGAGCAAAGGAACGCAGCCGTGTGGCCGACCTCCTCGGCTTTCATCGCTTCGCTTCGCGCGGCGTTCTTCTTGTAATAATCGACCATCACTTCGATCGTGCCGATGGCTTTTGCCGCGCGGCTGGCGAGCGGACCCGCGGAGATGCAATTGATGCGCACGCCGTATTTGCGGCCGGCTTCGAACGCGAGCGTGCGTGTGTCGCTTTCGAGCGCGGCTTTCGCGGAACTCATCCCGCCGCCGTAGCCGGGAACGGCGCGTTCCGATGCAAGATACGAGAGCGAAACAAACGAACCGCCCGGGCGCATCAGCGGCGCGAAGCGCTGGACCATGGCGACAAGCGAATACGCGCTGGCGCTGAGCGCCGCGAGATAACCTTTGCGCGACGTTTCGATCAGCGGCTTTTTTACTTCCGGGCCGTTGGCAAGGCTGTGCACGACGATATCGAGCGGCTTCTCGCCGAAATCGGCGACGATCTTCGCGACGCATTCTGAAATCGTGTAGGCAGGCACTTCCTTGTAACGCTTGTCGTCGCGAATTTCGGGCGGCACGTCTTCGGGCGAATCGTAGACAGCGTCGAACGGATAGATTTTTTCGAAACTGAGTTTGCCGCCCGCGTAGGCGACGTTGTCGTCGAATTTTCCGCGCTCAAGACTTCTGGTGAACAGCGAGAGCACCGGCGGCCACGTGCCCACGCAGATGGACGCGCCGGCCTGATGCAGCGCCTTGGCAATGGCCCATCCATAGCCATTGTCGTCTGCGACACCGGCGACGAAGGCGCGTTTGCCGGAAAGGTCGATGGGAAGCATCTTAGTTGTCCTCCGCGATGAACCAACGTTATTCGCGAGCATTTTACAACATCGGGATGAAATTGCTTGTCCGCAGTTTCGCGATTCACGCCGGCACAACCAAATTCCTCCCCGTCATCTGCGCCGGCTGCGCGATGCCAAGCAGAAACGCCAGCGTCGGCGCCACGTCCGCCAATCGGCCTCGATTCAGCTTCGCATTTTTAAAGCGTTCGCTGACCAGATAGCACGGCACATCATTGGTCGTGTGGGCCGTGTGCGGGCTGTTCGTGGCGTAGTCCCACATTTGTTCGCAATTGCCGTGATCGGCTGTGACGAGAACTTCCCCGTTTACTTCGCGAAGCGCTTCGACGATTTTTCCGACATTGCGATCCACTTCTTCGACGGCGGCGATGGCGGCGCTTTCAACGCCGGTATGGCCAACCATGTCGCCGTTCGCGAAATTCAGGATGATCAGGTCATATTTTTTCGAGCGGATCGCGTCGAGCGCTTTCGCGGTGAGTTCCGGTGCGCTCATTTCGGGCTTGAGATCATACGTCGCAACTTTCGGCGACGGCGCCATCGCGCGGTCTTCGCCATCAAAGGGCTGCTCGCGCCCGCCCGAGAAGAAGAACGTGACGTGCGGATATTTTTCAGTCTCGGCCATGCGGATTTGCTTCAATCCCGCTTTCGATGCCGCTTCGCCGAGCGTGCCTTCGAGCACTTTGCTGGCGAACGCAATCGGCGCGTTGAATCCGGCGCGATAATCGGTGAGCGTGGTGAGCAGCACTTTCGGAGTCCGGGCGCGCGCGAAACCTTTGAAATCGGCATTCAAAAAACATTCACACAATTCTCGTGGCCGGTCGCTGCGGTGATTAAAACTCAAAACCGAATCGCCGTCCTGAATCGTGGCGACCGGCTTGCCGTCTTCGCCGACGATGACGGTGGCCTTGATGAATTCGTCGGTCTCGCCACGTTCGTAGGCTTTCGCAATCGCGTCAGCGGCGCTGGACGCGGTGTGTTCGCCCACGCCGTCCACCATCGCCTTCCATGCCTTTTCGACGCGCTCCCAGCGCTTGTCGCGGTCCATGCCAAAATAGCGGCCGGTAACGGTGGCGATCACGCCGGTATCGTAAAGGTCAAGTTTGCGCTGCAATTCGTCAACCCATCCCGCACCCGTCTTGGGTCCAGTGTCGCGACCGTCGGTAAAAACGTGAAACACCACGCGGTCTTTGCGCAATTCGTGTTTGGCGCAGAGACGCACGAGCGCGAAATAAGCTTCATCGAGCGAATGCACGCGCGCCGCTGAGATCAACCCGAAGAGATGCAGGCGGCTGTTGTTCTTTTTCGCGTGCTCGATCGCTGCGACAATGGCGGGATTCGTATCGAACGAACCGTCGGCGACCGCTTGCGCGACTTCCATCAAATCCTGCCAAACAATGCGCCCCCCGCCGAGATTGAGATGCCCGACTTCGCTGTTGCCCATCGTACCTTTGGGCAGGCCCACATCGGTGCCACACGTGACGAGCGTCGTGTACGGGCACTGCTTGCTGAGCGCATCGTAAACAGGCGTTTTGGCGAGCCTCACGGCGTTATGATCGGCGCTGGCGCGCAAGCCCCAGCCGTCCATGACGATCAGCATGACGGGACCTTTGCGGGGAGGGATGGCGGACATCGAGTAGTTGCTCCTTGTTTCTAAATGGAAGAAGTGCCCATGCGGAGTTGCGCGAGGTTTCGGATGTGCTGGATCATGTAGGCGATGATTTTGGGGAGGCCGAAAGCGTCGATGGCGGCGTGAATTTCCTCGGCGTGCTTAAGCTGCTCCGTCGCTTCGGACTCAACGAATTCCTCGCGCAAATTGTAATCGGCGCGATGGCGCCAACTGCGCAAATTATGAAGCATCATGCCTATCGCCGCGACTTCATTTGTTTCGGATCTTGAGAGCGCCGAAATAATCCATTCGTGGCCAAGTTGACTGATCTGCGCCTGTTTAAGCAGCCGAGCGCTGACCTGATTCGACAACGCAAATTGAAACCGCAGGAAGGCTGAATAGTAACTTCGGCTGATGGACGTTCGATAATTCGATTCCAACCGGAACGGCAGATCAATGAGCTGCCTGGCAGTTTGAAGAAAGTCGCGTGAATCCATTTCAACCGTAAGTGCGTAGAACGCTCATTAGCTTGAGGTAGACGTCTTCAGGGAATTGGCTCTTAATGCGAAAAAAGAATGCGGTATTTCTCTTTTTGAATTCATCGTATGACAAAGAGGACTTTACCACAAACGCAACGTCACGCGGCAGAAGAAAATAATCGTGCGGAATTGCTTCCAGTTTCGCGCTGTCGAGCTCGCCCAATTCCTCGCACAGGATGTCATAGACAGGTTTAACTTTGTCCGCAATGCCCAATTCCTCCACAATTTGTGCGGCATCGTTCGGGATTTCCAAAGGAGGAGCCGCTTGTGGCGTGAGCACAGCGGCGCTCGGCGAGGCAGACAATTCGGAGTGCATTACGGAGTTCCTCTATTCCAATCGGAAGTCTATCACGCATCCGCGCTCAAATCAATCCTCCGCTATTTCTTCTCTTCCGTTTTCGGCGCATCTCCCTTCGGCGCATCCGGCTTCGGCGCGTCAGGCTTTGTATCGTCCGGTTTGGGTGCATCCGGTTTCGGTGCGTCCGATTTGGGCGCATCCGGCTTCGTGTCGTCCGGTTTTGGCGCGTCCGGTTTTGGCGTCGGCGTGTCGCTGCCGCTTTCCTCTTTCTTTTTCGGAGCGGGCATCTTGGGCTGCTCAGGCTCGGCTTCCTTGGGCAACTGCGCGATCTGAATTCCAGTGTCGCGCTTCTTTTCCTTGTAGCTCACAATCCGCCCGTCGCTTTGCACCGCGTAAATGCGCGCGCCCGAATTGCGGTTGCTCCAATTGTTGTTGTACTCCAGGTACTGCGCGGCCGAGCTTTCGGTCCACGCGATCTGGCCCGTGCCTTTGTCCACCGCGGCGACGCTCTTGTACGCATGTTCGCCGACGGGTCCGCTGCCAATGTACGCGTAGATCGGCCCGGCCGTGACAATGCCTTCGCCTTTCACTTTCCAGAATTCCGCGAAGTGCTCCGGCGTTTCGTACCCGCCTTTCGCCGGCGAGCGCGCTGGCGTGATGCGCAGCGCCTGCACGTTTCCGTCTTCGAGCGGAACATAGACCAGCGGCGTCTGCGGTTCGTCAGCGAAGATATTGCCGCGCGCGAGCTGCCCCGGCGCGTAGCTCCACTTTTTGCGCATCGCCAAACGGTCCAGGCAATACACGAACATGTCGCGCGACCCGCAATAGATGTTGCCGGTCGTGACGGTCAGTTCCGTGCACGGCGCGCCCATCATGTAGTACGGCTCCTGCTCTTCGCCTTCGGTGCGATTGACCGCGTAAATGTAATTGTTGTCCGCCGTGTAGTAGAGCATGTCCTCGCGCAGGCGGATGGGCGTGAGCGTGAACGCGCCGTTGCGATTGGCTTTGAGCCACTGCTTGAAGAGATCGAACGTCGGCGCAATCACATCGTCGCTGGCGCGCGGGCCGCGAATGAGCGTGGCCAATCTTCCGCGGCTCCAATACGCATGAATGCGCGAATCCCAGCCCGGCACGTAGATCGATTCGAGGTTCTGCCACTCGTGAGTGTATTCGGCCGGATACAACGCCGGATCGATCAACAGCGGTTCGGCGCTCATAATAAAATCCGTGCTTAATTTCCAGCGCACATTGCCGCCGCGCTTGTCGATCGCGATCAAATTATTGTGGACGTTCACCAGCACATTGGCGCGGCTGACCGAAGGGCCGAAACGGATGTCGCCGTCAAGGTCGCACTGCCAAAGGTGGTAGCCGTCGGCGCGGCGCACCGCAACGAGACTTTTGCCGGAGACGGTGAGGATCAAATCGTCCTTTACCCACCCGCGCGTCGGCGCACCGGCGCTCGATGGCACCGATATCCACTCCACTTCCATTCCGGCGGGCGCCATTTCGGCGCGCAGACTCCACGCCGCCAACGCGACGCTTAAAACCAGTGCCGCCCAAACGCCCGCATTCTTCTGCTTTAAGCTCATGCCTGCGCACCTCGCTGCTTTAACAATGCCGACAAACTGACCTGATGCTTCGTTTCGTACGCCTTCATTCGTTCAATCGCGCGCAAATCCCGTTCGATCGCGTTGGACAGCCGGTACACGTGCGGCCGATTCTCTTTGGCCGCACGCAGATCCGTCAGCACGTGATCCCAGGAACCTTCGTACAGCAAGTCCTTGAGATCGACGAGCACGCGCTCGTGCGGCTCCAAATTTTTAACGAACGCCCCCGGCGCAAGATCCAAATCCGGATCCCCACCGAACGCACTCACCGCCGCGTCGTTCACGCGCGCCCCCATACGCAGGATTCAAAACCGCAAATTGTATAGGGCAAGCACAATCTGTCAATCCGGGGAAAACGGAAAGTGCGTTCGTAGTCCCGCCTTTAGGCGGAGAATGGTTCCGCAGCGGGAAGCTTTCCGCCTAAAGGCGGGACTACGAACACGCTCGCCAACGCTCGAACATCGCCGCCTGCCCAACGACTGCGCCCGCTTCGTCCAGCACATTCCAGATCACCGCGTCCTCGATGCGAAAGCGTTTCCCTGTGCTCGAAATTCGAATTCCCCCATAGCCAGACACAAAACCGTCGCGCCGGACTTTGTTCATGAATTGCTCGCGTTCTTCGCGGTGCATCGGTTCAGCCGTCTCGCGCGACGGCATGGCTGTCAAGCGCCCCCAATCGACTTCCCACAATATCAGCGCCGCGGCGTTGCCATAGTTCAAAATCGGATCTGCTTGCGTACCGTGCGAGACGATCACGAACGGCGCGTCGAAGAGCGCGCGTGCATCCCCGGCCGGATCGCCGGTGCGCGCGATGAGCTCGCGGCCAGTCCACTTTTTGAAGCTGTCAAGCAGCCGTTGGACGTGGGTTTCGAGTAAAGTCATGTCAATCACTTATACAGATGATAAACCATCACATACACAATCATCCCCGTGATCGACACGTAAACCCAGATCGGAAACGTGATCTTCGCGATCTTCTTGTGCCGCTCCCAATCCTGCTTGTACGCGCGCCGAAAGGTGATGATGACCAGCACGACATTGGTCGCGGCGAGCGTCAAATGCGGAATGAGGATAATGTAATAGTAAATAAACCGGATCGGCCCAGTGCCTTTGAACGGCACGTCTCCGACTTTTGAATGGTAGAATAAATAGCTGGTCAGAAACAACAGCGTCGTGACGCCCGCTGAAATCATGCAGTTTCGATGCTGCTCTTTCTGCCCGCGCTTGATCGCCCGATAGCCAAACATCAAAAAAACAAACGAGATCAAATTGAGCGACGCATTCACCGTCGCGAGAAATGTCCAATCCATAAATTGCTATCCTTTTGATTTAACGTCGCTCGTTTCAATTTTTGCCGGCGGCATCGTGCGCAGTTTGCGCACCGCCGCGGCCATGCGTTTGACGTTCGGCTTCGAATCGTCCAGCGGATCGACCCATCCGCGCACATAGCCCTGAGCGTCCACCAGCACCAACAATTGCGAATGCAAAATCGGCTCGGCGGACGTGCCGTTTTTTTCGTCCACGTTCAGCAAGAATTCCTTCGACGTCATGCGATAAATTTCGTCCCGATCCCCGGTCAGAAACAGCCAGCGCGGACTCACCGCGTCGTGAAGCATCGCGTATTTGGTCAGCACCTCCGGCGTGTCATGTTCCGGATCCATCGAAAACGAAACAAGCTTCACCGACCGCAGGTCGGCGAGCTCCTTGTCGAGGTCCGACATTTTTTGAATCACCAGCGGGCAGATTCCGGCGCAACGCGTGAAGAAAAAACTCGCAACCCACACTTCGCCGCGCAAATCTTTCGCTTCCACTTTTTTACAGTGCTGATCGACCAGCGAAAAACTCTTGATCTGCCGCCAAACATTGAAGTCTTCAAGTTCCGGCCCGCTGACCATGCCCGCTTGCGTCGTCGGCCACGGTTTGGTGTCATACGGTCCCTTTCCCGACAAGTCTGGCGTCGGCGGATGTGCTTTTTTCCAGAACGAATAGCCCACCAGCCCGATCACGACCGCGATCAGCAAGCCCCACGCGGCTTTGTGCGCCAAGGTCGGAGGGTCGTCGTTCACTGCAAATCCCCCGTCGTGCGCGTGCCGGAAATGAGCACCGATCCAATCACCGTGACGGCCGCGAACGCCGCCGTCAGCGCCAGCGACAATTTAAAATCCGGCAGAAACGGCAGCGGCTTGTCATAGAGCACATGCCGCAGCGCAGCCACGCCATAGGTCAGCGGGTTGAGTTTCACGATCCAGCTCAGCCACAACGGCAAACCTGCGTCCGGAAAAAACGCGCCGCTGAGCATCAACATCGGCAGCAAAAACACGCTCATGATCGCGTGAAAGCCCTGCGTCGAATCCATGCGCCACGCGATGATGAAACCCAGTCCGCAGAGCGCGAACGAAATCAGCGCCAGAATCCCCGCCGCTTGCGCGATCATCACCGCGTCCAATTTTATTTTAAGAAAGAATCCCGCACACATGAACAGCAGCGCTTGAATCATCGCCAGCGCCGAGCCGCCGAAGACTTTGCCCAACACCATTCCCAATCGCGGCGCGGGCGAAACCAGCACCGATTGCAAAAATCCTTCGCGCCGGTCTTCAATGATCGAGATTGTCGAAAAAATCGCCGTGAACATCACGATCATCACGATCGTGCCCGGAAAGAAATATTCCTGGTAGCTCATCCCTTCCGCGCCCGTGGGCGGCTTGAAGGAATTGTTGAGCGCCGCGCCGAAAAACACGAAGAAAATGATCGGCTGCAAAAGCGCGCCGACAACGCGGTTGCGCTGCCGGAAAAATCGCACCAGTTCGCGCCGCGCCAGCGTCAGCGCCGGCCCCAGCACGCCGGGCGACATCGGCGTTGCGGTCGCGGCGGGAGATTCGATTACCCATTCACTCATCTAATTCTCCGGTTCAATTCAAAATTCAAAATGCAAAATTCAAAATTAACGCAACTTTGAATTTTGAATTTTAAATTTTGAATTTATCTCCGCTTCTTCTTCTTATCCTTCCCGTTCGCACTCGGCTCCGTCTCCACCCAAAACTTATGCCCCGTCTTTTTGATAAACACGTCGTCGAGCGTCGGCTTGGAAATCGTCATCGAATCGATCGCGCCCGGAAAGGCGCCGCCAAGTTTCGCGACCAGTTCGTGCCCGCGCGGCGTTTCAACGCGCAACGTCCCGTCGATTAATTCCGCATTCAACGAAAACTGCGCCGCGATATTTTTTTGCAACTCCTCCGGATTCGGCGATTGGATCGTGATCACATCGCCGCCAATCGTCGCGCGCAGCTCGTCGGGCGCGCCGAGCGCCACGAGTTTTCCCGCATTCAAAATCGCGATGCGCGTACACTGCGCCGCTTCTTCCATGTAATGCGTCGTGAGCAAACTCGTCACGCCTTCCTGCTGCGCCAATTCGCGCAAATATTGCCACAGATCGCGGCGTGCGCCCGGATCGAGGCCCGTCGAAGGTTCGTCCAGCAGCAGCAATTTCGGCCCGTGCAGCAGGCCTTTCGCCAATTCCACGCGCCGCCGCATTCCGCCGGAAAACGTCTCGACGTATTCGTTGGCGCGATCACCAAGCTTCACGCGGTCGAGCAGATAGCCGATGCGCGACGAAAGCTGAGCGCCGCCCAATCCGTACAAGCGCCCTTGGTGATGCAGGTTTTCGTACGCCGTGAGTTTCTTGTCGAGGCTCGGCGCCTGAAATACCACGCCGATGCGCTTCTGAATTTCGCGCGGCTTATTGAGCAGATCGAAGCCGAAGATGCCGACTTTCCCGGACGTGGGGCGAATCAGCGTCGAAAGAATGCGGAAGGTCGTGGTCTTGCCGCCGCCATTCGGTCCGAGCAGCCCGAAGATTTCGCCGCGGCTGGCGGAAAAGCTGAGGTTGTCGAGCGCGCGCCGCTCGCCGTAATCGTGCGAGAGGCTTTCAACGGAAACGATGGGTTCGGAAGTCGGCATCGGAATTTACTTCGTCTCTTTTTTGTCCGGCTTTTCAGCTTTGTCCGCCGGCGCTTCCTTGCTTTCGACGGCCGGTTTCGGATCGCTGTGGTACTGGCCGAAGGTAATATCCGGGAAGAGCGCCAGGAACAACACCGCCACAAGGATGAACGGCGCCATTGCGATCATCAGGATCGGACGCTTTTCGTATTTCAAATGCATGAAGAACGTCATCACCAGCGACGCCTTGAACGCGGCGATGAGAAAGGCGACGACCGCGTTGGCCGCGTGGCTTCCAAGATCCTTGAACGACACCAGCACGGTGATGACCGTAAACACCAGCAGCGTCGCCGCAATTTTGCCATAGGGCACCGGCGCGTGTTCGTCGTGCGTCGCGGCGTGCTGTTCGGGAGGATGGTCGTGAGTGCCTGACATGGTGTGGCTCCGAATGAGGGAAGAGGGAGAAGGGAAGAGGGAGGAGGGAGAAAAGGAAATCTCCTCCCTCCTCCCTCTTCCCTTCTCCCTTTTAAATCAAGTACAACAGCGGGAACAGGAAAATCCAGACCAGATCGACGAAATGCCAGTACAACCCCACCATCTCCGTTTCGCCGGAGACGTCGCGTTTGCGGCTGAAATACGCCAAGCCCAAAATCGGAACCACGCCCGCGAGAATATGCACGCCGTGGATGAACGTCAGCGTCCAGTAGAATGCAAAGAAGAGGTCGTGGTTGGGCAGCAATCCGTCATGGATTTTGTTGTAGTACTCGTAGCTCTTCACGCACAGGAACGCGAGCCCCATCAACGCCGTGATGACTAGAAACAGGCGTTGCTTGTCGCGCTTATTTTGCTGGCCATAAAGCACGGCCAGTGCCATGGTCAAACTGCTGGTGATCAGCAGCGCGGTGTTGAACGTGGCGATGCCGATATTCAGCGGCGTGTGCAGATGATTGTGCCCGAATTCGAAGTTCTCCGGGTGTCCGATGCGCAGCGCCATGTATGCGCCCAGCAGCCCCGAAAAGAACATCACTTCCGAACACAAAAACAGCCACATTGCCAGCTTGCCATTGAACGTCTCGTTCATGGCCGGCTCGTACACATCGACAGTTGCAGCGTGCGCGTCGCTCATTTCTAATCCTCGTTAAACGTTATACGTTAAACGTTACACGTTTTTTTTCGCCAAAGTCGTCAACAAATCTTGCGCGCCCCTGGCAATGCACGCATTTTCAAATCAACTCTCGATTCCACTCAACGTTTAACGTGTAACATTTAACGTTTAACGTTCGTTCATTTGCTGTCAAACATCATCAACGACAACAGCAGCGGCAGATAAATCACCGATGAAAAAAACACTTTTCGCGCCGCGGCGTCGTTGCGCTTGATTAAAAAACCAATTGCGCTGCCCAGAAATACCAGTCCCAGAATCAGAGCGCCGACCTCATAGAGCGGCCCCGCAAACTGGATGAATCGCTGAGACCCCAAAATGCCGAATTGCTGCGCGGGCAGAATGCTCAGCGGCAACAGGGTCAAGGCGTGCACGAAAATCTGCATGCCCGTACTGTAGCCGTCGGGGTCGTCGTTGGGCAGCATGCGCAGGCCGGCCTCCGCGTATTCTTTTCGATAAAGCCACGCGATGGCCAGAAAATGCGGCAACTGCCAAACAAAAATAATCGCGAAGAGCGTGTACGCCGGCCAATCCAATTCCCCGCGCGCGGCCGCGTAGCCTATTAATGGAGGCAGCGCGCCGGGCACCGCGCCGACGAGCGTGTTGAGCGAACTGACGCGCTTGAGCGGCGTGTAGACGAAGACGTACAGCATCAGCGTCAGCGACGCGATGATCGCCGTTTCTTCGTTAAGCCAAATCGCCAAATAAAGGATGCCGGCAATTGACGCCGCCACGCCAAAATACAGCACTTCGCCGTAACTCAAGCGCCCCGACGGCAGCGGCCGGTCTTCCGTGCGGTGCATGATCTTGTCGGAGTGGCGTTCGATGCATTGATTGAGCGCGCCCGACCCCATCGCGACCAACGCTGTGCCGAAAAGCGTTTCGAGCAGCAATTGAAAACTGATGTGCGCGCCGGAACCGAAATAAAATCCCACGACGGTGGTCAGCAGCACCAGCAGCGACAGGCGCGGCTTGGCAATCATCGCGTAATCGTGCAGACGATTTGGAGCGGCGGCACTCTTGCCGCCGTCAATCTTGGGATCGGCGGCACTCTTGCCGCCGTTAATCGCGGCCAAGCGGCTCATACAGACACCCCCGTTCCAACCGCGGCTTCGCGCGAATCGTTCTTGGCTGCGACAGCTTTCGGCAGCGCGTAGCGATACGAGCGGACGAGGATCAGCGTACTAATCGCCAAAATCGCCGCGCCGACGACCACGTGAGCGGTCGCGGTCCACACACGCGCCGGCGGCGGCACATCAGCGTAGAATTCCGCCAAATCCGGATCTTTCAACGTGAAGATCTTCAACACCGCCGCCGCAATTCCCAGCAGCAGTTGCAGCGTGAAAAGCATCATGATCCAGCGCGCGGGCTTGATGATTTCAGGCGTCTGCCGATGACCGTGAAACACGCGGAAAAGCACGCGCGCCATGAAATATCCGACGGCAATCGCGCCGAGCACATGCGCGCCCAAGTGCAGGTGGAAGACCCATTCGCGGCCGGCAAAAAACGCTTTGCCATGATCGTCGTGCCGCAACGCCGCACCCAATAGCATTTGAACGAAAACCGCGATCACATTGTAGAGCGCCAAGCGTCGCAGCGATGGCGTCGCTTGCTCATTAATCGCCGGCGTACTGGACATCCAGCGCGCCGACAAAACCGTGGTGATCCCCGCCATCATGGCAAGGAACGATTGCCCCAACGCCGCATGCGGGATCGACGTCTGCGCATGCGCAAGAAAGCGCACGGTCATCCATCCGACAACCGCTTGCAGCAAAACCGACACGATCAGAAGCAGCGAAAATTTCTTAACGCTCCGGCGCGTTTCAGCCATCCAAATCCAGATGACCAGCAAAGCAACGCTGATCCCCAAAACTCCGACGAGTGCACGATGCACAAATTCGTAGATGCGGTTGCCTTCGCTCCAGTCCTTCACAATCGTGATGATGAACGGCTCCGGAATCGAAAGCCCCGCTTCGTTGCTCTTAACCGTCCCACCCACGACCACGACAAGAAACGTCCAAGCCGTGGTGAAGATCGCCATCCAATGCAACCCGCGATTGTAACGCAACGCCGGGAAAGGAGTTGAAACTGTGTCGTTCATAATTGTCTCAACCCTCCTTTCCGCTCACTGAATTCCGTGCAAAAGTTGCACATCGTTCGTAGTCCCGCCTTCGGGCGGAAAAATCGTCGCGCCAATTTCCATACAAAAATTGCACAACGTGCCTTTCGTCCTACTCCCCGCTCCCCACTCTCACACTTCCCCTATTCCCCCGCCGCCGACTGCGCCAGCAATTTGCTCTGCGGCAGCCAATCCTCCTCCACTTCCGGCGAATTGTATTCATAAGGCGGCCGGTACACAGTCGGCAGCGCCCCTTCAAAATTCCCATGTCCCGGCACCACCGGCGTGTTGGTCCATTCCAGCGTGTTCGACTGCCACGGATTCGCCACTGCCTTCGGTCCGAAGAAAATCGAATACACCAGGTTGCCCAGGAACAGCAACTGCGTGAACCCGAGCAAAATCGCCGACACCGTGATGAACAGATTGTACCCGTGGTAGCCCCAGAGCATCGGTTGGTAGTAGATTTCCGCGTAGCGCCGCGCGTGCCCGCCCAAGCCAATGATGTGCATCGGCCCGAAGACGCAGTTCATGAAAATGAACGTCAGGATGCAATGAATCTTGCCCACCGTTTCGTTCATCATCCGCCCGAACATCTTCGGGAACCAGAAGAAAATCCCGCCGAAGATCGCCATCACCGTTCCGCAGAACACCACGTAATGGATGTGTGCGACGATGAAATACGTGTCGTGGATGTGCATGTCCACCGGCGTCGCCGCCATGAAAATCCCCGACAACCCGCCGATGATGAACATGCTCACAAACGACAGCGCGAACAACATCGGCGTGCTGAACGTGATGCTCCCGCGCCACAACGTCCCCAGCCAGTTGAACACCTTCACCGCCGAGGGCAGCGCGATGAACATCGTTGACACCATGAACGTCATCCCCAGCGCAGGGTTCATCCCCGATTGGAACATGTGATGCGCCCACACCACGAAACCGAGCCCCGCGATCGAACTCATCGAATAAATCATTGGCCGGTAGCCGAAGATCGGCTTGCGCGCAAACACCGCGATGATGTCCGAAACCATGCCCATCGCCGGCAGCACCATCAAATACACGGCCGGGTGCGAGTAGAACCAGAACAGATGCTGCCACAGCAACACCTGCCCGCCGCCCGCTGCGTACATTTCTTTGTCGCCCGGATGCAAATAGCCTGGATTGAAAAACGACGTCCCCATTGAGCGATCCATTAACTGCATGATCAGCGTCCCCGTCAGCACCGGCGTCGAAAACAGCGACAGAATCGCCGTAATAAACAGCGACCACACCGTCAGCGGCATGCGCATCAGCGTCATCCCGGGCGCGCGCATTTTTATGATCGTCGTCACATAATTCAGCGATCCAAAGACCGATGAGAATCCCACCAGGATTACGCCCAGCAGCCACATGTTCTGCCCGTTCCAGAACGGCGCGCCGCCCACCTTGTTGTGCTGAACGATATCGCCTTTCGCAATCGGCTGTTCTTTGCCGCTGACCATGACCACCCACTTGTCGCCCTTGTCTTCAGCGCTGCCCACATATTTCCGGTTGTTCTTCAACACGAATTCATCCAGCGTCGGCCCGATGTTCTGGTACGAACCGTCCGCGTTCAAGCTTAACGTCGGATACGCCGTCCAGCCATTCCCCGCCGCTCCGCCGGTCACAAAGAAACTGCACCCCACAATGATCGCCGCCGGCGGCATCAGCCAGTACGACGCCGCGTTCAACCACGGAAACGCCATGTCGCGCGCGCCGATCTGCAAGGGGATGATGAAATTACCAAACGCCCCGCCCAGCATCGGAATGATCACAAAGAAAATCATCACCGACGCGTGCATCGTAAACAGCATGTTGTAGGTCTTGCCGTCAATGTTGCCGATGATCGGCGCCGCCGTATCCGGCCAGGCCAGTTTCCAACGCACGCCCAGCGCCAGCAGCCCGCCCAGGCAGAAGAACAGCAGCCCGGTAAACAAAAACTGCTTCCCGATCGTCTTGTGGTCCGTGGACCAGATGTACTTAAAGAAGAAATTCGGCTCGTGGTGCGCGTGTCCGTGATCCGCCGCGTGCCCGCCCGCATCGTGCCCGTGTTCAAGTTCCATCGACATGAGTTTTCGTCCTCACCCAAAGAACAATTGATCAACTCTCAATGACAAATGACAAATCAAAAATGACAAATGACAAATAGGCCGTTAATGCCCGCCTTCTTCTTCATTCTTGAAATTAAACGCCGAGCGCTTGTTGTCGTTGTCTTCGCCGTACATACGCTGCTGTGTCTCAGGATCGACTTTCCAGTAGCCCCAGATATTGGAAGCCTCAACCTGAGCGGCTTGCTCCGCTGTTTTCTTGCGCCATTCGTCGTATTCCTTCGGCTCAAGCACCTCGACGGTCCCGGCCATCTGGTAATGCTGAATCCCGCACAATTCCGCGCAAATGATCGGGTAATCCCATTCGCGCTCTTCCAATTTTCCGCGCGGGCTCATCAATTGCATCTTCGGCCGGTCAACGCGCATTTCGTTGGTCGTCTTGCTGGCATCAAACCAGCACTTGATCATCATCCCCGGAACCACGTCCTGTTTCAGCCGCATGAATGGCAGGTAGAACGAATGGATCACGTCCAGCGACGTCATCTCCACGATCACCTTCTTGCCCTTCGGCACGGTGAGTTTCTTTTGAACCGTGAACGACCCGTCCACGCCGAACTTGTATTGCTTGACCGGCTTGCCAGAAGCGTCCTTGCCATCCACAATCGCGGGATAGCGGAAGTGCCATTCGAACTGCTTCGCGAACATCTGCACGCGGATGTAATCGTTGATCGACGCATTGGGATCGTTGTCGGCGAACGTCGATGGATCCTTGATCTGGTTCCATGTCTTCGCCTGAATCAGCGCGATCACAATCAAAATGACGGCGGGCGCAATGGTCCAGATCATTTCCAGTTTGTGGTTGCCGTGCGTGTAATAACTCTTCTCGCCCTCTTTCTTGCGGTATTTGACCAGGAAAAACACCAGCGCGCCTTCGGTGCCGACGAATACCACGCCCGTCAGCACCAGGATGAAGTAAAACAGCGCATCGATGTCTTTTGAATACGAACTGACGCCCTCCGGCAGCCAATGCGTATCCTTCCAATAGTCCGCCGCGCCCGCGCCCGAACAGCAGCACAGTCCGATCAGCAGAGCCAACAACGCAATTTGCCTGAGTCGAAAATTCATCCCGAACCTCGTTTTCGGTTTCACTTCTCTTCGAAAAACGCCGCAAAAAATCATTCATAGGCCCTATAAGGCCTATAGGGCCTATGCTTTAGCCACTCAGCACTCTCTACCTCACTTCGCCGACTTGTACATAAAATCCGCTTCCGCAGGCTTGTCCGCCGTCACCGTCACCTTCACCGGGTCCGACATCGTGTACTTCCACTTCTTCGGGTTGTCATACGGCGTCTGCATCTCCTGCCACGCCGAAATCGTGTATTCGCCGGGCGGAAGTTTGATTTCGTAACTGCCGTCTTCATTCGTCACCGCAAAGAACGGATGCTCGAACACGCAAATGCGCGCGTTCATCCAGCCGTGCACGTCGCACTTCACTTTGACGTCCATCTCCGCCGTGCTGAATAACGGTTTGGTCGCGGCAATCCCCTTGTCCGGCTGCGAAATGTTAAAGGGCTGGTTGTTCACCGGATCGCAGTGAATGTTGTGCGCCACCGGATCGGAACTTTTGATATCCAGGCGCTGGCCGGCGATCAGCCCAAACGTGTGCGGCCTATATTGGCAGCCGTTTTGATCGATCAATTGATCCGGCACCTTGTAGTTGTCGAAATTGTATTTTTGGTAACCGTCAGACACGAACACAAACACATTCGCCACTTGGTTTTGCGCGTTCACCTCCAGCTTTTCGTCCTTCAACGGCGGCAAGTTCGCATCTTTGCGATGATTCGCGCACCCGGGATCGGGCACCGGCAGCGCCAGCATCGTCGGCGCGTTGCCTGCGAACTTCACGACTCCCTTGACCACACCAGTGGCCTTGGCCGCGTCGTACGCTTCGCCTCCGCCGCCGCCGCCCTTCGGTTTGGAAGGTGTCGAATCGCCGCCTCCCCCGCCGGCTACTTCCTTCTTTTTCTGCGGCGCATCCACGTCGCGGTTGTTGCTCATGTCCGGCTGCGAGCCGCCGCCGCATCCGGCCGTCACCAGCAGCGCGAACACTGCCACAGTACAAAGCACTCTTGAAATCATCGTTGAGACTCCTTTTGTTAATCGTCGGTAAAAAATAAAAGTGACAGCGCAATGACAACGCGCTGTCGAATGGTATGCCGTTCTTTTTTTTCGAGGGCAGCGTTTATACAAGCGCGCTTTGCGCCTGTCAAACGATTCTTATTTCGCCCTCGTTAATTGCCGCTGTCGCACACCCCCGTGCACCTCCCTCCTCTGCCAATAGGTGACAAGGTTGCGTCGATTCGCCACAAAGACAGAGCAGTGTCGGGTTGTTTGCAAGTAGCTGGCCAAACGGCAGGAGATAGGAGTTAGGAGACAGTAGTCAGTAGAAACGCAACCGCTGCGCCTCGCTCCTATCTCCTAACTCCTATCTCCTTCCGTTCACGGCTCAACATTTGCGCTCTCTCCCCAACACTGTGTCGCGGCGAAACGGATGCACCGAAAAAAAAGCGCCCATTTCGCCACTTTTCATTGACCTCTGTGGCGTAATTGTTAAAGTGTGGCGCCGATACTATTCACGCCAAAGCAGTGCATGATTTTCGTTACGCGTTGACGAAGGGAAGTGCGTTTCATGTCAGATTCCGACCCCACCAAGCTCTCGGTCGAAGAGCAGGTTGCTCGCATCAAGGCGGCGAAGGAAGCCGCAAAAAAAGCTGCCGCTGAAAAAATCGCAAGCGTTGCCGCCGCTCAATCCGCGCCGGCGCCTCAAGCCGCCGCCCCAGCGCCGAAGCCCGCCGCGCCCGTCGTTAAAGCTCCTGAAGCGAAAGCTCCGCCCACGGTTCCCGTTCCGCCGCCCGCCACTGTCGCCGAACCCGCTGCCGCGGAAGTGCCGCCCGCTGCCGCCACTACTTATGCCTCACCGCTCGCCGCCGCAGCATCGCCGGCCGCCACTCCCGTCGCATCTGTCGTCCCGCCTCAGGCACCGCCGCCCGCGCCCGGTTCGGTCGAAGAAAAAGTCGCTCAGATCAAAGCCGCAAAAGCCGCCGCCGCTGAAAAATCCAAAGCCGCTGCTGCCGCTAAGGAAGGTGGCGCGCCGGCTGCATCACTCGCTCCACCGGCGCCCGGTTCCGTCGAAGAAAAAGTCGCCCAAATCAAAGCCGCGAAAGCCGCCGCCGCTGCAAAAGCCGCTGGCGCTGCCGCAAAGCCTGCCGAAGCGGGAGTCACAGCGGCGTCCGCACCTACTCAGGACTCAGCACTCAGCACTCAGCACTCCGGCCCCAAAACCACTCCGCCCGGCACGCCCGAAGCGATTGCACGCGCCGCCGCCGCTCACGAAAAAGCGCTCGGCGCCACAGGCATCAACGCGCACGGCACGCCCGCCAACAAACCCGCGGTTGCGCTTCTCGCCGCCGCCGCCAAACCCGGCGTCGCCAAAACCGCCGCGAAAAAGAACGAACCCGACCTTCCACTTCCGCCGCCCCCGCAGCTTCAACCCCGCCGCCGCGCACTCGGTTTCATCTCGCTCGGCGTCGCCGCGTGGCTGATCTTCTTCACCTGGCTCGCCGGCGTCGGCCACCTCTTCCTGCGCTTCATGTTCCCCAACGTGCTCTACGAAGGCGATCCAAAATTCAACGCCGGCCGCAAAAGCGATTTCCCCGAATCGCCTCACGTCTACGAGAACTTCAAGCAAAGCCAGGCCGTCTGGATCGTGCGCCTGACAGAAGAAAGCCAGGACCGCCTCGTCGCGCTCTCCACCGTCTGCACGCACTTGGGCTGCACGCCCAATTGGCTCGAAGCCGAAAACAAATTCAAGTGTCCCTGCCACGGTTCCGGCTACTACATGAACGGCGTCAACTTCGAAGGCCCCACACCGCGCCCGCTCGAACGCTACCGCATCTTCATCGATACCGCCGGCAACATCATCGTCGATAAATCCAAAAAATTCCGGCAAGACTTGCAGCAGTGGGACGAGAATCAGTCGTTCCTGACCATGTCGTAGAGATGAATTTGGAATGTGGAAAATGGAATTCGCAGATTCCACATTCCACATTCCAACTTCCAAATTTGAGAGTCATACATGCCCACACCCAAAAAGTCCTCCGGCTTGCCCGAACCCACCCTGCACGTGCTCTTCGCGCTGGCCAGCCTCGCCATGCTGGCCACGACCGTCTACACGTTCTATCAGGACCAGTTCGGCCGCGAGTTCCCCAAGTACCAGGAACTCTCCCGCCAGGTCGAACTGGACCGCTTGAACGCAGAAAAAAATAAAATCTGGGAGGAAGCCAAGGACCCTGAAGTCGAAGCAAAAGACAAAGAACTGCGTGAGGACATCAAAAAAGCGCAAGCCAAGCTCGATTCCAAAAAAGGCGAAATCGACACCCTTACCGCTGAACGGCGCAAAATCGAAGACGATCTCTCGATTGCCACAACTTCGCTCAACGCCGCCAAAGCAGACTACGACCAGTACAAATCGGATTTCGACCGCGGCCTCAAAACCAAAGGCGACTTGATCAAGCAGGAAGCATTGATCGCGGAGCGCGCGACAAAACAATACGATTTGAAAACGAAACAAGACGACGCCGACAATAAACTCGCCGGTCTCAAAGGCGAACTGGCACTTTACCAACGCGAACAGGACGCGCTCTACTCCTCCGCCAAAGACCTCCGCACAAAAATCCGCAAGACCGCCGGCAGCCCCGCGATCAACGCCCTCAAGGAAGGCCCCGGCATCAATTTCATCGACCCGCTCTACCCCATCAAGCACCTCCAGTTGCCCAACCTGAAATGGAGCGTGTTCTTCGCCGACACGCTGCGCGACGACCGCTGCATCACCTGCCACGTCAGCATCGACAATCCCGATCCGCTCTATACCGACATCGGCGACGCCCGCTACACCGACGAAAAAGACCCGCACACCGGCCGCAACAAAAAAGTCCTCCGCTCGCACCCGCGCCTCGATCTTTTCGTCGGCGCCAATTCCAAACACCCCGCTAACAAATTCGGCTGCACCATCTGCCACGGCGGGCAGCCTTCTGCGCTGAATTTCACCCGCGCCGCACACAGCCCGCAGAACGCTGAGCAGCAAAACTACTGGCGCGCCAAATACGATTGGCAGCCCTTCGAAAGCTGGGACGGCAAGATGCTCCCGCTGCAGCACGTCGAAGCCAGTTGCGCCAAATGCCACAAAGGCACCGACGACGTCCCCGAAGCCGCCAAGCTCAACGAGGCCCGCCACCTCTTCCGCGACAAAGGCTGCGTCAATTGCCACATGGGCAACACCGGCGGCTCCGACACCAAGTGGGTCGGCCGCGTCGCCCCCGATCTGCGCCGCATCGGTGAAAAAACCAACCTCGACTGGGCCCGCGTCTGGATCGAAAATCCCTGGGATTTCCGCCCCAGCACCAAAATGCCGCGCTTTTTCGGCCTTGAAAATCGCCAGGACCTGAAAGTCGATTCCGGCTCCAACCACTACGCCCGCGATTCCGTCGAAACCGAAGCCATCGCCGAATACATCTTCATGGCCAGCCAACTGCGCGAAGGCACGCTCACCCCGCCAAAAGAAGGAAATGCCGAAGACGGCCGCAAACTCTACGCCTCCGTCGGCTGCATCGGCTGCCACAGTACCCACGACGCCGGCGAAAAAGATAAATTCGAACTCAACCAGCACGGCCCAGACCTAAGCCGCATTGGCGAAAAAGTCAGCGCCGCGTGGCTCTACAATTGGCTCAAAAATCCGCGCCATTACTGGGCCGAAACCAAAATGCCCAACCTGCGCCTCAGCGACGACGAAGCCGCCAACCTCACCAGCTACCTCATGTCCACCATGAAATCCAAAGAGCCGCTCCGCAAGCCCGAAGCCTATCCCACCGACACCTTCGAAACGATCATCATCAGCAAAATGGAAGGCACGGTGCCGGACATTGAGGTTCTCAAGCAGCGCCTAAAAGATCCGCTGGCTATGGTCGAAACCGCGCTCAAATCCAAAGTCAAATACGGCACGCACCGCAACGACAAAGGCATCGACGAACGCTTTGACACCGGCGACGGCGAATGGACCGACGAACAGATCGCCAAGATCAAAGAGGTCATCAACAACAAGCCCGACAAAGACCGCGCCGCCAAACTCTTCCTCGCCGGCGAAATGCTCATCCAGCACCACGGCTGCTACGGCTGCCACAACATTCAAGGCTGGACCTACGCGCCGCTCACCGGCGTAAACCTCAACGGCGAAGCCGACAAGGACCTCGACAAATTCGACTTCGGCCATGCCGGCCACGACCATTCCATTCCCGAAACCAAATGGGATTGGTTCTTCGCCAAAGTTTCCCGCCCGCGAGTCTTCGATCGCGACAAGGAAGACCTGATCAAGCCCTTCGACCGCCTGCGCATGCCTTGGTTCGGCTACCGCGACAAAAAGGATGTTGTTGCGTCAGAAGCTGACAGCGGTGAAAACGATAACCACGCCCGAAAATACGCGCCCGAAAACAATCACGACAAAAGTTCGCCCTCGCCGTTCGTCAACGGCAAGCACGAAGTCGAACTCCTCGTCACGTACCTGCTGAGCCTGACCAACGAACCCATCCCCGGCGAAATGCAGCGCCAGCCCACAGCCAAAGACATCGCCCTTGACCATGGCCGCCGCGTCGTCCGCGAACTTAATTGCACCGGCTGCCACACTGCCAGCGTCGGCTCAGCCGCCACCTTTAATGAAACGCGCGCCACCCTTCCCCTGCTGGCTTTCATCGCCATGGAAACTCCGAAAGCAAAAGCGTTCATCCGTTCCAATTCCACCAACGGCATCTACTGCGACGAAGACCTCGTTTCGCTCGACTTCGTCACCAACGACGTAACCATGAAAGGCTTCCTCAACATTCAGCGCGGCACATACCTCACGCCGGTTACGCTGCCGATTCTGTTCGGCGAAGCCACAACCCGCACGGGCGCCAACATGCCGTTGGAAAAACTCGACTTCCGCCTCGAAACAAAAAAGAAGGACGGCACGTGGAAGTCCGTCACCGAACTGATCACGCTGGACGATTACAAGAAGCTGACCGAACTCTTCTACGAACCGAAGTTCGATGAAAAGGGCGCGCGCGATTATGCAGACGCCACCGCCGGCTACAACATGCTCTCCAAGCGTTACTGCGATCCCAAAGCCTTCGAACGCGTCGCCGGTTCCGCGATGTTGAATCTCTCCAGCTTCAAAACCGACGAACTCAAAGCCGAACGCAAATTCTACGAGCCGTTTATGCTCAAAGTCCGGCTCACGCGAGGCGAAGGCCGTGTCATGGAACGCCTCGTGGACATTGAAAAGGATTATTTCAAAAACGACAACGCCACGTTCCAAAACGTTCCACCCACCCTCAGCTTCGAAGGCGGGAAAATCCAGCCGGATTGGGCCTATCAGTTCCTCCACAACGTCAGGCCGCTGCGTGTCGGCTTGAACATCCGCATGCCCAGTTTCTGGACTGACGGGCCGTACTCCGCCTACAAAACGATCTATCCTGCCGGCCGCCTCTCCGCCGTCGATCCCGCCAAGCGCGAAAAGGGCGTCAAAGGCGAACCGCTGCCCGGTCCCGACGCGGTGAAAGTCGCCGACGTCCCCGACGACGCCCAGCAAGCCGTTGATTTCTTCGTCGCCGATGCCCGCGAAAAATCCTACGGCGGCCAGCCCGTTCTGCTCGACGGCGACGCCGAAAAGAAGCTCTACGAACTTGGCAAGAAATACGTCACCGAACTGCCGCCCGACGACAAGAATCCCGGCCGCATCGGCAAAGGCTGCATCAACTGTCATTCGGTCGGCAACTTCACTCAACCCACGCCAAAAATGGCGCCCAATCTGGCCAACGTCAAACGCCGCCTCAAAGAAGATTGGGTCCGCCGCTTCATCAACTTCCCGCCGTCGCTTTACCCCTGGACCAACATGCCAGGCAATTTCATCGCGACGTGGGACTACAACCACGACTTCACGAGCAAAACGCGCGGCGTGATGGACGAAGCCAAACTCGCCGAAGAAGCGCAAAAGCTCAATGCGGTCAAGTTCTTCCTGATGCACTCCGGCGACGGCGAACTCGGCAGCGACATCCCGCCCGTGCCGGTCGCCCCGCCGACAACAACGGCGACTCCGCCCAAGTAAGCCTCCGTAATGGCAGTTTATAGGCCCTATAAGCCCTATAGGGCCTATGAGGTTCGCTTAAATTTTTCCAGAATAGAAATTGCCTTCGCCCGCCCTTTGAGTATACTGTCGCCCTCGTTTGTAGTCCCGCCTTCAGGCGGATCGCGGTCGGCTAACCCCGCCCGCTTCTTTTTTTGTCGGAGCGCCGGCTTCCAGCCGGCAAATGAGTTGTGGTGCAGGCTTCCAGTCTGCATCGTGAAAAAGGACATTGCCATGCCCAAATTGAAAACCCACAAAGGCCTCTCCAAGCGGGTCAAAGTCACCAAGAAAGGCAAGATCAAACGCATGCAAGCCTTTCATCGCCACTTGATGACCGGCAAAGGCGGCGCCCGCCGCCGCCGCGGCAAACGCTCCGTGATCATGGAAGGCGCCGAAGCCAAGCGCTTCGGCCGCCTGCTCGGACTGCGATAATTGTCGGACCGCCGGCTTCCAGCCGGCCCGCATTAGTGCAAGCCTTTCGCCTGCACGTTCATTCCGGCTCGACAGGGAAGCGCACACCCTGCAGCCAAAACCGCAAGTCCCAATTCGCCGCGCGTAGCGCGCGAAGCTGTTCACTCAGCACTCAGGACTCAGCACCCAGCACTGGAGGTCCAAGATGCGCACTAAAACCAACGCCGCCCGCAAAAAGTACACGCGCAAAGTATTCAAGCGCGCCAAAGGCTTTGTGATGGGCCGCAATAAAATGTTCCGCACGGCGGTTGAAACCGTCGAACGCGCCGAAGCCTTCGCGACGCGCGACCGCCGCACCAAAAAGCGCACGTTCCGTTCGTTATGGATCATCCGCATCGGCGCCGCCGCAGGAAAATTCGGCCTGAACTATTCGCGCTTCATGGCCGGCCTGAAAAAAGCCGGCGTCGCCCTGAATCGCAAGATCCTCGCCGACCTCGCCGTCCGCGACGAAAAGAGCTTCGAAGCGCTCGCGAATCAGGCCAAAACCGCGCTCGCGTAAATTGTTCGCAGCGGAACGGCGCACACAAAAAATAGTAAGCGTTCGCCGTCAGCTTGGAACAGTTCGGGGTGCCACTGGTAGAATGAGGGGCCGCAAGTTGGGTCGTTGGAATTTTTCTTTGTCGTTCCCGGCCCCTCATTCTACCAGTGCCGCATTCAATCCGACCGTTTATTTTCAAACCGGCGTTTCGAATCCAAAAGGATCCGGACATGTCGCTCATAGATGACTTGAATCAACTCCGCACCGAAGCCCTCGCCGCCTTCTCGTCCGCGCCCGACGCGAAGGCGCTCGAGGACGCACGCATCAAATTCATCGGCGCCAATGGCCGCACCAAAGCGCTGCTCGGCCAGGTCGGCAAAGCCCCGACCGAAATCAAACCGCAGGCCGGCAAACTCGCCAATCAAGTCAAAAACGAACTCGAAGCCGCGTTCGAAAAAGCAAAATCCGAAAAAGGCGCGGCGGTTCAATCGGCCACGTCGTCCTTCGACATCAGCGAACCGCTCCCCATAGAATCGCGCCACATTCTCGGCCGCCGCCACCCAATGACGCGGACCATCGACAGCCTCGTCGAAATTTTCCACGATCTCGGTTTCGAAGTCGTCGAAGGTCCGGAGATCGAGGACCAGCGCCACAATTTCGACGACCTCAACATCCCCGCCGACCATCCCGCGCGCGACAGCTTCGACACATTTTTTCTCGAAGGCAACACACAAGCGCTGCTGCGCAGCCAGACCTCGACGGTTCAAGTGCGCATGATGGAAACGCGCACGCCCCCGCTGCGCGTGGTTGCGCCAGGCCGCGTCTACCGCCCGGACCCTATCGACGCCACGCACCACAGCACGTTTCATCAGATCGAAGGTCTCTACGTCGATAAAGACGTTTCGATGGCCGATTTGAAAGGCACGCTCAAACTTTTTGTCGGCGGCTTGTTTGGCATGGACACAAAAGTCCGCTTCCGTCCAAGTTTCTTTCCATTCACCGAACCCAGCGCCGAGCTCGATTGCAGTTGCCCCGCCTGCGGCGGGCGCGGCTGCAGCGTCTGCAAGCAAACCGGCTGGGTCGAAATGGGCGGCTGCGGCATGGTCGATCCCGCCGTCTTCGAAGCGATAAATTCATCGCGCGGCGACAACGCCTACGACCCGTCCGTCTGGTCCGGCTTCGCCTTCGGCTTCGGTATCGAACGCCTCGCCATGCGGCGCCACGGCATCACCGACATCCGCCGCTTCCTCGAAAACGATCTGCGTTTCCTGAGGCAAATTTGACCGTCTTCTGTAGGGCGGACTGCTAGTCCGCCCGGGTGCCAAGGAGCAGTACCCTGCTCCTTGCTGTTGCGCCCCCGCGAAGAAAACTGACGTTGCGCGGATTTAGAGTCCGCCAAAAATTGAGGACCGATGAAACTCCCGCTCCCCTGGCTGCTCGATTATCTCCCCGCCGACCTGCGCGGCAAGAATTTCGCGGTCGCGCTGCTCAACGCCTGCGAACGCTGGGATCTTGATCCCGCATCGTCGCCGCCGGAGACACTCGGAAAACTTTGCACGTTCGCCGGCTTCAATTGCGACGCCGTCCACGGCTCCGGCGAAAACGCCGTGCTCGAATTGGACGTGCTCTCCAATCGACCCGACGGCCAATGCGTGCTCGGCCTCGCGCGCGAAATCGCCGCGATTTTGCGCGTGCCACTCCGCGCGCCGTCGTATGCCGTGAACGAAAGCGGCGAGCCGGCTTCGTCGCTCGCCAAAGTGCGCGTCGATGAACCTGAACTCTGCCCGCGTTACACCGCGCGCATTATCCGCGGCGTCAAAGTCGGCCCATCGCCGCAATGGCTTCAAGACCGCCTCACCTCGATGGGCCTGCAGCCGCGCAACAACATCGTCGATGTCACCAATTTTGTTTTGTTCGAATTGAATCAGCCACTGCACGCATTCGATTTGAACGGCCTCGCAGGCCGGGAAATCATCGTCCGCCGAGCAAAAGACAAAGAGCCGTTCGAACCGCTCTATGGCGCCGTCCCGCCGCTGACATCCGAAACGCTCGTCATAGCTGACGCGGAGAAACCGCGCGCCATCGCCGGCGTCATCGGCGGAAAAGGCTCCGAAGTCACGCCCGCCACGACTGAAATCCTGCTCGAATCCGCGTACTTCCATCCGGCCAACACGCGCCGCACCGTTCGCCGCTTGAAAGTGATGGACGGAAAGGGCACCGATTCCAGCTACCGCTTCGAACGTGGCATCGACTTGGACAACGTCGCGAACGCCTCCGCGCGCGCCGCAAAATTAATCGTCGAAGTTGCCGGTGGCACCATCGCGCCCGGCATCATCGACGTCTTCCCCAAACCCCGCGCGCCCAAATGCGTGGCCGTTCGCATGAGTTTCGTGAAGCGCGTCTTCGGCGCGGAGATTCCAAGCGCCGCGGCGGAGAAGATTCTCACCGCAATCGGTTGCCAAGTTCAATGCGAAGGCGACACGAAAATCAAGGCCACCGTCCCGACGTGGCGCCGAGGCGATCTTGAACGTGAAATCGACTTGATCGAAGAGGTCGCGCGCCTGCACGGCTACAACTTTGTCCCCGAAACGACCGCGATGAGCGCCCGCGTCGCACCGCGTTCCGCGCGCGAAATCGCGTCGGACCGCCTGCGCACGCTCTTCACGTCGCTGGGTTATTTCGAATGTGTAACCGACAGCCTGATCGACCCGCGCTGGCCCGCGCCCGCCGTCTGGTCAAAAGAGAAACCGCTCGCGCTCGATAAATCCAGCGTGCTGCGCGAAGACCACTCCGCCCTGCGCAACAGCCTGCTCGCGTCGCTGCTTTTCGTGAGAAAACACAATCAAGACCAGCGCACCGGCGAAGCGCGCCTCTTCGAAATCGGAAACGTTTTTTTGAAATCCGCCGGCCCGCGTCCAACCGAAATGCCGGTCCTTTGCATTGTCGATGACCGCGGCTTCCAGGCGCTCGCCGACACGCTCACCCGCGTCGGCGAAGCCCTCGAACTCGATGGCGCGCACTTGAAGCTCGCTCGCTCCGCCGCAAGCCCCGTAGCGCAGGCGTCCCGCCTGCAAGTTTCCCCGGATTTTCTATGCCCAGCCGAAGCCTGCCGCGTCCTTCGCGTCCGCCAAATGTACGGCGACGAACGCGCCGAAGACGCGCTCGGCTGGATGGGCACGCTCAGCCCCGCGCTGCAAAATGCCTTCGACCTCCGCAAAGCCCCCGCCGTCTGCGAACTCGATCTCGCCGCGCTCGCCGCGCTCCCCACCGGCCCGCGCCGCTACCATCCGCTCCCCGCGTTCCCCGAAATCGCGCGCGACATCGCAATGGTCGTGGGCGAAAGTATCGCGTGGAGTGAGCTCGAATCCTTCGCACGCAACTGGACCGAGCCGCTCCGCGACAAAAACGAACAGCCGCGTTTCCTGAGCGTATTCCGCGGCAAGCAAGTCGGCGCTGGCAAAAAATCAGTCGCGTTTTCGCTGGTCTACCGCGCCCCCGACCGTACATTGACTGACGACGAGGTAAACGCCGCGCACAAAAAGTTCCAGGACGCGCTGCTCGCAAAATTCAACGCGACGCTGCGCGCTTAATCCCCTCTCCCTCCGGGAGAGGGCCGACGGGCGCGGCAGTTTGCGCCCGCGGGGTGAGGGGAGCGCCGCGGAAGTCGAGGTCCCCATGGCCGAATACGTCGAAGAAAAAAAACAGCTCCGCGCCGAAATGAAGCGCATCCTTTCGAAGCTCACGCCGGATGAGATCCGCGAAAAAAGCGCCGTGATCCTTGCGCGCCTCTTTAAACTCAAAGGCTACCGCCGCGCCAAAACCGTGCTGGCCTACGCGTCCTTCCGCGAAGAAGTTCAAACCGATGCGCTGATCGCCAAAGTCCTTCAGGACGGCAAGCGCCTCGTCCTGCCGCGCCTCAATCCATTCGACAATTCGCTCGTCCCGCACGAAGTCAGCGACCCGCAAACGGAATTGCTCGAAAATAAATTCGGCATCCGCGAACCGCGCCCCGATTTGCCGGTCGTGCCCATGAAAGAAATCGAAATCATCGCCGTGCCGGGCCTGGCCTTCAACGAATTCGGCGACCGCCTCGGCCGCGGCATGGGTTGTTACGACCGGCTGATCTTTAACGGCGTGCGCAAAAATAAATTCATCGCGCTGGCGTTCGATTGCCAGATTACCGGCGATTGGGATATCCCTCACGGCTTCGAGGATTATCCCGTCGATTTGATTCTCACGGAATCGCGCAAAATCGACCCCGCCGACGCCGCGGACGAATTCTACGACGCGAACAAGGAATTCATGGACAAGTTTGCCGAGGAACTCGGCGTCGATCCGAAGGAACTATAACGTTTCGCCCTGTGAGGCAGCATCGGCTTGATTGCTGTTCCCCTCTCCCTCCGGGAGAGGGCCGACGGGCGTACCCGCCCGCGGGGTGAGGGGAAACGGTTTCAGCGCCGACATCGCTTTCCGTTTCGGCAGCAATCTCTTCACCACCCGCACTCCCAACAGCACTGCCAACACTCCCGCCAGAATCCACGCCGGCGTCTTCTCGGTTTTGCTCTTGATCCCCATGTAAAAATGAACCACGCCCAGAATTGCGATTGGATAAACCAAGTAATGCAGCCGCTGCCAATTCTTCCCGCCGAGCTTGCGCACGGCCCAATTGGTCGAAGTCAGCGCCAGCGGAATCAGCAACAAGAACGCCGCCATGCCGAAGAGTTGAAACGGGAACTTCCACGCATCGCCAAAGATCGTTGCATACAGATTGCGGTCGAGGTCTTCGTCGCGCACGAACAAATTTTTGAATTCAAAATCCTGCTGATAGAACACGTAAATAAACAAATGCACGCACGCGTAGAAAAATCCGAACAGCCCCAGCGTCTTCCGCACGCGCGCCGGCCACGACCACTTGAACAAAATTCGCAGCGGCGTGCACGTCAGCGAGGCGAGCAGCAAAATCAGCGCGAAGTACCCGAAATAGCGGACGATCAGTTCCGCTTCGAGCGATACCTTCGCTTTCCCCGCATACCATTTATAACCATGCCAAGCCAGCGGCGCGGACGCGGCGAGGAAAACGGCCCAATAAATCAGCGCATTGTAAATTTTGCGCGACGCCGGAGACGTAGAAGATAAATTCGCCATGTCGTCGCCCCTCCTGCCTCCTATCTCCTGCCGTTAAAAATGCACCGTCAAATCCAAATCCTTGTACATCGCCGCAACCTGCTCTCCGTAGCCGTTGAACTTCAGCGTCTTGATGCGCTTGCCGCCAACGCGGCGCTCCGTCTTCTGGCTCCAGCGCGGATGATCGACTTCAGGATTCACATTCGCATAAAACCCGTACTCGTTCGGCGCGGCAATGTTCCACGACGTGGGCGGCTGCGTTTCGGTGAAATTGATTTCGACAATCGACTTGATCCCTTTGAAGCCGTACTTCCACGGCGTCACCAGTCTCAGCGGAGCGCCATTTTGATTCGGCAGCGGCTTCCCATAAATTCCAGTCGCCAGCAGCGTCAGCGGATTCATCGCTTCGTCCATGCGCAGTCCCTCGACGTACGGCCATTCCAGCGCCGTGCCTTTCTGGCCGGGCATCTGCGCCGGATCGAGCAGCGTTTTGAAGGCAACGTATTTGGCTTTCGCGGTCGGTTTGAGTTTCTTGATCACGTCGGCCAGCGGCAATCCGTCCCACGGAATCACCATCGACCACGCTTCGACGCAGCGCATCCGGTACACGCGCTGTTCGGGCGTCGCCATTTTCAAAATGTCGTCGAAGTCCAGCCTCAATTCCTTCTCGACTTCGCCCTTGACCACCACCGTCCATGGTTTGGGTTTGAGCGTCCCCGCGTTCGCGGCAGGGTCTGTTTTGTCGGTGCCGAACTCGTAAAAATTATTGTAATGCGTGATGTCTTCGAACGACGTCTTCTCTTCGCCCGTGTCAAACTTCCCAGCGCCGGGCGGCGGAGGCGGCGGTGGCTTCCCGTCCTCCGCGGCGGCGGCGTGCCAGTAATAAGCCCCCGCGCCGCCTACGGCCGCAACGCCCATCGCAATCCCGGCGTTCCTGATGAATTCGCGCCGCCGCTTGTAAGTCGATTCCGGAGTGATTTCGCTCGACGGCGGTTCCTTGGGGAGTTTTTTCATGGCACCGTTCCTGAAGAATGACGATCGAATTCGTCGCAAGATAGACGTACTTCTACGCGGGATTATTCCGAAATTCAAAATGAAAAAGGAGAGAACTACTTCCTGCTCTTCTGCCATTCGCGCCAGCGCGCGGCGTTTTCGCCGAAATTCTTCGTGGTAAGCGCTTCAAGCGCGTCCACGATCCTCTTCTTCAATTCGGAATCGGTATCCGGCTTTTCCAGCGATTCGATCAATGCATCGACGGCAGCAGACCATTCGCTTTCAAATTTCTTCGGATACAAATAAGCCAGCGCGTACACTGCGGCCTGCTTCACGGAAGCAACGGGGTCGCTGTGAAGAGTGGCTGAAAGAAATGTGGAGCATTTGTGAACGCAAGCTTCATCTAAATGCGGCGTCGAGGCCTGCGCGATTAAAATAGCGCGCACAGCTTTTATCACTGCCAATCGAATCGGCACGTCCCTTTCCCGAGCCGGTTTTTTCGCATCAAAATAATCATTGTATGTTGCGATGAGCGCATCGACGGCCTCTGGCGCACCACTGGTTCCCAGCGCTTCGATGCCCGCGGCCACAAGCGAATCGTCCGTTGACGTTTTGACAAGTTTAATAACTGTGTCCAATTCATTCGTCGCGCCGGGCATGGTTTGCGCAATCAAAGGGCCCATCGCGCGAATCGCTGCCTCGCGCAGTTCAAGCCACGCATTCTCGTCAGCGACGATCTTGCACATCTTGACGCGCATGGCCGACAGTTCCAACTTGTCGGCAAAATGTTCTCGTTCAAGCAAAGCGGTAGCCGCTAAAACTGCAGCCTTGCGTACTTCGTTATTTGGGTCACTGAGCAAGCGATTGAGTATCGCGATTGATTTCATGCGTCTGCCAAGCGCATCGATACATTTCACGCGCAAGGTCGTACTTGCCTCGCTATTGTTCAGGGCGATGATCTGCAACACGCGAATGGCGGGAGAATCAATATTGTCTGGATCATCATCGAGCGTATTCAGAAAAAAATCGGCAATATCCGCGCGCGTCCTCGGCGTGACCTTTACATCGCTGAACAGCGGAATTAATTCGCGGTAGCATTCGGATTTATTGGCGGCGCCACTCTTAACCTGATTCGCGAGCGAGCGCAACGCTGCCGCATTTACAAAAGGATCGGGCGACAGTGTAAATAAGGGCGGTGCCGGTGTAACACGCGCATGCTGTCTTTTTGGAATTTCCAGATACACGACCGTGCCGACCAGAATCGCCGACACCACCCCAACTCCGGCCACCACTCGCGCCCGCATGACGCCACTCCCTCTTGTACGAACTCGCCGACGGGACGCCTACGGCCCCGCAGCCGCCGGAATCTTTGCGTTGAATTTCGTCTGCCACCATTCTTTCCAGCGCTTCACGTCCGTGCCGTAATTCACGTTCGTGATCGCCTCCAAAGCGTCGGTGATCAGTTTCACCGTCGCGGAATCCGCGTTTTGTTTGTCGGACATCCCCGTCAGCTTTTCCAAATACAGAATCAGTGTCAAACTCGCGTCCTTGTGCTCAGCCTGAAACTGCATCGGATAAAGGTACCCGATCGCGTAAACCGCCGACTCCTTCACCTGCGGGATTTCCTTTTCGTTGTCCACAATCTTCATCAGCAGATCCGTGACTTTGTGAACCACGGCAAGTTCCGGCGTCTTCTTGTTGGCCTGCACGCTCAACAACTGCCGCATCGCCCTCGCCACCGCCTTGCGCCGGGGCCAGTCTTTTTCTTTCGATGGATTGTTCGCATCGAAAAAGTCGTTGTACGTCGCGATCAGCGGGTCGGCGGCCTGGGCCGTCCCGACCTGCCCCAGCGCGTCGATGCACGCCTGCACGATGTCGTCGTCGGTCGAGCTCTTCACCAATTTGATCAGGTCGTCCAGCCCTTTGTTCGCGCCGGGCGCGCCGGTCGAAATCAACTTGCCGAGCGCTTTGATCGCGATCACGCGCAACGGCGTTTCGAGCTTGTCGTCCTTGACCATGTCCACGATCTTATTCACCGCCGCCTGCGAAATGTTCCCGCCCGCCGTGGGATCCTTGTCCAGCAGGATCGACACGGCTTTCGCCGCCGCTTCGCGGATGTACGAATCGGGGTCGGAAAGCAAATCGCAGAGCACGCCCACGTTGTCGGCGTTTCCAAACGCGCCGATCGCTTCGATGCATTTGGCCCGCAACGCTACGTTGGGCTCCGTGCGCGATTTGGCGATTTCGATCAGTATCCTCACCGCGTCTTTATCTTTCGGCGAGTCCTTGTCCAGCGTTTCGATGAAGCATTGCGCGATTTCCGTGCGGATCGCCGACACCGCGCGCGAGTCCTTCAACAATATGGTGAACGCGTCGATGTAGCGCGTCTTCGCTTTCTGCGTGACGTTCGTCTGCAAGCGCGTAAGCGTGCGCACCGCGGATTTCCCCACGAACGGATCCCGCGTGCCCCGGGCCACGTCGATCAGCAGATCGACGATGTTGTAATTGCGCTCGTCGGCTTCGGTGATTTCAGCGAGTTTGTCGATGGCGATTTTCTTCGCCTCCGAATCGGACGCGCCGCGCACAATCGCCACCAATTCGGCAACCGTCGCCTGCTTCGTGGGCGCAGCGGCGGCAAACGCGCGCGTCCCGCAGACGACGAAGACCACGGCAAGGATGAGCGGGTATCGGGCGGATTTCAAAGCCATGCAGGACTCTCCTAAGCGCATTCAATTTGAATCATCATTTTTAATTGAATTTTAGCCGCCGCGCAATGCGCTTTTAGGAGCGGCGGCACTCTTGCCGCCGTGCATCGCCGCAGCATTCAGGGCGGCAAGAGTGCCGCCCCTCCTTAATATCCATGACTATCGCCGCAGCCATTCCTTCCACCGCGCGATGTTCTTGCTGAAATTCTTTTGCGCGATGATGTTCATCGTATCGCCGATCATGTCTTTCAACGCCGCCTCCGGTGGCAGCTTTTCGAACAGCGCCACCAGCGCCGTGATCGCCGGCTTCTGCTCGGCCTCGAATTTTTTCGGATGCAGAAAACTCAGCGCGTAAACCGCGGATTCCTTGATCGGCATCACGGGGTCTTTATCCAAAACGTCCTCGAGCTTCAGCGCCACGCTGTGAACCGTCGCCATGTCGGACGCGATCTTAACCGCCTGCGTGCTGAGCAGGCTGCGCAGCGCTTTCACCGCCGCGTGCCGCACGGGAACGTCCTTTTCGCTCGTGGGTTTCTTCTCGTCGAAATATTCGTCGTACGTTCTAATCAGCGGCGCCGCCGACTGAGCCGTCCCGACTGTGCCGACGGCTTCGATCGCCGCGCGCACAATCTCATCCACCGGCACAACCAGCATCATGTTCATGAGAATGTCCAGGCCGCGCGCCGCGCCGGGCGCGTTGCTGGCGATCAACTGCCCGACGGCTTGAATCGCCACGATGCGCAAGTCCTTGTCGAGCGCCTCGTCGTTCATCATGTCGATGATGCGGCTAACCGCCGTTTGCGCCAGCCCGGTGCCGGCGTTGGGGTCTTTCATCAGCAGGTCCTTGATTGCGCGCGTCGCCGATTCCTTGAGCGAATTGTCCGGCTCGGACAACGCGTCGGAGAAAATCCCCATCGCCTCCGGATCGCCGGAATTGACCAGCGCCTCGATGCATTTGCAGCGCACGGGGATGCTCTGTTCCGCTCGATTTTTGGCGATGTCTTTTATGGCGTGAAACGCCGCCGCGTCGGCTTGCCCTTTTTCAAGCGTGTCGATAAAAAGCTGCGCAATTTCCGCGCGCACCGATGGCAGCGCTTTCGGATCGCGCAATATAAAAGTGAACGTCGGCAGGTATTTTGTCTTCGCCTGCGAATAAATCTTCTGAATCGACTTCAGTGCGCGCACAGCCACTTCGCCCACGAGCGAGTCCTGCGTGGATTTTGCGGCGTCGATCAACGTTTCAGTGACGAGATTGTCGCGCTCATCGGCGGGCTTTGTGATGCCTGCCAGTTTCTTGATCGCCGCAATCCGTCTCTCCGGATCGGGATTGTTTTTGACGATCGCGACCAACTCCGTAACGGTCGGCTCTGGGTCCTGCGCCTGTGCGGCTGCGGCGCGCCCCATCAAAAGCGATGCGGCCAGGATTATGGCGAATACGCGAACGGCTGTGCTGCTCATGGAAACGCCCTCCTCATTTAAGAGAATCGCGCTCGATCCTCACGAGGGCTATGACGGGGAGCGATTAATTTGAATGCAGGATTCTTTGAAAATTTTGAATTCGGAGCGGACGCGGGAGGCAGATTTCATCGCAGAAGAACGGGTGGCCCACCCTGTAAAATCGCGCTACAGCTTCTTGATGAACTCAATCGCCTCATCGTAGCGCGCGTAGCGCCGTTCGAGTTCCTTGAACTCCGGCCCGTGCATGCAGCGCTTTCCGTCTCCGCGACGGCCGACGCCGAGGAATTTGTGGAGCAGTTCGTGGTACATCAAATAATCGAGCACGAACAACGGCACCGCCGCCGAATCGAAGACGCGGCTGACGATCAACCGGTCGTTGCGCTCCTGATAGCTGCCCAATATGCGCCGTGCCCGCACGGGGCTCCAGCACAATTCCGGCTGCACCAGTCGCGATTCGAAATACGCGGCGTTGACGCGCTGAAAACTTTCGTCAAGCTGATGGTGCACGCCCTTTGAACCGTACGACATCTTCTTCGTTTTGCGCGCGCCCGGCAGTTTGAATTCCGTGTGCGGCAGCGAGCGCACAAACTGATCGTACTCCGCGCGGTGCAAACACTGCCGCGTGCGGCGCGAACGGCACAGCATCAGGCGCGCGGCCTGCAAAATCACGTCGTCGCCCGCGCGCCGAAACGCCAGATGAAATTTCACGATCGCCCGGCCGGTGCGTTCCATCTTGAAGCTGTACAGCGTCGCGCGGAACGGAAAAAATCGCACGCGCACCGACGTAATTTCCCCCGGCCTCAATTCGCGCGCGGCAATTTCAAGCAATTCTTTCGCGCGCGTATCCGTGATGAACGAACCGATTGTCTTCGGCGGCGCAGACGCGGCGAGGCGATTGAGTTCCGCGGGAAGCGGCGGGGGATGTTGATGGCCGTGTTTGCCGGAATTCTTGATCCCCAACAAATCTGAAAAGGCATCGCCGAGCGGCATCTCCGCCACGGCGGGCACTGTCGTGGTATCGGTGGGGCAGACATTCCTGTCTGCCGGGCAGACAAGAATGTCTGCCCCACCAGCCGGCGCCGGAGGCGGGGTGGCTGTGAAATCGAGCAGCATTTGCCCGGGAATTTCGCGCCGCTTGTACGCGGCCGCGGGTGACGTTTGTCTCATCGCAATCGTATAAGCGTGCCGTTTCCGCGGCGGAAATCAAGTGGCGTCGCTCAATGGCTACACCCCCACATTTCATATTATCGGACGAAGATGGCCGGAACATTAAAAAAAAGTGGTGGAGCAGGAATTCTTGTCTGCTGATAGGGCGGACATCCCCGTTTGCTTGACAGACAAGAATGTCTGTCCCTCCGCTTTCACAATTTCTTGAATTTGATTTGGGAATTTCGATGCCACTCGTTAGTATCGCACTTGGCAAGCTTGAGTCGAATATCCGCAGTTTGTTTTTCGAAAGGAGTCTCCTGCTGTGCGACAGCGAAAGAGACGATCCTCACGCAGTACGATGATTCTGGATGTGTGCAAATTATACGTGGGCGGCATGACGATGGATTTCGATAAATCCATCGACATCGGCACTCCCGCCGACAACCAATTTGAAATCGATTTCTTCCAGCGCATTCTCGACGCCAATCCGCTCCATTACGATGCGCTGCTAATTCTCGGCGAAGCGTATGGGCGGGCAGGCGATTACGGCAAAGGCCTCGAACTTGATTTGCGGCTCGCGCAGCTCAAACCCCAAAACGAGAAAGTGCATTACAACCTCGCGCGCTCCTATGCCTTGAACGGCCAGACCGATAATGCACTGCGCAATCTCTCCAAAGCGGTCGATCTAGGTTACAAAGATGTTGAACACCTTTGCAAAGACCACGATCTGGCCGCGCTGAAAACCGACCCGCGCTTTCAGAAACTGGTGCAGAAATTGGTCGATAAAAAGAACACGAAAACCAAGGAGTAGCGATGAAAACTTGTGGTGCAGGCGGCCCGCCTGCAAAAATTCAGTTCGACTCAATGAAAAAAGCGCTGTCCGTGTTATTCTTGGCGCTGATGCTCGTCGGCGTCGCTGGCTGCCACCGCTCCGAAGACGATTTCGACGACCGCACGCTGGCCCAGCGCCCGCACGTCGAAACCATGCACCCCGAAGACCGCAAAGACATCTTCCGCCCGTAAGCGGAATGTGGAATTTGGAATGTTGAATAGAGAACAAAGCTGTTGTTCCATATTCAATATTCCACATTCCACATTCCTTCATAGCCGTCGAATGTGATACCCGCCGTCCACATCGAAAACCTGCCCCGTCGAAAACGGAAACGCGCCGCTTAAAATCGCCGCGACGCACGCGCCCACATCTTCAGGTTGCCCCCAACGCTGAATCGGCGAAAGTCCTTCGCCGATCAATTTATCGTACTTCTCCTTCACCGGCCCGGTCATGTCCGTGGCGATCACGCCCGGCCGGATTTCGTGGACGAAAATCTTTTCGTGCGCCAGCCGCGCCGCGAAAAGCTGCGTCATCATTCCCATGCCCGCTTTGCTGATGCAGTACTCGCCCCTATTAATGGAGACCGCGTAGCCGCTCACCGACGAAATGTTGACGATGAACCCGCGCTCGATCGCGCCGGATTTGATCTGCGCAATCATCTCGCGTGCGGCAAGCTGCGACAAAAAATACGGTCCTTTCAGATTGACATTCATCACGCGGTCGTACGCATTTTCCGTCGCATCGAGCAAATCGTCGCGCGCTTCCGGCGCCACGCCGGCGTTGTTGACCAGCGCATCCAGCCGCCGGAATTTGCTGAGCGTGAAATCGACCATGAATTTGCGCTGCGACGAATTCGCCACGTCGCCCTGCACCGCCTCGGCCGTTCCGCCCGCGGTTCGAATCAGCGCCACCGTTTCTTCCGCGGCGCCCTTGTGCGACGAGTAGTTGACGCCCACGCGCCAGCCGATCTTGCCCAGCGCGATGGCAATCCCCCGCCCTATTCCGCGCGATGCGCCGGTGACAAGCGCCGCCGGGGCGGATGCGATTTTTGTGTCGTTGCTCACGGAAAGTATTGTCGCGAAAACGGATTTTTGCGCAAAGGAAAGTCATACGTCGATGGTTCATCCCAGCAAACCAAAACGACACGCAACTCATCGCACGCGCTCCAAAATTCAAGCATGACGCTCCGATGAATTCGGTGTATGCTGTCGCGGCGATTTTTTAAACTCAAACCAAGCGGGATGCCATGCTACCGACTCGACATTTTTTCGTTCTCACCGTGCTGACAAGCACGATTTTTTATGTCCTTGCGGCGCGCGCTGCGGAACCTGAAAAAATCACATTCCAAAAAGGCGACCACGTCGCCATTATCGGCGATGGCCTCGCCGACCGCTTGCAGCACGACGGCTGGCTGGAGACGCTGATCCAAAAGGCGTTTCCGCAAGACGAACTGGTGATCCGCAATCTCGCCTTTTCGTGCGACGAAATTGTGCCGGTCGAACAAACCGACAAAGGCGGCACGCGCGAACAATGGCTCAACAACGTCAAAGCCGACGTGATTCTCGCGTTCTACGGATTCAACGAATCCTTCGCCGGCGAAGCAGGGCTGCCCAAATTCAAACAAAATCTCGACGCATTCCTCAAAGAGAAGTTGAACGCCAACTACAGCGGCAAAGGCCATCCGCGGCTCGTGCTCTTCTCGCCGATCGCGCAAGAAAAAATGAGCGACCCGAATCTGCCCAATCCGGATGCGAACAACAAAAATCTGGCGCTGTACACGGCGGCGATGGCGGAAGTCGCAAAAGCGAACAACGTCCGCTTCGTCGATCTCTTCGCGGCGTCGAAAGAACTTTACGCGCAAACGCATCAGGAACTGACCTTCAACGGCATTCACATGACCATGGCCGGCAACGAAAAACTCGCGCCGGTCATCTTCAAAAATTCAATCAACGCCGAATTGCCATCGCCCAGCGGCGCGCTGGATTTGCTCCGCGCTGCCGTGCTCGACAAGAGCGAAACGTGGCACGACCGCTACCGCACCGTGGACAGCTACAACATTTTCGGCGGGCGTTCGACGTTGAGCTACCAATCCGGCAAAAACGGGCCGAAAGTCACCAACGCCGAAATCATGCACGAAGAAATGACGCAGCGCGACGTGATGACGGCCAACCGCGACAAGCGCGTCTGGGCCGCGGCGAACGGCAAGGATATCAAAGCGGACGATTCGAACTTGCCGCCCGTGCGCAAAATCGGCACGAATCTCCCCGGCACAAATCCCGACGGCTCGCACCCCTTCTTAAGCGGCGAAGAAGCGATCAAACACATGACCGTCCCCAAAGGCTGCAAAGTCACTCTCTTCGCCAGCGAAGAACAATTTCCGCAACTGGTCAAGCCCGTGCAGATGAACTGGGACACGAAGGGGCGCTTGTGGGTTTCGGCGTGGAAGAACTATCCCGAGCGCACGCCCGACAGCAAAGACGGCGACAAGCTGCTGATCTTCGAGGACACAAAAGGCACCGGCAAAGCCGACAAGTGCACGACCTTCGTCGATAATTTGAATTGCCCGACCGGGTTTCAATTCTTCAGAGACGGCGTGCTGGTGATGCGCTCGCCCGATTTGCTTTTCCTGCGCGACACCAACGGCGACGACAAATACGACACGAGCGAGCGTGTATTAATGGGCCTCGACGCCGCCGATTCGCACCACGAAACCAATTCGATGGTGCTCGATCCCGGCGGCGCGACCTATTGCAGCGACGGCGTGTTCATGCGTACACAAGTCGAAACTGCCGCCGGCCCCGTGCACAACACCGACGGCGCAATTTACCGCTACGAACCGCTCACGCAGAAGTTCGAGCGCTACGTCGCCTACGGCTTCGCCAACCCGCACGGCCGCGTCTTCGATTATTGGGGTACGGACATCATCACCGACGGCACTGGCAACGAAAATTATTTCGCGCCCGCCTTCAGCGGCCACATCGACTTTCCGGCGAAACACAGCCACCTGGAGCAGTATTGGGTGCGCCCGTCGCGCCCGTGCGCGGGCACCGCGTTCCTGTCGAGCCGCCATTTCCCCGACGAATTTCAGGGCAATTTCCTGAATTGCAACGTCATCGGCATGCAGGGCATTTTCCGCGTGAAAGTCACCGAGGACGGTTCCGGCTTGAAAGGGCAGACGCTCGAAAATTTGGTGAGCTCCGATGACAAGAATTTCCGCCCCGTGGCCGTCAGCGTTGCGCCGGACGGCTCGATTTATTTTCTGGATTGGTCGAACGCAATCATCGGCCACATGCAGCACCATCTGCGCGATCCCAACCGAGATCAGATTCACGGCCGCATCTACCGCATGACCTTCGAAGGCCGCCCGCTAATCAAAGCGCCCAAGATCGACGGCGCGCCCATCGCCGATCTGCTTGAAGTGCTGAAACTGCCCGAAGACAACACCCGCACGCGCGCGAAGCTGGAACTCAGCAAGCATCCCGCCGCCGAAGTGATCGCCGCGACCGACAAATGGATCGCCGCGCTCGACAAGAACGATCCCGCTTACGAGCATCACGTGCTGGAAGGGTTGTGGGTGCATCAGTGGAACAACGTCGTCGATCTCGCGCTGCTCAAGCGCGAGTTGAAATCGCCGAATTACCACGTGCGCACGGCCGCGACGCACGTGCTCTGCTACTGGCGAGACCGCGTGCCCGATGCGCTCGCGCTCTTGAAGGAGCAGGCCGGCGATGAGCATCCGCGCGTGCGCCTCGAAGCCGTGCGCGCCGCAAGTTTCTTCAACGGCAAAGACGTGCCGGCCGCGTACGACATCGCCTACACGATTTTGAAACAGCCGACGGATTACTACCTCGATTACGTGTACCACGAAACGATCCGGCAATTGTTAATGCTGAGCAAAGAACAGCCCATGCCCGCCGATCCCGATTTGGCGGCGCTGGTCGTGAAAAAGAAAAACGCGCCCGTCGGCGAAGAGAAAAAATTTGGTCCGACGAAAAAGCTCACCAAAGCCGAGCAGAAAGTCTACGACCAGGGCCGCGCGATTTTCATGCGCGACGCTCATTGCATCACCTGCCACCAAGCCAACGGCCTCGGCCTCGCGCCGCAATATCCTCCGCTCACCGACAAGGAATGGCTCACCGGAAACGACGAGCGGCTCATCAAATTTGTGTTGAAAGGCCTGTGGGGACCGGTCAACGTCGGCGGAAAACATTACGACCCGACGAAGGGCACTCCGCCAATGACGGGCTTCGAGAATCTTTTGAAAGACGACGAAGTCGCCGCGGTGCTCACCTATGTGCGGCAATCTTTCGGCAACAATTACGATCCGATTTCAAAAGAGCTCGTCAAAAAAGTGCGCAAGGAAGTCGAGTCGCAAGCGAGCTTCTACATGATCGAAGATCTGATGAAACAAAACCCCATCGCCGGCTGGGAAAAGTGGGCCGACACCGCCGCGCAGAGCGCGCCGAACGAAGCGGCGCTGATGGAGAATTTCAAAGGCGCATTGACCGGCGGCAACGCGGCGGCGGGGAAGAAGTTCTTTTTCGAAAGCGAAAAAGTAAAATGCTCAAGCTGCCACAAAATTGACGGTAAGGGCGCCGACATCGGACCCGATTTGACGAAAGTCTCGTCGGCGCCGGAAAAGGACCGCAAGTACTTGCTCGAATCGATGCTGCTGCCCAGCAAAGTAATCGTCAAAGGATTTGAAACGGAGATGATTCGGACCAATGACGGCCAAGTGTACATGGGCATCGTCAAAGCCGATGACGGCAAGAAAGTCAGCCTCAAACAAGCCGACGGCAAGGCCATCGAACTCGCCAGCGACCAGATCAAGCTGCGCAAAAAGCAGGCGCTTTCCGCAATGCCGCCGATGGGCGAGGTGCTGAGCAAAGCGGAGATTGCGAACCTGGTCGAATTCCTATCGACGCTGAAATAAAAGGAGGGGCGACACTCTTGTCGCCCTTGAATGCTTCACGGCGACAAGAGTGTCACCGCTCCAAACGCTTAGAACGCCACCTGAAAATTCAGCACAAAGCTGTTGTTCTTCGTGTCGTGAAACACGCGGTTCGCGCTCGATTTGTCGCCGGGCAGTTCGACGAAATTGTAGTTGGCTTGAACCTTCGCGTTGTGGCCCATGATGTAGTAATTCACGCCCGCGGTCCACACGCGCGTGTAAAACGCATCGGTCTTCCACGGTTCGATCAAATCGGCTGTTTCGATGTTCTGAAATTCCTCGAAGCGCCCAAGAACTTCGACCGGCTTCAGCCAGCACGGCAGTTCACAAATCTTGCTTTCAGAAAACTTGTAGCCCAGCGCGCCGTAAATGCCCTGCCGGCTGAATGGAACGCCATACTGCTGCGCGTATTTGTTCGTGCCCGTGCTGTTGCCTTGAACGTCGATTACGCTGCCCGGCTGTTCGCGATCTTTGATCCAAGTCCATTCCGTGCGCAGCCACAGGCCGCTTGCCACGCTTCCAAATTTGTAACTGCCCCACGCGTTGTAATGCGATGCCCAAGCCTGCGGCCGATTCAGATCGTTGGTCGGCGCGGTGATCGGCAGATCGTTATTGCCTTTGCCGTGCGCGCCGGCGACGACCGACGCGCCGAGTTCCATTTTGCCCCAGCAATCGTCCCACAGCGGCCGCACCAGCAGGCGCCCGTTAATATCCTTCGAGTAATTGCTCTCAGGCCGATTCTGCTGGTTGCCCGGTTCGAAATACGTGCCGGCGCCGTTGAAAACGGCCAGAGAATACTGGAACCGGCCGTTGCCGTGCATGCCCTCTTCTTCCCACCAGGAACCGTGTACCATGGCGCCCATGTCGCGCGTGTTGGAGAAAGATCCCAGCATCGAGCGTTCGACGAAATCAAGTTCGCCGTTCAGGCGAAGGCCTTCCTCGCCCAATTGCACAAGAAACTGTCCGATTTGTACATCGTGATGCGGAAGGCAATCGTGCCAGTTGATGAACGCATCTTGCAGCAAACGCGGGCCGCCCGAAAACGTTGTCCCGCTTTCCCCGCCGGTGATGAACGCAGTGCTGTCCACGCCGTTGGTTTTGAACCCCGGCGCGACCTGATTGGCTTTCTTGGTGCCGAAAAGATCGGCTTGATTGCTCGGAAATCCGGGAAACGCAATGCACTCGCGCGCGGGATCGATCATCAGCACCGAGCGGATGTTTTCATTGAGGTCCATCGTCAGCTTGATTTCAGAGCGGCGCACGCGAAAGCCGCTGGAGGCCAGCACAGCGTTCGAATCGGAAATGTGGTTGACGTTGGGATCGTCGAAAAAACCGCGTGAGTCGTGTTGTACATTATAATACCAGACCTGAATCAAACCGCCGACGGTCAACTTGCCGACCTTCGTGGTGGCGGCGGCATTCGGGCCGTACTTGCTCTCCAGCGCCGTGTCCACCAGCGTGCTGGACGGCGGCGTGCCTGCGCCGCGCGCCTCCATCTCCGCCATGCGCTGCTTCATGCGCTCCCATTCGGCTGTCGGAACTTCGACCGCAAAAGCCTCGGCTATGCCAAGGAAAAGGATTCCAACCAGAATCTCAACACAACGAAACTTTTGCACTATCCGTCCTCCCTTGAAAACGATGACTTTGAAGTGCCGCCTTACGAGGAAATTCCGTGCCATTCGCCGCGCACGCTAGACCAACCTGGTGAATAATGAAGATTTGAATAAGATTGTATAAGAACAGCGCTACCATGTCGAACTTGAAAAACATTATTTCGGCAATAGGAAGAGCGCGTCGTGTCTGTTCTTAATGAAACAAAGCGGTCAAAATGTCCTGCCAGCCATTGAGTTTGCAGCAACCGCCTAAAACCGGGAATGTCCATTTTCGCGCTACTTGCATTGCGTCTTAGAATTGGTTCACCGGTTCAACTCGCTCTTCAATTCCCACTGCTCGCCCAAAAAGCCCGCATCCTTCACGCCTTGCGTGAGGCGCTCGGCGGCCGGCACGTCCATGCTGACGATCGCCCAATCGGGGAGCTTGGGCGTTTGCTGCGAATTGCTCGCGGCGCCGAATCGCGCGAAAGTGAATCCGCTGTTGAGCACCACGTATTTTTTCGGGTTGAGCGGATTGGGATAGATCAGCAGTGGGACGCACTCGTTCGCGGGAAAATTCTTCGCGCCGACCGTGACATTTTGCGCGGACCATTTGATCGGCAATTTGTCGGCGATTTTGGCGAGGATTTTGTTGCTCTGTGGATCGCCCCACAGAATCAAATTGTGCGCGGCGATGTCGGCCTCGCTCACGTCCGCGTCGTATTTCACGCGCGCTTCGCCTCGCATTTGTTTACGCCATTGCGTGAGCGCATCGTTCATTTCCGATTGAGTCCACTTGCCGATTTTTTCGCTGAGCGGCTTGCCCGTTGGACGAACCATCATGAAGGATTCCATGAAGGCGTCGTCGATGGGGCCTTGCAAATCGTGGCGCTTGCGCAACGGAGCGCCGGCTTCCAGCCGGCTGGTAGCCGGCATTCCATCCTGCTCCCATTTTCCGTCTTTCTTGAAAAGCGCGATGTGCCATGATTTTTTTTGATTGGGCGGGGCGCCGCTCAGCTCCATTCCGTCGATGGAGATTTTCACGGGCGCGTCGGAGTTTGAAATATCGGGCGTCAGCACCAATGCAGCTACGTTGCTTGTCTTCAGCGTAATCGAATTTGCGCCAAGCGTCGCGTCGATGCGCGCGCGTTCCCAATGTTTTTCGAGCGCCTCAATCGTGATCCAGTGCATCGTGTTGTACTTGAGCGTCCACGTCGTGAAATGAATCTCGCGCGGCAGCGGATCGAGCCCTTTGTCGGCGGCGGCGCTGACGAGCTTCGCGACTTCCTTCTTCGCGTTGGGTTCGTAGGCGTGGCCGGTTTTGGGCCCGATGATGTGCGTCATCTTGATGTGTTCCGCGGCGAGCGTTTTTTCCATCAAATCCGCCGCGGCTTTCTGCGAGTCGATTTCGCCGCTGTAAGCGACCAACGTGGTGTTGGTCAGGTTGATCGCGTAATCGACGGCGTCGTAAAGGTGCCAGAGTTTCTGCTCGTACCACGGAATCGTGTTGAGCTTTCCGTCGAGGTGCTGATACGTGCGAACATCGGTAAAACCGGCGCCGGGATTGACCGCGGCCCATTGCCCGGCCAAATGCGCGCCGAGATGCCACGTGGCCGCGCCGCCCATTGAAAATCCGCGCACGGAGATTTTGTGCGAATCGATCGAATAGTGCGCGCAGACGTGGTTCATCGATTCAAGCGCGTCCATTTCGCCGGCGAATTTGTACGCGTTGCAATAGCGGCCGTACGGATGCAGTTCGAACCCATTCTCCGTGGGGAATTCGGCTTTGCCGTTCAAGCGGCCGTTGATGAACGCCAGTTCGCTGTTCTTTTCGTTGCGGCCCATGAACCAGAAATCAAGGCGATGCCCGCTCCCTTGCGGTCGCGGCTCGTATTTCGCGGGAACGATCAATCCGTACGGGATCGAGGTGCCGTCGAGTTCGGAACGATAGCCGCGCACGACCGCTCCGGTTTGCAAAGTCCACGGTGTTTGCCCGGCGCGCAATTGTTTCGCGCGTTCTTCGCCCAGCGCCAGCAGTTTCTTCGCGATGTCGAAATCGCCCACTTTTTTGGTCTTGGCGTTTTCGTAAAAGAGGTCGTCTTCCAGCGCGAAGCGCACCGCGTTGTGAAAGATTTCAATGTCGGGGAGCAATTCGAGGAGTTTGGGTTTGTCTTTCAGATCGGATTTGAGCGCGTCGATTTCTTTGCCCAACGATGCGGCGCCTTTCTCAAGCTCGGCTTTGATCTCAGGCGGGACGGGCACGCCTTTGGGCGGGACGTCGGCGGCGGCTAACGAAGTTACGCAACAAAAAAGCGCCAGCACGAGTCGGCGGAACATGGGGAGGTCCTCAATCGGTTTTGGAGGTATACACCGTTGGCGCTTTCGCCGCTAACGCGGCAGAGGAGACTGAGTGCTCAGCGTCGCCTTCCGCACCGCAAAATTATCATCACCCGAAAAAACCAGGTACATACTCTTGCCGTCGGCGCTGATCCACTTCGCCGGAAAACTCGCGCTCTCCCCCGGACCCACGTCCCATTTTTCGGTAAAATAAACGGTCGTCCACGGCCCCCACGGTTCGCGCGCGTCATACACCCCAAAGCCGCCTTCAAAACGCGTGTCCGCTCTTTTGCCTTCCGTTCCGGGAAGAATCTGAACCAAAAAATAGCGTTTCAACGCCGCGTTGTACGTGACGCCTGACCGAAAACAGCGGCCCGCATGTATGAACACTGCGCCGCGATCGGCAATTGACGATGTCCAAACGGGCGCTCCAGTGGCGTCGAGTGCTTTCAAAAATTCGTACGCAGTCTCCTGGCGGATTTTTGATTTGGGAACGCGGGCCAGCACGAGGCGATCCGCGGGTTGGTAGGCGCTGTCGGCGTCGGGCGAATAAACGTAGACGTACTCGTCGCGCGCGCCGCTGTAATTCTTGCCAAAATTTAAATACGTCGGACAGCCGAAACTGGTTTTGAATTTCCATTCCGCCCATTCCCATGTCGCGCCGTGATCGCTTGACCACGCCAACTGCGAGTTACCCGCGTTGCGCGCCCACATATACAAAACGCCGTCGCACATCAGCATCCCGCTGGCTTTCCGGCCGTTCTTGCCGGAGGTAGTGTTTTCGGCGCTTGCGGCACGAATGTTGACGCCCGTGAAATTTTCGGCGCTGCCCTCGACACGCGCGATGCCCATTCCCAATTTCACGGACACGAACGGCTCAAAGCCGTAGCCGTCGCCGTATGCCGTGTATTGCTGGTCGTCATCCGCCCACGTCAGTGGCCAATTGTCGCTGTCGTGCCCCTTGCGGACGATGCTCTCTTTCGGCGCCCACTCGATTTTGAACGCGCTCGGCGGATAAGGCGGCGTCAAAGCTGCGCGCGCGGCACCGTTCCCGCTCCCCTGAGGTCGCGGCGCGTCCACGCGCCCAACTGCTTCAATCAGCGGCTTAAACAAAATCGTCGCGCGCGGGTCGTGGTATTCTTCGAAGACATCTTTCGGATTGAGCTTCTTCAATTCCTCCGCGCTCACCATCGTTTCGCCGTTGCGGACCATGATCAGATTCAAGCTCGGCACGACCAGCAGCACTTGATCGCCTGCGCCCGCGCCCCACACCGCGTCGCGCGGCATCCACGCGTAACGGCGCGCATTATTCGTCCACCAACCCATGCCGCAGTTGCCCGGCAACCCCGCGTCCTGCGAGACTTGCTGGATCGCTTCGCGGCTCAGCACGCGCTCGCCGTCCCAGTCGCCTTCGCGCAAAACCAGCCGCCCAATCCGCGCCGCAATGCGCGGCGTGTAACTCGCCCCACCCCACGCGCCCACGATAGGCAGGCCGTTCACCTCAAACGTTTTTCCATAGCCCACCGTCCAGTCGTTTGCGTTCGCGCCAATCGGCCTCATCACGCGCGCGTCCAGCAGCGAGCGGATGTCCCGCTGCGCCGAATCTTTGATCGCCGCCGTCACGCAATAATTCAAAATCCCAATCCCTGGGTTGCTGTACTGAATCGCCGAACCCGGCTCGAATAATACCGGCGCTTTGTCGCGCGCAATTGAAAACGGATCGTTCGGCGGCGGAAGACGCTTCCAGAAATCGCCCATCCAACCAGGCTGCTCTTCATTTCGGACGCCTTTCGTCGCTGAATCCGACAGCCCCGACGTGTGCGAACCCAGTTGTCGAATCGTGATCTTCGATTTCCGCGCGTCGCCTTTCCATTCAGGAATGAACTTCGCGGCGGGATCGTCCAGCTTGATCAAGCCGTCGTTGATCGCCACCGCCAGCGACATGCCGCCGACGAGCGCTTTCGCCAGCGACGCCGTGCCCTGCTTGGTGTTCGCGTCGTTGCCTTTCGCGTACCATTCGTAAACGATCGCGTCGTTGCGAATCACCAGAAACGCGCGCGTCTTGCGCGCGGCCAGTTCATCGCGCAATGCGTCGAGCGCTTTGTTCGACAGACCTTCGCTTTCCGGTGTGGCCGACTTCCACTCAAATGAATGGAGTAGTCGAGAAAAACAAATAGCTGCTGCAAGTGTCGTAATAGTAAATTTGAATATAGGACGCATCGTGACTCCACTCCCCCACTCCGTACTCCCCACTCTCCACTCCTCACTCATACCTTCGGTCCCGCGTCTTCGATTTCCTTCGCCGCGCCTTGTCCAATTTCTTTGAAATTCGCAGCAAATCGCCCCGCCAACTCATGCGCCTTGCGATCATACGCGGCAGCGTCCGCCCACGTATTGCGTGGAATCAGCACTTGATCCGGCACGCCGGGACAGATGCGCGGAATTTTCAGACCAAAGATCGGCTCGCGAATGGTCTCAATATGATCGAGCGCGCCGCTGAGCGCTGCCCTCAACGCCGCGCGCGTGTGCGCGATGCTCAAGCGGTGGCCGACGCCGTACGGCCCGCCGCTCCAGCCGGTGTTCACCAGCCAACAGGCGGCTTTGTGCAGCTCGATTTTTTTGCCGAGCAATTGCGCATAAACACCCGGCGGGTGAATCATGAACGGCGCGCCGAAACACGTGCTGAAGGTCAGTTCCGGATCCTTGCCCATGCCCGCTTCGGTGCCGGCGACTTTCGCCGAATAGCCAGAAATGAAATGGTACATCGCCTGCGCCGGAGTGAGCCGCGCGATCGGAGGGAGAATTCCGCACGCGTCGCAGGCCAGAAAAAAAATGTTCCGCGCGTGCCCGCCCATCGACGGCCGCGCCGCATACGAAATCAAATCCAGCGGATACGCCGCGCGCGTGTTCTCGGTGATCGAGGCGTCGTCGAGTTTCAATGCGCGCGTGAGCGGATCGACGACGACGTTTTCCAGAATCGTGCCGAAGGCCTGCGTGCGCGCAAAAATTTCCGGCTCGTGCTGCGGGTTGAGCCGGATCACTTTCGCGTAGCATCCGCCTTCGAAATTGTACACGCCCCGCTCGCTCCAGCCGTGCTCGTCGTCACCGATGAGTTTGCGTTCGGGGTTGGCGGAGAGCGTCGTTTTGCCGGTGCCGCTTAAGCCGAAAAAAACGGCCACGTCGCCGCCGTCGCCGATGTTCGCCGAACAGTGCATCGGCAGCACGCCTTTGAGCGGCGTCAGGAAATTCATCAGCGAGAAAATCGATTTCTTGATCTCGCCGGCATAGCCCGTGCCGCCGATGAGCACGATTTTGCGCGTGAGATGCAGCACGATAAAAGTGTCCGTGCGCGTGTGATCCAAATGCGGCGCGGCGTGAAAACTCGGCGCGTGAAGAATCGTGATCTCCGGCACGTGCTTCGAAAAGTCGTGGCCTTCAGGCCGCACGAACATCGTCCGCGCGAAGAGCGCGTGCAGCGCCGATTCGGTGATCGTGCGCAGCGGCACTTGGTGCCCGGGGTCGGCGCCGGCGAAAGCGTCCTGCACGAAAATATCCTTGTGTTGAAAATAGCCGGTG